>WTBY01000005.1 GCA_013138865.1 Helicobacteraceae bacterium | reverse complement strand
AACCGTTATAATTGAAAAAGTCGCACCCGATAGGTGAAAGTTTTAGGTGTGTCTTTTTCGCTTGTAGATACCTAATTATAGAGCAATCAAGCTTGTTGTCTAATTTGGTATGGAATTATTGGGGATAAATATTCATTATTTGAACAGTGTTTTACGCACCTGTTTATTTCTTCAAATTCAATAAAGTACAAGTTGTTAAATTAGAGAACTTGTAGTAAAGAACAGACCCTCTTTTATTTCTAATCACAACACACTAAAAGAGTTAAAGCTAAAGTTAGCTATTATAATAAAAATTTACCCTATGGACCATTATGAAAAAATTACTCTTTACTTTAACACTTCTGAGTTCACTTGCTTTTAGCTCTGATAAGGCTTATGTTGGAGGTGGACCTTACAGCTATTCTAACGCTTATGAGGGTGATTCGGCTAAAACTATGGCAGTTCCATTTATTCTATTTAATAACGGTCTTGTTTATGCTAGATGGGTAGAGTTTGGTGCTTATTTCTTAGGTGATAATAGTTCAGATCTTAAGTGGGGTTTAGCGGCTTGTGTTGAGCCTAATACTTATGGTTACAAAACTTCAGACTCAACGACTTTAAGTGGTATGAGCGATCGTGACAACAGTTGGAGTGGTGGAGTTAGTGTAAACCTTAAGTATGAGGAGTCTTACCTTGTGCTAAACCTTATGAGAGATATGCTAGGAAACTCAAATGGAAATTACGCAAGAGTAACAGCTGGTAAACATATGCAAGTAGACAAGTGGAGTTTTGATCCTCAACTTCTACTTATGTGGCGTGATGATAATTTTAACAACTACTACTACGGTGTAAAAACAGGTGAAGCTACAGCTACAAGAACTTTTTACGAAGCATCTTCAGGCTTTGAGTATGGAGCGCAACTTTACGTTATGTATGACATTACAGACAATTGGCATACTATTTTTAACGCAAGAGCAAACCTTATTAGTCAAGAGGCACAGGACTCTCCGATCGTAAATAAAAACGTTACATACTCTGGAACGATCTCACTTCTATACTCATTTGAGTACTAAGGAACATTATGAAATTTTTACTTTTTTTAACACTTAGCTTAACATCACTTTTTTCTATGGTTGACTTTTTAACACCAGACGATGCTTTTAAAGTTAGTGCAACTATAAAAGATAAAACTTATGTTGATGTAGACATAAAACTAGCGAAGGATATATACCTTTACGAAAAAGAGTTAAAAGCAAAAATAACTAAAGGTAATGGTGTTGTTTTAGATCACATAGAGACAGCTAAAGCAGTTGATCATCATGAGGAGTTAGTCTTTTTAAGCGATCCCAACATGATCATTTACTTTGCTAAAACTGACAAAGCACTCAACTCAAATGAAAAAGTTGAAGTTGAAGTTAGTTACCAAGGGTGCTCAGAACAAGGTCTTTGTTATGAACCTCTTAGTAAAACTTTTACTTTTAGTGTTGATACTTCTAAACTGCCACTTTCTAGTGCAACTTCAAGTGTAAAACCTTTAAAGAGTGATGTTGAAGAAGTTGCACTCTCTGAAACTGATATGATCGCTTCAGCTTTAAGTGATGGAAATATGATCTGGGTTATTTTGACATTTTTAGGTTTCGGTCTACTTCTGTCTTTAACACCATGTGTATTTCCTATGATCCCTATTCTCTCCTCTGTGATCATATCTCAAGGTAATGGACTTACAACAAAACGAGCATTTTGGCTCTCTTTAGTCTATGTTTTAAGCATGAGTGTTGCTTATACTTTAGCAGGAGTTTTAGCAGGTCTATTTGGTGCTAACTTACAAGCCGCACTTCAAGAACCTTGGATTATTTTTCTTTTTTCGGGTGTTTTTGTAGCGTTGTCGTTCTCTATGTTTGGTATGTATGAACTTCAAATGCCAAACTTCATACAGTCTCGCTTAAGTAAAAAAAGTGAAGAGAGAGGTGGTGTTATAGGCGTTGCAATAATGGGCTTTCTCTCAGCTCTTATAGTTGGTCCATGTATTGCAGCTCCACTTGCTGGTGCTTTAATATACATAGGTCAAAGTGGTGACGCACTACTTGGTGGTGCTGCTCTTTTTGCACTTAGTATGGGTATGGGTGTACCTCTTTTAGTAGTTGGTACAACTGCTGGAAAGTTCATGCCACAACCTGGTGGCTGGATGGATGCGATCAAAGACATCTTTGGTGTTCTTATGTTAGGTGTCGCGGTTTGGATGTTAAGTCGTGTAGTCTCAGCACAAGTGACTATGTACTTAGGATCATTTTTACTTCTTTTTTCTGCTATCAGACTAGGAGCTTTAGAGGATCGTAAAAGAGAAGGTAACCACAACGCAAAATCAGCTATAAAAACAATTTCAGTTTTTCTACTTATGTATGCGATCGCAATGTTCATAGGTGGTTTAAGTAATGCAAAAGATCTTTTTAACCCATTAGAGAACTTGACTACTACCACTATAACTCAAAGCTCAGTTGTTAAAAAAGAGTTGAAATTTACAAAAGTTCACTCTATTAAAGAGTTAAATGAGGCTTTAGCACTAAACAAGAACAAGAAAGTAATGCTCGACTTTTACGCAGATTGGTGTGTCTCATGTAAAGAGTTAGAAGCTATAACTTTTAAAGACGCTACTGTGATCGAAGAGTTAAACAACTATGTTTTAATCAAAGCGGACATAACAGCTAATGACAAAGAGCAAAAAGAGCTTAGTAAAAAGTTTGGAGTATTTGGTCCTCCTGCACTTCTATTTTTTAACAAAGAGCATGAACGTGTTCGTAGTTCAGATGTGATCGGTTACATAACTCCAGAAGCTATGATCGCACATTTAGCAAAAATGAAAGGTTTTATGTAATGAAAAATATATTTTTAGTTTTACTTCTCTCTTTAGGTTCACTTGTTGCACAAACTGAAACTACTGAGTGTAAAGACTTAGTTAAGAGTGTTTATGGTGAAGAGTATGACTCACTAGATGAGTATACACCTTGGTATAGCTATAAATGCGCATTAGAAAAAGCTAAAAAAGAGAAAAAGCATATTTTTGTTATGTTCTCACGTAAAGGGTGTGAAGCTTGTTGGTACATGAAAAATGTTATTTTAAAAAATGATGATGATCTACTTGAGAAGCTAAATAAAAACTTTATAATGGTTTATATAGAAAAAAACAGTAAAGAGGACATGGACGGTGTTCCTAAAAGTCTTCGTTATATAGCAGGACCTACATTTTACTTTTTAAAATCTGACGGTTCTAGGGTTGATGCTATTTACAACTTTAGAAAGAAAAAAGGTGTTTTAGTTGGTGCTGAAAATTCACAAGACTTTACACTCTCACTAAACAAGGCTCTAAAATGAGACACATATTACTTATTTCACTAGTATCTAGCCTACTTTTCAGTATGACTTTAACTCAAACTATTGAGTCTGCACTAAAACATAACAACACACTTAAACTTGCGAAAGTAGAACTAGATCGTACAAAAGAGCAGAAGAAAAATAAATTTGCTACAAACTTTGGTAGAGTAGATATTTTAGCATCTTATGATCACTACAATATGCCAAGAACTCTTGCCCCTTTAACGCCATCAGCTATTTTAAACTCACCTGGTGGTGCTGGTACTATACCCACAACTAAAGACTTAGTTATTGGTGGAATTACCTACAACGTTACTCTATTTAATGGATTTTTACAACAGAGCAATTATAAAATTTCTGATCTTACATATAAAAATAGCTCTATTAAATACAAACTAAACAAAGAAGAGCTTATCTATAACATTAGATCACTCTATTTAACACTCTTAGCTCTTCAAGAACAAGAGGTAGCTCAAAAAAACTTTACATTAGCTCAAGAGAAGTTACTAAAAAGTATAGCACTAGAGTTAAAACTTGGTTCAAAAGCTAAAATAGATCTTCTAAAAGCTAAAAATAGTGTTGAAGAGAGTTATTCACAACTTAGTGCGATCGAAGTAAATATAAGTATTTTACAAGCCTCTATAAACTCTTTAATAGGTGAACATAAGTTTGGTAGAGCTGAGAGTATTGAAATAACTGTTCCTACCTCTAAGTACATACTTCATTCGGACTATAATTTAGACCTTTTAAATAGAGTTAAAGCTAGTGAACTACAAGTTAAAGTTGGTGAGAAAAAAGTTACTCAAAGTCGTGCTAGTTACTATCCTAAAGTTGACTTCAACTCTTACTATGGAAAAAGTCTAGGTCCAAATGACACAACAAACTACAGTCCAACTACTGGTGAAAAGTTAATCTCTAAAGGTGACTGGAATAGCCAAGACATTTGGCAAATGGGTCTTAAACTCAAATGGAATATTACTGACTTTGGATCAAGCTCTGCAAAAAATGAAGAGGCAAAACTATCTCTACAAAAAGCTAAACTTCAACAAGATGGTATAAAGATAGAGCTAAATAAAAACATAGTTACAGCTCTTAACAAAATAAAACTAGCCATTGCAAACTTTAAGAGTGCTACCGCGCAGTACAACCTGCTTGAAGAGAGTGAAAACATAGATAGAGTAAGATACGAAAACAACACAATTACACTAAGTGATCTTCTGAATACAACTGCAAAAAAAGAGCTATCATATGCAAAAATGATCAACTCAAAATACGAGTATAAAAAAGCAACTTACTATTTAGACTACCTGTTAGAAAAAGGAAACAATGGTGAATAAAAAATATACTCTTATAACTATAGCAGTTATAATTATTGTAAGTGGAGGACTTTTTTTAAAGTCTCAAAAAGAGATCGTAGACTCACTACCAGTAGCTAAGGTTTATACTTATAACGTAAGTACAACAAAGGCTAAAACAAAAATATTAAGTGAAAATAGAAACTTTTTGGCTCAACTTCTTGCAAGTGACAGTGCTATGGTAGCTTCAAAATTCACAGCTCTCATAAAAGAGATACACGTAAAAGAGAGTATGTTAGTCAAAAAAGGAAAGCTACTTATATCTTTAGATGATTCTGAACTAAGATCTAAAATAAGCTCTCTTAAAAAGCTTGAACAAGCTCTAAATGCGGACGCTAGCAATGCTAAAACTTCACTACAAAGAAACTCTAAACTATTAGAAGCTGGAGCAATTTCACAAGAGAAGTATGACAACTCGAATGCACTCTATTTAAATAAACTATCTGCCTTAGCAAACAGTAAAAACTCTACAGCTCAACTCTACGATCAACTAACATACTTGAATATTAAGGCACCATTTTCTGGACGTATCGGAACTATTTCAGCTGATGCTGGAAGTTTAGCTATTGCAGGTAAGCCTATCTTATCTATTAACTCAGCTGATCAAAAACTAATTTTCTCATATGTTGAGACATCTCAGTCAATTCTAAAGGGACAAAAGGTTTTTGTTGATGGAAAAGAGATCGGAGTAATAGGTACTCTTTACGATGACGCTAAAAATTCTCTTCTTGTAGCAGAAGTTAAAATACTCAAACCTATTAATTATAGAAATAAAGGCTTTTTAAATATAGATGTACAAGTATCTCAAATGAGCGGATGTAGCGTACCATTAAATGCTATTTTACATAAAAGTGATGGTACTTATATTATGACTTACAAAGAGGATCATTTTGAGTCACTAAAAGTTGACATACTTCTTCAAAACAGTGAGGAAGCTATTTTAAATGTGTGTCCAACTTATTTGATCGCAACAGCGTCAGAAGCTAAGCTAGCTCTTCTTCCTACACGTGGTAAGTTAAATATTACTGAGGAAAAGTAGCTTGAAAAATAAAAATTCTATGGTTGCTAAACTTCTAAAGAGACCATATTTTGTCTACTCTTTTTTAGTTCTATTTTTATTTATAGGAGTAGTGGGCTATGAAAAACTTGATCGTAAGCTTTTCCCTGACTCTAACTACCCTGCCATTGCAGTAGTTATTGTTAATCCTGGTTCTTCTGCTAAAACTCTTGCTTCAAATGTAAGTGTAAGTGTTGAAGAAGAGCTATACACGCTCGATCAAATTCGTAGAGTATATTCTAGTACTATGGATGAAGTAACAGTTATTAACGCTGAATTTGAGTACTCTAAAGATATTGCAAGTGCCGCAAGTGATGTAAGTAATGCTCTAGATAAAATAAAAGCTAAACTACCTAGCTCTATTCTACCACCTCAAATTTTAAAAGTGACTTCTGCTACTGCCCCTATTTTAACGATCGCAGTAAGCTCAAAAAATGGCGTGCCATTAGAAGACATAAGACAACTTAGCGAAAATGAGATCAAACACGATCTTATAAAACTTAGTGGTATCGCAAATGTTGATATTTTTGGTGGTTATGAAAAAGAGTTACAGATCATAGTTGACAAAGCAAAACTAGATCAATTCAACATAAATCTTAGTACTATTATGGCTGTTCTTAAAAGTAATAACAGTGACTATGCAGTAGGTTTTATAGATAGCACACATAGTAGGTATTTACTCAAATCATCATCGAGACGTTATAACATTGCAGAGTTAAAAGCGATGCAAATCACACCAGATATTACTCTAGGTGATGTTGCCAAAGTTCATTTTGGGCATTACGACAACAGTGCTCTATATTTTGGAAATGAAAAAGAGGCGATTGCGATCGCAGTTCAAAGAGCACTTAATGCTGATGTTATAAGAAGTATTGAGCTTGTTGAAGATCAACTGCAAAAAATGAAAGTTAAATACCCAGAGCTTAACTTTGAAATAACTGACACACAAAAAGAGCTTATAGAACAGAGCACTACAAATATGTTTGAAGCTCTTCGTGACGCCATTATTATGTCTACGATCGTAGTTTTTTTATTTCTTGCAAGTTTTAGACAGGTTTTAGTTGTTCTTGTAACTATTCCACTTGTTTATTCAAGTACGATAGCACTTATGTGGCTATTTGGAATAGAGTTTAACGTAGTAACACTAACTGCAATTATTTTAGCTCTTGGACTTCTTTTAGATGATGTTGTAGTCGTTATGGAAAATATAGAGAGGCATTATAAAAGCTTAGGTGAAGATATACATACAGCTGTAGTTGATGGAACTGATGAAATCATATTTGCAGACCTTTCAGGAACGCTCACAACTATAATAGCACTCTCACCTATACTTTTTATAGGTGGTTATCCACAAACTATTTTTGAGCCTCTTATAACTACACTTATACTCTCACTTAGTGCTTCGTATATAATATCTGTTTCAGCTGTTCCTCTTTTATCTATGAAAATATTAACTATTAACTACTCTTGGATTATAAAATCTGAAGAGTATTTTGAAAAGAAAATTACCCCTATAAATAGATCTATTAGTAACTTTTTCTTAAATGCAGTAGATGCAGCACTTAAAAATAGAGCCGTAGCACTTAGTTACTTTGTGGCACTAATTTTCATGTTTATAGTTAGTGCAAAAGGTGTTATGCCGACAGTAGGAAAAGAGTTAATGCCTGCTATGGATACCGGCGGAGTTAAAATCTCTATAACAGTCGATCCTAATCTTCCACTTGAGCGAAGTAAAGAGGTAGCACAAGAAGCAAATAAGATCTTAACAGCTAACGGTAAGCTTCTTCGTCTCTCAACATCAATTGGATCTGAGCCTGGAATTATAAGTATAGGTAGCGGTGGAGGAATTGATCGTATAGTTATTGTTGCAACATATATAGACCGCTATAAAAGAGAAGAGACTATCTGGCAGATAGAGCGAAGAGTACGTGACGAGCTATCACAAATAAAAAATATAAACTCAGTAGAAGTTATTGACTATGGTGCAACTGCTATGGCAAGTATTCGTGCTAACATAGATGTTACACTATCAGCTTCTAACTTTGATGATCTTCTTATAGCTGGGAAGAGTGTTAAAGAAGCTATGCTCAAAACTCAAGGGCTAACTTCAGTCTCACAAACATGGGAAAATAACAAGTTAGTGTATGAGCTTGTAGTAGATGAGCAAAAAGCATTTCTATATGGTCTTAACTCAAAAGAGATAACAACACAACTGCAACAGTATCTACGTGGTGCGAAAGTCTCAACTTTTGCACTTCAAAATAGTTCAGACTTTAACATTAGAGTATGGGTTGAAGAGGACGAGAGAAATAGTTTAAATGCTCTAACATCTCTTCTACTAGTAACTCCAAAAGGCAAAATCCCATTAAATACAGTTGCAAGCATAAAAACAGTTACTGAACCATCACTAATTACAAGAGAGGGGTTAAACTACACTCTAAATGTTTATGGTTTTAGAGAAAAAGCAGCTATATCACATATTATGGATAGCTTCTTTGAAGCCTCAAAAGATATGGTCTTACCAACATCTGTCACAATGGCACAAAGTGGTGATGAAATACAGTTCTTAGACTCAGCAAAACGTATAGGAGGTGCGATCGCGATCGCACTAGTTTTAGTATTTTTTACACTTGTTATGCTATTTAACTCTGTAAAAATTTCTTTAATGATTTTAGTCTCTATTCCACTTACAATAATTGGTGCTTCATGGATCTTGCTTCTTATGAACTATCATGTAGCTATGCCTGCTATGATGGGGTTTTTACTTCTTTCAGGAATCATAGTAAATAATGCTATTCTATTAATACATTTTGCACTAGAGAAGATGAAAAGTGGTCTAAATAAGAAAGAGGCTATGTTTGAGAGTATTCGTATACGTACAAGACCAATTCTTATGACCGCATTTGCAGTCTCTGCAGGAATGTTACCTATAGCAATGGGAACTGCGATCGGACTAGAGAGACTAGCTCCTCTAGGCGCGGTTGCTATCGGTGGTCTTATAATGGGAACTATTCTTTTACTACTATTTATGCCTATTTTATTTGTATGGAGCGTAAAAGATGAAGATGCTCAAAGTTTTTAAAACTAAGCATCTTTCTCAGCTTGAATAAGTGCTACTACTCCATCATACATATCTTGCACACACTCAACTTCAGTAACTCCTAAACGTCTTTTGTTACTTATATCGTAAATACCACCTTCACTCTCAGAGTGTTCACCATGAATACCACGAATTTGAAGATGATGCTTATCTGTAATCGCTTCAAACTTTTTCATATCTTGTGCAAGTTTTGGTACCTTGATATGAACACTCGCTCTCATAGCAGTTCCTAAGTTAGTTGGACAACTTGTAATGTAACCTAAATGTTCACTATATGAGAATTCTATTTTCTTTTGTAAGTGAGCGATCGCGGTTGTTAAACGTGTAAATACCTCTTTTATATCTCCACCTTGTTGCATTGATATAATACGAAGCTGATCTTCTTCATTTACCCAAACTAAAAATGTTTTATCTTCATTATGAAAAATACCTCTTCCCTCAGGCCATTCACGGTTAAGTCCACTAGCTTCTAAAAAACGGTCACCTGCTTTAAATAAAAAGTGATCTTTTATTAAGCTTTTACTTATTTCGTCACTCATACCCTCCAATGGGTAGTAAGTTCCACTAAGTGAGCCTTCAAGGGAATTAAGTGCTTGTGATGATCGCTCTTGTACCTCATCTCTTTGCTCTTTGGTTATAGCTGGTCCTAGAGGTAGGTTAGCGAAGTTACGCCCTACTCTAATTCTAGTAGAGATAATATATTCACCATCAACATCCAAAACAGGAGCATTTAGATCATTCGGATTTAAGTTACTCTTGTGAGTGTCTTCAACTTTAAAACTATGATAGTCTTCTATGATAGGATCAAAAAGAAGCCCAAAAGTAGAGTATGACTCCTTATCGCCTGCATAAACACCTATACCACTATCACTATTTACAACACCTGAGTTTATAGCTTCTTTAAGAGTAAAACCATTTTTAGTCTTTTTATCTTTTAGAGCTTCAAAAGTCTCTTTTGTTAAATGTTTACAAAGTTGTGATTTGCAATCTTTTGGGAATGGAGGAAAATTAAAGTCAGTTAGCATAGTACACCCTTTTTATTTTATACACTATTCTACTACTTATTAATAATAAAAGTGTTAAAATATAAAAAATTAAAAGGAATTAACATGGCATTAGCAAAAGCAAGACATATTTTAGTTGATAGTGAAGATAAGTGTAACGAGTTAAAAGATCGCATAGCAAATGGTGAAAAATTTGAAGATCTAGCAAGTGAGTATTCTGCATGTCCATCAGGAAAAAGTGGTGGTGACTTAGGCGAATTTTCTCAAGGGCAGATGGTTCCTGAGTTTGATAAAGTAGTTTTCAGTGCAGATGTAGGAAGTGTAGAAGGTCCTGTTAAAACACAATTTGGTTACCACTTAATTGAAGTAACAAATAGAGGTTAATAACTAAATTTAGTTTTCACTCTTTAGTGGAAACTAAATTTGTAACACTATTTAACACATCATCTAATATTCTTCGTTGAGGCACTTATCTCACCTAGTGCATAAGCCGCATCAATGTGTCCAGCACGTTGTGCTTTTTTCCAGTAAGCCATAGCTTTTTCTTGGTCTGCTTCTACGCCCTGCCCATTAAGGTACATCATACCCATATAGTACATTGCTTCTTTATCTTTATCTAGTGATAAATCATAAAAAATATCATATGCTTCTTTAAAGTTGTCATTTTCATAAAATTCTATCGCTTTTTCTAACATATAAAAACCTTTTTTAGGTATTATACCCACATGAAAAGCAAGATAGTTGAACTTATAGATGATAAGCAAAATATATTTCTAAGTGGTGGTGCTGGGGTAGGTAAAAGTACCCTTACAAATGAGATCATAGCTCATTATAAAAGTGAAGCTAAAAGAGTGGCTTCTTTGGCTTCAACGGGCATGGCAGCTACACTAATTGAGGGTCAAACTTTACATAGCTTTTTTGATCTTGGGATCTGTTCTAGCATGGAAGAACTTGAAAAGCGTGGAAAAAGTAACCTAAAAAAGAAGTCTAAAAAGCTCATTAGCTCTATGAGCCTAATTATTATTGATGAAATCTCAATGGTTAGTAGTGAAGTGTTTGATCTTATACGCTTTAGGCTATTACAAGCTGAATTCAGTGGCTCACTTATGGTTGTAGGTGATTTTTTACAACTACCTCCTGTTGTAAGAGGTGCTGCTTTAAACTTCGCTTTTGAGAGTGAGAGTTGGACTAAGTTTGAGTTTGAGACTATTTTACTAACACATATTTATAGAACATCTGATCAAGAGTTCATAGAACTTTTAAATAATGTACGTTTTGGAACTGTCTTTGAAAATGAAGTCACACTATTAAGCTCATTTATAAAACCATTTGGTGAAGATCTTAGTAAGTTTACTTTTCTTTTTGGTAAAAATATATCTGCTCAAATGCATAATAAAGCACAACTAGAGTTTATTCAAAATGATAAATTTTTATGTTTAGCCGAGGTTGTAAAACACAACACTAAATTACAAGACAAAGATGTATCTAAATTTATGGTTGATAGTAGAGTAGAAGAGTCACTAGAGTTAAAAGTTGGCGCTCCGGTTCTCTTTACAAAAAACTCGTGGAACTATTTTAATGGTGAAAAAGGGACGATCACAAAAATAGCTGACAAAGAGGTTTTTGTACTTAAAGCAGATGGTAGTGTAGTTAAAATAGAGCAAGTCGCTTATGATAAAACAAAATGGGATGAGAAAAAAATAGATGGAAAACTTGAAACAGTGGAGGTAAAAGAGTTAAGTGTATTTCAATACCCGATCGCTCTAGCATTTGCGATTACCATTCATAAGTCACAAGGTATGAGTATAGATAACCTCATAATAGAGACAAATGAGATCTTTGCACCATCTCAATTTTACGTAGCTATATCACGTACTATAAACCCTGTAAACTTAACACTGATCGCACCAAAAAGAAGTTGGCAGAGCCTATGTTTTGTAAACCAAAAAGCTTTTAACTATGTAAGTAGTTTAACTTAGTCTTTAAGAAATTTTTCTATCGTAACAAGAAGAATCTCTTTTTTTATAGGTTTTGGTAAATACTCATTCATTCCAACTCTTAAAAAGCCCTCTTTATCACCTTTTTGAGTGTTAGATGAGACAGCAATTATTGGTGTACTTTTAGAGTGCTTGTCATCTTCATAGCTTCTTATTATTCTTGTTGCATCCATACCACTCATAACAGGCATCTCTTCGTCCATTAAAACAAGATCAAATTTCTCTTTTTTAAAAATATCAACAGCCTCTTGACCATTTTCAACTTCTACAGTTTCTATACCAAACTCGTCCATCATTACACTTAAGAAGAGTCTATTTGTCATGTTGTCTTCTACTATTAATATTTTTTTATCTTTAAATTTTCTATTTGAGAGATCAAATTTTGAACTTCTACAAGTTATTGTACTCATCAAACTCTCCCTTTACTTTTTATAACTATTTGAAATTGTATCATAATTGCCTATTTTACTCTTTAAGTTCTATAGTCAGCATTAATTTTAACATACTCGTAACCTAAGTCACAGCCGTATGCTTCAAAACTACCTTCACCTATTCCTAGCTCACAAGAAATACTAAATTTACTCAGCTTCATAACTTCTGAAGCCTTTTTTTCTACTTCTTCATCAAAAAGAATCACTCCGCGATCATAAACTAAAATATCATTAAACTTAATAGTTAAAGTTTCTTCGTTTGAGTCTACCCCAGAAGCTCCGATCGTAGATGCAACTCGACCCCAGTTTGGATCTTCTCCAAAAAGTGCTGTTTTCATTAATAGTGAATCAGAAAGAGCTTTAGCAGCTATTTCTGCCTCTTTATCATTTAATGCTCCACTTATTTTGTATGTAACAAGCTTGGTAGCACCCTCTCCATCACGCACCATCTCCAACGCTAGAAAATGCATAACCTCTTTTAAAGCAGCGTCAAAAGCTTGTTTGTCATACACTTTACTCTTTGCATTCGCTAGCAGTAAAACGGTATCGTTTGTAGAAGTATCTCCATCAACACTAATAGCATTAAAAGTTGTTTTTACTGTTTTATCTAAACTCTCTTGCATTTGTGACTTAGTTATATTTGAATCAGTTGTTATAAAACACAACATAGTAGCCATAGCGGGGTTGATCATACCAGCACCCTTTGCTATCGCACCTATATTAAAACTTTCACTATTATCAAGGGTAACTTTAAAAGAGATCTCTTTTGAATAAGTATCAGTTGTCATGATAGCTTGTGATGCAGATGATGAGCTTTTTTTACTTAAGTCAAATTTTAGGGCACCATCTATTAGCTTTTTCTTTGGAACTCTAACTCCAATTACACCAGTTGAGCTCATAATAGGACTATTGATAGAGTTAAACTTATCTGTTACACTGCTTAAAATATCTTCTATATCTTCTATACCTGCTTTACCGGTCATAGCATTTGCATTTTTAGCATTTATAAGTATAAAATTTGTTTTAAAATCACCATATTTTTTAAAGTGCTTTATAGGTGCAGCGCACATTTTATTTGTTGTAAAAGTTGAAGCTACTTCACATAACTCAGTTGAATATATAAATGCCATATCTAGCGCATTTTCAGCTTTTAAACCAGCACTTACACCATCAGAATAAAAGCCGCTAGAAGCACATACTCCACCATCTATTTTTTCTATTTTATACATATTTCAACTCTTCTGGTTTATCTCTTTTATTAATTAATTCTCTTGTAGTTTTAAGACCTTTTAGTGTTCCAATTATAAGTAATTTTGACTCACTAGTTATAAGGTTATCACCTTTTGGCATAGGTATAAAAGCACCACCTTTTTTTGTAATGCCTATTACAGAAACATTTGCTATCTCACGTATATGAGTATCTTTAATTTTTTTAAGAAGCATCCAACTAAATTTAGGAATTTCTACTTCCTCCATATCTAAAGGAGAATCTGAATTATTTAAAAAAGACTCTAATACATCTTCCATATCGGGTCTAATAGCCATAGAACTTATTCGTTGTGCTGTAAGCTTTGTAGGTGAAACAACAGTATCAGCACCTAGTTTTTTTAGTTTGTCTACATCTTTTACGTTGTCAACTGAACTTATAATATAATAAGCTTTAGGTAAAAAATGCTCTTTTTCAAATAGTCTAACAGATGCGATCAGAGCGATATTATCAGCGATATTATCGGAAAGTGTAATAAGACCTTTTGCACTACTTAGGTGTGCTTTTAACATAGCTTCTTCAGTATGCGGTTCTAGTTGTAAAAAAGATGGATATTTATACTTTTCAGCGATATCTTCAAGATCTTCTCTAGGATCAATTACAACAAAAGGTATGTGAGATTCTCGCAACTGTTTAGTTACTTCTATAGTGTAATCGTTATGATAACAGACTACAAAATGATTCTTCATACGTGCAATTTTGTATAACATATTTCGCTCCTTTAAAGCTTTTGCAAAAAGCCCTTTATTTATTTCACTTACCATAATACCAATAGCACTAGAAAAAACTGCAAAACCTGCAATAATAAGCGTGATCGTAAAGACTCTACCAAATTCGGAGATAGGTGCCATTTCACCAAAACCTACTGTTGTAAAAGTTATGCCGGTTTGGTATATAGCGTCCATGAGTGCAAAGTCATCTATAATAACATAACCTAAAGTTCCTAGCATCATGACCAAAACAGTCAGAATTAGAGGTAAGCGAAATGCTTTAAAATGGATATAGATATCTGGTAGTAAAGAGGGATCAGGTTTGGGAGGTGACTCCCAATGTAGAAATTTTCGTATTCTTGTGATTAGACTCACAGCGTAACTTTAGTTGTTTACGACTTTTTTTTCAGTGTGCGAAGCTCTGATGCAGCGATTTTAATTTTTTTAGTTGTTCCGTCTTCTAGTTGAATACGTACAGTTCTAAGATTCGGCAAAAAACGTCTTTTTGTTCTGTTCTTTGCGTGAGAAACATTATTACCACTCATCGGGCCTTTACCACTAATAGCACATCTTCTTGCCATGTTAGGCTCCTTACAGCATTTAATTTGTGCGAATTATACTTTTTAATAGCAAAATAATAGCTTAAACTAGTTTCTATTCTAAATTTGTTACTTTTAATAAGTTATTTAATGAAAAAATAGTAAAATAAAACTATAAAAATAGGAGTTTTTAAAGTATGATTACTAAAGATAAAGTAACTGATTACATCAAAAAAATACCTCCTACTTCAGATGCGCTAGTACAAGCAATGAAAATTCTTCATGATGGTGACTTAGTTAAAGCTGGAAAAGTTGCTGAGGAAGATTTAGCTCTAAAAGCTTACTTAACAGATCTTATGAATAAGCCTATCTTTGGTTTTAAACAAGAGGTTACTAACATAAACCAAATATTTGGCATTTTAGGACTGCAATCTTCTGAACAGTCACTTTACACGTACATGGTTTCTCTACTTAATCCTGACAAATGGCAACTCTTTAACTTAAACAAAAACTCATTTCATGACCTTCAAGCTGAATTAACAGTCGACTGGGAAAAAATACTTAAACATAAAAGTGTTGAGGACAAAGATGTATCAAACGCTATTTCACTTCTTCCTTCAAGTATTATAGTAACAGATGCACTTTTTGGTGACGTTAAAAATGAGGTAACACTACTAAGAAGTGCTAAAAATCTTGACTACAACACTATTCTACAACGTGTTAGTGGTATGACTCTTTTTGATATATGTAACCTCATCTCTAAAAAATGGAAAATGTCTGAGAAAAGTATGGAGATAGTCTATGCAAGTTCAGGAGTTAAACCATCTACAGATGAAGATCTTAATGAACTTGGAAAATGGATGCACTTACTGCTATTTTTTACACTCTCTAAGCCAAAATATATAGAAGCTGGTTTAAATGATTTTCTAACATTCAACGCAGAGTATGTTCAAGATATATACATGGACTTTATGGATGTTCTTGAGATTGAGGTAAATCGTTGAGAGCCGTCATAACTAATGGTGTTGGTATTCTCTCGCCTCAAGGCTTTTTAGATGGTACTAATGCACCTACATATTTAACTCTAAGTGATGTAAACAACCTAAGAAATATAAATGCAAACATGCTCCTACTCTCTTTAAAAAGTGTAGTATTTTTTAATAAGAATGGTCTCGATATTTTTATTAAAGTTCTTTTGGATGTGCATGATAGAAAAAAAATACCTGTAGGTATTGTTGATTATAACAAAGTTAAATATGACACAATTATACGTTATTATGGTGCTTCACTTAGGTTCTCACTCTTTTCTAACCAAAAAATAGCAGGACTCTTTGCTAATAAGACAAAAGATGATTCTCTTAATGTACTTCTATATCATAAGGATCCATCTCAAAGATCGGCTATGGCTATTGAGCTTTATAACCATGGACACAACCCTGTTATAGCACAAAATAAAGAAGAGTATGAAACTAAAAAACGTGCTAAAAAATCTTACGATATTATAATTGATAGCAGTGAACTTGGAACTTCAAGCAATACTATTTCTTCAAGAGTCTCTGGAAACGCTGTTATATATACGCTAAATAACTTTTTAGATGCCTCTGTTCAAGATAGCTTTGATATTATTTACCATACTAACTCATTAAATGTAGGTTTTAGACTCTTCCTTTTTGACTCATTTAATGTAACATCTATGAACATTCACGGACTTAATTTTTTTACAATGCTCTCAAATGCAGGAGCAGAGTATGACGCAACATTTGCAATTATAGGTATGGACTTTAATAAAATTCCTATTAATTTTAAAAATGACCTTGAAGATGCTGGTTTAATGTTCTTTGAGAGTATGGAAGATATTTTAGGTAATAAAACTCTTCTTCATGAGCTAGGTGGAGCTTCTGCTGGAACTGCTAAAAAAAGTAAGCGTATGATTACAAAGCCTATTATAGGTGAGCTTCCTAAGTTTATAGAAGCTACTGTAAGCACTATGGAGATGATGACAAATTCAATAGCAGTTAAAAAAAGTGTAAACTTAAACTCTTTACAACTAGAAGAAGGATCAGATAGTATAGCCTCATCAATAGGGTTTTATGGTCAAATGGATGGTATGATCATTCTTATTTTTCCTAAAAGTATCGCTCAAAAAGCGTGTGAACTTCTTTTGGGTGAAGAGAATGCGGATATGGATGTTTTACTAGATGCACTTGCAGAGTTCGGAAATATTATAGCAGGTCGCGTAAAAGTTCTTATGCAAGAAGGTGGTCTTAGTGTAGATATCACACTTCCAAGAACTTATGATAATGTAGAATCAATTTTAGATGTAGTTGGTGATAAAAAAGGTGTGCAAGTTGAGATGACATTTGCAGACGATCAATTCACATTCTTCTTAACTAGATAAAAAGGTAAATAAAATGTTAGTAGCACCAAGTGTACTCTCTGCAGATTTTGGAAATCTTGCACGTGATGTAAAAGATATATGTGATAGTGGATGTGATTTAGTTCATGTAGACGTAATGGATGGTCATTTCGTACCAAACCTGACAATAGGACCAGTAGTTGTAAGTGCGATCGCAAAAGCAGCAACGAAGCCATTAGATATTCATCTAATGGTTCAAAACAACACATTTTTTGTTGAACTTTTTGCTGATCTAAAACCTGAGTATATAACTTTTCATATTGAAGAAGAGAAGCATCCTCACAGACTTATTCAAAAAATAAAAAGCTATGGTATAAAAGCAGGTGTTGTTCTTAACCCTCACACTCCAGCTGAAACACTAGAGTACCTTTTAGCTGATCTTGACATGGTTTTACTAATGAGTGTAAATCCTGGTTTTGGTGGACAGAGTTTTATACCTACAGTCATAGAAAAAACTTCAAAGCTAAAAGCTCTTTGTGATCGTATAAATCCTAGCTGTTTAATAGAGATAGATGGTGGTGTAAATGATCAAAATGTAAAGCTTCTTCGTGACGCTGGTGCTGATGTAGTGGTAGCAGGTAGTTATGTTTTTAAACATAAAGATGGTAAAAAAGTAGCTATTCAAAGTTTAAAGGCTTAATTATTAGAGTTAAAATATGTGGTATTACAAACCTTAAAGATGCTATGGAAGCTATCGAAGCCGGAGCCGATGCTTTAGGTTTCGTTTTTTATGAAAAATCACCTAGATATATAACACCAAAAAATGCAAAAGCTATTATAGAAAAATTACCACCTTTTGTTGAGAAAGTGGCACTTTTTGTAAATGAGAGTGCGAAAAATATTAATGATATGTGTAAAATTTCAAAAGCAACCTTAGCTCAAATTCATTTTGAAGCAGATGAAGAGTTATTTAATAGTTTAGAAGTTCCATTTATTCGTGTTATTCGTGCTCAAAAAAAAGAGGATATAACTACCTTTGAAAATGAGTATAGATTAGTTGACGCTTATTGTGAAGCTTATGGTGGAGTAGGAAAACGTTTAAATATAGAGTGGTTTAAAGATATTGAGTGTTCTAAAATCATTTTAGCTGGTGGACTAGACCCATCAAATGTAACTGAACTTAAAAGTTATGGTTTTTATGGTGCAGATGTTAGTAGTTCAGTTGAACTAACTAAAGGCAATAAAGATACTAAAAAAGTGAAAGAGTTTATAACTAATGCGAAATCTTGAACCATACGATCAGCGTACTATGCATCTTCTCTCTACTAGAGGTGTAGGAATGGAAACTCTTATGTCTCAAAGTGAACAACCACTAGAACTAGAACTTGAGTTACTTCGAGCACAAGGATTAAACCTTACATTTAATAATGGAAATTACTTTTTTGAAACAAAACTTCAAAAATTTGAAGATACTACTTTTTGTATTGTAGACATAGAGACAAATGGATCTAAAAGTGATGAACATCAGATTATAGAGATCGGTGCCGTTAAGTATAAAAATGGTGAAATTATGGATACTTATGAGTCATTTGTTAAATGTAATGAGATACGTACTCATATAAGTGAAATAACTGGTATTACACTTGATGACACTCTAAATGCTCCTGAATTAAAACATGTTATGCAAGAGTTTAAACTATTTTTGGGGTACGATATTTTTGTTGCACATGACATAAAGTTTGACTATAAGTTTACTTCTGACATGATGAAAAAATGTGGTTTAGGTGAGCTTAAAAATAGATCACTCTGTACGATCGCACTTGCTGAGAGAAGTTTTTCATCTTTTAGATATGGGTTAGGTTATTTAAATAAAACACTAACTTTACATAAAGAAGCAACTCATCATAGAGCACTTTCAGATGCTTTAACTGCGACTAAACTTTTAGAATATAGTTTGGAAAATATGAGAGAAAAACTAAGAACACCAGAAGATCTTATTAGTTATTCAAAAGAGGCAAAAAGGTTTAAAAGACCAAAGTTTGATCCATTTATTGAAGAAGAAGTTGAGTTAAAAGATTAAAAGCGAATAAGCTAGAACTATTCGCTAAATGCTCCAACTGAAGTCAAACGTTTGTAACGTGCATCCATTCTCTCTTCATCACTTAACTCACGAAGTCTATTTAACTCAGTTATAAAATATTCTCCAATAGCAGCCGCAGCACCACTTTTATCACGGTGTGCACCTATTAGTGGTTCATCTATAACGTCATCTATTAAGTTAAGCTCTTTAAGATCAGAACTTGTAATTTTCAGTGAAGAAGTTGCTGCTTCAACCTTAGTAGGATCATTCCATAAAATTGCAGAACAACCCTCAGGTGAGATAACACTAAATACTGAGTAACGCATCATTGCTAATTTATCAGCAACACCGATCGCTAATGCTCCACCACTTCCACCTTCACCTATAACTATTGAGATAGTAGGAGTGTTAAGTTTTGAAAGTTCTAGTAAGTTTTTAGCAATTGCTTCACTTTGATTACGCTCTTCAGCACCAAGACCTGGGTATGCACCCGGAGTGTCTATAAGCATTAAAACAGGCATACCAAATTTTTCAGCCATCTGTGCAGCTCTTAAAGCTTTACGATAACCCTCAGGATGAGGCATACCAAAGTTACGCTTTAGTTTATTTTTAGTACCACGACCTTTTTGCTCACCGATAACCATAACGCGTTCACCAGCTATATAACCCATATAACAGATAATAGCTAAGTCATCACCAAAGTGACGATCTCCATGAATTTCATGCTTATCAGTCATAAGAATATTAATATAATCAAGTGAATAAGGTCTATCTTGGTGACGTGCTAGTTGTAGTTCTTGGTATGGAGAGAGATTACTATAAGTTTTAGAAACCTCTTTTTTAAGATCTTTATTTAAAATTTCAACAGCTTTTTCATCACGTCTAACTTCTGCTGAAATTATCTCATCTTGAATACTCTTGATTTTTAGTTCAAAGTCTAAGTAAGTAGCCAACTGTCTAGTCCATTTTCTTTAAAATAACAACACCATTAGTTCCACCAAAACCAAATGAGTTACTCATAACTACATTTACTTCAGCTTTTCTTGATTTGTTAGGAACTATATCAAGATCACAATCAGGGTCAGGGTTCACATAGTTAATAGTTGGAGGTAAAATACCATCACGCATAGCTAAAAGTGAAACAACGGCTTCTATACCACCAGCGGCACCTAAACAGTGACCAATTTGTCCTTTAATAGAACTCATTGGAGGACAGTTCTCTTTACCTCCAAATATCTCTTTCACAGCCGCAGTTTCATTACGATCGTTAATCGCAGTTGAAGTACCATGTGCACTTACATAATCAATTTTAGGCTCACCTGCCATTTTATAAGCAGCTTTCATAGCACGTAAAGGTCCATCTTGAGAAGGAGTAGTTATATGATTTGCATCACCACTTTCACCAAAACCTATAACTTCACCATAAATTTTAGCACCTCTTTTCTTTGCAGATTCATACTCTTCTAAAACGAGTGCAGCAGCACCTTCACCCATAACAAAACCACCACGAGTAGCATCAAAAGGACGAGAAGCAGTTTTTGGAGTTTCATTATCTGTACATAGTGCTTTCATAGCAGCGAAACCACCAACACCAACACCAGTAATAGCAGACTCTGCTGCTACAACTAACATAGCTTCAGCACCATTACACATAATAGTTTTAGTAGCTTCACTTATAGCGTGAGTTCCAGCTGCACAAGCTGTTGCACATGATAGGTTAGGTCCTTTAAGTCCATGTTCAATTGAGACAAAACCACCAAGCATATTAACTAATGCAGAAGGAATAAAGAAAGGTGAAAGACGACGAGCACCACGAGTGTCTAAAATAACTGAATTCTTCTCAATTGCAGGTAAACCACCTATTCCCGAAGCTGCAGAAATTCCAAAGCGATCAAAGTCAGTATCTTCAGCAAAATTTGCTTCTGCCATAGCTTCTTGAGCAGCTTTTAGACCTAAGTGTATAAAGCGATCAGCCTTTTTAACCTCTTTAGGTGCCATCACAGTCGCTGGATCAAACTCTCTTACTTCACCAGCAATTTTAGCAGGTGTAGTCTCAGGATCGTAAATAGAGATAGTGTCAATCCCACATTCACCTTCACATATTGCTTTAAAAGCGCTTTCTTTATCATGTCCAACTGCATTTATCATGCCTAACCCAGTAACTACAACTCTTCTCAAACTAAAACTCCTACAGTATTCTTATAATTTTATTTGAACTATTAAATAAAAATATAAAAATATTATTTATAGAGTGAGCTAATGCTCACACTAAAAGTACTATTTAGACTCTATATAGTCTACAACATCTTTAACAGTTTGAATTTTTTCAGCTTCATCATCTGGAATTTCAATGTCAAATTTCTCTTCAAGAGCCATTACTAACTCAACAACGTCAAGACTATCTGCACCTAAATCTTCAACAAACTTAGAATCCTCTTTGATCTCACCTGCATCTACACTAAGTTGTTCTACAACTACTTCTTTGATATCATCTATAAGTGCCATTATAGCTCCTGTTCATATTTAAAATAAATTTTGTAAATTATAACACACTTTTTTTATTTATAAAATAAAATACTCACTAAATATATGTTTTATGACTAAAAGTTTAGTGCTGTTTCCATATTAGTTACAGGAAGTGCTACAGATGCAGTTGGAAGTGAAGGCACAATAAGTGCCGTTTTATTTATTACTACCGGAGTATTGATTGGAGTATTACTTGAGCTTGAGCTAGGAGCATTACTAGAGCTAGGACTATAACTTGTAGGTGCAGAGCTAGAACTAACTAAAGGAACTGAAGATGACGATGGAGTAACAGGTGCAATGTAATTACTACTAGGTGAGCTAGAAGTCGAACCACCACCTCCGCCTCCACAACCTTGAAAATATAAAGCGGTTAATAATGCAAATAATAATTTAGTTTTCATAGTCAGACTCTTTATTTATTTTAGTTTAGTATGTATTAAAGAAAATTATATTATATAATTGCTATAATGTAGTTTAAAGGAATTTGGAATATGAATAAATTAATTAATACTTTGCTTATAATTATTTTTACAACCTCAATAACACAAGCGATAGAGTTACCAAAAAATAGCATAGGAATTTCAAAAAGTTCTTTGAATATTCGTAAGTCTCCCTCTACTAATTCTGCAATTGTTGATTATTTACAAGTAAATGAAAAAATAACAATTTTATCAGTTGCAAAGTCTGTTAATGGGCGTGATTGGTATAAAATTAAAAAAGGTTTTGTATCAGCTAAACATATAAATATTTTAAAACCTTCTGTAAAAAAAGTTATGCAAGTACCTAAAACATCAACAAAAGATGATTATACAGAAGCTAAAAAACTCTACAAAGATAAGCATTATCAAAAAGCATATGACTCATTTTATACTCTTTTTGAAAACAACTTACAAGATCCAAATATTAACTTCTATTTAGGTCAAAGTGCTTACCAACTTAAAGAGTATGAGAGTGCTATATCTGCATATGAACGTGTTTTAGCTGTAAATGATGACTCTATGAGAACAAAACTTGAGCTTGCAAAGTGTTACTATGAGTTAAAAGACTACAAAAAAGCACAAACTATATTTTTAGAGACTATTAAAGGTAACCTGCCTGTAAATGTTGAGCAAAATGTAAATATGTATCTACAAGCTATTAATGACAACACAAAAAGAAACTTTTTTACAGGTTCTTTAGTTGTAGGTATTAACTATGATACAAACCTATATAACCGTGCAACTGATGATATTTTTACAATCCCTGGTTTAATTAATAGTGTTACAAATCAACCTATTCAAGTCTCTAACACTACACAAAACAAAGGTGGCTTTGCTAACCAACAAGCACTATCATTAGGTCATTTATACCGTATGAATGAGACTATGAACATAAAGAATGACGTCATTCTCTTCAACAAAGCATTCGACAAGCATCATGCAAAAGATATTCAACTATTTCAGTACTCACCTGCACTCTCAGTTACACACCATGCTAGACTTATGATTGACTATGCTGTTTTATATAACAAAATTTGGTTAAAGGGTATGCCTTTAATGAGTAATATGGGTATATATCCAAAGCTTACATATATATACTCAACTGATATTATTTTAAGTTCTGCTTTCAAGTACCAAAAGAAGTTGAATTTTGCTGAACTAAGTAAAGATTCTAACTCTAAAACATCTCTTTTAGAAGGAACGATCAGTCATATTTACTCTCAGCAGACTATGATATCTTTGTATGCTCAACTGTATAGAGAGAGAAAACTTCAAGGTAATTTAACCAACGTTGATAACGACATGATGCAACTATCTTTATCAATGGCCTATAAACATAGCAATGTATTAAGCGTAACTCCAAAAGTTTTATGGATGAAGAAAAAATTTATAGAAGAAGATGCTCTATATTTAAAAGTTCAAGATGATAATGAGTACCAATTTTTACTAAATTCCATGTATACATATAAAAAGAACATTCTTTTTAATGCTGACTATATGTACACTAACCATAAGTCAAATATTCCTTCGTGGGAATTTGACAAGCACTCAATTACAGCAAATGTAATAGTACTATTTTAAGGAGATAATATGAAATTTTTAATACCTATACTACTTCTATTAACAACAACACTTTTTGCAAATATTGCGCAAATCACCTCTATCAAAGGTGACTCAGTAGTAAAGCGTAAAGGTGGCGACATTAAAGCTACAATTGGTTTGAAGCTTAATGTAAAAGATGTCATTAAAAATGCTAAAAATGCAAGAATTCAGATCATATTTAAAGACAAGACTACGATCACACTTGGTAAATTAGCTACTTTTGACATTAGTGAGTACGTTTATGATCCTAAAAAACCTAAGAAATCAAAGGTAAACTTTAAGTTTATGAAGGGTTCTTTTAAGTCTATTACCGGTCTAATAGGTAAAGTATCTCCTGATAAATTCAAGTTAAAAACTAAAAGTGCTTCGATCGGTATTCGTGGAACAACGATCGTTGGTGATCAGAGTAGGATCGCTTGTACTGATGGAGCGATCACAGTTAGTGCACAAGGTATAACTGTAAATGTACCAGCAGGAATGGTTTCTCAAACACCTCCAGGTGCGCCACCAGCAGCACCAGTTGCATATGTTTCAGGTTCTATAGGCGATGTAGAGAGTAAAGAAGAAGCTGAAGCAGGAGGCTCTGAAGAGAAAGCTGAAGAAAAAGAAGAGAAAGCTGCTGAAAAAGAAGAGAAAGCTGCTGAAAAAGAAGAAGACAAAGAAGAAAAATCTGATGATAAAGCAGAAGAAAAAGAAGAAAAATCTGATGACAAAGCCACTGAAAAAGAGGAAAAATCTGAAGATAAAGAAGAAAAAACTGAAGATAATAAAGCTACAGAAGAAGAGAAGTCTGAAGAGACAACAGAAGAGAAAACAACAGACGATCAAGCTGAAGAGAAACCCGTAGAAGAGGAAAAAGCAGAAGCTAAAGAAGAGTCAACAACAGAGCAAAGTGAAGAGAAAGATCCTGCGCAAGAAGATGATGCTCCTCCACCAAGTGAAGATGATGCTCCTCCACCAAGTGAAGAAGATGCTCCACCGCCAAGTGAAGAAGCTGCACCAGCATCAAGTGAGGAAGACGCTCCAGCACCAAGTGAGGAAGCTACACCTGCACCAAGTGAAGAAGCTGCACCAGCATCAAGCGATGGCACACCAACAACTTCAGAAGCACCAGAAGGAGATGATACTTTATCTCCAACTGCTGATGCACCAGTAGCAGATGACACTTCAGCACCAACTGCTAATGCTCCAGCTACAAGTACAACAACAGCTACTACATCATCTTCTGATACATCTGCTCCAGTAGTTTCTGCAGTATCGCCTACAGTTGTAGCTCCAACAGCGGCTTTAAGTGCTACTACTACTTTAGTGTCTAATGTAGAGAGTACGACAAATGAAGATACTAAAAAAGATGATGAGACAACAAATGTTGTAGTTGAAGTTGTAGCACAAGTTGAAGATGGTACAGCGGCACTAGATTCAGAATCGACTACTGTTTTAAGTGATGCAGCAACTTCTACCGGAGATACTGAAACTATTGCTACTGTTGAAACTGTGGAAACAACTGAAGCTACAACCGAAACTACAACAGAAACAACAACCGAAACAACAACTGAAACTACAACATCAAGCGGAAGTACAGTTACGGAGATAGCATCACAAACAACAACTTCAACATTAGATGATGTTACAATAGACACTACAGGTTTAACAGATGTTCCTATAGATAGTAATGACTATTTAGACTATGGTTTTTGGAATAGTGATGATGATCAAGGTAGTCCTACTGTTCATGAAATTCCTTATGTAAGTGGTGTTGTTACATCTAGCGACTTTGTTGATCAAATGATTACAACAGGTGGTACTGCAACTTACAGTGGTGGACTTAGCTCTATTGTAACTGCTGTTGATGGAGCAAAGACAGCAGCTACTGGTTTAACAACAATAGATTTTAATTTTTCTGACCAAACATTTGCTGCTAACGTAAACGTAAATAGTAATGCTTTTGAAGCTGATTTTGCAGGTAGTGTAAATAAATATGGTTTTGACTCTTCATCTCCCACTAAAGGAATTGATAGCAGCGCAGATGTTACAAGTGGTGCTTTAAATGGTAAGTTTTATGGAGCTAATGCCGAAGCTGCTGGTGGTACTTTTAACCTAATTAGTAGTGATGCGGGTAGAGTTGATGGTGTTTTTGGAGTTCAGAAATAGTATTAAACCATTAAGCTCTCAACTTCTCTAAGAATATCTTCGTTGCTTAAGTTATTTAAGTAGGCGTAGAAAATTGCACTTCCTGCTCCTACGCCCTCTTTTGCTTCACCTTGATCGTAGAGTTTTAAAATAGGTATGTTTGCGCTCTTAAAACTAAACTCTGCATAAACTGCATTAATTTTAAATGATAGTTGATTTAGTAGTCTTTCTATATTTGAGTTCTCATCATTAGCGACCCATGTTGTAGTGGCTAAGGTTATATTTTCACTATTTATATTTAAATTCAACTCTTTAGCTAATGTATCTGCTACTAAAAGAGCAGCTGCCAGCTGCGTTCCACCACCTAAAACTACTTTCGCTTTTTGAGAAAACTCAATTAAAAAACCGGCTGTAAAAATAAGCATATTATCACTTAGTATTGAAAGCTTATCAAAGCTACTCATATTTTCATCTATATTTAAAAGAGCTTTTTTGACTACCTCTTCTTTTATATTCAGTGGATTGTTTTTAAAAGAGGAAGAGAAAGCATCTTTACACTCATAACCAAGTGCGATCGCAGTTGCAGTAGCTGTAGTTGTTCCTGCTGGTGTACTCTCACCTAGTATAATATAATCAGCTTCTAACTTGTAACCTCTTGCATACTCACGAGCTTTGTTAAAGATCTCTTTTGCGTCTATTTTTGAACCATTGGCTATATTTTGTGATGGTTTAATACCAAAGTCTAT
The DNA here is from genome assembly GCA_013138865.1 of Helicobacteraceae bacterium. GTDB lineage: Bacteria > Campylobacterota > Campylobacteria > Campylobacterales > Sulfurimonadaceae > GLR69. The sequence continues at coordinate 194,821 of WTBY01000005.1, read as the reverse complement.
TAAATTAGACTCTTTTGGTTTCACACTCATACCTAGATCTAAAATTTTGATGGTATTAAAACTTTTTAGTTGTGTAACTGCTCTTGTTATAAGTGCTGGTGTTGGTACACCTTTTGGAGTTTCAGCTATATTCTCAAGTGAAAATACTTTACCTGTTGATATAAACTCAGCGTCAAGTGTAGGTGTAAGTGGAATCAGTCCAGGAATACCTGCTTGTGTAATTCCTTCTATTTCACATGTTTTAGTTACACTAGCTGCTAATAAAAAGTCAGCTTTGCCACTTGGTAGTTTAGAGTTTTTATTTTTTGTTATATATTTAATACAACTCACTTAATAGCCTCTTTTTTAATTACTTTTGATGTTACTATTAGCTTCTCATCCATTATTTTAAACTCATCATTCAGAGCTAATTTTTCTAGCTCAATAGTTTTTGAGTTTTGAGAAATTTGAACAAAACCTTTTTTTATTTTTGTACTAGGGTGGTTAAGTTTAAAAATTCTTTGTTGCTCTTCTAGTTGCAATCGCTTTCTCTCAAGAACAAAGTTTATAGTTTGAGATAAACTTGTTTTTAAGCGTGAAACTTCTTCTAACTTTAAACTTATTTTCTGATCAATTGAGTTTGCTTTAAAAAGGTTGGTAATAGAGCTAAGTTGCTCTTTTTTTAGAGAAAGTTTTTGACTTATTAAACTACTGAAATGATCCCGTTGAGAGTCTATCATCATTAATAGCTCATTTTTATCGGGTAAAATCATCTGCATTGCAGCTGATGGTGTAGGTGCTCTCAAGTCTGCTACTTCATCACTTATTAAAAAGTCTATCTCATGTCCTACTGCAGACACTATTGGTGTTACAGCATTAAAAATAGCGTCGGCTACGATCTCTTCATTAAATGCCCAAAGATCTTCTAAGCTACCGCCTCCACGACCTACAACAATTATATCATGCCCTTTAGTATCTGCGAGAGCTATATTTTGACTTATCTCAAATTTAGCATTTGCACCTTGCACTAATGAGTCATAAACTACTATTTTAACTAATGGATAACGCTCAGTTGCAACTCTTAACATATCTTGTAGTGCTGCACTTGTTGCTGAAGTTATAAGAGCTATGCTTTTAGCAAACTTAGGAATAATTTTTTTATTATTAAAATAACCTTGATCATATAACTTAGACTTTAACTGCTCATACGCTAGAGCTAAAGCACCATGTCCTGCAGGATCTATGTTAAAACAGTTAAGTTGGTACTCACCACGAGGTTTATATAAAGAAATAGCACCATCAACGATAACTTTAAGACCCTCTTCTAAGCGAAAACGTAACTTAGTTGCATTACCTCTGAACATTACACCTTTTATAGCTGAACTAGAATCTTTTAAACTAAAGTAAATATGTCCACTGTTGTGATAAGTTATTCTTGAAATTTCACCTTCAACAAATACTCTAACAAAAGTAGTCTCTAGAAGGTTTTTGATCTGCTCATTAAGTGATGAGACTGTTAGTGTTTGCAAAATAATCCTTTGATTGAAAAAAGATTATATCAAGTTTTAAATATAGAGATCTCATCATTTAAGTTTTTAGCTTGATTTTGAAATGAGTGTGAAATATCTACAATTTTTTCAACCTCTTGTGAGCTGTCTTGAGAAACTTTATGTATATGTTCGATATCTACTATTATTTTTTCTACTTGCTCTGAAAGTGAACGAGATGTTTCAACTGACTCTTTTGTAGCTTCGACAGAATGTTGCATCACTGCAGATATATTATCTATCTCTATTGTCACCTCCGAGGAAGAGTTCTCTAATAACTCTACATTATGCAGTGTAACTTGCATATCTTCATTAACATTTGCTATTGCTTCTACCATAACGTTTATAGTTGCTTTAATCTCAGAAAGACTTTTTTGTGTTCTCTCAGCTAGTTTACGAACTTCATCTGCAACAACAGCAAAGCCTCGCCCATGTTCACCTGCTCGTGCAGCTTCTATAGCAGCATTTAGAGCTAGTAAGTTTGTCTGATCGGCAATGTCGCTAATAACACTTAAAATATCATTTACTTGTGTAGCTTCTGTACTTAAAGAGTTTAACTTTTCACTCATCTGTAGCTCTTGCTCATTTGAAGATATTATTATATCTTGCATTGAACTAATTTTATCTCTAGCATTATCTATATTATTTTGTAAAGATTTTACATCTTCTTGTGATTTAAGAGCGTCTTCGACCATATTTGATAATCTATTTTTAACTGTAATTCCGTCGCTAGCAGTTTTAGAGATGATAGAGTTCTGATTTGTTATTTGTTCTTGTATAGTTTGTGATACACCATTTAAAACTGATGACTGTGAAATATTTTTAGCTCCTAACTCTTTGATCTTCAATATAATTCCATCTAAATTTGCAAAAAAGTTATTTAAGTTGTATGCTATTTCACCTATCTCATCTCTACTATCTACATTCAATGTTTTACTAAGATCGTTTATATCATCTTTAAGTGCCCTGGAAATACTATTTAGATCTTTAAATAAATATTTAACTAAAAAATATATCGCAATTACACTAAGAGTCATCAATGGAATAATAATTTTTAAAATAAGCATTGTAACTTCACTCTGTATAGAGTTGATTTTAGAAGCGTCAAAAACTGCAACTATATTTCCACCATTTTTTACATTTAATTTTTGTTTTAAAATTAAATATTTTTCATTTATAAAATAACCTGTAGTTGAACTAGTAAGTCCAACTAAAAGAGTTTTAACTTCATCTTTAGTTATTTTTTTTTCATTTAAAAAATTAAAGTGAATTTGTTTGGGAGGTTGTTCTGGAGCAAACATAGACTTTGGTATTATATTACTCATACCATTTACATCAACATAAAAAGCATTAGAGGCTTTTATAATAGCTTTTACATCGTTACTTTTTAGCTTCATTATATTCGCACCACTAACCGCTGTTTCAGCAATAGAACTAAGTGGACTTACTGCAGTTTTAGCAACTTCAATAGCACCATTTTTACCATGTTCTTTGTCGTAATCTAAAAAACTAAGACCAATAAAAAAAGCAAAAAGTGATGTAATTATCACAAAACCTATTATAAACTTATTTTGTATAGAAAGATTCATAACAAGCCCTACTCTTTAATATAATATTTTAAATAATTATATCACTATACCTTTTTATAAGTATCAAACTTACTAAGATCTATATCACTTTCTAAAGCTTTTTCTGCATTTGTAACATTTATTCCGCTATTAGGAGTGTCAACTTTTTTTATACTAGAATTAAACTTACCTAACTCATCATGCTCATTAATTTTAAAATATGCTATTGCATTAACAAGAGAGTTTACTTGAGAATCTAACTCTTCACTTGTACTTGTTAATTTCTCAGATGAGAGTGCATTTGACTGTGTTGTACTATCTAATTCATTCATAGCTTGGTTTATCTGTGAAATTCGTCCATCTTGTTCTTGTGACGCATTGGAAATATTTTGAATTAAGTTAGCTGTTTGTGAAATTTTAGGTACTACATTATCTATTAAAGTACCTGCACCTTTAGAAATTTTCACACTCTCTTTTGTGATTTTTGATATTTCTGAGGCTGCTACTTGACTTCTTAAAGCAAGTTTTCTAACTTCAGCCGCAACTACAGCAAAACCTTTTCCATGTTCACCCGCTCGAGCAGCTTCAATAGCAGCATTAAGTGCTAAAAGATTTGTTTGATAAACAATATCTTCAATAATTTGAATTCTATTAGCGATCTCACCCATAGCTTCAACTGTCTCTTCAACTGCTTTGCCACCATTGTTTGCTAAACTTGCGGCCTCAGTTGCCATAATATTAGTACTACTTGCATCTTTAGCATTTTCACTAATGCTTTCACTTATTTGAGATATAGAGGCTGCTGTTTGCTCTAGTGAAGCTGCTTGTTCTGTTGCAGAGTTTGCTAAAGATAGACTTGCTTGATTAACTTCAGATGCAACTACTTGCATCTGTGAAGCATTAGAGTTTATCACTTCTAATATTTCTGATAGGGATCTTGAAAGAGTATTTATAGACTCTTTAATAGAACCAAAATCACCGCTATAATCATTTACTATCTCTACGGTTAAGTCTCCTAAACTAAGTTGTGCTAAAACTTTAGAGACTTCACTTACAATAGATGCTGACTCTAATGAAATAGTATTAGCAATTTTTTCTATATTACCTTTTGCATTTGGAATTGTAGAACCAAATTTCATTTGTGCAAGTTCTGCAAATAGATTATTTATTTTATTAATATCAGAGCCTATTTGCTCCTCTAGCTTATCTAACATCTCATTTAAAAGATGTTTTAATTCATTAAGAGCTGGATTAGCAGAAGATGCATTAACTCTATAAGTTAAATGACCACTACTAACTTGAGCAATAACTTCGGAGGTCTGTTTAATTAACTCTTTTTCTTGTTCTAGCGCATCTTTAGCTTTTAAAATATTGTCATTAACAATTTTTGCCATTGCACCTATTTCATCACTTGAATCAATGTAAATAGAAGGTACACTTTCACTCTCTTTATTTAAGTATCTAAAGAACTCTAAAAGTCCCTCTTGAAACTTTTTAAGTGGTGCAAGTGACTTTTTAAGTACTAAAATTAAAATAATTATAAAAACTATAAAAGCTGGTACAACTTTAATTAAAATAATTTTCATGATTGATGAAGTCAGTTCATTCATTGCACTAGCATCAAAAATACCTATTACTACCCCACCATTATTTATTTTAAGTCTCTCTTTAACAAGTAAAAAGCTACCTTCTAATAGATGAGATTTTTTTGATTTTTTGATTTTTTTCAGTAAATTAGCTAACTGTGTTTTTGGAATTTTGGAGTTATTAAACACAAAAGATATTCTTTTAGGAGGTTGTTCTGGTGCGAACATAGATTTTGGCATTTTGTTACTCATACCAGTAACATCTATAAATAGTGCTCCAGTATTTTTTGCAATGGCTCTTGTATCTTTACTTTTAAGCTTCATAATGTTTCCACCAGAGACTGCATTTTCACTTATAGGAACCATTGCAGAAAATCCTGCTTTTGCACTATTAATAATACTTTTTTCTTCACTTTCGTACTGTACTGAATAGACTAAAAAGCCTATCCAAAGTGCAAAAAGGATAGATAAGAGTGTTATAATTAATGAAACTTTATTTACTATAGAACTTTGGTTTTGCATATTTATAACACCTATCTTTGAAAATTTTATTATTTAGTTTTTTTACCACATTGACCGTTAATACAAAATGCTTCATAACCTGTATGACATGTACGACAATCTTGAGGATTAAGTCCTGTACCTACTGCATTAGCGGCGTCAGTACCATCTTCTGTAAAGATTCCATACATAGGCTTTCCAGCAATCCATTCTGTTACAAATAGTAACTTAAGATCTTTAAGGTGTAAAATTTCAACTACACCATTTGGAGTTTTTCCATCTCTTTTAGTATAAGCAACTACATCACTAACTATAATTTCAACAGCACCCGGTCCACCTGGTTTAACTGCACAATAAGTTGCAATTGTCTCTTGATAAATTGCTGGAAAAGCACTTACATCTGCACTACAATCAGGTAATGCACCACCAATATCAGCTAAAGTAGTATTTACTACAGTAAACTCTTTCCAATTAGCTGGAAACTTTGTCTCACTTGCTGCGAATGCTGTAATAACAAGCGCAGTTAATAATATAACAATTTTTTTCATAAATAGCCTTAGTATTCAATTTTTAGGTCATATGTTAACAACCTTCAAAAATTCTACACTATTATAGCTTAAATCATTACTTTAATTAATAATTTTTTTGGTATATTTAGAAAATATTATTAGTGATAGGAATTTATGAAATTTATAATAACGGGTGGTGGTACAGGAGGTCATTTAGCTATTGCTTCTTCTTTAGTTGATGCTTTAATAGAAGATGGTCATGAAGCAATTTTTATAGGATCTACAAATGGTCAAGACAGAAGTTGGTTTCAAGAGAACAGTAGCTTCTCTTATGTATACTTTTTAAATACTTCTGGTGTAGTAAACAAAAAAGGATTAGCAAAGGTTGGATCACTTTTTAACATTATAAAAGCTATTTTAAAATCTTTTTTTATTTTAAGATCACAAAAAGTTCAAGCAGTAATTAGTGTGGGTGGCTACTCCGCTGCACCTGCTTCATTTGCTTCTATTTTAGCTTTTAAAAAATTATATATTCACGAGCAAAATGCAAAAATAGGACGACTAAATTCTATATTAAAGCCTTTTGCTTCTGGCTTTTTTAGCTCTTATGAAAGTGATTCAGCACTAAAGTCTTACCCTGTTAAAGAAGAACTTTTCAAAACTTCTAGAGTACGATCAAAAATAACTACTATCATATTCCTAGGTGGTTCTCAAGGAGCAAAAGCTATAAATGATTTGGCTCTAAAAGTAGCTCCTATTTTGAGCGAAAAAGAGATCAATATAATTCATCAATGTGGTAAGAGTGATTATGAGAGAGTAAAAAATAGTTATAAAGAGTTACATATAGAAGTAGAGCTATTCTCTTTTTCAAATGAACTTGAAAAACTAATTGAAAGAAGTGACTTAGCAGTTTCTCGCTCAGGTGCAAGTACACTTTGGGAGTTATGTGCAGCTAAATTACCTGCTTTTTTCGTCCCATACCCTTACGCCGCTGGTGATCATCAATTTTTCAATGCTAAATTTATTGTTGATAACAACCTAGGTTGGATGATGCGTGAAAATGAAAATTTAGAAGAGAAATTACTATCAATTCTAGATGAAGATCTAACTCAAAAAAGCACTAATTTAGGCTCATATATTAGTCCAAATGGTGCTAAGGACATAATAAAACAGATAATTAAGGATATTACAAAATGATTCATGATTTAGCAGAGTGGTTAGTCGATCTAATTTTTGACATGGGATATTTGGGGATCTTCTTGCTTATGGCAATTGAGAGCTCATTTATACCATTCCCAAGTGAAATAGTTTTAATACCAGCTGGTTTTTTAGCTTCAAAAGGTGAAATGAGTGTGTCGCTAATTATGATAGCCTCACTAGGTGGATCACTTCTTGGTGCTTTTATAAACTATTTTAGTGCTCTTTATGTTGGACGTGCTTTTTTACTAAAGTATGGAAAATATATTTTAATTTCCGAAGAGACTTTAGAAAAGATGGAAAAATTTTTTACAAAGCATGGTGCTATCTCTACATTTACTGGAAGACTGATACCTGGTGTAAGACAGTTAATATCTGTACCAGCAGGACTATCACGTATGAATTTAAAAGTATTTGCTCTTTATACTGCACTTGGAAGTACTATATGGAGTGCCATTTTAGTAGTACTTGGCTTTATGATCGGAGAAAATGAAGCACTTATAAAAGAGTACCTATCTAATATAATACTTATTATTTTTGCCCTACTGAGTGTAATTGGTTTTATATACTATAAAAAAACTAAAGAAGCTACTTTATAGTTTTAGCAGAGTTTAGAGCACACTCTAAAACTCTTTGTACATCGCGCCCTTTATCATCCATAAAATCTATCTGTATTTTATAGACAAGAGTGCTTTGTATATTAAAACTTAGGACCAAGTAACCTGCATAAAGTTTTGACTTAGCTGTTTTTTTACCTGGATCTTTTTTATCATTTTCATAAATTAAGATATCTACTTTAGCAGTAGCCTTAGTATCTCTATTTTTGTTTACAAGTTTTAAAAAATTATCTTTTATATCACTCTCTTTTACGTATTCAAAAAGTTTAGATTTCATATAAGTTGATTTTTGAGCAGTTACTTCAACATCAACACTACCACTTTTTAAACTCTTTTGTAAAGTATTTAAAAGTTCTTTATTTACCACTTTTTCAAACATGGTAGAGTGTTCTTGACACTCTACCCTCTTTGATTTTGCATCTTTTTTATTTACTTGAGTATAAATCTCATTGGCAATACTTATAAATATAAATAGTCCTACTACTATAAAAATATACTTTTTCATTAATAACCTTATAATTAAAATAAGTTAGTATAATAGCAAGTGTTTTAACTATATGTCAAGTTTAAAAAAGAAGTTCTTCTTTTTCATCTCTTTCACTTGTTTCAAGTGGTGGTTTAGAGATATCTGTTGCATATTCAACTTTTGTATCTACAGTTATTTTAATAATATTTTCTGGTACTTTAAACCTGCGTTGAACTTCTGGATATAGGTGAATAAGGTCACTATAATATGATTTAAAAGCTGGTCCTGCTACACGTCCACCTGTCTCTTTTTTTCTCATTGGAGTGTTATCGTCATTACCAAACCAAACAATAGTTGTAATAGTAGGTGAATAACCTGCAAACCAAGCATCAACAGACTTATTTGTAGTACCAGTTTTTCCTGCTATATCGATCCCCTTGACTCTAACTCTACGTCCTGTTCCATGCTCAACTACATCATGTAAAATTGAGGTAAGTAAAAAGTTTTGTGAAACTGAAGTTATATACTTTTGCTTTGGTTCTCTTACAAATACCAAAGTATCACCCTTTGAGATCTCTTTGATCATATATAGTTCTGACTGCATACCATTGTTAGCAAATGAGCTGTAATATTCTGCTAATTTTAAAGGCGAGAGAGAGATGCTTCCAAGAGATAATGAAAGGTTATGTGGAAGATCTTTTATACCATATTTACTTAGCTCTTTGATCATTGTATTTAGACCTATATCAGTTACTAAGTTTATTGTTGCTAAGTTTCGAGAGTGTACAAGAGCTTGACGTAAAGTGATTAGACCTTTATAATCTTTTTCATAATTTTTAGGTTGCCACATCATCTTCTCACCATCTTTTTTATAAGAGTATGTTTTAGCAATATCTACAAGTTTTGTTGCAGGCGAATAACCAAGGTCTAGTGCAATTTGGTATAAAAATGGTTTAAATGCTGATCCAGGTTGGCGTTTTCCCATAGTTGCTCTATTGTAAGAACTTTCTTTATAATCAATTCCACCAACTAGAGCTAATATTTCTCCAGTTTTAGAGTCTATTGAGACTAAAGCACCATTAAGTTGACTCATATTAGTGTCATTAGCATCTTCACCTTTTTCATAAGCCTTATTAGCTCTTTTTATGGCTTCATTATAAGCTACAATAAGTGCTTTTTTACCTGATCTTTGAAGTGATATGTCAATAGTGGTATCTATCTTGTAACCACCAGTTTTTAGATCTTTTAATATATCTTTTGGAATTTGACGAAGTAGTTCATCTACAATAAATGGTGCTCTATTTTGAGTTAATGTATCATCATAAACTATAGGTTTTTCAGCTAGTGCATTTTTATATGTTTTTTCACTGATCCAACCGAGTGTAAACATACGTTTAATAACTCTATTTGCACGTCCTAAAGATAGTTCATAATTTTTTGTTGGAGCATAAAAACTAGGTGCTTTTGGTAGACCTACTAAAATTGCCATCTCTTTAATAGAGAGATCTTTTAGTTTTTTATGAAAATATCCATCTGCAGCAGTTTTAACACCATAATAACCATGTCCCAAATAGATCTCATTCAAGTAACGTTCTAAGATCTCTTCTTTTGTAAGTTCACGCTCTATTTTAAGTGCATATATAAGCTCTTTAATTTTTCTAGAGAATTTTTTTTCACGTGTAAGTAAAGTATTTTTAACCAACTGTTGTGTGATCGTACTCGCACCTTCAACTAACTTACCCGCTTTTATATCTTTAATAATAGCTCTTGTGATCGCATCTACATTTATACCAGGATGCTCAAAGAATACAGTATCTTCGATCGCAAGCAGTGCTTCTATAAGACGTGCAGGAATTTCATCAAAAGTAGCATAATAACGGTGCTCTTTTTCAAAAAGATTTGCTATTTTTTTACCATTACGATCGAAGATTTGTGTACTAAGACGAGGTTTATAATCTATAAGCTTTTTTGTATCATATTCAAACTGAGTTAAAAAATATGCAACTACTCCAAACGGGAAAAGAAAAACAATAATAACTAAAGTTAAAAAAAACTTTTTCACTCTCTAAACTCCCTATTTGCAAAACTAGCACTAATAAGCTCTGCTGTATATTCACTTTTGGGTGACATTATAACATCTCTCATCTCGCCATACTCTTTAACTTCTCCATTTTGTATAACACAAATCTCATCACATAAAGCAGAAGCACTACTCATATCATGTGTTACAAAAATAATTTTAAATTTCATCTGCTCTTGAAGAGATTTTAATAGTTTTACAATCATCTCTCGTAGAGGTGCATCTAAAGCTGTTGTAGGTTCATCAAGAAGTAGTAATTCAGGGGTATTACTAAGTGCGATCGCAATTACAACACGTTGTAGTTGTCCACCTGAGAGCTCTAATGGAAACCTCTCAAGTAGAGCTATATCTAACTCAACTGCTCTCATTAACTCTTCTACTCTACTCTCTTTAACAAAAAATTGTTTTTTTATTTTAGTTAGAGGAGATAAAGCTGTAAAAGGGTTTTGTGGTACAAAAGAGAGACTTTTTCCTCGTATAAGTTCAAAGTCACTTTGAATATTTAACTCAACACTTAAGGAACTCTCTAAAAGATTTAAAAGAGCTTTTAGTGTTAAACTTTTTCCACTTCCACTTTGACCAACAAGGGCAAGAGATTTTTTAACACTAAAGTTAATATCTACTAATTTTTTATCTTTGGTAGATATTTTGAGTCTATCTACATTAAACATTTTACACTTCTTAAAGAGTTAATAAACAGGCTCTCTTCTATTCCAAGTCTAGCGATAAGACGTACAATAGGCTTAGTTACGGTAGGTTGTCTGATCGCACCTATTAAAATATTTTTTTCTAAAAGTTTCTCTTTTATACTCATTACTTTACTGTTATTTTCAATAACTATCGGTAAAATAAGTCCATCTATTTTAAGGTCAAAAATATCTTTTACTATATTTTGGCGTTTAGTGATCTCCTCTTTTAATTCATCTCTGTTCTTTAAAATAAACTCTAGTGACTTATGTGCTAATAGCGTGTCAAAAAGTGAAGGTGCTGTTGCATAAATTATAGGTTTAGCTCTATTTACAAGGTACTCTATAATATGCTTAGAAGCTAGTATATAGCCTCCAAAACTTCCATAAGCCTTTCCTAAAGTTCCCATTTTGATATGGTTGGGTTTTATTTTTATATTATAAAGATCAAAAACACCCATTAAATTTTTACCTACTACCCCACTACTGTGAGCTTCATCAACTATAAGCAACGCATTAAATGCATTTGCAATTTCTACTATTTTAGGGTTTAAAAGATCTGCATCCATGGAGTAGATGCCTTCAACTGCTACTACTTTTCTCTTTGCTTGCGAAATTTTTAAAAGTTGTTCCAACTCACCTGCACTATTATGAGAAAAAAATGTTATTTTTGCATCTATTAGTTTTGTTGCTAATATGCCTGAAGCATGATATTTCTCATCTATAAAGAGTTCGTCACCACGCCTAAGTAGTGATTCGATCATAGCGATGTTGGCACTAAAACCGCTACCTAAAACTACTCCATCTTCAAAGTCATTAATTTCACATAAAGCTCTCTCAAAATTTTGGTGTATTTTATGGTAGCCATTAACTAACATTGAGGCTTTTGGTGCATGAGAGTCTAACTCTAGTAGCTCTTTTGTAGTCTCTTCAAGTATATCTTTGTTGTGAGATAAACCTAAATAATCATTAGAGGCAAGGTCAATAACAGTATCTTCATAAATTATGCGCTCTCTAAAACGTTCAGATTTTTTTAAAGCTTTAATTTCACTACTGTACATTTAGTATTAAATTAAATTTCTAGGGCTACCTATTTCAAAGCCAATTACAGTCATGTCATCATTACGATCATTGTTTTCTATCATCTCTTCATATTCAGCCATCTTATATAAAAGCACTTCTTGTTGATCTGCCATAGCATCTTTATGATACTCTTTTATAATATTAGTAAATCTTTTTTTTCCAAATGGAAAGTCTTTTTCTCCACCATTTTGATCTAAATAACCATCTGTAGTACAGTAAAATTTCATGCCATCTTTGACTTCTAATATTGTCTCTTTATATTTATAGTCCATTTCACATTTTTTGTATCCAACAGAGTAGCGATTACCTTTTACAGTTTTTAATTCACCATCAAGATCCATGTAAAATAGTGGTGTTTCAGCTCCTGCAAATTTTAGTATTTGATCTTTTTTATTGTAGTAAATTATACCACCATCCCAACCAGCATTGGAGACACTCTCTTTACTTGTTTGACGAAGTAGTTCTTTCATTGTTCTATTAAAATAACCCATGATCCAAGCTGGACTTACATCCATATCAGGGTCATCAGTTATTTTTAAAATGATCTCTCGCTCAACAGCTTTTACGATCATAGTTACAAAAGCTCCTGGTACACCATGTCCTGTACAGTCTATAAAAAATAGTAAACACTCATCTTCATGTCTAAGTTCATTAAAAAGATATATATCTCCACCTACGGTATCTTTTGGATGCCAAAAAACAAAATAGTCTTTGAAATAATTTCCAAAAGTTATATGGTCAGGTATAAGAGCACCTTGAATAAGTGAAGCATATTCTATAGAATCTCTAATATGCTCATGTGCTTCAGCTACCTCTTTATTCGCCTCTTGTAAATCAACTGTTCTCTCTACGACTTTTTGCTCTAGTGAAGCTAATAAGTCTTCTAAAGAGTCTACAAGTTTAACATTGTTAATAGCGATAGAGGCTTGAGAAGCAAGTGGTTGTATTGCTGTTTCTTCTTGCTTTTCATAGTGTATAGTTTCATCATCTTTATCTTTTTTATTAATTAGTTGACAAACACCTATAACTTTACCCTCATTATCTTTTAAAGGAAGTACTAACATAGACATTGATCTATATCCAGTACTTTCATCAAAAGCCTTAGTTCCAGCAAAATTAAAACCACTCTCTGTGTATACGTCAGCTATATTAATTATGACATTATCTATAGCACAAAGTGCTGCTACCATTTCACGATTTGGTTTACCATCTTCTTTGTATAATTGTAATGGAGGCCAAGTTATTTCAGCGTTTGAACCACCCATTTTTATATTTAATGAATCTGTTTCAACAACTTTAAACTGTAATGTTTTTTTATCTTCACTCATTAAATATAGTGTTCCTGCATCTGATGAAGTAAATATTTTAGCTTGTTCTAAAATTCTTCCCAAAAGTTTATCTAAGTCCCTCTCAGAAGATAAGGCAATACCAATTTCACTTAGTCTTTCAATATGATTAGCCTGTTTTTTAACAAGTTTATTAACATTGTCTATCTCTACTTCAAGAAGGGTATTTTGAATCTCTACACTTATCGATGGTGTAGAATTCACTTCTTTGTTGGTTACTTCTAAATTATCAATAGTAACATATTTGGTACCGTTAAAAAAAGCGATATTATAGTCATATTTATTTCCATGACTATTTAATTCATACTCACAACCACCTTTAACAAGATGGTTTCTAACCGCCATTACTTCTACGTCTTCTACTTCAACTGAACATTCATACTCTAGTTCATGAAATACGACCGTTTGATTTGATGAGTTTGAGAGTTCTATTTGAGAATAATCAGGTGCAATCTTATCATTAAAAATATTTGTTTTTATCATTGAAATAACTTGTGAAGTTGCATATAAATTTAATGAAACTTCACTTTTGGAGTAGTATGTAGCAACAAGGGTAATAAGGTCTGGAATAAATTTATAGTTTAAATGTGTCATGAAAATATGTTCTATCTCTAGTACACTGTTTTCAAAAGAGTCAATAGAGGTGCCATTCGAAGAGATAAACTCTTTTGTTACAAAAAAAGATTCTAAATTAATCACATCACACCTTTACGTATAAGATAGTGATATAGTATATCAAATATAAAATAATATATACTATGTTTTTATACTATTGTAATATTTAAGCTACAAGTATGAGAAATAATGTGATTTAAATTACGACCTACTCTCCACCTTGCGGAAGCTCTGTCTCTTTCCAGCCAAATATATAACCATCTTCTAAGTTATATGCTTCTATACCGTTAGAAGCTAGCATATTAGCACTTGCTTTTGATCTTGGACCACTTCTACATACTAAAATAACTTTTGTTACATTATTAGCTTTCATGGCTTCCATAACTTCAGGAATAAATTTCTTATTCATTTTTTCTTTCTCTTTATAAAGTTTCATAATACTTTTATGATCTTTTACTTTAGAGTTTTTAATTTCAAATTGAGCACTTTTTATTCGAGTACTTAATTTCTTCGGTATATAAGACCACTCAAATGAAGGAATATTTATAAAACCTTCACCGTGCCCTATGTAAATAAACTCAATAGGTGTTCTAACATCAACTATAATAGCTTCACCTTTTTTTTGCATTTCGTATGCTTCTTCTGCTGTTACATCAGCTTCATAAATATCATCTGAGAAAGATAACGAGAATAGTAATAGTATAGAAAGTAGTAATTTCATTTTTTACCTTATTTTATTTGCACTCTGAGATGGGAATCATTCTCTCAAAGTTTGGTGTATTTTTTTTGCCTATAAAAACTTGTGTTCCAACACTATATGAAAAAGTTTTATTATTTATCTCTACTCCAGAACATTCAAATGTTCTGTTTTGTGCGTATTGTAGTTCTACTTTAGTAATATGTGCTCTTTGAGCGTATGTATAACTGTTATAAGCTATACCTGAACCTATAATAACTGCCAAAGCAACAGTTATTTTAATCTTTTCTTCTTTTTCAAACTCTGTAAAATAGTGCAATACTACAAAAAATATAACTAATACAGCAACTCCCAAAATATAACTCAACTGATACCCCTCATTTGCTTTGTAATATCCCCTGCCCCAAAACTTACTATTAAACCATCATCTAATGTTTTAAGAACTTTAGAGTCTTTAACTACTTCTAAAGTGTTATTCGCACGCTTTACTTTGTCTGCCATCATTAAGTTATAACGTGCAAACTCTTTTGTAAAGTTGATCTCTTTTTTAGATTCTCCTGCAGACCAAACTGGTAAAATTACCAATTCAGCAGCTCCTTCAAAACAGTTTATAAACTCTTCTAAATTATCTATAGTACGAGAGTATTTGTGTGGTTGCCAAATTGCTGTAATTTTATTATAACCCTTAAGTTTAGCATACTCTTTAACTGACTCCAAAGTAGCACGTATCTCCGTTGGATGATGACCATAGTCATCTATCATTACAGAATTTTTATGTTTATTAATTATGTCAAAACGTTTTTTAATACCTTTAAAATTTAAAAGTTTTTCGCGTATAGTTTCAACTGCCATAGACTCAGAAGCTGCAAGAATTGCTAAAGATGCATCAAGTGCTATATGTGCACCTAAACCCCAAACATCAAACTCTCCTAAACCTTTTAAATTAAAGCGAGTATGTGGCTCTTCATCTATTAAAACATACTTAATATTTCTTATATCTTTACTTGGGTAAAGTCTAATAGCTTCACCCTCAATAGTCTCTAAAAATGGATCTTCCGCATTAATAACACGAATTTTTGCCATCTGAATAAACTGTCTATAAGAGTCATAAAAACGTTCATAATTATAGTCGTAGTACTCCATATGTTCGGGTTCTGCATTAATTACGATCGCACAGTATGGGTTAGAGTTTAAAAAACTTCCATCACTCTCATCTGCTTCAAAAATCATAGTAGTTGAACTTTCATCATAACGCACGTTTGAGCCAAACTCTTTTGCCTCTGCTCCTATGATCGCATTACCTTCCATGATCGCACTTAAAATTGCTGTAGTTGTGCTCTTACCATGTGCACCTGCAACAGAGTAAACTTTTTCATCTTTTAATATAAAAGGAAGTGCTTCACGACGTGCTTGTACTTCTATTTTTCTATTTTTTGCTTCCATAATTTCTGGATTATCAGGTCTTATGATCGCAGAGTGTATAACTAACTCTTGATCACTAATAGCACATGAATCATGTGGCACACTAACTCTCATACCTAGTTTTTCTAAATTCTGCGTAATTAGGCTTTTACCTATGTCGGATCCACTTACACAGTGCCCTTTAAAGTTCATGTACTTTGCAAGACCAGAAATTCCGATCCCACCAATACCAATAAAATGTAACTTCATTAAATAGCCTCTTTATCTTTGTTAGTTAGAACAAAGCAAAAACTATGCCTTAAATTCACTAATATAAAAAGTTCCACTTTTTTGAGTAGCTTCTAAATCAGCAACATCACTAATAAAGTCATTAAAGTCCATTCTAGCTTCAACACACTTATGATGAATTTGTAAAGAAGAAGAAAAATTTCCATCTTCACATAGACCTGCTAAAATTTCAAAAAGTGCTACTGAATCATTTAGTTGTCCTGCACTGTAGTGCTCTAATGCATACTCATAAAGAGCCCGTATAGTAGCTACATCTTGAACATTATCAAGAGTCATTTTTCGCTCTTTTTCCATAGCATCTGTTAACTTTTCCATAGCCAGGTCTAAAATATTTTTATAATATGCAGACTGTAACTTTTCATCTAGTTTTTCTTCAACTTCATCTTCTAAAGTAAAGAGAGTTGCTATATCACCATTTTCATGTGCCATAAGTATTTTTTGTTTTAAAATTTCCATCTATTTCATCGCCTTTTTAACTCTAATTAGTGCTTCTTCAACTTTTTTTGGAGTTTCAACTAAAGCTATTCGAATATAGTCTTTACCTGGGTTTTCTCCACTCTCATTATCTCTTGCCAAAAATTCTCCTGGTAATACTTTTACATTGTACTCTTTATATAGATTTTTTGTAAATTCTAGTGCATCTGTTACTTTTAGCCATATATAAAAAGTCGCTTTTGGCATTTCGAAACCTAGTATTTTTTGTGCAATTTTAAAATTTTCAGCATACACTTTTCGTGAAGCTTCGACATGAACTTCATCGCTCCATGCAACTGAACTTGCTTTTTGTAGAGGTAGTGGTGAAGCACAACCTATATAAGTTCTATATTTTATATAAGCTTTTAAAATATTTTCATCACCTGCAATAAAACCTGATCTCAGACCTGGTGCAGATGAACGCTTAGAGATCGAGTTAATAACTAACATATTTTTAAAGTTATCATTTCCTACTTTTTTAGAAGCTTCTAAAAGTGAAGGTGGTGGAATGTCTGTATAAATTTCGCTATAACACTCATCGTTTAGAAGTATAAAGTCATGTTTAAGTGCCATTTCAACCCATACACTTAACTCTTCAACACTTAAAACAGATGCTGTTGGATTATTTGGAAAGTTTAAAATTACAAGGTCACACTCTTTTAAAACTTCTTCATTTAACTCAGGTTTAAAAGCATTACTCTCATTTAGATTTAAAAAGTGCATTTTAGCACGACTTGCGATCGCACTTCCTTCATAGATCTGATAAAAAGGATTAGTAAAAGCCATAACAGGATCACTTTTTTCAAAAAGAGCGAATTGTGGAAAATTAAATAGTACTTCTCTAGTTCCAAAAGTAGGAATTATTTCACTATTTTTAAGCTCAATATTAAAACGCTTATCAAAAAAGTTTTTCATTGACTCTTTTAAATAAACTTCACCAGCAGTTTTAGGGTACTTATTCAAAAGGGCAGATGAGTTTTTCAACTCATCTTGTATAAAAGCTGGCGTTTCAAATTGTGGTTCACCTATAGTCAGTGCAATAGGCGTATACTTACTATTGGGCTCAATACCATCTAGCAAAGTTGTTAATTTTTCAAATGGATATGGTTCAAATGTCATTAATTCTCTCTATTTTTGATTGTTTGTTTCATGTGAGAGAGTATTTAAAATTGTAAATAATTTAGCTGATGAACTCTCAACATCTTTAAATGACGCTACTACTTCTAAAGAGTTATCCTTAGTAGTATCACCTATTAAACTCATTACACTTTTAACTTTCTCATGTACATCTTTATGTGGTGCCAATAATTCACCATAAGAGGAGCTAGTACCGAACATATCTTTTCCATCTGTTGCATACCATTTACCAAGGTTACACTCAGTATGAGAATCAAACTTATCATTTGTTTTACTATTTAATGCATGTTGATAAGCACTATTTTTAAACATCATATGTTCTATCTTAGCTACATTAGCAAATAGTTCATGTTCAACAAGTTCACTCTCATCTCGAATTTTATCTATATTAGAGACTAATTCACTTAGTATTACTTTAAACTCATCTAGCTTGTTGGATGATTCTTGAGTATATTCATCAATTTTTACACTGTTTTCTGAAATGTCTATAGAGTTTTGTTTTAATATAGATATGTTGGCTTCAACTTCAGAAGTAGCTTTTTGAGTACGTTCTGCTAATTTTCTTACCTCATCAGCAACAACAGCAAATCCACGTCCATGTTCACCTGCACGTGCAGCTTCGATCGCAGCATTAAGTGCTAGTAAGTTAGTTTGGTCTGAAATATCTTTAATAAGGCTTATAACACTATAGATCTCTTCAACATTAGAACCTAGTTGAGAAGTTGACTCTCTTGAACTACTTACCATCTCAGTAATAAAACCAATAGTATTTATAATATCATCTGTGCTAGATGTGACATTTAAAATTACTTCCCCTGTTTCAGTATTAAGTGAATTTACATCTTTAACATTACTCATATTAGTCAGCATACTATTTCTTAATTCTGTTGAATTATCAATTGCACCATTCAACATCAATTCAAGCAGTTCTATAAACTGTTCATTTTTCTTAACCAATTGCTCTGCTGAGGACTTAGCTTCATTTGCTTCAATAGCTTTTTGCTCTACTGCATTAGCTATTCCTTCAACTTTTTCTATAAAAATATTAAAACTCTTTGCAGCATCACCTATCTCATCATCATACTTCACATTTAACCTTTTTGAAAGGTCAGCATCACCACTAGACAACTCTTGTACAACATCATTTAATTTTTTAATAGGTGTTATAACGGCCTTTTGCAAAATAAATAGCAAAATAAATAAAATTACTAAGTCCATAATACTCATAATAATTATTTGTGTAATTAGTGAGTCTTTTGAACTAACAATAGCACCTTCTACAACTGACATTTTTTCACCAACTAAAGCGTAAGCTACCACACTCCCACTAAAGTCTTTAATAGGGATAGACAGAACAAAATAATTTCCAACTACTTGTCCTTCTTTAGTATTTAACATATCAATTTGTTTCATATTATTAGCAAATTCTTTAGATATAACAGATTCTTTAACTGCCAAAGTATACTCTTGAAGTTTTGGACCTTCTTTAATAAGAGTTGCTACACTTAGATACTCATTTTTCATATAAATTGCTACATCTATATTATGTTTACGTCCATTTTTAATTATAGAGTTAAGACCTTGCATAAACTCTACACTACCTAAATACTCTCCTTCAAAATTAATAGGAGCAACACCACGAAGTACTAAACCAGCACGTCCTAGCTCAATAGCTACTAATGGCTTTTTAGTTTTTTTAACTTCATTTATAGTATGACGAAAACCTTTTAAATCATCTCCAAATTTTTTAGGCTTCCATGCACGTAGAAAACTATGTACATTTGCATCATGCACATGAATTTTTATATTTTTATAATTTGTATTATTTTTATACGTTTGAGAGAGTTCACCCAAACCTTTTATAGCAATTTCACGATCATTAGATTTTAATGAATTAAGTACATAATAGTTATCAGCAATATTAAGTGCGTTAGTAATACCTACAGCCTCTTTTGAGCTCATTGCAGTATTAAAATAGTCACGCAATACTTCAGTTTGAGTTTCAAAAACTTTTTTTTCTATCTCTTCAATAGAGCCGAAATAATTAAATAATATTACACTAAACCCTATTAAGATTGCCCCAATAAGAGGAGTATGTACTTTACTAGCTATTGACATATGTTTCATAATTCAACTCCATATTTCAAATTTTATACTTAATTATAACGAAATTCACTTGACATTAGTTATCTAAATCTAACTCAATTACGAATTTTGCACCTTTAGACGTGTTAAGTGCATATAATTTACCGTTTAGACTATTGTTAATAATTTGGTAACTCATGTGCAGGCCTAAGCCTGTTCCATCATTCTTATGTTTTGTTGTAAAGTATGGCTCAAATATTTTAGGTAAAATACTTTCAGGTATCCCACCAGCATTATCTTCTATAGTTATTACTGCTCTATTATCTATTTTAATTAAATTTATCTCTATTTTTGCATTTAAAATATTGTTATCTAACAGAGCATCCATAGCATTGGTAATAATGTTTATTATAACTTGGGGAAGTTCTCCTGATGTCATAGTAAGTTTAATATCATTCTTATAATCAATGTTATCTATAAGAGTAATTTGTGCATTTGAGAGTGTAGAGGAAGATATTGAGAGTGCTTGTTTTATCTCATCTTGAATAACAAGTTCTTTATATTTTTTTTCTCCCTTTATAAAGTCTCTAAAAATATCTATTGTCTGTGAAAGGTGTTGAGCATAACTACCTATCAATTCTAGCTCTTTAGCAAACTCATCTCTATTAACATCATCCATAACAATATCCATTTGAAGATTTGTTGCAGTCATGCTAATTGCATTTAATGGTTGTCGCCATTGATGAGCTATATTTCCTATCATCTCTCCCATAGAAGCCATTTTTTCAGACTCTATAAGTTTTAATGTCTGTTGTTCATGATCTTTTTGCGCAGTAATATCTTGCCTTATTGCAACATAACCTTTTAACTCTGCTTCATTGTTAAATTCCGGAAGAATACTTGCATTTACCCAATAATAACTTCCATCTTTTTTAAGATTTTTCACTTCACCATTCCACTCTTTATTTGACTTTATACTCTTCCATAAACCCTTAAATATTGATGCTGGCATATCAGGATGTCGTAATATATTGTGACTTTTACCTATCAACTCACCTTCTGTGTATCCAGAAATTTCACAAAATGCTTTACTTACTTCAGTTATAATACCATGTACATCTGTCTTTGAGTATATAATATGTTGACTCATAATATCAAGATTATTCATTAATTCTAGTGTTTGTACTTTTACTTTCTCTTCAAGATTTTCATTCAGATCTGTTAACTCATTTTCACTATTTTTTTTATCTGTTAAATCATACATACTTGCAATAACTATAGCATTTTGTGGTTTATACTCTACATTACCAAATGTAATATAAATAGGAAATATTGTTCCATCTTTTTTAATAGCCTCTAGTTCATGCCCACGCCCTAAAACTCCGCAACTTACACCACTATTAAGATACTTTTTAGAAGCTTCCTCATGAGCACTTTTATATTTAGGTGGAACAATATTTAGTAAATACCTTTTACCTAACATCTCATCTTTACTCCAACCAAACAACTCTTCTGCTTTTTTGTTATAAGTTGTAATTTTAGAGGTCCAGTCAATTGCGATAATTGCATTATTATTTGACTCGATAACTGCACTTTCATACTCTTCTTTTTCTTCAATAAGTTTTTTATTTTGCTCAATTTGTATGGCAGTTGGTCTAAAAATCAATAGAATTTCAACTACTATAACAAACAGTGTAAGTAAAGTTAAATATGCCTCATATTCTGACATTTTTTCTAGTTGAGATGATGCATATATTTCATACTCTTGAACAATACTATTTAATTTTAGCAGTAGTTTATAAGAATTTTTAGTTGCTGTTTCTAGGTAGGTAGTTTCATCTGTTGAGATTAATTTTTTAAAGTTAAGTATATAGTTATTTAGCTCACTGTTTAAGTTCTCTATTTCGTAAATATGAGTTATTTTTTTGGTAAGTTTTTTGGTAAGTAAATATTTATGGTTTTCTTCAAGTTTAACTATAGTATTTAGTAATTTATACTTACTCTCTTTAGTATGTGTAGAAGTATACTCCATACCTAAAATAATTAATCGTTGCGATAGCATTCTTTGCTCACCACTAATATTAATTATTTTGGCATACTCTTTATTTGAGTTAATGGTTTGTGTATTTAAGAGATGTGTAATAATTACAAAAAGAGCTATTAAAGCAACTGCTGGAATATATCTTTTTGTAAGTGACATTTTAAACATACTTAACCTAACCTTTTAAGAGATCTCTTTTTCTATACGCTAGTGCAATAATAATAAATATTATTATATATGTAATAGGGACAAAATCAGGAATAGGAACAGGATCGCCTTTTGCATAAGAGTGCATTCCAGCTAAATAATAATTCACTCCAAAATAGGTCATAATTACTGAAGTAAATGCTAAAAGTGAAGAGACTGCATAAGCAAACTGCCCACTTAACTCTTTTATAAACCTAAAGTGCATTACAATCGCATATACTAAAATAGTAACTAAAGCCCAAGTCTCTTTTGGATCCCAACCCCAGTAACGTCCCCAACTCTCATTTGCCCAAACACCACCTAAGAAGTTACCTACAGTAAGCATTGCAAGCCCTATCATTAAGCCCATTTCATTAATTGCATTTAGCTCTTTAATAGAGAGTGAAATACGATCTTTGTTTGAGTCATTAAGCATAATAAATAGTATAAGTGTAATAAACCCTAAGAGTGCCCCAAGACCTAAGAAACCGTAAGATGCTGTGATCATTGAAACATGTATGCTTAACCAGTATGACTGTAGAACAGGAACAAGATTTGTAACTTGTGGATTCATCCAGTTTAGGTGAGCAACAAATAAAATAAGTCCAGCTAAGATCGAAGTTGCTGCTAGCGTGATCGGTGAGTTCTTAGAGAATATAAAACCTGCTAAAACTGTTGCCCAAGCTATATATACCATAGACTCATAACCATCTGACCAAGGTGCATGTCCTGAGATATACCATCTTAAAGCTAAACCAAAAGTTTGAGCTATAAAGAATAGTCCTAGAAGAATAAACGATGCTTTTGAATAAGCATCTAACTTAAATGATGGTTTTACAATTTTTATAAAAGATAAGATCAAAAGTACAAAACCTACAATAAAAAACAGTGGCCATAACATCTCAAAAATATTTATCTCATTATAGAGTATCTCTACCTCTACTTTTTGATCACTTAAAATAACAGCAGCACCATAAAATTTTTGAAATTTTGAAATGTTAGTAAGCGACTCATTAGCTTTAGCCCAATCACCACTCTCGATAGCTAAATCAATATTTTGAAAATATGACATAGCTAGATCACGTACTTCTGTTGCAGTTTTTGCCTCAAATGTTTGTAAGGCTTGAACAGTTGCATACCATTTTTGAGTACTATCATTTGGTTTTGGCCAAATTCTAACTAAGTCACCTGTATAGATCATGTAAGATATATTTACTTTTTCATCAGTTTTCAAAACAGCCTTGTCAAACTTAGTTAGTTTTGACTGTGGTTTTCTTGAAGCTTCAGAAGCTAGTTTTGAGAGTTTATAACCACTCATTTCAGTTGGTGAATCGAAAAATTCTGAGAATGCAGCATATTTAACGCCATCACTTAAACCTAGCTCTTTACGTAGTGCTTTATCACCAACGTAGATCATCTTGATTTCACGCCAAGCATCTGGACGAACCATCATACCAAGTAAAATTTGGTTTGAGTTAAGTCCTAAAATAGAAGATCCTCTATATATTTTGTTTATGATCTCCCTAGAGAGTGTATCAACTGGCTTCATACGCCCTGCACTATCTTGTGCAACTAACTCACCGAATTTTTCAGCGTGAGCTTCATCAAAAGATAAAACTGTTTTTAATACAGGGTTTAACTCTTCTGAATGTGAAGGAGTAATAGTAAAAGAGAGTAAAAGAAGTACTGAAAGAGCTGACGCTGACTCAGCCATTTTTTTGGCAGTCTTTGAAAGCTTCTCAAAACGTACACGCTTAAATAGTAAAGATGTAAACATACCAATTCCTAAAAGAAGATAACCAAAATATGTAACTAAAGTACCAGGATCGCTGTTAACAGATAGTATTGTTCCTTTCTCATCACGTGTATAAGATGACTGAAAAAATCTATACCCTTTATAGTCAAGTACATTATTCATGTAAATTCTAAACTCTCTATTTACACCATCTGCTTCATCAATTAAAGTTACTTCACTTGCGTATGATGATGGTGAATTTGAGCCTGGGTAGCGATCCATAACAAACTCTCGTAGTTTTATAGAAAAAGGTAAGCTCATCTCTTTAGCTCCATAACTAATATCTAAATGATATTTTCCAAAGTCAACATGGGCAGGACCTGCAATTGCACCAGCTTGTCCAAAAACAGTTACATCTTTAATCATTGTCCCATCACTAACAACAAACTTAAGTGCGTCACTTCCTCTTGCCATTTTACTTGTGTTAGAAACCATTTTTTTAATCGCTTTTAACTTAAAATCACGAAGCACAAAGTTACTCTCAGCACTTGTATATAGTGTTCTATTGTTAAAATCATGTTTTATGGCACCATCTAACACACCATCTTCTTTGCTATCCATTTTTAAAAATTTTAGCTCTTGGTTATAGAGCATTTTCAATTTATTGTCTTCTATAAAAATAGCAACTGATGGTTTGTCAAACTTCTGTTGTGAGTTAAAGTCTAAAACTAAATTATCAAGCTCAATATATTTACCCTCTTCAAGTTGAAGTTGATCATTACCCTTAGAGTCACTAATCATCATATTTAAGATAGCTCTACCATTAGGGTCTTCAACAACCTTGTAAACAGCATTAGGTATGTATTCAACAAGTTTTACATTTATGTTAGCTCCATTTAGCTCCACATTTTCACTAAAACTATTTTTAGATATCTTAGAAAGTATTACACTTTTAGTAACTTCATTACTATCTTTGCCCTCTTCTACTTTTACACTTATATAGTTTTCAGTACTAATCATTTTGTTTGAAGTTTGACCTTGCTGAATTAGCATACTACCCTCAAAACCAGCATAACGTGTGATCGCAGCACCGAGAAGAATAATTAAAAAACTTGTATGGAAAATAAAGATAAAACTCTTCTTTTTTGAGAACATCTTTGCATTTATCATATTTATAATCAAGTTAATTGATAACAGTGCTAAAAGTACTTCAAACCATAAAGCATTATAAACCTCAGCTTTTGCAGTTTGTGTACCAAAGTCGTTCTCTATAAAAGTTGCAATACCGATCGCTACTGCGAAAATTGACATCATAACTACCATCAATTTCATAGAACCTATTAGTTTTAAAAAGTTATTCATTATTTTAATTCTCCCCAATTTTTCCCAATATTAACAGATGTTTTTAAAGGAATAGTTAACGTGTATATGCTTTGCATTGTTTGGCTAAAAAGTTTTGCCAACTCTTCGGCTTTATCTTCACTAACTTCAAAAATAAGTTCATCATGAATTTGAAGTAACATTTTAGCTTCTAAGTTCTGCTCTTCTATCATTGTAGATATTTTGTTCATTGATAGCTTTATAAGGTCTGCTGCACTTCCTTGAAAAAGTGTATTTACACTCTCTCGCTCAAACCCAGCTCGGAGCATTGGTGAAGCTTTTTCAAAGTCAAAGAAACGTCTTCTCGCCAATAGTGTCTCAACGTAACCTATCTCTTTAGCTGAGTCCACGATCGATCTAAAATAACTTTTAACACTAGGAAAACTCTCAAAATATTTTTCTATAATTAATTTTGCTTCTTTAGTCTCTATACCTAATGTAACAGAGAGTTTTTTTGCTCCCATTCCATACAAAAGACCAAAGTTTACAGTTTTTGCTATGTGACGTTTAGACGCTGCTTCATCTTCTCCAAAGAGTGCGATCGCAGTTTGTGTGTGAATATCTTTATCATTTACAAAAGCGTCCACTAAAACACTATCTTGTGAGAAGTGAGCTAGAAGTCTAAGCTCTATTTGTGAGTAGTCAATTCCTATAAACAGTTTTCCCTCATCAGCTATGAACGCTTGACGAATACGCTGACCTTCACTTGATCTTGCTGGAATATTTTGTAAGTTTGGGTTACGAGAAGAGAGTCTACCTGTCGCTGTTCCACTCTGTATAAATGAGGTATAAATACGACTTTTATCATTTGCAGTAGCTAACTTTAAAAGTGGATCGATGTAAGTTGAGTAGAGTTTATACATCTCACGGTACTCTAAAAGTTTCTCTATGATCTCATGTTTACCTAAAAGAGCATTTAGAACACTCTCATCAGTTGAGTAACCAGTTTTTGTTTTTTTGATAATTGGTAACTCTAAATTCTCAAAAAGTATAGTACCTAACTGCTTTGGAGAGTTGATATTAAACTCACTATTTGCAAGAGAGTGTATTTTAGAAGTTAGAAGATCTATTTTAGCTTTTACTTCATCTAATAGCTCTGCCATAAAAGTAGTGTCTAGTTTAATACCCTCTCTCTCCATTTTAAGAAGTGTTGTTATAAAAGGAAACTCAACTTCACTCGCTTCACGAAGTAGTGGCTCATCTAGCTCCTCTTGTAACTTTTCAAAAAGTTTAAAAGTTATAATAGCATCTTCACCTGCGTACTTAGTAGCACTATTTAAATCTACATTAGAGAAGTTTTCACCCTTTTTAACAGTCTGCTTAAAAGGAATCATCTCATGGTTGAAGTATTTAAGTGAAAGTTTGTCAAGACTTAATGGTTTTTCTGGGTTAAGTAACCATGCAAGTGCGATCGTATCTGCATAAATAGGAAGTGAAGTTACTTCTAAAAAACGTGTTACAAAATGAAGGTCAAACTTAATGTTATGACCTACAACACGCCCAGTAAATATCTTCTTCATAGACTCTTTTACAGACTCTTCACTCACTTGTTCACCCACACCTAAGTAGAAGTGTCTAAAAGGGACATAATAACCTTTAGTATCATCAAAAGCAAAACTAAAACCTACTAGCTCATCTTTTTCATAATCAAGCCCTGTTGTCTCCGTGTCAAAAGCTATAAGAGTTTCGCTTGTTACGTCTTTTAAAATAGCGCTCAACTCTTTAGCATCGTCAACCAAAATAGTTTCAAAAGTAAGCTTTTTAACCTGCTCTACGATCGCACCTTCACTTATAAGGTTTTTAGCACTCAAGTAGCGAAGTTGCGCATTCATCTCGTACTTTACTAATTCATTGTAAATAGGTAGAAATGGGTTCTCATCACTCATAACGAACTCTTCAAAGTCTAGCTTCTCAAAAACATCACTTCGAAGAGTTACTAACTCTCTTGACATAAATGCTTTCTCTTTTTCAGCGATCAGCTTCTTTTGGTTAGCACCTTTTATGATCTCTATGTTCGCATATATATTTTCTAAAGTATTAAATTCGCTAAGAAGTTTTTGCGCTCCTACTTTTCCGATCCCTTTTACCCCAGGAACGTTGTCTGCACTGTCTCCTAGAATAGACTGGTAGTCTGTGAATTGATTTGGGTGAATTCCATACTTAGTAAAACACTCCTCTTCATTCATCTCTTTTCTCTTGATCGCATCTACAACAACAACTTTTCCGTCGTCTATAAGTTGGTAAAGGTCTTTGTCATGTGAAATAACACGAACGTTTATATTCTCATCTTTAGCTAGTTTTGCAACAGTTGCGATCACATCATCTGCCTCAAAACCGCTTAATGCTAAAGTTTTAAAGCCCATTTTCTCAATCCACTCAATCGCAATTGGGAGTTGTACACTTAACTCTGGTGGTGGAGCGTCACGGTTTGCTTTATAGTTAGGATCTATCTCATTTCTAAAAGTGTCGCCTTTAGAGTCAAGTGCAAAAACAATGTACTCACTTGAGTGATCCTTATGAAGAGTAGAGATAAAGTTTAAAAAACCAGTAAGTAAGCCTGTTGGCTCACCAGCTCTATTTGTCAAAGGGGGAAGTGCGTAAAAGCTTCTAAAGAAGAAACCAAACGTGTCTATAACTGTGATCGTCTTTGCCATTTTAGCTCTCTTTTATCTGAAAATATTATTTACAATAATTATATTTACTCTTCTTCTTTAACTTCATTGTGAATAGGCTTCATAGCAGGGAAAAGTAGAACGTCACGAATAGTATGTTGATTTGTCAACATCATAACAAGTCTGTCTATTCCGATCCCTTGTCCTGCTGTTGGAGCCATACCATAGCTTAGTGCTGTTACAAAGTCTTCGTCCATCTCATGAGCTTCATCATCTCCACCAGCGTCTTTAGCATCTACTTGCTCTTTAAAACGGTTGTATTGATCAACTGGGTCATTTAACTCTGAGAATGCATTAGCGATCTCTTTTCCAGCTATGAAAAGCTCGAAACGCTCTGTGACCGCTGGATTTTCATCACTTCTTCGTGCTAGTGGAGAGATCTCAACTGGGTACTCTGTTATGAAAGTTGGGTTAATTAGTTTAGCTTCTACATATTCATCGAAAAGCTCTGCTTGTAGTTGACCTAAGTTCATCTGCTCATTTACTTTTACTTTTTTCTCTTTTAAATAAGCTATTATTTGTTCACGATCATTCACGATCTCAGCTGGGACACCACCTATTTCACTTAATGAAGTAACAAGTCCAATTTCACTGAATTTTGAAAAGTCTATTTCTGCTTCACCGTAAGGTAGTACAGTAGGAAGATCTAAATGCTCAAATAAATACTCAAAGTACTCTTTTGTGATCGTTATTAGATCCTTATATGTTTTATAAGCCCAATAAAACTCTATCGAAGTAAACTCTGGGTTATGAGTTGCATCCATTCCCTCATTTCTAAAGTTACGGTTAATCTCAAAAACTGCTTCAAATCCACCAACGATCAGACGTTTTAAGTAGAGCTCTGGTGCAATTCTTAAATATCTGTCAATTCCTAGCGCATTGTGGTGTGTAACAAACGGCTTAGCATTTGCTCCACCTGCGATCGGATGCATCATAGGAGTTTCAACTTCTAAAAAGCCTTTATCTTCAAAGAAGCGACGAGTTAAAGAGATAACTTTACTTCTTGTATGAAAAGTCTTACGCACTTCTGAATTCATAATTAAGTCAAGGTAACGTTGACGGTAACGTAACTCTTTGTCTTGAATTCCATGATATTTTTCAGGTAATGGTGTGATCGCTTTTGTTAAAATATTAAGCTCATCCACATGAAGAGTAAGCTCATCTTTTTGTGTCATAAATGGGTAACCAGTAACCTCTATAATATCACCAACTTCTATAAGCTTTTTAATACTATTATAAAAGCCCTCAGGTAAATTGTCTCGAGATACATATAGCTGTAAGCTTCCACTCTCATCTTCAATATTTATAAATGCAGCTTTTCCCATAATTCTATAAAGCTTCATTCTACCAGAGACTGTATAGTGTCTATGCTCAGCTCTACGATCAGGTTGTGACTCTATGTCAGAATTAACGTTTATAAACTTAGCGATCGTAGAGTTTCTTTTAGACTCATTTGAGTAAGGATTAATACCTAAATCTTTTAACTTTTGAACTTTTTCTATTCTTTGTTGAACTAGTGGGTTAGTAAATGGCAAATTTGATCCTTTAATTATTGACAGTTTTTACAGATGCCGTACATCTGCATTGAGTGGTCTAGAAGCTTGAAACCTGCTTCATCAGCGATTATATGTTGACGTTTTTCTATGTCATCATCTACAAACTCTATAATAGTGTTACATTTTGTACATATCATATGATCATGGTGTTCTTTCATACCAAGTTCATACTTCTTTCCAGATGCTCCAAAAGAGAGTGATGTAACCATATTTGAGTCTTCAAGTAGAGTAAGTGTTCTGTAAATTGTAGCGATTCCAGTGTTGAAGTCTGGGTTATTACTCTGGATAAGAGATAAAAGAGCTTCTGGTGTTAAGTGCTCGTCTGAGTTATAAAGCGTCTCTAAAATAACTTCACGTTGAATAGTAAATTTGAGTGAATTGTCTTTTAGAACTGTTTTAAACTCCTCTAAAAGTTTGTCATAATTAATAGTTTTATTCATCTATTTACTTCCTTTTAACTGAGCTTCAACTTCACTCTTTATTTTAATAGCTTGTTTTTTAGCTTCTTGACTTACACTATCTTGAACAGAGTCAGTAGCACTTTTAACACTATCACTAACTTGTTTACTCATTGATGTTGGATCAATTTTCATAATGTACCCACCCGTTTCTACTAGAATAGGTAGTAAAATACTTTTTTGCATCATAGGCTCTAACTGGTTAGCAACTGCTTTTATGTTAAAAATTGCGTAAGCGATCACAGCTGCTATTAAAAAGAATTTTCCACTTCCAACTACAAAACCAAAGAACTTATCTACTGGACCTAAACCGCTTATTGCACTAAGCTTTGTGAAGGTAGCTCCAAGAACTAACATTAAAGCCCAAAACAGGGCTAAAGATATGACAAAACCTGTAAAATCAATAGCAGAAGAGCTATCAAATTTAAAAATTAGATCACTTACAAATGTACCTACTGGCTCACTAAAACGTGAAGCTACAAAAATACCACCAACTATACCTATAAGACCAAAAAGCTCTTTAAAGAAACCATTTATAATTCCTTTTAAACCTAAGAGAAGTACAATTGAGCCTACTATTACATCAAAATAGTTAAATTCCATTAAAATATCCGCTTATTAAATTGCGCAATTATACATTTTAAAGCATAAAACTAGCTTTTTTTAGATAATATGTGCGCAAAATATATATAAATTAAGGTTTTATTATGAGCACTTGGAGTCCATCTAGTTGGAGAAATTTTCCAATATTACAACAACCAACTTATCCTAATCAAGAAGCACTAAAAAGAGTAGAAGAGCAACTAAAAAATTATCCACCTCTTGTTTTTGCAGGTGAAGCTAGAAACTTAAAAAAACAGTTAGCACTGGCTAGTGAAGGAAAAGCATTTTTACTTCAAGGTGGCGACTGTGCTGAGAGCTTTAGTGAATTCAAAGCAGACAATATTCGTGATACATTTAAACTTTTTTTACAGATGTCTGCTGTTATGACATATGCAAGTGGAACTCCTGTTGTTAAAATTGGTCGTATGGGTGGGCAATTTGCAAAACCACGCTCTTCTGATGAGGAGACTGTTAATGGAATAACTCTTCCATCATATCGTGGTGATATCATTAATGGAAATGATTTTACTGCAGATGCACGTATTCCAGACCCTGAACGTATGGTTAAAGCATATAACCAATCAGTTGCAACACTAAACCTTTTACGTGCCTTTGCAACAGGTGGTTTAGCTGATCTAAAACAGGTAAATGAGTGGAACTTAGGTTTTGCTTCTCAAAAAGAGATGAGTAACAAGTATGAAGAACTAGCAAATGGTATAGGTGATTCTCTTCGTTTTATGGAAGCTTGTGGAGTTAGTTCTAAAACATATAGAACTCTTCGTGAAACTGATTTTTATACAGCACATGAAGCACTACTTTTACCATATGAAGAGGCTTTCACTCGTCAAGACTCTATTACTGGTGAGTGGTACGATGTTTCAGCTCATATGTTGTGGATCGGTGATCGTACTCGCCAACTAGATGGTGCTCACATTGAGTACATGAGAGGAATTCAAAATCCGATCGGTGTTAAAGCAGGTCCGAGTATGGATCCTGATGATCTTATAAAACTAATAGATATTCTTAACCCTGAAAATGAAGCTGGTCGCATGAATGTAATAGTTCGTATGGGCGCAGATGGTGTTGCTGAGGGTATGCCGAAACTTGTTCAAGCAGTTGAGCGTGAAGGTAAAAAAGTACTTTGGAGTTGTGATCCAATGCATGGTAATACTGTAAAAACTAGCAATGGCTACAAAACTCGCGCGGTTGAATCAGTTTTAAAAGAGATGAAACAGTTCTTCCAAGTTCATAAAGCAGAAGGAACAGTTGCAGGTGGTGTTCACTTTGAGATGACTGGTAAAAATGTAACTGAGTGTATTGGTGGATCTTTTCAAATAAGTGAAGACGATTTAAAAGCTCGTTACCATACACACTGTGACCCTCGTCTTAATGCTGATCAATCTTTAGAGTTAGCATTTATGATTGCTGACACTCTTAAAGAGGCAAAAAAATAGTTAATGTTTAGTCTCGACAAAAGGGTACTTAACTTTTTAGTAATAGCGCTACTAAGTTTTGTAACCTTTTGGTGGACGTTTTTTATATTTCATAAACCTTTTGATACTACGCTTGTTGTAACAATTATATCTATTCGCTTTCTAGCATCATTCTTTATTTTTAAAGACTACTCATTAAGTTGGTCAAAATCTACTCAAAAAACATTTCTTCTAAAGAGTGTTGTCTATATAAGTGCTTTTGCCCTTTATATGCCTTTTTTTTATGGTGAAGTAAGAATAGCATTTTTTGCTTCTGAACTATTCTTTTATCTTTTTTCTATGACATTTTTAATGTACTCTTACTACTACTTCATAAATAAAAGTAAAACAGTTAAAACAAAGAGTGCTGTTATTTATGGTGCTGGTGACGCTGGTATAAAACTTGAAGAGGAGTTTAGACATAGCCTTTACAAAATAGAGTTTTTTGTTGATGACAATATAGCTTTGCAAAAACGATCTATTGATAATATCTCTATTATCTCAAAACAAACTCTTAAAAATAGAGTTGAAAATAAAAAACTTGACCTACTAGTGATCGCAATTCCTAGTGCTCCTAAAATAGAAATTCAAAAAATATATGAAGAGTTGAGTGAATTTTTTAAAGAGATAAAAATTCTTCCTTCACTTGATACTATTCTAAGAGATGAAGAGTTCTACTCACAACTAAAAGATGTAACAGTTGAAGACTTACTAGCACGTCATCCAAAAGACTTAGATAAGCAAAGCATTAAAAAATTTATATCTTCTAAAACTATACTTATTACAGGAGCTGGTGGGAGTATAGGTAGTGAAATTGCTAGACAGTGTGCCTCTTATGGTGCTTCTAAAATTATACTGCTTGATCATAGTGAGTTTAACCTTTACTCAATCAGTGAAGAGTTATCAGCTTATAATATAAGCTCAATTATGTGTTCAGTTACAAACCTTCAAGCTTTTGAAGAAGTATTTAAAAATAACTCTATAGAACTACTCATTCATGCAGCTGCATACAAACATGTTCCTCTTGTGGAAGAAAATATTAAAATAGCGATTGAAAATAATATCATAGGA
The DNA here is from genome assembly GCA_013138865.1 of Helicobacteraceae bacterium. Classification (GTDB taxonomy): domain Bacteria; phylum Campylobacterota; class Campylobacteria; order Campylobacterales; family Sulfurimonadaceae; genus GLR69. The sequence goes on along the minus strand of WTBY01000005.1, from coordinate 161,764 downwards.
ACTAAGAATTCTATTGATTTAGCTATTAAGTATGGTATTAAAAAATTTATCTTAATCTCAACAGATAAAGCAGTTCGTCCTACAAATGTTATGGGAACAACAAAAAGAATTTGTGAACTGTATGCTCAAAATGTAACTTCAAATAAAACTGAAATATCAGCTGTTAGGTTTGGTAATGTTTTAGGTAGTAGCGGTAGTGTTATACCAAAGTTTAGATCACAAATTGAGAGAGGTGGTCCAATTACCGTTACACATAAAGATATAACTCGTTACTTTATGCTTATACCTGAAGCTTGTGAACTAGTCCTTCAAACAGCTTCGATCGCACGTGGAAAAGAGATCTTTATTCTTGATATGGGTGAACCAATTAAGATAGTAGACCTAGCAACACGTATGATTGAGCTTAGTGGTGCAAAAGATATAGAGATAAAGTTTACTGGTTTAAGAAAAGGTGAAAAGCTATACGAAGAGCTACTTTTAGATGATAGCGAAGAGAAGACAAAATATGGATCAATTATGGTTGGTGCTACAACTATATATGATATTGATAAATTAAATAAAGATATTGAAGAGTTAGTAAACTCTTCTCATAAACTAGAAAAACTTAAAGAGATTGTGCCAGAGTTTAAACACAACAAGCTTTAATAACTTCACAAACTCTTTTAATATCATCTTCGCTCATAGTTGTACTACTTGGAAGACAAAGTCCTCTACTAAAGAGATCATCACTTACACCATTTAATAGTGATTTAGAGTCCTTAAAAAGAGGTTGTGCATGCATTGGCTTCCATAGTGGACGTGACTCCGCATTTATCTCTTCTAGAGCTTTCATCACTAGGTTATAGTCAGTTTTTTCAAATGTGATCGTACTTAACCATCTATTCCCTCTCGAATTTGCAAGTTCAGGCATAAAAGAGATCTCTTCTACTTCTGAAAGATATTTTTTATAAAGATCAAAAATAGCTCTTTTTTGAACTACTCTCTCTTCTATAACTTCCATCTGTGCAACTCCGATCGCTGAAAGTACATTACTCATTCTGTAATTATAACCATACTCATTATGCTCATAGTAGACTTCTTGCTCTCTTGCTTGAGTTGAATAGAACATAGCTTTTTTAATATGTTCTTCATTTGCTGAAATAAGCATACCACCACCACTAGTAGTTAAAATTTTATTTCCATTAAAACTGTAAACTCCAAACTCTCCAAAAGTACCACTATGTTTTTTGTTAAAAGTAGCACCTAAAGATTCTGCTGCATCTTCGATCAGATAAACACCAAACTCTTTACAGATACTAGCAATATTTTCAATATCAGCACACTGACCATATAGATGTGTGAGTATTAAAGCTTTAGGCATTTTATTCGTAGTTGTTAAGTATTCTCTTAAAAGTTTAGGTGAAATATTCCAAGACTCATAGTCACTATCAATAAAGACAGGCTCTGCACCTTGATATATGATCGCATTAATAGAACCTATAAATGTAAAAGTAGAAGCTAGCACCTCATCACCCTCACCTATTCCTAAAATTCTAAGTGCTAAATGAAGAGCCGATGTTCCACTATTAAGTGCAAGTGCATTTGGAGTTGAAGTGTACTCTTTAATACTCTTCTCAAACTTGTTAACATACTCACCAAGTGGAGCTATATAGTTACTCTCAAAAACATTTGCTATATACTCTTGTTCATGACCACTCATGTGTGGTGCTGAAAGGAATAGTCTTTTATTCATAGTTTAAAATCTCACTTTTTATATAATTAAATGGTAATTTTTCTTGTTCTAACCTAAAATTTATTCCATAGAATTCATTCTGTAGACGCGTATAGATCAACTGCTCATCTTCACTTAAATTTGTTAGAACTACCTCTTTTGAACCTTTGTAGGAAGTAGCTGAATTTTTAAACATGTCTATCGTCTTTTCATCCATAAAAATTGATCTTATATTAGCAAAATAACCTCTAGCTTGTGAAAGAATTGCAAAACCATCTAGGTCAATATCACCCCAATAGTATATCTCTTTTCTTTGAAGCCATTTTACATTTTTTAACACACTTATACCATAACCACTACCAAAGAGAACAATACTGTTTTCTACATCAAAAAAAGATAAAAATGTAATCTTATTCTCAACTATAAAAACCTTTTTACACTCAATGTTTAAAGAGTCAAACTCATTAATAGGAATGCTCAAATGAGTCAAATTTGCTATTTTCAACTTCTTATCAAGTACTCTAAAACTTATTTGAGCAAGTGGGTATTTAAGATTATACTTCTTTTCAAAACTAAAATCACTAAGTGACTTCAGAGACTCATTTTGTGTTATGGTTGATATAAGTATATCAATAATCTTTTTATATTTTTGAATATATTTTGTATCAACACTCTCTAAACTTATCTCTCTTATATAAATATTTGCAGAACTATTCCTTAAAAAAAAATCTACTATTTTGTAGAAATTTTCCCACTCATACTTATACTCTAAAATCACCATAGGCCTATTTATAAAAAATTGTTTCAATGTTGGGTAGAGTTTAGTTGTTCTTATGTACAACTCTACAAATAAAATATATTCATCTTTCTTGATAATAATTTTTAAGAACTCTTCTAGTGACTCTATGTAAACTGCAATAGGTAAGTTTTGTACTCCTAGTGATTTGTAATTATGTTGCTTATAAATTAGAGTAAACGAAGAGTTTTTTGCATGTTGAAGATCTCTTAAAAGTTGTGAGTAACTGCTTTGTATATCTTTTTGTTTAACCTTTTTGAAGTTTATTGTGAGTGGAAAAATTGTACTATTTTCTATATGATTTTTAAAAATAGCACCACTATCATAATGTCTATTAAGCTTTTTATACACCTCATCTAACTCAAAAAAATTCATATCTATTTTTTCTTATTTTTAATATACTCTTGAATTTTCATACTTATAAGAGTTGAGTCCATTCCATCTCTATTATGTACAAAATGAACACTATTTACAAATGGCTCTATAACATTTATTTTTTGTTTAGGTGTAATTACAAGAAGTTGCAACTTAAGTTTTTCAAACAGACTTAGTGCATATTTTGTACTCTCGTCACTACCTCTTCCAAATGCCTCATCAATCATAACAAATCGAAATGACTTACTTTGAACTCTGTCATGCTCCAAGCCAAATTGATACGCTAATGATGAAGCCAAAACAGTGTAAGCAAGTTTCTCTTTTTGCCCACCTGACTTACCACCACTATGGGCATAGTGTTCTTTTATACTGCCATCACTCATATACTTTTCATTAGCACTAAAGTCAAACCATTTTCTAACATCTGTTACAACCTTACGCCACTTTTTGTCTACATCGCTATAACCCTCACGAGTGTTAAAACGTTCTATAAGCTCTTTTATTTTTAAAAACTTTGACTCATCATAAATATTATCTTCATCAATCACACCAGATGTTAGCTCTTTTAACTCTTGTTTAAACTCTTTAATCTCTGCTATATTCGAGGGTGTAGTAATAAGCTCTATAAAAGTTCCATCGCTATACTCTATATCTGTAAGTGACTTATTTATGGTGCTGATTTTTGCTTTTATTTCAGATGCTAAGAACTCTAAATTGCTTTGCAACATAACAATATTTTGAATAGTTTTCTCTTTAAATAGTGTCTTAAACTTTTTCTGCCATTTTGGTAAGTTATCTTTTTTAAGCTCGTATAGCTTTTTATTGAACTCATCACAACACTCAACACTAGCATATAACTCTTTAGATAGTACAGGAAACTCAACTATAAAGTCACCTTGTAATTTAAGTATTAACTCTGTTGATTTAACTAATACTTTCCGTTTACTTTCTATCTCTTTTTGAATATGCTCTCTATATTTAACTTGTGTTGATCTGATGGTATTTAAATTCAATTTACTACTTATCAGTTGATCTCTTAGTAGCTCTAAGTGATCTACGATCGACTCTTTAACTACCTCAGTTTCCAACACGATCGTAACGCTATCTTTTTCAAGTTCTCCACTTCTAATTTTCTCTTCAATCTCTCCTAGTTTCTTAAAAATAGTTATAGAAGCATACTTTTGCTCTTTCAAAGAGAGTTCAACTTCAAAAAGTTGTTCTTTTAAAGTTTTAATAATATCACTACTTTTTTCTAACTTTTGTTGCTCATCTTTTAAGATCTCTATCTCTTTAGAGTACCTATACCAGTCTATTTTTTCAAAATTATCATATTTAATAACATCTCTTAAAAGATCTCGTTTATGTTGTAACTCTTGTGCTTTTATTTTTACCTGCACTAAGTTGTTAGATACAAACTCTTTCTTCTCTTTTATAGTTATAAAGTTCTGCTCAAATTCCTCTAATTTTAGTAAGTTATTCCAACCTAAAACCCATCTTGATTTATCATCAATGTTAAAACGATCATCTTTTTCATGCCTTGTTAGGTTCGTTTTAAACTGCCCTTTTATACTTAACGCTTTTTTAAACCTTCTAAAGTCAACTAAATTATCTACACATGAGATGTTAAAGCGATCGTACAAAATAGTCTCAACAACATTAAAGTATGGACTATCAACTTTAACATCAACCTTACTTAAAATTGAGTTTGGTACACTCTGTTTATACTCATTAGTTTTACTTGAAGTGTCAACTCTTAAATATACAAGCTTGCCTTTTAAGTTTGTTTGATCAACATACTCACTCACTCTCTCATATAGGTCAGCCTCAACCAATAAAGATATAGCACTACTATGTAGTATTCGCTCTATTGCACCATTCCAATTTTTGTCACTTACTTCAATCAGTTCGCCTAGAAATGGTAACTCGTCACTATTTATATTAAGTGCTTTTGACATTTCATCTCTGATTTTTGAGATATGTTGTGGAATATTTGATCGATTATTCTTAAGGTAGTGGATCTCTTGGTTTAGTATTAAGAGTTCCTTATCATATTTCTCAAAGCTTAGAGTATCTCTTGTGATCTGGTTTTGATATTTATCTTTATCATCTTCAATATTTATAAATTTTTCTTTAAAATCTTCTAGCAGTGATAAAAATCTATGCTCATTTGAAACAGAGTTGTAGCCTAAACTTTTTACTAAGTTATTATATGTCTCGTTCTCACTTTTTGTACTCATCAGAGTGCTACTTATATATTTAATTTCATCTTCTATTTTATTTATTCTATCTGCTCCATTTTTTTGAAGTTCAAGTTTAATGTTCATCACATCATTATTTAGCTTTTCTGCTTTATTATCAATTAATGCACTATTTGATTGGTTTTTACTTAGCTCAATATTAAGTTCACTTAAATGAGCTTCTAAAAGCTCTCGCTCAAAAAATGCAAAGTAGCACTTAAGTGACTCTCTCATATCAATAGATATATTTTGAGATGATAGAGTATTTTTATACTTTACAAACTCTTTGTCAATTGGGCTTAGAAGCTCTATCTGTCTTTTTGCTTTTAACACTAAGTCATGTGCATTGTTTAGCTCTGCAAAGTTTAAACAGAGCTCATCTATTTTCTCATCTATTTTACTGTCTTCTAACATGTGTGTTCTTATAAACTCTGTTAAATTACCTATAGATTTAAGTGAAACTGTTTGGTAAAAAAGGTTTAATGCTTGTTCATTTTTAATACCCATCTCTCGTCTAAATAATTTTGAATACTCTTTAAATGTTTCAAAAACTTCTGTATGATTTGTATTTCTTAAACTCTTTTTTAATCCCCGAATATCCTCAAATTTAAAAAAGTCTTTTTTAATACTAAGTATAGATTTTGAGACTACAAAAAATTTATGAACCTGCTTTTGAGTAATATAAAAAAATTGTGCAAGAGTAATAGATTCATCGTAACCAATATTTTCAAACCTACCCAAAATTACACTAAAACTACTCTCATCACGAAGTGAGATCGCTTTTGAGTGTCCAAAGTTCTCATCTTGGGTTGCTTTATACTCACCTACTACATAAGAGTAGAGCGATCTCTCTTTAGACTCTGCACCTGCTGCTTTATTGAATGTTATCTTATTGTGCGGAACTAAAAGAGTTGTAAGTGCATCAACAACCGTTGACTTTCCACTACCTATGTCACCAGTTAAAAGTGCGTTGTATTTATTTAGCTCTAAAGTTACTATTTTTTTGTTATATGTTCCCCAGTTATAAAGTTCAAAATGCTCTAAACGAAAACCAGCACTGCGATCGTCACTTGTGAAGTCAAACCTTAAGTCCATAGTTCAGCCTTTTTATAATCACTTAGTTTTGTATCAAACTCATCTAGCCATGAAGCATCTATAAAAGCCTTTATAGAGCTTTTAATCTCATAAGCATCATCAGATATTTTTAGTTTTTTTAAAAAACCTAACTCTTGAACTTTTTTTATTGTAACATCGATCTCTTTAGTTATCTTAACTTCGTTAAATTTTATATCTAAAAAAAGTAAAATTAACGAGCTTATATCTTCTTTAGTAACTATTGCTCTTTCATTCTCATTTTGCATGTCGAAGTCAGCTATTTTTTTTCTTAATAGCAGACATAGTAGTGAAACTTTATAGCTTAATTCTCTGCTTTGAATTAGCTTAGGAAGGGACTCTTTTTCATCTTCGATTATACTATTTTTAAGATAAGCATAACCATCATTCTCATCAATTAAAACATCTAAACCAATAATAGTAAAATACTCAGAAATAGCGCCATAACTGTTATTGATCAGCTCAAAAAATGCTTTTTCATTATCGCTCTTATAGAACAATCCTTTTAGTAGCAATACTATTGCTATTCTTGCATCTTGGTTCATTGTGCTTCTCCTTTTGTAAATATTATTTTGGGTACGACAACCACTTTTTCTTTTCCATCATCATCCGTTATAAAAAGTTTTTGCTTATCATCTAATACTATGGAATGATCAGATTTTTTTGCAATTGAGAGATATGAAACTAACTCACTCAACCCTTTTTTAATAGGAAATTTCTCAATAATTTCATTTAAGCTACACTGTGATTGTAGTTGTAAGAAGTAGTTTATATTTTTTTTTAAACTATCTTCATCAACAAAAAACATATCATAAAAAGTATCTAAATTTACCTCATATATCTCTTCTATGATCTCAGCTTTAAACTCTTTGTTATTTTTAACACTATAAATAGACTTCTCGAAAACAGTATCTACATTAACTTTGCTATCAGCTAAGTGCAAAAAACCTTTTGTAGATGGTGGATTTTGTTTTAACATAATTGCATTTTTTTCTATATTGTTACAAAGCTCTAAGATTTTTCTATTTTCTATCCAGACTCGATCATCTAAAAATCTTCGTAGTTGATCTATTAATTTTGAAGAAATTTTACTAATTTTTTCAGCATTTACAAGTAGATCATATTTTAGAGTTTTAAGCCTTTCGTCACTATCTAACTTTTTTACAACCTCAAGAGTATAGAGTTTATCTAACATTTTAGTTAACTTCTCATTTTTTGTAGCGTCAGTTAAGAGTTGCCAAAAAGCAAAGAAACTTTTTCCTTGATCACTCTGCCTTATACTCTCTTCAATGTCAAAAATTGAGTCCAAAACACTCTCCTTTGTATCGTAAGAAGTTGTAATATGTTGCATCGCTTTTTGGTTTAAGTCTCTAAAGTTGTACTCAATTTGTGAGAAATCATATTGTAGTTTTCGACTCTGCTCTTCTATAAGCATAAAGTGCTCTTTTATTCTGCTGTTATCAAAACGCAGATCTTTTTTACTTTTTATATCCTCTATTTTTTTATCAATATTAGCCTTTTGATCCTCAAGCAAACTTATACGTTCATCATCACTTAAGTTTGTCTCATAGTCCAACTCTTCTAAAAGCTCAAAAATGATATTAAACTTTGTGCGACTTCCAACAAACTCTTTTTTTTCCAAAGAGTCCAAAATTTCAAAAACTTTTTGAGTGTATGGAGTAAGTTCATAGATAGCTTCATCATCACTACCATGGTACTTTTTTAAATACCCATTTTTATCGTTTACAAAGTCATCTAAATAATCTTTAGCTAGTTTTGGATAAGCATCAACATACGTTTTATTAATATCATACAAGAAATCATCTAAATAGTTTAAAATTGCAGAGTGCGTTATAGTTAAATGTCTATTTTCTATAAAAACAAAGTAAAAAAATGAACCCATCATAGCAAAATTATCACTATTTAAAAGCTTAAGAGTCTGGTTCTGCTTTTTTAAATTTTTGAGGTAATCGTAGGTCATATTATTTGTAATACTTTATAGACTTCTAACTACTTTTGCAGGGACACCAAAAGCCACTACATTATCTGGTATATCAGTTAAAACTAGGCTATGTGCACCTATAACACTATTCTCTCCGATCGTTACATCTGGCAAAATAGTTGAGTGACTTCCAACTTTACAGTTTTTCTTTAGATGTACTTGTCCAGTTTTATCATCTATTGTTGAGAGCGAATATATTGAACAGTGCGATCCAATCTGTACATAATCTTCAATTACTACACCAAATTTTGCATTAATATAACTAAATGCTCCAATATCTGTTTTATACCCTAGCTCTAAGCCATCTATATTTTGTACTACCCAGTTATATTTAGTTGGTTCACCATCAACTATCTGTGGAGCTTTCCAGCTATCAAAACGATTATTTTCAGACATTCTTACTACCTTTAAACTTTTCCATAGTTACACTGCTGTTTGAGCTTACATCACTTCTTTTAACAACTTTTAAAAAAGTAAGCCAAAGGATTTTTATATCAAGCATAAATGAGTAATTTTCAACATACCAAACATCATACTCAAACTTCTTCTCCCAACTTATTGCATTACGTCCATTTACTTGAGCCCAACCAGTAATTCCTGGTTTAACACTATGACGAAGCCTTTGCTTCTTACTATAAAGAGGTAAATACTCAATTAGAAGCGGACGAGGTCCTACAAAACTCATTTCACCTTTTAGAACATTAAAAATTTGTGGTAGCTCATCTAGTGATGTACTTCTTATAAACTTACCCACTCCTAAAAGTCTCTGTTCGTCTGGTAGTAACTCGCCATTTTGATCTTTAGTGTTTGTCATAGTTCTAAACTTGTATATTCCGAATATATACTCATTTAGTCCTGGTCTTTTTTGACGGAACAGAATAGGATTGCCCATTTTCACTAAAATTAATAACGAAACCATTATGTAAATAGGAGAAAACAGCACTATTAAAAAAAGTGAAAGTAATACATCAAAGACTCTTTTAGTCAAAAATATTTCCAAAGTTAAACTTAAAACTACACTCGTCTAACTCAAAGTTAAAAGTCTCATTGCTAAACTCTGCTTCTAACTTATAGTAACCATCTTTTAAAATGTATAGTTCTGCAAAACTACCTTTAGGATCGACTAAAATATAATACTTTACACCTTTTTCTTGAAACAAGTTGTACTTAGTTGTGCGATCTTTTTTCTTAGTAGATGGTGAGAGGATCTCAAAAATAACTTCTGGTGTTTTTTCTATGAATTTTGTCTTGATCCCTTTGGTACAACTTACCATATTATCAGGACAGACTACAGTGTCGTTCGATATAATCCAATCAACTGCTAACACAGCTTTACAAAACTTACAGTTTTTAAGTCTGCTTTTTAACTCATAAGATATATTTGCACTAATATCTTGATGTGCATACACAGGTGATGGACTCATTGCGTATGGTATTCCATCTATAAGTTCCCATCTACCTTCCCAATTTTCATACTCTTCATAAGTATAATGAGGTAAGTTCTCTAACCTAGCTGCTCCCATCTATGCTCCTTTTATAAACTTCTAAATATTTATTTACAACTATACCAACATCAAACTCATTAACAGCTTTAGCTCTTCCTTTTCGACCCATAGTGCGACGTAACGCCTCATCATTAGCTAACTCTAAAACTCTAATTGCTAAAAGTTTTGAGTCATATAGTGGCACTAAAAAACCATTGACTCCATCATCAACAACTTCACGGCATCCAACTGTATCTGTTGTTACGATCGGCTTTGACATAGAAGTTGCTTCAAGAAGAGTTCTTGGAACTCCTTCACGGTAACTTGGAAGTACAAATATATCGCACTTATTAACTTGCTCTTTAATATCATCTCTATGACCTAACCACTTAACATAACCACTCTGTAAAAACTCTTTTGGTGCACAACTGTGGTTACCTTCATCTGTATCACCAATTAAAATAAACTCAATACTCTTCTCTTTTAAAATTTCAGCAGCTCTATAATACTCTTTTATACCCTTGTGCCATATAGCACGTGCGACCATAAGTACAACTACTTTTTCATTTTTTTCAGTTGGTGTAGCTATGAATTTTTTAGTATCAATTCCAGAACTTTTAATAAGCACAGCTTTCTCTTTAGTTACTAATTTTTTCTCTATAAAATAACTCATATCATCACTATTTTGAAAGATCACAAAATTCACTCTCTTGTTAGCTTCTTTATATAATTTTTCCATAACTATTTTTATAGCTTTAGCTTTTTTTGTTTCACTTATATAAAAGCTTCCTAAACCTGTTACTGCATTTACGATCATAGGAACTTTCGCTAGGTGTCCTGCAATAGAGCCATATATATTTGGTTTTGCTGTAAAGTTTTGCAATATATCTAGTTGAAGTGGCTTTATCACTTTGAAAATATTTCTAATAGTTTTCAACTCTTTAAACGGGTTAAGACTTTGACGCTGAATTTTATACTCTATTGCTTGTACACTATACTTCTCAAACTCCTCAAACTTGTCACCACGTGGACATATAGCAAAAACTTCATGTCCCTGTTTAACAAGTGCCTCCATGATCGGTAAGCGAAAAAGGTAGAGGTTAAGATCTAAGTGAGAGAGGAAAGCTATTTTCATAAACTATGTTTCTTGCAAAATTCTTGTGAACTTAGCAGCTCAATAGTCTCGCTATAGAAGTTTTTGTCATTTGAGACAATTAGATCACAGTTCTCTTTTTTGGCTAAGATATATTGTAATGTATCTTCTAAGTCACTATACTTGTTATTTTTTCTCATAAGTGCACAACTCTTTTTAACCTCTTTATTTGAAAAGTCTATAATGTTACAAAATTTATTTATATTTTCTATAGCACTTAGTGCACTATCTTTTGAGTTTTTTGAAAGAATGTAATAGATGGTAGTTATAAGATCGCAACTTGTGAAAAGTTTTGCCTCTTTATTAGCTAAATGTGTTAATATTTTTGAGCTATCTTTAAAGCATAAGCGAGATGAATCATTTGCATCTATAAAAATATTAGCATCTAAAAAAACTTTTTTATACATCTCTATTGGCTTTTATTGATTGTATTGTCATATCACCAAACAACCCTGTGCCTGAGCCTATGAAATTTTTAACTGCTTCAAGCTTCTCTTCTTTTGTGACTTCATCATACTCTTTAATAATTAACTCTTTTACAACTTGAGTTTGTGTTATATGTTTAATTTCTGATATCTCTACTAGTTGTTCTGCTATTTCGTCATCAAATAAAAAGTTCTTTCTAACTGTCATAATATTTCCTTACATATTGCTTTATATGTATTATATCATACTTATAAGTTTTTCTTCCATACCTCTAAACAGTACATATCCCAAAGCATTTTAGCTCGTTTTTCATCTGAGACTACAATTCTTTTATTTAGTAACTTTTGTATAAAATCATTCTCTATAAATGTTGATGAGTATGAATTAGAGCTAAGTACATCATTTATATTAGAACTTAGATCATTTTCAACCCATCTTTTAAGTGGTATTTCAAAACCACGTTTAGGTTGAGTTATAAGTTCTTTAGGTAGATATTTTTTAGATAGTTCTCTTAAAATATACTTGGTACTCTTACCTTTTATTTTAAATGAGTCTTGTAGTGTTGGTGCTAACTCTAACATATATTTACTCAAAAATGGCGAACGCCCTTCAAGTGAGTGAGCCATAGTTGCTATGTCCATTTTTACTAATAAGTCTGAGAGTAGTAACATTTTAAAGTCTAAATATAACTGTTTTGAGAGACCTTTAAGTCTACAACTATTTATAAATGTATCCATCTCATCTAAAATATGGTTACTCTTAAATTTATAACTATCTTCAAAGAGATCACTAGTAGCAGATAGGTAAAAGTCTAAACCTTTTTTATTTGACATACTTAAGAGTCTGTAAATATGAGAGTATAAACTTTTTTTGTTATTTGCGATCGGCATAATATTAAGTAAAAAAGAGAACTTTGAAGCTAAACCTATTATGTTATTAGCGATCGGAACATAACGTCTATAACCACCAAAGATCTCGTCAGCACCATCACCATTTAAGATCACACTTACATGTTTTTTTGCTTCTTGTGAAACATAGTAGCTAGGGATTGCGGAGCTGTCCATAAAAGGCATACCATAGTTAAAAAGTATCTTTTCCAAATCATCTTTAACGTTCATACTTATATCTATAGTATGGTGCTGAGTATTATATTTTTTAGCCGTTAAAGAAGCTAGATATGACTCATCATAAGCTCCATCAAACTTAACGGTAAATGTTTTTAAATTATCTTTATACTCTGAAGCGATCGCAACTATTAAAGAGCTGTCAATTCCTCCACTTAAAAAGGCACCAACTTCTAAGTCTGAACTAGTTAACCTATCTTTAACACTTTTTCTAAGAGCATCATCTACACTTTTTAGTGACTCTTCAAAATTCATACTGCTTGGTCTGTTATAGAACTCTTCTATATCAAAAAATTTATGCTTTGTAAGCTCTAAAGAGTTTATATCTATTTCGTAAAAGCTACCTGCATCAACTTCTTCTACATCTTTGAAAGGAGTATACTTACTATAAAAGAAGCCTGCTCGTAAGTAAGAGCTAATAGCCTCTTCATCTATATCTAACTTACTTACTCCAGCTTTGATCGCATTAAGTTCACTTGCAAAAAGTAGCGAGTCACTATCTTTATAAAAATAGAGTGGTTTTTTACCTGCACGATCACGAGCTAGTATTAGTTGATTTGTTTCATAGTTTATAATTGAAAAAGCGAACATACCATCACACATTTCAAAACATTTTTCTTTAAATTTTATGTATAAATAGAGAAGTGTTTCAGTATCTGAAGTTGTTTTAAATGAGAACTCTTCTAGTTGACTTCGCAATTCTAAATGGTTATAAATTTCTCCATTAAATACGATCGAATAATTTTGATAGTGAAAAGGTTGATGACCATCAGCTATATCTTGAATAGCCAGACGTGTATGAATAAGTGCAAGTTCATCTTTTATGTAGATCTCTTGCTCATCTGGACCTCTATGGTAAAGAGAAGTTTTAATCGCTTCTAAGTTGTACTTAGAGTAGTTGATCGCACCTGCTATTCCACACATTTATAGACTTAATAGATCTTAAAATATTTCATATTTTAACTCTTGCTCTTTTGCACCTCTTTTTACTGTTATGCTTATATGCTCTAAAGATGACATGTTATTAAATAGTTTAAAAGCATCAGCATCACCACCAAGTATTTTTCCATCTATTTGAGTAATGAAGTCACCTTTTCTAAGACCTAATTTTGAGAATACACTTCCTGCTCGTAATCTTCTAATTTTATACTTTAATTTTCTATTGCCCTTTGTATTACGTATAGACTGTAAGGAGATGTCTCTAAATATTTTACTCAAGTCATTAAATTCACTCATAATAGTTTGAGGTATGAAGTAAGTTCCATCTTTAAACTTAATTTTTTCAAACATTACATTTTGACGTTTTATATCTGCAACCATCTGTTTTTTTATATTTTCACTTTTTTGAGCTGCCTCTTTTTCTATATGACCTTTAGCTTCATCACTATTCATATAGAGCCAGTATGTAACATTTGCTTTTAAAAATTTAGCACGGTAAGGAAAAACATCAACTAACTTATAGCCTTTGTAAACTTCATCTAGATCAATTAGTTTTGACTTAGCACCATCTTTAATCATTATAAACTTGCGCTTGCCTTTAATATAAAAAGCGCTCATTTTAAAAGCTGTTAAGATCAAATTATTATCAGAAAGTTCAATACTCTGTTTCGTTACTACAACTTCTTTAGAAATTATTCCTAACTTAGTTATAACATTAAAAGATATATTTGCTTTTTTTTCTGTTTCTATTTCTATAACAGGTGGACTTTTAGGTAGAAAGAAGCCTATTGTAACATCTATAATTAACGCGACCAAAACAGCTACTAAAAATGAAAAAACTTTCGGAGTTATGTTACTATATTTTGTAATTAAATACATACTTATTCCCCTCTTTTTTCATACCACTAAGCATATTTTTATTTTTCAGTAGCTTAGCACTAGGAGTTAACTGAAGAGATATACTTCTCTTCTTAATCTCAAAATTTCCTTCAGCACTTCCAAAACTACCAGTTGCCTTTAAAAATGTTGGTGTAGGTGTTAGTGCTACTCTATCTGCACTATCGCCAATAGCTTTTTTAACTATCCCTTTAAAAGATATATTTTCCAATACAACACCACCAAAACCAACATTTAGACTCTTTGCACGTACAATTTCACTACCAACATAATAGATCTCTAAATTTTTTACATCTAAAGAGAAAAGTGTCTCTTCAAGATTTTGGTATTTTAGAGTTACTTTATGTTTTAATGCCTCTTCTTGTGCCAGAAAAAAGAGCTGATCTTTTGGTAGAAATAAAAAAGTTACAACCACTACTGTTAAAAGAAGTGACAATGAGTAGAGAGCTTTTTTTAAAATTTCCATCTATACACCATTCACTTCAAATTTAAATTCTGCATCATAAGAGCCACTCTTTTTTATAGAAAACTTTTTTATTTCTATATTTCTATTCAATAGATAGCCAACTATAGTATCTATTTGAGATTCATTTAGTTTCATAGTGTAAGTTATTTTTTTCTTTCTCTTCTTCTTTTCAAAAGTAACCCCTTGAACACTTAACATTTTTTCAACTCTAAGCAACTCTTCTTTACGAAACTTCTTACTCCAGCTAACTTCTAATTTTTTAAATTCACTAACTTTTTCGCTCTTAGTGTTTAGCTCGGTATGTAAAGAGGCTAATTTTGATGAGTTAAAAGCAGTAAATATGATCCAAATAGCTAATAGCGCTATAAATAGGTATAGTTTAAAAAATTTATCGCTTAGTATACTATTTAGTGACAAAACTTACTCCATCATAACTAATCTCATTAACGACACCGCTACTTTTCGTAATTTTTAAAAAATCTTTTTTTATTTTCTCTTTTTTTGACTCTAATTTTTTATATTTTCTCATAAGTGAAGCAGCAGAGTAGGAGTTACGATCACCATAACTAATGCTATCTATTTTAGAGGAGAGCGCACTCACTTTCATAAAGCTTAATGTTAAACTACTTACAACTAAAATAGCAAATAGCCCTAAAAGAGTGTTGTAATATAGATCAGAATTTTGAGACTTAAGTGACTTTATTTTAAATGGTTTTGAATTAAATTCATTTTCATTTACAATAACTTCTAAATTTTTAGCTTCTAGCGATGAAGCAATTTCGATCATTGCACCATCAATATTTTTAATGGAGTACTCATCTGTTATTTTTATATCTTCACTAAAATTTAATTGATTAGCAAAATAGATCTCACACTCATCAAATTCACTCTCAGTTATAATTTTTTCTACGCACTCTTTACAGTAAGCATAAAATTTATAGTGATTCTCACCATTAGCAATAACAAAGAACTCATTCATACTCTCTGCTCGACCGACCAAAATAGAAGGTGCAAGTTTTTTCACCTTACGAAGGCTTTTTATCTGCACACTTTTTTCTACGTACCAGTAGAAAGAGGGAGAGAGTATAATGATGTTTTTAACATTAGCAAAGTTAAAAACTTCACCAACACTATTTATATATTTTAAACCCAAGTCAATTCCATAATATTTTTAAATTATCTGCATTATACTCTAATAAAATTATCACTTCTTTAACTTATACACTTTAGCTAATGGAGTCATGATTACTGGTTCAAATAACTCTTTATCATAGTTTTCCAAAACAAAAAGCTGAATATACAGTGAGTTATAAAGACGTTTATCTAAAACTAAAAACTGGTTGTAGTTTTTCATAAAAATAACAGATACTGGTGAGCTAGGGTTGATGGTTTGCACATTTTTATGTAATACACCTTTAGCATCATACTCAGTAACTACAAACTTATTCATCTGTGTCTCTTGGTTTCCTATTTTAATTTTACCACCTTGCTTTAGTATCTCTATGCCATTTCCAAGGTTAATAGAAACACCATTGTCATTAAAAGAGGTTGACTTAAAAAATAGAGGTCGTTTTTTAGCTTTACCGCTAAGAAGATCAAGGTTAGAAAACAGATCAATAGTTGGTAAAATATTTAACATTTTATTTGGTAAATATACAAAAATATCTCTTGTTTTTTGAGGAAGTTGTAAATTTTTTGAGTTTAATGCTTTTACTAACTCATTTGGATTATTAAGTTTTGAGTACTTTAACATGCACTCAACTGAGGGTCCACAAGGTTTTTTAAAGTTAAGTTCTGTAAATTCAACATCAAGCCTAGCCATATTAGCTGCAGCTACTTGGTTATTCATAAGTGCAAAACTAACAGGAAAGTTAACGCTTCCACTATGTTTAGCACCATCTACTAACGTTTTAACATCAGCATAGTAACGGATAGGGTAACCATAGTCCCACCATGAAAGAACATAGTCTTCGCGTGAAGATATTTTTTTAAGTTGATCTAATACCTTTACCTCTTCTTTAGTAAAAACAACAGGAACTTTATAGGCTATTATATGTTTAATATTCGGGTATAGTATAGCGATTGAAGATAAAACTATAAAAGTATATTTAGCGTAGTTTTGAACTTTTTGTGCAAAAAGAGTTTTAATAAAATTGGCTACTAAAAATATTAAAAATGATACACCAAGTGCCATAAAAGGAACTGAAAAAACTGTAAAACGAAGACCACCTTGAAGAGCAAAAAAGCCAAGTATAACCATAGGTAGAGTTAAAATGAAAAGTTTATGTCTAAAAACTAAAAGAGCATACCCGATCACACTTAGCCAAAAAGTTATAGTGTGTCCACTTATACGATTAGCAAACGTTTCAAAAGGTATATGTCCTGCTTCACGAACAGTATTTACAACTCCAAAGTAGTGAAGAGATAAGTTCATCTCTTCTGCATGAAGTGCACGAGTTACGTAAGAGCTATTTAAAATTTCTACAACCCATGCAGCTCCACCAAAAATTAAATATATAAGAGCCGAGAGAGCAGTAATAGCTATAACTATTTTATCACTCAGTTTGGCTTTTAAGAGGTGGTATGAAGCCACTAAAGCAACCATAAGTAACGCTTTAACTACTAAAGGAAGTGTTGTTAATGCTAACACTAAAACAGATAAAAATTTATAATAATATAAATTACGACGCTCAAAAATAAGTGTATAAAGAATAGTTAATATAAATACACCATTAACTATATGTGTCATCCCCCCATGCCAATGCATAGCCATAAGAGCAAAAATAGGAGCTATTAAAAAAGAGTCACTATCTTCATGAGAGAGTGAGAAAAGTACACCCCAAACAAAAAATGTAGGTAAAACTACAACAAGTAGATCGGTATCATAGTACCCTGTCATAGTACGGTTGTAATAACTCCAAACTATTCCACCTAAAAGAGCTGCTACAAAGCCAACTTGGTCTAACTTTATTATACGTGCGATAAGCATAATCGGGACTACTAAAAGTGAACCAAAAAATGTTGGCATATATAAGATCAGTGTTTCAAAAGAGATTGGCAAGAAAGAAGCGATCATAGCCGTTAGTTTTGAAAGTGGAGAAGTTACGGGGGAGAGATCATTTTCTTGATGGGTACCATTTATAATGTCCCTTGCACCTTCTGCGTAGTAGTAGCCATCATTTGTATTGATCATAATCTCGTTATTCCAACGGAAACTATCAACTGCGCTAAACTGATCCACCCAGATCATTCTTACAGCTACAGCAAAACTAAACGCTATAAACATTAACACTATAAAGTATTTTAAACTAACGCTATTCTCTTTTAAAGTTAATATATCTTTCATATTATTTATTATCCTTTTCTTTTTCACACCATCTTATTAAGTTTATTTCATACTCTTCTCTATGTTGCTTTACTATAGTGTCCAAAATAAACCCACTAAAAAGTGAGAGCATTGAGACGATCATAAGACCAACCGCTAAAATAGCTGATGGGATTTTTGAGACTAAAGATGTATTAACAAACTCAACTATTACGGGTATTCCTGCAACCAAGGCTAGCATGAAAAACCCAAAAGCAAAAAGTGTGAAAAAAGCTAATGGTCTATAGTCTTTAAAAACCCAAAGAATAGTTTTTAAGACTCTCATACCATCACTATAAGTGTTAAGTTTAGAGAAGCTACCGTCTGGTCTGTCTCTATACTCTATAGGTATCTCTTTAATGAGAAATTTTTTGTCAAGTGTATGTAGTGTCATCTCTGTCTCTATTTCAAAGCCGTTAGAGTTTACAGGCATATTTTTAACAAATTTTTTGTTGAACACTCTATAACCTGTCATAATATCTTTTAGATCAGAATGGAATATGTTGTTTATAAGTCCTTTAACTAAGTTATTTCCGAAGTTATGTAGAGGTCGTTTATTTTCATCTTTATAAGTTCCATTACTATGGCGATCTCCTATAACTATGTCTGCTTCTTGATCTATAATAGGCTTCATTAGACTATGAACAAACTCTGCTGGATAAGTATCATCTCCATCGATCATAACATATATGTCTGCTTCAATATCACGAAACATTGAGCGAACTACATTGCCTTTACCTTGACGGTACTCTTTTTTAACTATTGCACCATTTTGCTCAGCTATTTTGAATGTATCATCACTTGAGTTGTTATCATAAACATATATGTCTGCTTCTGGTAACTCTTTTTTAAAGTCATTTATAACTTTAGCTATGGTCAACTCTTCATTATAGCAAGGTATAAGAACCGCTATTTTTTTACTCATAAAACTCTCCTACTTTTTAAAAACATAAAATTTATTTAATACAAATGACAAAATGGCACAACATATAGTTGCAAATAGACCAGATAAATAGTAGTTTAATACAGATGGTTGCAATAGAGCTATAAGTGCAATATTAACAATGTATAACAATACATAAACAGATGCAAACCTATATAACAACTTATTATTATTATTTTCAAATACATACTTACTAAACGTTTTAAAACTAAACAAAAGTCCAACAAGTGTAGCAAATAAAACTGCTAACCTATAATCAAAATTGAAATATATAAGAGAACTAAATAACATATAATAAATAACTGTATTTACCATACCAACAATAATAAACTTTATAATTTGTTTTTTAATCATCTAGTTTTATAATACAGGAATAAATTTAATACCATTGTTTAGTACATCTGTTTTATATAGAACAAATGGTTGGTTATCACTTTTTGCTTTTAAGATAGGTCTATTTTTATCTATTAGCTTGTTGTTAAACTTTGTAAACCAGACATACTCATACTTACTGTAAATGCTCAACATCTGATCAAAAGTTTTACTTTCAAAGTCTGCTTTACTTATGGTAGCTTTTGCTGGTATAAGAGAGTATTTTAACATAATATTTAAACTACCATTATTTTGAATAGGAAAAACTACAAATACTTTAGACTTTGGTGGTACTTTTTCTAAAATTTGCGTTGCTATATTTTCAAAATTTTCATGACTTGGATTTTTTAGTTGGGAGTAAAGTGGTTTAAAGTAAGGGTTTACAACATAACCTAATACAATAACTAACATTAAAGCTGCAGCAAATAGCTTAGAGTTAAATTCTTGGTTAAAAGTCTGTTTTAGTTTTTCATTATAAAGTGGTAAAAATATGGAAAAACCTATTAATAACATTGGTAAAATTGCCATATTCATGTATCTTACAAATGATGGTATTCTCAAAGCTCCTTGCCCAAAAGCCACTTGAAAACTAAAGTAGAGTATAAACAAATAAACAGTTGTAACAAAGAGTATGTAGGCGTATATTATGCTTACTTTAACTCTTTGCTCTTTGGAGTTTGACATAAGAAAAGCGACTATAAACATAAACATAAAAAACAGCATAGTCCCAAGAGTACTAAGCTTATTCTCTTTTTTATAATGTGACATAAGGTCATAACTAAACTCATTATAGTTTAGTGAGAATTTCTCTTTATGAATCTGTTGGTTTTGTACAACATCCCAAAACCTTCGCTTAACCTCTTCTTCAACTTTAGGCTCTAAAACTCTATGATCTGAAAACATACTTTTAGCTATAGCAGACATAGTTTGTCCACCTTTTTTAACATCAAGAGAGTCTTGTCTTATACCCCATACTTTTAAAACAAGTACCATAGAAAGAAATAGTAAAAATAGAATTATTGTTATTTTTTTACTAACTTTTTTCAACTCTACTATTGAATATAAAAATACGAAACCTATAAATGAGAGTCCAAAATATAGACCTATCTCTTTAACTAAGACAATAGTTGCTAATGGAAAAATGAACAACCACAGATCATTAGCTTTAAACTCATCTACTAAGTAAGACAGAACCAACCCTGCAAACATAGCCCCTATAATGTGATCAACATAGATGCTACTAAACCAATGACCAAAACCAGAAAATAGCACTATTTGAATTATAAAAATAAGTATAATCCAGTGCATATCTTTAAAAGTAACTCGCTCATACATCATAAGTGTTGAGCTAAATAGAAGTAAAAAACAAGCAAAGTAAAGGTTTCCTTCACTAAAAAAAGTGTTTGCTATAACAAAGTACTCCCAAGTTGCAGTTCCTGGTGGATAACGTAAGTGTGTAGCTACACTAGTTGCATCATAAAAACTGTTAAAGAAGAACATCTCTTTTATGAAAGCACCCCAGTGAGAAAACTCATCCCACCAAAAAAGTTGTGCGTCTTGAAACAGATACAAATAAAGAGTACTCATAATAGTAAACATAACTACGGGTACACTTAAAAGCCACTCTTTAAATAGTTTAGTTTGTTTGAACAAAGTGTACACTAGTGCAACTATACCGCCATAAAAAAGTAAATATGCCCCATATTTCAACTGTTCTGCAAGACCTAAGAAAAAAAGAAGTGTTATTATAAAAGTTATGGCAAAAAAGATCGAGACTGATGGTTTTTTATTAAAATAAATGTTAAATAATGTTGCATAACCGAAGATAGGTAGTAGGGTTAAAAGTGCTGTCATATTTTCTCCATTAGTGCTTAAGAAGTGAAATTATATTATTATATTCTTTAACTATGTTTTTTTAAAAGTTCTAAAAATTTTTGTGGGTACTTTGAGAGTATTTTAAATATATTTGTTTTTATGTTATTTTCCAAGCAGACTTGCAAAACTTCTTTATTAAGCAAAACTTTACTTTTAAAACCACTAGTACTTACTCCACCTACTCTCATTTTGACTAAAACCTCTTGCATGTAGTAGTAACTTATTTTATGCGTATGCAAGAACCTTACTAAAATGTCAAAGTCAGCAGCAATTTGAAGGTCTGTTCTAAAGTTACCATATTTTTCATAAACGTATCGCTTTACAAAAAATGTAGGGTGTGCAGGCATCCAACCATAAGCAAACTTTGAGGGTTTAAAGTTACTACTGTCATAGTAACGAACAGTTTTTTCTAAATCATCTGGTTTTACAAATACCAAGTCAGCAAATAGGCTCTCAACTTTTTGCTCTTCAAAAGTAGTTACAACTTTTTCTATAACATACTCATCTACATAAAAATCATCACTGTTTAAGATCCCTATAATGTCACCAGTAGCTTGTGCTAGACCTTTGTTCATAGCGTCATAAAGACCACTATCTTTTTCACTTATGAACTTACTTATACGATCGCCATAACTTTTCACTATTTCTACTGTACCGTCACTGCTTGCACCATCTATAATAATGTACTCTATATTTTCATATGTTTGTGAGAGGACGGAGTCTATAGCATCTTTAATAGTCTCTTTATTATTCCATACTACAGTTATAATCGATATTTTTAACTTTTTCAAAAACTTATTTTAGTCCATCATAATAATATTTAACTAAATTAATTATTTTTTACCAACCCATTAAGCTAATAGTTTTAGCAATGGCAAAAGTTCCTCCAGCTCCAACAGCAACACCATAAAAAGCCAGTTTCATAGTGCTTACAAAGTATTGCCTATTTCGATCTTCTATATTATTATTAAAATTTCTAATTTCTGCTTTAAATTTTTCAAGTTCTAGTATCTCTTTTTCATCAATAGTTGTCATAAGAAAACCTTTTTATAAATATTTTATATTATACAATAAAAGAGAATAAATGAGAAATAGTTATATTTTAACTACTCTATATTTACCGGAACCTCTTAAAAACTCTTTTAAAGTCAATACTTACTTTACATGTAGTCTCGTTAAAGTCATAAGTTTCTGTGCTAAAGTCACCTTGCTTGTCGTATGTTTTTACGTCTAGTTTATAGACTTTAGCTATAAGGTCATCTGGATTTACTATAATGTAGTACTTTACCTTTTCTGCTTCATAAATATTGAACTTATAGTGTTCATCTCTTTTTGCTGTAGATTTACTTAAAATTTCTACTATAATTTCAGGGGCTTTAGTTAAATAAGTATCATTTTGTTCGTTACATGTCAGAACTATGTCAGGTCTTAAAACGGTATTGTCATCTATTTTATAGTCAACTTCACCTAAAACTTCACATATTTCACAATCATTTAGCTGTTCATAAATTTGAGCTATAATCCCACTTGCTAAACTTTGATGCTTACGCATAGGAGCAGGACTCATAGCAATAGCGATCCCATTTATAAGCTCCCAGTTACCTTCCCAAAGTTTATAATCATCATAAGTGTATGAAACATCTTCTATTTTTAAAGCACCCATCTTGTAACCTTGAATTATATATTTAATATTAAATTATACCCTAAAAATTTATCTCATGCTTTTAAAAGTAGCTATGTCAAGCGATCAGGAGAAATAAAATTATTAATTTTATGTCTCATACCCTTTTGGGTTATTTGACTGCCATTTCCAGCTGTCTTTACACATGGTTTCTATGTTTTTTGTGGCTTGCCATCCTAGGACTTCTTTAGCTAAACTTGCATCTGCGAAACATTTTGCTATGTCACCCTCTCTACGTTTTACGATCTTGTATAGTACTTTTTTATTTGAAACTTTTTCAAATGCTTTGATCATACTTAAAACAGAGTTCCCTTGTCCTGTTCCTATGTTAAGAGTTGCGTTTTTTATGTTGAAGTTAGCACTACTTATATATTTTAGTGCTTTTACATGTGCATTAGCTAAGTCTACTACATGTATGTAGTCTCTTACCCCTGTACCGTCATAAGTGTCATAGTCGCCACCAAATACACTTAAGTACTCTCTTTTACCTACTGCAGTCTGGGCAATAAATGGCATAAGGTTATTTGGTACTCCATTTGGATCTTCTCCTATGGTACCACTTTCATGTGCACCTACTGGGTTAAAGTACCTGAGTGTAACTACTTTAAAGTCCAACTCACTTATGTAGAAGTCTTGAAGTATCTCTTCTATAAACTGTTTTGTTCTACCGTAAGGGTTTGTTGTGGCACCTGTTGGTGAGTCTTCCTTTAGTGGTATGTAGTTTTTTGTAGTTACTTCGTTGTAAACTGTTGCGGACGAGCTAAAAACAATTTTTTTACAGTTATGCTCTTTCATAACACTTAACAAAACTAAAGTACCATTTACGTTGTTGTCATAGTACTCTAGTGGCTTTATAACTGACTCACCTACAGCTTTAAGTCCAGCAAAGTGTACTACTGAGTCTATGTTGTATTTCTCAAAAACATTTTGTAAAGCTTTTTTGTCTCTTATGTCACCTTGTTCAAACTTAACATCTTTGTTTATAATTTTTGAGACTCTTTTAAGAGCTTCTTGTGAAGAGTTACATAGGTTGTCATAAACTACAAAGTCATAACCTGCGCTTGAGAGTTCAACTAAAGTGTGTGAGCCTATGTAGCCAGCTCCGCCTGTTACTAATATGTAAGCATTTTTTAAAGCTTCAGCTGGTTTCATTTAAAAACTCTTCAGCTGTAAATATAGACAAACCGCAATCATAAAATTTATTATCATTCGTTATTAATATTTTACATCCATTTTCTTTTGCACATAAGCATTGAAGAATATCTTCTAAGTCTAAAGTGTTATTTAATGACAACTCAATAGCATTTGAAATAATTTCTTTTCCAAATGTTGAAATATCCCAATCATTTTGAATCACTTTCAAAAACTCTAGTACTTGTTTTTTATCTTTTTGTATATAAAAAATTGTACTTAACATATCTTCACTGATAATAATTTTATAATTATTAAAAATACAAAACTTCAATAATATATTTGCACTTTTATGATTTATACGAGTAGAATCAATAATATCTAATACAATATTGGTATCAAAATATATTTTATTTAAGTTCACATTTTGCCTTGGCAAGTTCTTTCATTAGCTCTTTACCTTCTAAACCTTTATACCTATCTTCACATTCCATAGAACCTATAAATGGTTCCACTCTATCCCATTTTTCCTGCATCTTCTTAGATATTTTATCATCCAAAAAAGTTTTAAACTCTTCAGCATATTTAGGAGATATAAATAAGCCCTTATACTCATGTGTTTTTTTATCTTCAACATCTACATAATCATAACCATCAAGTATATTAGAGTTTCTCGCTAAATCTCTTATACCAACTTTCATTGTCATTTTATATCCTTTGTTGTCTTTTTATATATTATAACGGTTTGAATTCATATTGTCAATCGTGGATTGTGTTGCGATCGTTTTTTATGTTAATACTATATTTTTATTTATTAGATACACTCGTATCAAAATTAACTTATCAATAGTGAAACCTACAAGATGCAATAGCTGTACTGTTTTCTGAAATTTCATAAACCAATCTATGTTCATCAGTTATTCTTCTTGACCAAAATCCTGAAAGTTCATGTTTTAATGGTTCTGGCTTACCTACTCCATCAAATGGATTTCTTTTAATATCTCTAATTAAATTATTTATTTTTTTTAGAACTTGCCTATCAGTTTGTTGCCAAAACATATAGTCACCCCAAGCTTTATCACTAAAAATCAATCGCATTCAACAAGTTCCCTTTCTTGATACTTTCCCTGGTGAAGTTGCTCAATAGACTCTATTAGATGCCTAGCATTATTTTTATTACTTAAAAGATAGTTTGTTTCTTTAATAGAGTTATACTCAGCAAATGGTATTACAACAACATTTTCACGACCTTTACGATGTATTATTACTTCTTCATTATCTAAATACACACTATCAAATACTGCTTTAAAATTATTTCTTGCTTCCGTCATACTTACTACTTGCATATCTTTTCCTTACATTTTATTGTACATTATAACATAACCCAAATAATTCCATAACATTTCTCACTTCTTCTATTTTGCTACTATCATAAAAAAGTTCAAACTATTTCTCTTTTACGTTTAAAGGTAGCTGGGTTACCTTGGTAGACTCCATACGCTTGCATGTTTTTCGTTACGATCGAGCCCACTGCTAAAACACTATGAGTTTCACAAACTACACCAGGACACACAACAGCTTTAGCACCGATCCAAACACCATCTTCTACAACGACACTACCTAAGAGTAGATCAAAACTCTCTTTTTTGTAGTCATGACTGCCTGTAAGTAAATAAGCACCTTGTGATAAACAGACATTATTTCCGATCGTAACAGAAGCTAGGTTGTCGATCCATTTTTTCTATATTTTCTTTAGACTTTATCGATATACCTTTTAATATTGATTCTCCTATAGTATCTTGTAGTTTTGAAAACCTAAAATTCAACTGATCAATAAAACTACTTTGAATTTTAGTAATTTTTACATACTCTTCTATAGTTAAAGGCATAATGCTTTTTAAATAATCTTTAGCATCATTTAGCTTTTCTATATGCTTATCGCATTCGTATAGCTTTTTATTAAAAGTATCGTCAATATCTTTTCTCATAATAGTATTCCATTTAGTAAAGCTTCTTGTTCTATAACTCTTGTTTTGTCTTTTGATATAATGACATCAATTTTCTGATCGCCTATTGTCTGTTTTAATTTTGCTAAAAATTTTATTTTCTTCATTAAAATATTTGTATTATTAGTTTGAATGTATAAGTCTATATCCCCACCTCTTTTATTATCATCTACTCTACTTCCAAAAAGGTAGATATGACCATGTTCAAAAATATCTAAATGTAAATTGGCAAATTTTCATATTAATCTATTAACAAATTTTCAATACTCTTTTCAACCAACTTACTTGAAGAGTTAGTCACTTTAAACTCTTTTGCATACTCTTTAAATTTAAAAGATATTTTTCTGATCTGAAGAGCTACTTTACTAGCATCTTTAATACTATGTTTTTTACCAAGTTTAAGTAAATGTTCAGTCGTAGGTGTTTTTCCCTCACCTAGGTACATTGTACTATGCTCTGTACCTATTCCATAAGAGAATGTCAAGTCATAAGCAGGTGCTAATTTCCAACAATTTTCATCATCCAACATAAATGAAAAGTTTTTTGCATGGTCATCCCTGTTATGCATGTAGAGGTTGAAACAAGCTATTTTAAACATCATCTGCAGTTCATTTACATCTTTTGTGAGATGCAGTGTTAAAGTAAGTAGATCGTCATAGTCCAAAGTTGGAGCTCTAAAGTCACTGTGTGCTAAACCTGCAACTGAGTGTATGTGAACCCTACGATCACCAACTCTGTCAAATCTTTTTGTAGCAAAGTAGCTCTCTTTTTTACCTTTGAGCAGACAAGTTTCACTCATTTTAATACCGACTTCTTTTGCTAGAAGAGAGTAAATGTACTCTATTTTACCACTATCTTTTGTGTCCATAGAAGATGTAAACTTCACCATCCAGTGCTCATAAGTATTACGCAACTTGTTAGAACCACTTAAAATATTTTTTTTGTCACTGCTTAACTGTATCATAACCTTTGGTCTAGCACCAGCCGATGAGCCACCTAAAAGTAGAAGCTGCTCTAACATAATGTCTGTTGAACCACTAAGTATTTCTAGTGAGGCACCTGCCAACTCATCTAAACTAATTTCACTTTCTTCACTACACGAAAGTTCTTCATCAATTGGTTCATAACTCAAAGCACCTACTCCATACTGACCTATGTAGCTTAGTCTGTCAAGTGGAGTGATTTTATGATAGTCAATACTTTTTTTTAAAAAGTGCCTATCAAGAAGTAATCTTCCCCAACCATCAGGAAGGGAGTCAGCAAAAAGGCCAAATAGCCCCTCAAACAGATCATCGTCACATATACGTACACCACTTTTCAGTGGAACTTTGTAAGGTGAGAGGTTAACGCCCTCTTTTAGAAACTTTTCATCATACTCAAAGTAAATTTTACCCTCTTTGTATGCTAACCTACCAACATGAATTTTGTCATAATGTTGATGTAAAAAAACATTTACAACTTGTATCACTTTTTAGTTCCTCTTTTGGGAGTATTACTCTTTTTACTACTTTCTATAAGCTCATCAATAGAAGAGAACTTCGCACTATGTTTCTTGCAAAGCGTACTAAATTCTTCAAGACACTCTAAAACAAGCGATAATTTTAAAAGTGACTCTAAAGAGATCGCTCCACTACTCTCAAACCTTTTTAGACTACCTAAACTAACACCACTTTTTTTTGCTAAGGCATTTTGTGTTAGTTTAAAACTAAGTCGTCTATTTTTAAAGTTATCTCTAATATCAAGGATCACATTCTCAGGTGTAGATAGGTTTATGTTTAACATATTGGCTCATTTGTATTATTTACGTAATTATAGCTAAAATATTAGCTCTTATTGACTAAGATTGTTGAAATATCTCATCCAAAGGAGCTAGCCCAAAAGTACTTATAGAGATAGACACTATCTCTCCTCGCTCCAACTTTCCCAATGTTACCCTGCTTATAGATGCCATTTTAGCTAACTCTATTTGAGTGAACCCTTTGTCTTTCGTAGTTCTTTAACCTTAAGACCAATTTCGAATAACTTCATCGCTTAACTCCTTATGGGTTTGCTCTTTTATAATAACTTCAATAGTATTCATGTTTTAAAATTATATCAAACTATTGAGTATATTTTTTCTATAATCATCAACTATAACTTTTGGGAAATTTTTAATATTTTTTAAGCTCTCTTGTATGTCAATGTTAAGTAAATACTCTTTTATTAATAGTGTTACTAAACTTGATTGGTTTTGGTCTCTTGCTCTTTTAATAGGTTCTCTATCAACTTGTTGTGAAAGCCAGTTTTTGTAAACTGCAAACTCTAGGGGATGGATTGTTGTTATATATGCAAACTTGCCATTTTCTCCTATAACCATCTGTTTCATTAACCTTGAGTTTTCTAACCACACTATACCCTTTAGTTCCAAACCTATAACCCCTGCAAATTTATCAGTTTTATCGTGTATGTTGTATGGTGAAAGAGGTGCGATCAACTCTACTACTACATCATTATCATTTATAAACCTGTATGACGCTTCACTACTTACTTTAAAAGTTTTGTCTATATCTAATAGTATTCCCTTTAATGTTTTACCTGGAATTTTTTCTTTAAAGGCAAAAGATATTTTTTTATTTTTTTTATTCATAATATCTATGTCAAATGTTGCTAAATGTTGTTCTTGAATAAAGACTCCACTTTTAGCTTCATAAGCATATAAAGAGTTTGTTCCGATCACTACTACTTTATCGTCTAACTTAAGCTCATTTATTTTTTTAAAAATATCTATTATAACATTAGGTACTCTGCTGATCTGCTCTATTTTATTAATTTTTTCTTTTTTTAAAATGGACTCTTTTGTTTTTTTTAAAAATATTTGAGCTTTAGCTTTTGAGCTTTTAAACTCATCATGTATAGCTTCCGTTTTAGAGTTTCTAGAACCTAACGAAACTCTTTTGTTAGTGTCAAGTGATGTTTTATAAAGATACTCTTTTTGCTTAGATTTTTGCCAACCCATTTTATACCGATAAGTTTTGTTGTAAGCAAGTTGTTTGTTACTAAATAGTTGGTACAAATGTTCACTATTTATAAACTCTTTCCTTTGTTGATCACTATACTCAATAAAGCTAAACTCCATGGAGAACTCCTTTTAAACTTAAATTATATCCTAAAAATGGAATAATTAATAAAAAGGGTATAAAGTGTAAAATTTTGTAAGCCTCCCCTTAAACCATACTAGTTCAAACGGAATAATTCATCTCTAAGTGATACTCCTGTCATTGTTTGGATCTGTCTGTTTGATAGTTGGTTAAGATATTTTAATCTCAACACCTCTTTGATTTTACTCATTGATACTCTCCTCATTTTTCACACCTTTTTAGATGTATTATAGTTGAAGAATATTCTCTAGCTTAAACTTTACGCACGCACGCATGGATATTATAAAGTGCGTGAGGTGGCCAAATGGAGTGCGTGCGTACAAATTCAAAACCGAGTAGCATAAAATATATTTATGCTATAATATCTGACAACAGTTTGACATAAGGAAAACATTATGAATGCAGTTTATGGTTCTCGCGAAATAGTTAGAAACCCTTCTCTTTTAAGAATAGATGCAAACGAAAGTTTTATAGTTGAAGATAAAAAGGCACATAAAACTTTGGGTGTGTATCTAGGTGTCGAGTTAGCAAATGAGTTTTTTAAGTATACTCAAAAGCAAAAGCTACTCTCATCAGCTCGTAAAATTAAAGATAGTGCATCAGAAGAAGTAGCTTTGTTGAATGGGACTGATGAGGATGGAATATAAAAGAGGAGATATTGTATTGTGTAAACCTATTATCTATCAATTTAAAGAGAGGTGTTTTAATAGCTTTAGATTAAGCTCATTGAGTTCTACTTCAGATAATGATGTTAACAAACTATCGAGCTGAATTCTGCTTATGTCTAAAGTGCATAGTTCATTAATACACAGTTCACTTGTTTTTTCAAGACGATCTCTCTTTAAAATAGTAACTCTTAAGTCCCCACCAAAAATATTTGTAGATATTGGAACAACAGTAACACCTTTAAAAATGACTTTGTCTATATTCCTATTCGCAATATCATTTTGAACTATAGCTGCAGGTCTAACCTTTCCAAACTCACTATTGTACTTTTTACCAAAATTAACTAAGTATATATCTCCTCTTTTCATTTTAACTGTTTTCTACCACTGTTTCTATCTCTAAAAACTCTTCATAAGCATGGCTTGACAAAGCTTTTTTATTATTAATGATATAAAGTTCATCTTCAATTTTATCTTTTAATTGTTCGTAAAGTTTGTATGGTAAAACTACGCTCTTTGTTATATGTTGTTTTGCATCTTCCACAAAAGTAATATCTTCTGGCTTAGTTATATATGATGGTTTTTTTATAAAGTCACTTGAGCTTATTGTAATCATATTTAAAATCCCCTACTTTAATAATAGTGTTAATTATACTATTATTAAACACTATTGTCAAATGTTAATACTTGGCATTGTACTATTTAAGCTCACGCTTTCGTTTAAAGGTAGCTGGGTTTCCTTGGTAAACACTGTAGCTACTTAAACTTTTTGTAGCGATCGAACCTGCTGTTAAAACGCTGTGGCTTTCACAAACTACACTAGGGCAGACTACAGCTTTTGCACCGATCCAAACACCATCTGCAAGAGTGATCTCACCAAGTAGGAGTTCAAAGCCCTCTTTTGTGTAGTCATGACTTCCTGTTAACAAGTAGCAACCTTGAGAGAGACAAACATTTGAGCCTATGTTTACTAAAGCTAAGTTATCGATCCAAACTCCCTCTCCGATCCAAGTGTGATCGCCAACACTAAGTAACCAAGGATGCTTAATGTTTACATTTGGTTTGATTACAACATTCACACCAACACTAGCACCAAAAAATCTTAATACTTTAGCTTTTAGCATAGATGGCAAAGGTAGCATAGTTTTAAATAAAAACATATTTGTTAAATACCAAAGTATTAGTTTTATTTTACTTGCTTGTTCATAATAACTCTCATATTTACTTAGTTTTACTTTTTTCATGTTCACTATAACGTCCTCTCTTCTCAAGACCACTTAATAAAATACTTTTATTAATACAAAAAACCAAACAACCACAAGGGCACTTTATTTCTAAACCCGACTTCTAGATCGTCAGCTACTACAAAACTATTTGGTATATCTTTTATCTGTTCAAATGTTTTGTTTTTTCCACCAACTTCTACAAAATAGTTCTCATCTATAGAAAAATCTCCCCTCTTAGGATAGTGCAAAGTGTGTAGATACCCAACTTGTGATGCAAAAAATGTCTCCCTTATGGTTCCTATTTCATTTTTATCACAAAGTATTTCAAAAAGGTTTGTGTTGTGTAGGTACAGCTTTTCTGGTTTTTTTATGTAAGTGTTACCTCTACTTATGCCACCTATACTATTTGTAAGACTGGCTTTGTTTAAATAGACTAAGTACTGTTTGAGTGTATTTTTTGAAATACCAACTTGTGATGAAAGTTTTTCATAATTTATCTCATAGGGGTTGCTTTTACACACCACTTCAAGTAGCCTATAAAGTATATCTATATTTCCAAAAGGTACATTATATATAGTTGCGATGTCATAGTTAAGTGTCTCTTTTACTATCTCAACCAACCTTTGATGATAACTCACACTCCCTTCTAGGACAAAAGGATAAGAGCCATATTTTAAGTACTCTTTAAAATATTTCAAAGGTTTTATTTGTGATATGATTTTGGAGCTTATATCTAAATGGTTTGTTAAAATATCCTCCAAGCTATAACTATTAAACCTCGTATCACTATTGAGTTCTATGTATTCACGCAAACTTAACACTGGAAGTCTATATATCAAAGCCCTTCGTGAAAGATCACTTTGGCACTGCTCTAAAGATATAGCAGATGAGCCGGTAAATATCACTTGTAGATCAAAAAAATCATATATATTTTTAAGTTCAATACAGAAATCTTTTTTTTTATGGATCTCATCTATTACAAGTACTTTGCCATCATAAGCAGTAAACTCCTCTGCTATTTCAAACAGTGTTTTAGAAGCAACAAGTGGATGGTCACAGCTTATGTATAATATTTGTTCTTTTGAAAACTCTACAGTGTTTAAATACTGCAACAACAGAGTAGTTTTCCCAGCCCCTCTTGCACCAAAAAGCCCTATAAGTTTAGAATCAAAATCAATATTTTGATATAAAAACCTTTTATAAGTAGGTATTTGTTGTGAGAGTCTTATAGTCGAGTACTTAATCAGTTGAGCTATCACTTATGTTTCCTTTACGGTCAGTCTATTGAACGTATTATAGCTAAACATTAGTCTATTTAGTTTTCATCGATCATTTTGTCATAAAGTTCTTTAAACTGAATTGCAATATATTTCCAGTCATACTTAGTAGCTAACTTCATGCTATTTATTCTCATTATGTCTCTGTCCATTTGCAATATCTTTACAATAGCATTAGAAGTCTCAACCACACTATTTTCAACCCATTTACCACACTCATACTCTTCTACCTCACTCCATGGAGTTCCTTGACTAGCTACGATCGGCGTTCCACTAGCTAGTGCTTCTATGTAAACATTACCAAAGTTTTCATTATGTGAAGAGAGTGCAAAAAGATCAGCATTAGCTAAAAAGTCTATTTTATCTTGTGCTTGAATACTACCCACTAAAAAAACATGTGAGGTTAATTCTAGCTTTTTAATTAGACTAAGTAAGTTACCCTTTTCTCCTTCGTCATCACCTGCGATCAGAAGTAAAGAGTTAGGTTCGTACTTTAAAACTTCTACAAAAGAGTTTACAAGTATGTCAAACCCTTTCTTTTTTTGAAGCCTACCCATAGAGACTACTATTTTTTTAGCTTCGATCATAGTACCTAAAAACTTTTCTGTGTACTCATTTTTACTTAAGACATTGAACACTTTAAACTCTTCACTATGAATACCATTTGGAATAACAGTAACTTTAGCATCAGGAAAAACTGCTAAAATTTCATCTTTTTCTTGTTGCGCTGTTGCATGCCAGTAGATCTTTTTTGCAAATGGCTTTATAAGTAAATTTAACCATAACCTTTTAAACCTACTACCTTGAGCTAAGCACCATTTACAAAAGACTCCTCTAGTAGATAGAAGAACTGGTTTATTGTAAAACTTAGCTAACAGCAATGCCCAAGGTGTAGGAGTGTTGAAAATATACTGAACATGAACTACATCAGCTCTTTTAATATCTTTGTAAACATTTAAAAAGAGCGCAAGTGAAAACTTGTCCACAAAAGTTTCATCATAATACTTTACATAAAAATCTTTCTCAAACTCTATGTCTACATTAGTTTTAACATCAAGTTTTGAGTACATGTTTGTGTTTGTAGTTGAGACAAAAACTTCAATGTCATATAGTTTCGCTAACTCTTTAGAAGCATTTAGTGAAGAGAATATAGGTCCACCATAAATAACTGCGGGGTAGAATGATGGGATTATTAGATTAAGTTTCATTGTTCATCCACCTTTCTAATAAATAATTTTTCACTCTAAAAGTATTCTTTTCAAAAAAGATATACATAATATATGAATATAAATAAGTTGCAACTAATATTAAAATATAAATAGTAAAAAGCCATAAACTTGGCTCTTTTAAAATAATATCTATATTAAAAAAATGCAAAATACTGACAACACATACTATAAAAGGAAAATGAAACAGATATACTGAATAAGAAAAATCAGCCATTTTAGAATTAAACTTATCTAAAATATTTCGAGTTCTATCTTTTGAGAATTTTATAGAATTAATAACCAAGCTTAAACTAACTGCTAGAATAAAATCTATATAAATTCCTGATATTTTCCTAGAAACTAACAATACACATAAAAATAAAAAAATTGAAATATAGCTATGTAGTAACTTTTTATTTAAAAGAAATACTAAAGAACCAAGTACCCATACAAAAGCATAAAGAAGTAAGTTGTAGTTTAAAAATAATAGTAAAATAATTAAACCTATAAATACTCCCCTACTTATATTATTAATTAAAAGTAGTGGCAAAAGCATATAGTACCACCATTCATACGCTAGCGACCATAATGGTCCATTAGTACCTAATGTATTAACTGTTATAGTTTGAAAATTAAGTAAGTTATTAAAAAATATAAATATATCAATTCGCTCATAAGCATTAAAGTTCATAGCATATATATGGTAAGTGTGCTCATACAACTCTTTAAAATAAACATGACCTAAACTATCAAGTAGTAGTCCGATCACAAGTGCTGGAACTAGAACTGTGTATATTCTACTAAACCTTTTAATGATATATAGTTTTAAATATACTTTAGTAATACTATGTTGAAGATATTTCTGAGTCATTGCCCCCCCAACAAGATAGCCTGATATTATAAAAAATACTATAACGCCTTGATGTCCAAACCCTGTATATAAATAAAACATTTTAGTAAATATTGTATGAGTAGGTACTTCATGATAATTTATAAATAAAAATGAACGTAAATGTCCGATAACAACGAAGAATGCTGCTATCCACCTTAAAAAATTTAGATAGTTTTCTGATGATTTATTAATTAACATATTTTTACTTTTTAAACTTTAATATCAAAATATTAATAAAAAAATTCTCAGTTCTTTTTATATCCAAAGATAATAATACTAATATACAAAATATTAATATTATTTGTACTATGTATTGGTTATTAAAAAAAATAAAAATAATAGTAGCTAAACTAGAAAAAAGTAAAAATGGTAAAATAATTCTTATAAAATATAATTTATTATTAATACTTATCTCTTCATGTAATTTATTTACAATAAAATAATTTAATATTATAATATTTAAAACTATATTGATAATAACAAAATAATATAAATTTTTATAAAAATATAAAATAGGAATTGTACCTAAAAGTAAAAATATTATATATATTATTTTTGCACTTACTACATATTTTACATTGTTCCAAGAGAATAAAAATGTCTCTGCATTCATCCAAAGAGATTGTACCAAAACAACTATAAGCATTAAAATAAGTAAATTCATATCAAAGAGATTATTTTCATGTAACCATAGGGCAAATATATCAGCCCCATATATTAATACGAATAATGAGATAGTTAAAGTAAAATATAAAGAACTTTTTTGTATAAAAAGGTACATATTTTTTATCATATCAATATTTTTATTTGCATACAGAATAGTACTTTCTCTCCAAATTACATTTGTTGTAAATTTTCTAAGTTGCATTACAATATTTGCTACTGTTCTATGTATAGTAAATAAGACAACAGCTGATGGAGAAATAAAATATTGTATTAATATTATAGGGATACCTTGATAATTTATATCATATAACTTTGCCCCCATAAACCATATACCATCAGTATAATAATTCTTAATAATTCTAAATCGTAATGTTAATAGTTTTAAATTAGCAAACTGATAATTTTTAATTACATCTCTAATAGAGATTAGTTCAATTAATATTGTACTAGCTAGCATAATAAAAATGGTACCGATAAAACTAAAATCTATATATAATCCCAATGGAATAAATATTAAATTAATAAGTAAATTTTGATTGGTTCTTAATGAAGGCATATAATATTTATTTGATGATATATAAACTATCGGACTAAAGCTTGTAATTGATTGAAAAATATTGTAAATAATAAATAAAATCAATGTTATTATCAATTCATAATTTGTAATTATATTAGATATATTTATAATCTCATATTTAGATATTACAAATGAAAATATTATTCCCACACATACAAAGAATAATGATAAAATAATATTTACTGATATAAAAGTTCCAAATACCAGATTGTACTCTTTTAATTTATTTCTATTTTTCAATACTGTTAATCTATTTGGGAGATAATGACCTATACCAAAGTCAACTAATGAAAACCACTGAGCAAATGCAATAATAGTTAACCAAATACCATATTTTTCAATTCCCCAAAAATATAAAAATAAAGGAATTAATATAATTTGATTTGATACTGACAACACTTGTGAACCTAAACTATGTTTCAATGCATTTAGTATTCTATCTTTAGTTTGCAAGTATAATCTTTTTTATTTTTACAAAAATAAACCATAAACCTTTCAATATAAAAGGTGGTGTTATATATGATATTACAAATAAAGCTTTAAAAATAAAGCCAAATAAAACATTTTTACCTTGCGTTATAGATATATGCTTGTACTTATCATAATTACCCTCTTTTTTAGAATAGATATAAGTTTTTAAAAATTGTTTATTTTGATAATACTTAAAATAATTCAAATGTTTATCTTTATAGCCAAGATTTTCTTGAGCATACTGTATATAGTAATTTGGTAATCTAAAAAATATATCATACCAATCAAATTTCTTTGTTTTACAATCATCACCAAAAAAAGTAGTTTCATCATATTTATTTCTTGATAATTTTTCATCTGAATACCCAATTAATATTAAAGGTTCTGATACTAAATAACATTTCCCTTTGCTCATAACATCTAGGAACTGAATAACATGTCTTTCTACAATAAAAATATTATTATATTTTTTAATCGCCTTTATCATTTTTTCTTTTTTAATAATAATAGCAGAAATAAATTGCAAGGTCATAGAAACATCTACAAATAGGTCTCTACCATCTTTATATATTTTATCTTGGTTTATTTTAATTGTTTTAGGTATATTTGTTTTAGGTATATTTGACTCATACATTTTTTGATTGACATAACATAAGTTAATATCTTTATCTTTTATAATTTTTAGTACTTTAGGAATTGAATTTTCTGCGATAATATCATCATCTCCAAGTATCCATATATATGTAGCATCAGAAATACCAGCTAAACTATCTAAATTAGAATATATCCCAACATTCTTAGAATGTTTAAAATATTTAAGATTTAAAGAACAATTATATTTATTTACTATGTCAAAAGTATTATCTGTTGAACAGTTATCAGCAACAACTATTTGAACTTTATCTATATCTTTCTGTTCACTAAGAAATTTTAAGTTCTTATCTAAATATCCTGCTCTATTAAAAGTTGGTATACATATTGAAAGTAAATATTTATTATCTTGCATTTATAAACTCCTTTATTTTTTTAATCATATATTCTATAGCATTATCACCCATACCTGGATATACTCCTATCCAAAGACTATCATTCATAATTTTATCAGTATTTAGTAATTCTCCAATTACTCTATAGTCAGTGTTCTCTACCATTTTATCAAATAATGGATGTCTTAAAATATTTCCAGTAAATAAATTTCTAGTTTGTATTTTATTATCTTCTAAAAATTGAGATAAATCATTTCTAGTAAATTTAATATCATCTTTCAATGTCATCAAAAATCCAAACCAACTAGGATCAGAATTAGGTTGTGTTTCAACTAATAAAAATTCTTTTAAATCTTTAAGACCATTATATAATTTTTTAAAGTTTATTTTTCTTATTTCAACAAATGTTGGAAATTTTTCAAGTTGAGCAACACCAACAGCTGCTTGCATATCTGAAACTTTTAAATTAAACCCAAAGTGAGAATATACATACTTGTGATCATAACCTTTTGGTAGTGTTCCAAAACTTTTTGAAAATCTAGAGTTACAAGTATTATCGACTCCACTATCACACCAACAGTCCCTACCCCAATCCCTCATACTCAGCATAATCTTCTGTAAAAGAGGATTGTCAGTGTATGTTGCACCACCTTCACCCATCGTCATATGATGAGGAGGATAAAAACTACTAGTTCCTATATCTCCCCAAGTACCGGTAAGCTTATTTTCATACGTTGAACCTAAAGCATCACAGTTATCTTCTATAAGCCAAAGATTATATTTATCACAAAACGCTTTTACTGCTTTTATATTAAATGGATTTCCAAGAGTATGAGCAATCATAACCGCTTTTGTTTTAGAGCTTAAGGCACCTTCTAATTGAGACACATCTATATTAAAATTTATTAATTCCATATCAACAAATACAGGAACTGCTCCATACTGTACAATAGGTGTAATAGTAGTAGGAAAACAAGCTGCAACAGTTATAACTTCATCACCTCTTTTTACTTGTCTATCTTTTAATAATGGAGATGTTAATGCATAAAAAGCTAAAAGGTTTGCAGAACTTCCACTATTGACTAAAAGTGTCCATCTTACATTTAAAAATTCTGATAGTTTATTTTCAAATTTTTTAGAATATTCACCATAGGTAAGCCAGAAGTCAAGTGAACTATCTACTAGGTATCTCATCTCAGTATCATCAAATACTCTACCTGCATAATTCACTCTACTTTCGCCATCTACAAATTCTTTCTCTTGTTGTGGTTTATGGACTAATTCATAATATTCTTTTGTTTTATCTAATATTTCTTGTTTAAGCTGTTCTTGTTTTAACACTATTTGCTCCATTCTAAATTATTTACTTTAGCATTAACAATATACTCTTTTAAATCTTTATCTGTCACTACTTTATTATTTTCATAAAACTTTTTATACCAATTAACTGTCATTTCAAAAGTCTTATCACTACTCCATACACCTTTCCAATTTAAGTGTATATGTGCTTTAGAACAATCAAGCTTAAGTAAATTAGCTTCATGTAGAGTACGTGTCGCTTTATTTATCTCATAATCAATTTTATTCCAATATTTTTTTACATTCTTAACTACTTGTTCTACTGTTATAGTACCTTCATCACTTGGAGCAAAATTCCAAGCATCTGAAAATTCAACTTTTTCTTCTAATAGTTTTTGACCAATAGCCAAATATCCACTAAGTGGTTCTAATACATGTTGCCATGGTCTTGTAGCATATGGGTTTCTTATACTTACTTTTTTATTTTGAGATACTGACAACATAATATCTGTTATCAATCTATCCTTCGCCCAATCTCCACCACCTATTACATTACCTGCTCTACAAGATGCTATCAATGTATGGTGTGATTTTTTATATTCACTTATATTAAAATAAGAATTTCTGTATGAATTTACTAAAATATCAGCACAAGCTTTTGAAGAACTATATGGGTCATATCCTCCTAGTGGGTCATTTTCTCTATAACCATATATCCATTCTTTATTTTCATATGCTTTATCACTTGTAATATTTACTATTGCTTTTATATTATTGTTTCTACAAGCTTCCAATACTTTTAAGGTGCCCATTACATTTGTTTCATAAGTTTCTATTGGATTTTCATAAGAAAGTCTTACAAGTGCTTGAGCTGCAAGATGAAGTACAATATCTGGTCTATATTGTTCAAAAGTTTTATTTAATTTATCTAAATCTCTTATATCTCCAATAATAGAAACCATATCTAAATCTAATAGTTCTATATGATTTGGACGTGTAGGTGCTTCAAGTGAATATCCAACTACATTAGCACCCATTTCACATAGCCATAGACAAAGCCATGAACCCTTAAATCCAGTATGACCTGTAACCAATACTGTCTTATCTTTATACATACCATTAAATAGTTTTTTCATTACCAAACTTTCCAAGGAGCTTTTTTAGTATTCCAGATATCATTTAAATCATACTTATCTTTTAAACTATCCATTGGTTTCCAAAAACCTTCATGTTTATATGTAAATATTTCACCGTCTTCTGCTAGTTTTTGTAATGGTGCTTGTTCAAATACTGTAGAATCCCCATCTATAATATAATCTAAAACCTTAGGTTCACATACAAAATATCCAGCATTTATCCAGTTTCCATCACCTTTTGGTTTTTCTAAGAACTTAGACACTTGTCCATTATCTTCTATTGATAATGCACCAAATCTTCCTGCAGGTTGAGAAGATGTCATAGTCATAAGCTTTCCATGGGATTTATGAAACTTCACAAGTTCATTAATATTAATATCAGCAACACCATCACCATAAGTCAACATAAAAGGTTCATCACCTATATGTTCTGATGCTCTTTTTACTCTTCCACCTGTCATAGTATCTAATCCAGTATCAAGTAATGTTACTTTCCATGGTTCACTTGAATTATTATGAATTTCCATTTGACCACTTTGAATATCAATAGTCACATCACTTTGATGCAAAAAATAATTTGCAAAATATTCCTTTATATAGTAGCATTTATATCCAAGTAAAATAACAAAATCATTATAACCATAATGTGAATATATTTTCATAATATGCCATAAAATAGGTTTAGCACCAATTTCTACCATTGGCTTAGGTCTTATATCTGTCTCTTCACTTAACCTTGTTCCAAATCCACCTGCTAATAATAGTACTTTCATACTTATCTATTCTCCATAATCATTTCTAAATTTTTCATATATCTATCTCCATAATCATCCCAAGTAAAACCACTCGAAACTCTTTGCTTTGCTTTTTGTCCCATTTGTTTACAAAGGATCTGATTGTTATAAAGATATTGTATCTTTTCTTTAATTGCTTCTACACTTCTTATTGGTATTACAAATCCTTCTTCTCCATCTTTAGTTATTAAATCATCACCACCTGTATTTGTAGAACAAATTAAAGGTAATCCACATGCCATAGCTTGAAGTTGTACCATTGCCATGCCTTCTTGTAAAGATGGGATACAAAATACACTCCCTTGTGAATATAATTTATATAATTTAGCTTGAGGATATGAGCCTTTATATATAATGCTAGATGATTTATATTTTTCCATAAAAGGTTTCATTTCTTCTGATATAGCTCCTATATGCCAAAAATCAAAATTTTCTAAACCTAATTCAAAGATTGCCTGTAATAAGTAATGGCTACCTTTTTGAATAGATAAATTACCACAAAATATCACTCTAAAAATATCATCCACTTTTTCAATCTGCTTAAACTGAGATAAATCAACACCATAAGGATTTACTAATAGTTTATGTTCTGGTACTCCATATTCTATAAAACTTCGCTTTACAAATGATGATGGTATAGATATATAATCTGCTAATTCATATTCAAGCAAATCTCTTTGCCAAAAATAATAATTTATTTTTTGTTTTAGTCCATATAATTTATATTCTTCATCCAATACTTTTGATTGATACGAATAATGACTACTACCTCTTTCAAGCATAGTAACAATCCCTTTTTCTTTAGCTTCTATTATGGAAAATAAACTTGTACCACTCCAACCAATAAAAATATCATTATTTTTTATATATCTTGATACATTTAACTGATGCAGTTTTTTAACAAATAAACTAATTTTTTCATCTGATATAAATGGTATTTTACTTCTATATCTATTAAATAATTCAAGTAATAATTCACCAACTATATTTTCACTTTGAATACCCCATTTTTTAGTTAGAAATTTTGGGTATGTAGATATAAGTTTATTTAGCACATTATGATTTTGTAATTGTTTTGCTAAGTCAAATGCATGAAATCTACCAATTACTGAAATTATAACTTTCAATTTTTATCTTCCAAATATTGTTTCATTAACTTTTATATAATCATAT
Organism: Helicobacteraceae bacterium; assembly: GCA_013138865.1. Taxonomy (GTDB): domain Bacteria; phylum Campylobacterota; class Campylobacteria; order Campylobacterales; family Sulfurimonadaceae; genus GLR69. The sequence goes on along the minus strand of WTBY01000005.1, from coordinate 120,162 downwards.
GTAGTATTATTCTTTTTACCAACAACACAACCACCATAATTATTCAATTTTAGAAATTTAAATAATTTTCTAAACATATTTTTCTTAGATAAATAGTAATCTAGTTCACCATAAAATGGTACTATATTAAAATAAATATTTTTATTAAAAATTAATTTTATAATTATTGCAAGAAAGGCATTAATATAGTTAAAAAAACTTTTAAATGGTAATCCTGGTCTTTCTGTCTTATCTAAAATATCAAATCCCGCTATTTTAAATGAATGCACTAATGTTTCTTCATTATACATACGAATGTGATAAGAATCATTTGAATCATAATAAGGCACAGTAACTATAAGTTTACCATCATCTTTCAACACTCTATTTGCTTCTTTTAATGCAGGTATATCACAAGTTAGATGCTCTAATATTTCACCCATTACAATAATGTCAAATTCATTATCTTGATATGGCCAAATTTCCTCAGCATTTCCTATTTTCATATTATCAATATCTTTATAGTCCATTAAATCCATACCCCAAACATCATATCCCTGAGTAACTAATCCCCAGAAATCTCGCCCCCCATGTAATCCAATTACTAAACATTTTAATTGTGATTCATCTGATTTATTTATAATCTTATTATTTAATGCATAAAATGATTCAGATGCACCACTGACTCTAACAAAACTATTATATTTATCTTTGGGAATAATTAAATCAGACTTATTAGTTAATTTCACATACTCCTGTATTAATTTATTATCAATATTCTTTATTTTTTCAACTATTCCCATTTACTTTCCCTCTTTAATTATACTATCTATAAAGTTCCAAATTCTTTGAGAAGATTTATGATCATCATATTTATGAATAATTTTTTTCAATCTTCTTCTATCTTTTTCATAAAAACTTTTGTCATTTAAAATTTTTAAAATTTTTTCTTGTAAATCATTTTGTTCTATTACTTTTGGTCCAGGTGTCCATTCTTCATATGGTTCATATAAAAAACCTCTTGATTTTTTATAATCCTCTAAATCTACTGGTAAAAATACTACAGGTCTATCTAACAATAAATAATCAAAATATATACCAGAATAATCAGTCATTAGTAAATCACAACTATTTAATACATCATATAAATCAAGCTCTGCATCTAAAATCAATTTATCACTAAGATTTAAACTATACTCTGAATTTAAGCCATTTGTATACTTATCTAAATATGGTTCTTCATTTGGATGTAGTTTATATACTAATATTATATCATTTTTTACTAAATATTCATTAAAGTCTTCTTCATTGAAGTTATCAAATCCAAATAAATTCATAAAATTTTTATTCCCTTGATTACTTGAATAACCCATTCTGAATGTAGGCATAAAAAATATTAATTTTTTATCGTTTAAATCTTTTTTCAATACTTTTTCTATATTTTTTCTTCCATTACTAGTAAATAATAAATCATTCCTTGGCATACCTGTAATTTTAAATTTATTTGGATTTGTAACAAAACAAGCATTCATAGTAGTAGTATAAAATGTTGAGTAAGACAAAAGATAGTTTACTCTTTGCCAACTAATTGGTGCTTTAAAACTATTAGTTGGATTTTCCATTACACCTGTTGCTTTCAAATGTACAGAGTGCCAAGTATTTATCTCAAGTCTACCTCTTAATCCAATTGTTCCATGGGTTGTAATAATAAGTTTTGCTTTAGATAGTTTTGTTAACTTTTTAATATAGCTTAGTAAATTACTATTATCATATGTATAGTGATGAAATAATTCTAAATCATACTTAACATCATTTTGATTACCCCAATTGTATAATGCCGTCGCATTACATCCAGAACTATTTTCTTTAACAAAAATTATTTTATCATTTTGTTTTTTTATAATTAGAGGAATAATATATCGAACTATATAAAATAATACTTTTTTAGAAATATTATTCACCAATAAATCTTCCATACTCTAAATCAGATGGTGTATCAACTTCTATCCATCCGTTATTGATATATACAGGTTTAGTTGGCAATAAATTATCAATAACATTCTGTAAAAAACTTGTCATATACATATCTTTATAATCTTTTCCATCATATTGAATCTCTTTATCAAGACTATTATAATAGTTCAAAATATCTTTAACAACATCTTTTCTTATTTTTACCAAACCTATATATTGTCCTTCTATGTCACTATAAGAATTTGTTTTTTTACCAAGTTCTTTTATATTTCCATTATTATCAATCTTTAATGTTTCTGCATCTTCAAGAGGATTATCCATTCTTGCAGACCAATACAATTTCCATTCTTTATCCACTACAACGCTTATTTTCTCATCACTATTTATAATATTTTCTAAAACAGTGCTATTATATACAATGTCACCATAACTAATTAAAATATCATCTTCCCCATCAAATAAATCACTTGCACAAAAAAGAGTATGTACCATATTTGTTTTATCAAATAATGGATTAAAAAATTTAGTTATATTTGAGTATATTATTTTTTCTTTTAAATAACCAGTCACAACATTTATATCTGTAATATTAAATTTTTTAAATAAATCTAAATTATGCTTTAGTAATGGCTTGCCATTTAACTCTACCATACATTTTGGTATATCATTTGTTAACGGTCTTAACCTTGTACCTTGTCCTGCTGCTAATATTATAACTCTCATAATTTTCCTTCTAAAAATTTATTTATTATCTCTTTATCAAATTTATTTGTTTGTCTTTCTGGATGCCACTGAATACCTAATATTTGTTTATCTTTATGAATAAACATTTCAACTATATCATCACTTAATGCAATAATTTCTAATTTATCACTTAAATCATTTATCATAATACCTTGATTATGAAAAGAATTTGTTTCTTTATCATTTAATATATTGTTTTGACTTTGTAGTATATGGTTTTTGTTTACATGATTTTTAATATTGTGAGAGATTAATCCTTTAAAAAAAACATTTATCATATGAAATCCTCTGCATATACCTAGTAAAGGTATATTATTTTTCTGAGAAATATGCAATAATTCAATTTCTAAAGTATCTCTTTCATCATATACATCTTTTAATAATTCATTATTATTATATAAATTTGGATTTACATTATTTCCACCTGACAACACTATCAAGTCAATTTTAGTTTTAAAATACGATTTTATATTATTGGTATTATTTGGTATCAAATATATCAAAAATCCTAATTTTTCAAAGAAATCTATATATTCATAAGCAATGGAATTTCTTTTTTCAGAATAATTATCTGCTTCAGTTACTCTTGTACTCATCAATATAGTTCTCAAGAAATACCCTCAAGTTTATGATTGACACAATCAATATTTATTTTATTAAACTTAATTAATTTGTCAAATATTTTATCACCACAACCAATAGCAGCAGGTAAGTCAAATTCTGCACATCTTATTGCCATATGTGAAGCTGCTCCACCATACTTTGTAACCAACCCTTTAATATTATGACTAAATATCCAATCATATCCAGGATCAGCATTTTCTATAAAAATTATTTTATTATTTATATTAATTTCTTTATTCTCTTTTAACATAACTATTGGAGCTATTAAATTATGATGAGTAATAAAATTTGGTTTTAATTGAGGGTAATAAAACATATCTATATCATTTTCATCAAATATAAGTTCAGGAAGATTAATCGCACTGGTTAATAAAAACTTCTTTTTATTTATTTCTATCAAATTTTTAAGATCTTCTTTTATGTTTACCAAACTTAATATATTTGAATATTTCAAAATATCATTTATATTTAAATATGCTAAGTCTTCTCTTGAAATGTTATATTCTTTTCCAAAATCAACTATTAAATCAAGTATTACACTTAAATTCTTTGTAAATAAAAATTTAGCTAATTCTCTTGCTTCAGTAGCCTGTATAACAAATGTAACTAATTCTTTTGTAGAAAAATCTAAATTGTGGCTAGTAATTTCATTATTAATTTTATCAATAAAATTATCATACATAGTATCATTGATATTTTCTTTAATTTTTTTATCTAAACTAGCTGTTATATCAATATATTGTTTAAAGTTTTCAGCATAAGTTAAAGAATTTATATCATAAGTTCCTGGTCTTAAATGACCATATTGTTCTATAAAATCTTTTTTAGATAATTTATTAGATAACAATAGTTGATAATCATCAGTAAAACTCTTTGCTATGGTATGGATAGATTTAAAAAAATTATCATATTCTACTTGAGTTAATATATTTTTTTCTAATAATGATTTTATAAAAATTGACCCAATAAAACCAAATCTTGCCAAATTGGCAAATGGTAATGTGCCATATACTTTACAATCTTCAATTAAACATAAAATTTTATTTGGTATTGTTAAATTTGAATTTATTATTTTATTTCGTTTAATTTTTAACTTACTTATCTTCTTTAATTCATTTTTTATAGATATGTTATTTTGATTTATAATATTATTTGTCAATTCTTTATAGCATTTTATAATTTCATTAATTTCATTATCTTTAAATCCATATTTCTTAAGTTCTTCTTGTTTCTTTTTTAGATTAAAATCATAAGCAGTAATAGCAATATTAAATTCAACTTTATCATGATCCTGTGGATTTTGTTTTAGTTTATTTATAAAATAGTCAACTAATGTTTCTGATATTTTATCATCTAAGTTATTTGGTATAAATGTATTAAAACTCATTCGTATATCAACATATGGTCGTCCTGAAAAGGAAACTATACCAGCAGAATGTTCAACATCTTTATATCCTAATACTTTTCTGCTTTTTGCCCAAATATCATCTGTAATTAAATATTTATATAAACTAAAAGAAAGAGTTTTTGGATTTATTCCAATAATTTCTGCTGGATTCCAGTCTGGCATAATGCCGAATGCTACTTGTCTACCCACTAATAATGGTTGTTTCCTTTTAGAGCTTTTTATAAATTTCTTAAGATTTATAATTTCATTATCTATATCTTGTTCTAATATCTTAATAGAATTTTTAATGGCAGCAATAGGTCTAACTTGTAGTATATATAACATATCATCAACAAAAGCAAATTCTATATCTATAGCATCAAGAGAGGTAATTAACTCTATCTCTTTTACTGCTTTTATTAATTTATTTAATTTTATATTATTAATTTTAGTATTAAAATTTTTGTAACAAATAAAAGTACTCAAATCTTTTCCATTTCCAGATGTCACAGACTCGGTATCAGAACTTTCATCATAATTTATAGTATAATATGGTGAGCTTGTTTGAAGATTTTTAGTAAAAACAACACCACTCATAGAAACATTTTCCAAATATGGCTGTACTAAAATTTGATTATCCTTATGTTGTATTTGATTATTTTTTGTATAACTAAGAATTACTTTTTTGATAGCTTCTTTAATTTTTTTTACATTATTTATAGGTACTTTTAATATAGATTCATAATTCCCAGCCATAGAAGAGTTATGAGTATCTTCGTTTAAAGCAGAACTTCGAACTACTAAAAGCTTACATTTAAAATGTTTCTGTATTTTTAAGACAATATTACTGTCTTCACTAAAATCATTGACATTAAAAGTAAACTGATCCAAAATATAAGAAAGATTCACTTTTAATTTTAGTGAATTTAAAGTTTCAGCTTTTGTACCAAATTTAAAATGCTCTATATCTTGTATTGAATCAGTTTCAGCCCATTGTCCTTTAATATCAATACATTCTATATCACTAAAATAATTAATAAGTTCTAGTATAGTTGCTTGTTTATTATTATAAATAATTTCTTTTATTTTATTTTTAAATTGTTTTATTTTTAATTTACTTATATATATTAATCCAGTAAATTCACCTAATAAGTTATTGTTTATATTATCATCTTTTGTTATTTGTATCTTATTGTCTTTTTTATAAACTTTTTCAAAACTTCTTTCTTTAATACCTTCATATCGTGTTTGCCATAGTGAATCGTAAGCAATAGAAATCATACTATTAGTATTTATTAATTTACTAATAATATCTTTTGAAAAAATAACATCAGAATATGAAATTATTGTCTCATCATTTAATATACTTAATGTTTTAAATAATGAATATAAAGTATTTGTTTTTTTCCACTCTTCATTATAAAAATATTTATAATTTGGATATTTTTGCATAATTTTTAAAATTTCAAAACCACCAACAATATTAATATCTGTTATATCTAAAGTATTACATATAGATAATGTAGTATCTAATACTGTTTTATTATTTTCAATTTCAAATAAACATTTAGGTAAATTATTTTTATTATCAACTGAATGTATTCCATCGCCTGCTGCTAATATTATATATTTCATTTTATATTTTCATTCCATTAATACTGAAAAAATCCGACTCTGATACCTTTTTTTGTACTACATTAAGATAATCACTTTTAATATAAATTGTATTATGATAACCGTAACTATCTAATTTAACAAGCTGTCTACTGAAAGGATTATAAGTATAAGATTGGAAACCATAAGATAATAAATTGGTATGTATATCACTATCATTATACCCATATTTTAAACCACTATTATTAAGTTCTATAATAAGTATTTTGCAATTCTTATTTTTCAATACATTGTGAGCACCACTTAAAACATTAGTTTCATATCCTTCAACGTCTATTTTAATTACACTTGGCACTATATATCTTTCAGCTAAATTATCCAATGTATCAACATAAACTTCTTTAGTATTTTCATCACTATTTATCGCTACACTATTCATGGTGTCTTTATCTATCGTAAAATATAATTTTGATTTTTTATCTGATAAACCAATATTTTCATATTTAATATTACTTAATCTATTTATTTTAATATTATCTTTAAGTTTTTCATACGTATCTGGTAATGGCTCAATACTAATAGTTTTTACATTTTTTACTTTAGATGCCAGTATTGAATAAACTCCTACATTTGCACCAATATCAAAGAAAGTATCACTTTTTGAAAGATAATGAAGTAAAAAAGACATATCTTCATACTCCATTAGTCCAACATATATATTTCCTGTTGCACCAGTCATTCCATTTTCAATAATTAATTTTGAATCATTAATCCAATCATAAATAAATGCACCTTTCCATAATCTACTACTAATTTGCCACTTAATAAACCTTAATAAAGATTTTATTTTATTATTCTTATTTAATGGATGAGTATATATAAATTTCAATATTTTATACATTTTTTATTCCTTCTAAAATTTTATCTAACATATTGTCATATGAATAATTACTATTAATACACCGGTTATAACCTGATTGTGCTATATTTTTTCTTTCATTAGTATTTTTAATATAATACTTTACTTTATCTAATAACTCCTCATTTGAACTAAAATATACGGCTTCTTTATCCTCTTCAAAAAGTTCTCTATGTTCTTGCGTTCTTTCAGCTAACATGAAACCACCACATGCTGGTATTTCAATACTTCTACTCGTATGTAAATCTCGATTTATTTTTCTTAAAAAGCACAGATTTATAAAAGAACAAGAGATAGTATTACTATAGTCTTTACCAAATAGTGGATAGTCATTTATTTTTATATTATTATGATAATTATTAAATTCTTTCTTATGCCAATTTGCTCCATAAATTGTAACTTTAATTCCATGTTTTGCCAAATAATTTATAGATTCAAACCTCTCTTTTTCTCCAAATCCTATAAATAACACATCGGCTTTATCTTTAATATCATTGCATTCATTACATGATTTATGATAAATTTTCGAATATGCCTGATATAAAAACTTTACTTTCTTCGCACCTAAAGACTTTAACTCTTCAATATTATATGATTTTGTAGTAAATACTGTATCATAATATTTTAATCCTAAAGTATAATAAAAGCTTCTATTGTGCCAAGCATACATATCATCAAGAGACCAACTTATAAGTTTAGCATTTGGATAATTATATTTTAACTTATTTAATGTTGATGGAAATATATTATTTCCTTTTGCTATTAAAATAATATCAGGTTTATATTCAGATACTTTAGCTAGTAACCTTTTATTTAAATTATCATAGTCTAAAGGTAACTTTAGTTTTGTAAACACTTTATTCATAAAAGTTATTTCTTTTTTTTCATATAAGTATAAAATTTCATTTTCAATATTTTTATTATTTACTACAGAATCAACCATATGATATATTCCATATGGAGATGAATTTGTAACAAATAATACTTTTAATTTATTCAAAATTTATCCTAAACTTTTTTAATATAGTTTAAAGCTTCTAATAGTCCGTTGATATCTTCATCATAACTCCAATGATTGATAATATCTAAACTTTTACTACCCATTTGCCCTCTTAACTCTTTATCTCCAATTAAAGTTTTCAATCTATTTGTTAATTCATCTATATCACATGGATCTATTATATAACCATTAACCCCATCTTGAACTATATCTTTTGCACAACCAACTTCATTGGTTACAATGATTGGCTTAGATGCATTCATTACTTCATTTACTATCAATCCAAATGGTTCATTTTGTGAAGGCAAAACAAATATATCACACATTGTAAAATATAATGGTAATTCAGTTTGATTTTTAAATCCTAACATTTTTATGTGACTATGCCATCTTAATTTATCTATAGTTTTCTCTAGATTTTCTCTCTCTTCACCATCACCTATAAAAACTAAATAAGCATTTGGTGGAGTTTTACCATCTTTTGATAATTTAGTAAAACTTTCTATTAAATCAACTGAACGCTTTCGTGTAGTTAATTTACTAGCATATAAAATAATTGGATAATCTTCACTTAATCCTATCTCTTTTTTGGCATTAAATATATTGTCTTTTTCATCAAAAATTTTACTTTGGAAAAAAGAGTTATCTACAGTATAAGGAACTGAAAATAATTTATCTTCATTTACACCATACTCCAAATAAAAATTCTTATTATCTGTACTAACATACAATAATGCCGATGCATTATCAATAATCCAATTTATAAATATATCTTTAAAAAATCTACCCTTAGGTGATCCAACTAATGTTGATTCCATTCTCATAAAAAAAGGTATATTCATTATTTTACATAGGAACATTGCCCATAAAATTGAATAGTGGTTATAACCATGGAACCAAACAGCATCCCATTTTTTTTTCTTTAAGATACTATAGATACCAATAGTAAATGGTCTAAAAAAATTAATAAAATAAGTATTTTTAAAAAAACTTAAAAATTTATATTTATAATTACTAGTTAAATCAATATCCCACTTAATTTTTAATCCAAATTGCTTATTTTCAAATTCATGTAAAGATAAATTACTTTGATAAAATACTTCTAAATCAATATTACTCTTTATTATTTCACGATATAAAGGTATTTGATATTGGATAGGGTGAGATACAAAATATGCTATGGTATATTTATTTGCTATGGTTTACTCCTATTAAGTTACTCATATATGCTTCAAAAGAAACATTTTCTAATAAGTAATTATTTATTATATCCCAATTAGAACTTAAAGAAATAATTTTATTTATATCCGTTGCTATATCTATAGGTTCTAATGTAGTTTTTAGTACATAGCTATTATTTAATAAATAATTATCAACTTCAAACATTTCGGAACATAAAACTTTTGTTTTCGCTGTTAATGCTTCATAAAATGTTAAATCAAAATCTGCAGAGTCCAAACAAATAAATAAACTTGCTTTTTCATAGAGTTCTTTTTTTAATTTAGTATCAACAAAACCAAGAAATTCAATATATTGATTAATATTCAATTCAACAGCTAAATTTATCAGTTCTTCTTTATAAGGTCCGGTACCTGCTATTTTTAAAGTATATTTAGTACCATATTTATTTATATAATTATGAAATCCATAAATAATTTTATGTATATTTTTTTTCTCTACTAATCTAGATATAGATAAAAAATAATTATCTTTCTCTAATACTTTATTTAATAAATCTTCTTTCATAATTGCTGCTTTTAGAACTAATGATCTTATACCGTAAATTAAATACTTTTCATCAGCAGAAAAATTACTAAGTACACATACTTGTGTAGCATCATTAACTATTATTTTCATAAATATATAATTAATACTAAATACTAAATTTTGGAAAAAATTAATCTTTTTTTGATATGTATGACTAATCAGTTCTTTTGATAAAAATTTATTTGCATATTGCTTAATGAAATAAGAATATTTTTGGTTACCATACTCTTCTAAAAGTACAGAGTCATGATACAAAATATAATACTTTATATTTAACACTCTATTTAAAAGAAATAATTCTTTATATCCATATGCAACTATAGTAAAAAGATTTTTATTTGTTTTATAGTATATATATAGTTTTTTGATAAAATCTAAATTATTTTTTGAATTTAAGATAACAATTTTATTCATAATTTCCGGATAGTTTAATCTAATGTAGTGCATTGACTCATCATTTATAGTAGATACAATCATAATAAAATTAAATTCATTAAAATTTTTATATGTTCTTAATAAGTTTAATGCAAAAATTTCTGCACCACCTATGGTGACAAAATGTTTTTGTAAAATTACAATTGTATTATTATTCAAGTAAAAATCTTATGCAAATTTTCTGATACTTCTTCAATTTGATTATGAGTTATAGCTAATCCACTTGGTATGTAAAAACCTTTTTTATATAATTTTTCACTATTTGGCAATACATTTTTTAAGAATAGCCCCATTTCGTTAAATACAGGTTGCTTGTGCATTGGGTAAAAAAATGGCCTTGTACCTATTTTAAATTTTTCTAACTCATTTATTATTTCCTTAGCATTTTTCTTATAACTATCTTTAATTACAATAGTATATACCCAATAGATATTCTCACAATAATCCGTTTTAACAGTAGGTAAACTTATAGCATTAATATCATTCAATAACTTATTATAGCTTCTACCAACCCATCGTTTTTTTTCAATTATTTCATCAATTTTCTCAAGCTGTGCAACACCTAATGCTGCTTGCATATTAGTCATACGATAGTTATATCCTAATTCATTATGAATAAACCTATCTTTAGTAAAGCAAAGGTTCCTAAAGCTTTTAGCTCTTTGATCCAAATCTTCATTATCTGTAAGGATCATACCACCTTCACCTGTAGTAATCTGTTTATTTGGATAAAAACTAAATATACTTATATCACCAAAACTACCACATTTTCTTTCTTTATACTCTTGTCCAAGTACTTGAGCTGCATCTTCTATAACTTTTAGCTTATATTTTTTAGCAAGCTCTAAAATAGGATCAATATCAACAGTAAGTCCAAAGATATGTACTATCATAATTGCTTTTGTTTTTAGTGTAATTTTAGACTCTATATCTTCAACCTTCATGTTAAATGTTTTCAAATCACTATCAATTAGTACTGGTCTAACACCTTGTTTTACTAAAGCTTGAGCACATGAAATAATAGTAAATGATGGCATTATAACTTCATCATCTTTTTGAAGGTTTAACATAGAAACTGCTATATCAAGTGCTGCTGTTCCGCTTGAGCACGCTGTTGCATATTTTCTATTAACATATATTGCCATCTCTTTTTCAAATCTTTTAACAAAAGGGCCTTCACTACTTATCCAACCACTATCAATACATTCATTTAAATATTTTTTTTCATTTCCCTTAAAAAGTGGTGTATTTACTGGAACCATTATTTTATTTCCAAATTTTTTTTTGAAATTGGTTCAAATCTAACTTTATCCATTTCACCAGCATAAGGTCCTTGCTTGATCTCTATAATTTCACTATCTTCAAGTATCTCAAAGCCGTGGCCACCATAAGCTAAAAGTACTACATCACCTTTATATAAAATTCTACTTTCAAGGTAATTTTTACTGTCATCATAATAATCAACTCTTACTTTACCACTTTTAATCACTAATACCTCTTGTGTAAAATGTACATCCCTTTGCACTGCATTATGTACATGAGGAGGTATAACATAATCTTTTTCTCTATTCATATATGCTAGTTGTTGAGAAAAGTCATCTGGAGTAAAAAAATTTATCCCTTCTGCTTTATAATTTGCTCTTATTATTATTGACAATAGTTTTTTATTATTTATTATTTGTTCTATCATTTAGATTTTCTTATTATAGATAAAAAATTATGTGATAATATTAATTCTTTTTCAACACCACCTCTTTCAATTATTATGAAAGATTTATATATTGGTTTAACTAAGTAATTCCATAGCAGTAATCTTATACTACTTTTAAGTCCATGTGCTATTGGTTTATCTTCATAAGACTTTATACTTGAGAATCCACTAGATAAAAATAATTGTGCTATTGATTGACTAGTAAATGATAATTCATGAGTAAAATCATAATCTCTCATATGATTACCAAATGGACCTGCTGAATTTGGTTGATGGGTTATGATAGTTCCATCTTCTTTTAAAACTCTATAAAACTTGTCAATCAAATCACTTAACTCTTCTTTAGTAAAATGTTCTATTATATCTATGCCAATTAATACATCTATACTTTTATCTTGCAAGTTATCTAAATAGTCAATTAAATCACCTAAAATAATATTATCAATATTTAATTTTTTAGATTCCTCTACCTGTTCAAAACTTCCATCAATACCTATATAGTTATTAAACCCTGCTTGCTGAATATAATAAGCAAAAGCACCATGTCCACAACCAATTTCTAAAATATTTGCCTCTTTATTTTTTGGAAAAAAAGTATTAATTATCATTCTAAGGAATGGTGCTCTTGGACTCAACCCTTCTATTGTACTCGGTGCTAATTCTGTTTCTCTTTGTGAAGAATAATATTTATAAATTTTTTCTCTATAGTTTTTCATTAAAATTCCTTTTTATTATTAATACAGCCAAAAACCTTGACCATGTTATTTCTCTATTGCTAAACTTTGTACTTGTAATATTATCTACATCAAACCTATCTATATTTTTTCTAAACCAATTTTCAAAAGGTAAAACAAAGCCCATTTTTTTTCTATTGTATATCTCTTTTGGTAAAATGCTTTTTGATATATCTGCTAAAAGTTGTTTATTATAAACACCAAATTTCTCTTTTGGTTCTACTTTTAAAACATAATCAACCAGATCTTTATCTAAAAAAGGTACTCTTATCTCTAAAGAGTGAGCCATTCCAAATAGATCACTATCTCTTAAAAGCTGATTTTTCATATACATATTTAACTCGTAAAGTGATATTTTATCTTCTATTTGTTTTATATTTGATAAATTATATGTTTTATATAACTTTACAATTAATCTATATACTTTTGATTTATTAATATTTAATATTTCTGATATTTCAGTTGGTGAGAACAGTGCTCTTTTTGGCAAATAATAAGCCAACTCTTTTTCTGCTTGTAAAAGCTCAAGTTTTTTGTACTTATTAGAATATTCAAATATTTTCATTATAGAGTAAGGTATTTTAGACAAAAAGTTTAAAGTTTTTGAATCTTTAAATGATGGATAACCATAAAATATTTCATCACCTCCAACTCCAGAAAGAACTGTTGTTAGTCCACTCTCTTTTGCTGCTTTTGAGACAAGATATGTATTTAATCCATCTATAGTTGGTTGTTCCATAGCTTCAAAAAACTCATCTATACTGCTTAAAAACAGTTCTTCATCAATTAAATACTTAGTATGTTTTGTTTTATACTTATTAACAACTAAGTCTTGATAATACTCTTCGCTTAAACTTTTTTCTTCAAATACTAAAGATAGTGTTTGCAACTCTTCTTTATACTTAGAAGCCACAGCTGTAATAATAGAAGAGTCAAGTCCACCTGAGAGGAAAGTACCTATTGGTGCATCTGAAATCATATGCCTTTTTATAGCACTTTCAAATAGTTGACTAACGTCTGATACTATTTCATTGTAAGGTTTTATTATTTTTGGTTCATATTTATAATTAGCATATTTAGTTAGTGTTAATGTGTTATTGTTGTAGTAACCATAATGACCTGATGGAAACATTGAAAGGTTTTCATATATGGTGAGAGGTTCTGGAACATAACCTAAAAGCAAAAATAGTATTTTTGCATCAAAATTAATATTTTTGGAATACTCTTTTAATGTTTTTAGCTCTGATGAGTATATAAAGTTTTGAGTATCTTGAAAATAGTATAAAGGTTTCATACCACTTCTATCTCTAGCTAAAAATAACTCTTTTGTACTTTTGTTATAAATAGAAAAAGCAAACATACCATTTAGTTTATCTACAATATTCTCTTTGTATTCAATATAACCGTTTAATATAACTTCTGTATCTGTATTAGAATGAAATTGATAATCTTTTTGAACTAGATCTTTTTTTATATCTTCAAAATTATACACTTCTCCATTGTAGATGATAATATAGTTTTCACAATTTGAGAACATAGGTTGGTGACCATCTTGTGATAGATCAATTATAGAAAGTCTTGTTTGTCCTAAAGCGATACTCTCATCAAAGTAAGTTCCATGATCATCTGGACCCCTATGTTGCAACATTAAAAGATTTTTTAGGAACTCTTTTTGATCAACTTTGGTAGATGATAGTTGACCTAAAATTCCACACATTAAAGCTTACCTGTAATAGTTAAATATTTATACATTGTTCTCACTAGGTATTCGTCCTTTAAAATCAACCAAACCATCACCAAGATCATCTAAAACAAAAGTGTTACGATCGATCACTCTTTGTAGGACTATTTCGATCATAACACATTGGTTAGGTGTTAACAACTCTTCTAAGTTTGTACACCTGAACTCTGCACTTTTGTAGTGTACAAAACCCTCGTTTGGTCTTGGAACTATTTTTATGCCTAGTTTTTCATTTTTTACTTTTTTTAGTCTCTTAGCGTTTAGGTAGTAGACTAGGTTTTTACTTTGGTTGTTTTTTTGTCTGTCTACAAAAAAGTCTTGCGGTAACTTTGAGGGTAACTGTTCGTCTCCTGCTAAGAGGAGCATGTCGTAGTCTTCCACTTTGTTACCATAGTTGTCTTTTATGTTGAAAACAAACATAATGTACTCACCATCACTCTCGCTACTCATACTTTTGTACTGCTTCTCATTTGAGACTTCTAAACACTTTAGTATAGAGCTTATGACTGGTGAGTCATCTTTTGCGCTTTGCATTATACTATAATCTTCTCCACTAATACTAGTATTTGGTAATATTTCAAAAGGGCATGGTGTAGATGAGAGAATGGAAGTCCTACATATTTTATTTATATCTTTACTTCATCTAATTTTATATCTAAAATATTACAAACTTTTATAAACAACTCTTGCGTGAAATCCAAAACTTCTTTTATCTCTTCTCTTGGTGGTAGTTTTCTATCTCTCGGAGGGTATGCACCAGATATGTGATACTTAGTGATGAGACTTAATAGCTTAAAATCATCAATAACTATATACTCTTTTACTAGCTCATTTATCTCTAGTAAATCATGAGATTTTTTTATTTTAACATTTTTATATGCTAAAAATGACTTTAGTGTAATTTCTACTGAATAGTGCAATTCAACAGCAATTATATCATTATAATGTTCTGCTTCATATAGTAAAATAGCTGAACTTAGATGATGCCATGCTTTATTAAGCCACTCTTGAGCATAAATTTTATTCATAAAGTACCTCAGAATTTTGTAATATTTCTACCTTATGAAAATAATCTTCTCTTTTTTTAATATTGCTTGTTGAGTCAGATAATATATCAAAACCTATATGATATTTAGATATTAAGTCTTGCATTTTAAGATGGGCTTCTATCTCAAAATCTACTAAATCATCCAACTTTAATTTATCTTTCAAAAGAAATAAATCTATATCACTATCTTCATTTGGTGTACCATAAGCATAAGAGCCAAAAAGTATAATTTTATCTGGTTTTAGAGGCATAAGTTTTTCTATTATTAAAGGTTTTAATTCTTCTATATTTATCATAATAACACTTCCTTAAGGCAATTAACATTCTCTCGACTATATTCTTTAATCCTTTGAAAGGTCCATATTAGAAAGTCTTGTTGTCCTAATATTCCACACATTAAAGTTGACCTTTACTATTATTAACACCACGATCACCAAACTCAACCACATCACCACCAACCTCATCTAAAACAAAAGTATTACGATCGATCACTCTTTGTAGAACTACTTCGATCATAACACTCTGGTTACCTACTAAGAAGTCGTCTAAGCTGTTGCACTTAAACTCTGCACTTTTGTAGTGTACAAAGCCTTTGTCTGGTCTTGGTACTATTTTTATGCCTAGTTTTTTGTTTTTTACTTTTCTTAGTTTTTTACAGTTTAAGTAGTAGACTAAGTTTTTACTTTTGTTATTTTTTTGTTTGTCAACATAGAAGTTTTTAGGTAACTGTGAGGGAAGGTACTCGTCTCCTGCTAGTAGTAGCATGTCGTAGTCCTCAACTTTGTTACCATAGTTGTCTTTTATGTTAAAAATAAACATAACAAACTCACCCACACTTTTTGTGATCATACTTTTGTACTGCTTGTTAGTTGAGACTTCTAAACACTTTAGTATGGATCTTATAGCAGGTGAGCTCTTCTTTGCGCTTTGCATTATACCATAGTCCTCTCCACTATGACTAGCATTTGGTACTATTTCAAAAGGGCATGGAGCAGATGATCGTATGGGTCCTTCTAATTCTAGAGGGTTACTCTCTTTGTTAATGTTTTGCACTAGTTTTAGTTTTTTGTAGTTTAGGTTAGTTGCTGCGAGTCTTACTACTCCGTCACTTCCTTTTTCAACAAGGTAACTATTTATAAAGTCGTAAAACTTTTCGTCTATTTTCTCTCCACTTAGAACAAATGGAAAAAAAGTCTCTTTTGTGTAAGTGTACTCTAACCAAGAGCTGTTTAGCTCCCACTGCTCTTCACTTCCTAACTGTAACCACTCTAAGACTTTAACACCTGCTTCTACTCCGTCTACCCACGCTTTTAGTCTTCCTACTCTACTTTTTCCAAGTATGGCTAACGCTGAACCATGGTTTGCAGGAGCTAACATAACTAAGTGAGAAAGAGGAGAAGTTCTAAGGTTGTTTTTGAAAAACAGATCTAGCCATAACCTTACAACTACTGCGCCAGTTGAGTGAGTTACACAAGCGAACTTTTGGTCTTGTAGTTTTTCTAGCCTTGCACTCTCAAAAGCTCTTGCTATGTCATGTAGAGTCACTTCGTCACTGAAGCTTATGTACTCACCGAGGTAAATGTTTTCAACTTCTAGATCTAAACTCTTAGGTGCAACTTTTTGTAAAATAGAGGGCATGTTACCATAGGTCGCAGTAGACGTAACGCTCCAACCGTGTATAAAAACTAGTTTCATTGGTTTTTTAATTTCCTCATAGTTTTAGATCTATTTTATGCCTTGAATTATACCATAGTCCTCAGTCCACTCACTGTGGCTAGTACCTTTTGTTGTTATATAAAAGCATAGGAAAAGATGCTTTTTACTTATGAATATGTAAATTTTGTGATATTATTTTTTAATCTTTTTTATGCTTTTACTAACTTTGGCAAATCCTAGATTAAACTCAAACTTTGTTGTAGTTTCCACTATTTCTCCATCTTCATCATCTTCTAATATGTCAGGTTCTATCTCTATAATCTCTTCTAAAATTTTATTAGATTTTTTGGCTAGTTCTTTTTGCATATTTTCATCTGTTGTTTTCATGATGCTATTAATATTTCGTGAAAGCACTTTTATTTTTGCAAATGTTTCCACTATTTGTATCGTTGTATCTGTTGCTATTTTACTTTTAATTATTGTAGCTAACATATACAAGCCTTTTTCGGTGAAAACTTTAGGAGAAACCGTTGAGTGCTTGAGTTTGTCAAACCGGTGGAATTTTTCCACCAGTTCTTTTTTTTCTTCTTTTGTTAGCTCTATAATATAGCCGTCTGGAAACTTATCAGGATTATTTTTAACTGCTTTGTTAATATCTCTTGTATCTACACCATATAGCTGTGCTACATCGCTATCTACTAATACCACATTGTTTTTATATTCAATAAGTTTACTTTCTAGAGTTTCAAATTTAACTATTGTCATTTAATGTGTCTTTGTATTAAAATGATTGACACTATCCAATACAACATAACCTATACCGCCAAATACAATTATAAATCCAATTATTAATACTAATGATTCCATATCACAACTCCTCCAAACTATCAATTTTATTCATAGCTTTTTTATTTACATATATTATAGCACTAGTAACTAATGTTAAGCCCAATAAGACAATAATGATTTGTAGCATAGATAATGTTGATATCTTAGTAAATAAATAAGCAATCAAAGAGATATCTGTTGCAAACAACATGCCAAATACAACTTTTAGCCATCCAATTTGTTCTTTTATGCCATCGTCTGTAAAGTATAGGGGAAAGATACTTTTCATTTTCTGAATTGGCTTAAGTTTTAGAGTTAAATTTAGAAATCTTTATTTTGTTTTACTTGGGATTTTTGAGACTATGTGTCTGTTTCTTGGGGTTTAAGGTTTAAGCTCTTTTGACATCACTTGGTGCACCTAAAGAAAAGCGCATGGAGTATTTTTTTTAAAAAAATAAGCATACAGTTAAGAGTAATAGTTGGTGTTTATTTGTATGTTTAGAATTTATCTATTATTTTAGATATTGTAACAAATAATCCTACTGCACCTATAAGTAACATCATGTTTTTATTTAGAGCTTTTTGAATTGTTGCATCTATTTTTTGCTCGAATGTTTCGAATCTTTGTTCGAATGTTTCGAATCTTTGTTCGAATACTTCAAATCGTTTATTTACTGTTGTTTCTAACAATTTAAAATCTGTTTTTAGGCTGCTAACATCTGCTGTTACTTCATCCAGTTTTTGATCTAGGTGGTTTATGTGGTTGTATTGAGATTTTAGGAGTAGTGTATTTATATCATCTTGAGATAGAGCTTGATTGTTTCCAAATTTCTCTTCTATCTCTTTTACTTTTGGGGTTATCATCTCTATTAAAAAATCATCTACTTTTGTTTTATTCATTATTTCCTCTTTTATAATGGGTACATTATAGCCTAATTTAGCCTTTAGATTTTATTTTCTTGTATGTTTTCAAATCTATTGATTATTATAACATCAGCATTTTTCTGTAAAAGCTTTTGGTAAGGTTCTTGTTTTGGCAAATTTTGCGGTGAAAAATTTCCCCCGCAGAACTTCAAACTCTTCTTTAGTTGTCTCAAACAAATACTCTTTAGGAAATTTGAAGGATTATTTTTTACTGCTTTATTTACATCTCTTGTTTCAACACCAAATAGTTCAGCTATGTCTTTATCCACTAATACAAGTTCATCTCTTAATTTAATCAATTGACTTTCTAATGTTTCAAATTAGGATTGAAAATGGCTAAACTAGATAGGGCAAAAGAATATATTGGATTTTTAAAAGCAATTTTTATTATGCTAGTTGCTATTGATTCATCTTTAATAGCATGGTTATTTAAAAATTCAACTTTTAGTTTTAATTCAATATTAGTTATAATAGGGATAAGTGTATCTTCGATAGTTATTATTATACTATTTAAATATGTACTTAAGAAAATTGTTGAATTAGAGGAGATAGTATAATGAACGCTTTAGTAATAGGTCTTTCTATCGGTTTTGCAACTATGATTTATATAGTATATACGTTAGTTAATTTTGATATGGAAACGAAAAAAAATTAAGGTGAGCTTCAGCTGTATTAAATCACATACGGAGAAGACTTCATTTATGAAAATAGATCAATATCACTATCTTCGTTTGGTGTTCCATAAGCAAAAAAGCTATAAAAACTTCTCTTGTAGTTGGGTTTTTTGTAACTAAAGCCCTATAAATAAGAGTTTAAGTTTTCTAGGTTTTACTCACTGTTGCATCCAAAATATTTACAAAAAGTATTGTGATATTTTAAATATGACTTTTTATTTAGTGTTCCATATTTTTTTAATACTGCTTGTTTAGAAACTATAAATGTTTTTCTAATCATAAGTTTTGATACCTTTGGAATACTTCCGGTTACAAGGTTTGTATTATCTATCAATAATTCATCGTCATGCATTTTATCAATTTTACTACTTATTGCAATAGCAACAAAATCATCGTGTGGTAAATTATCTTTAAATACCAAAACAGGTCTTTTTTTAGATTTCTTAAGATCACTGAAATAAAATTCACATAAAACTATATCTAAGTGTTTTATTTCCATACATCATCTTCGCTAATATCTTTCCACTCTTCAACAAGGTTTGCCGTATGATTTGAAAATAGTTGTTCCTCTGAATTTTCTTCAATAAGTTGCACTTGTGACTCATTTAAAATTTTGTCCTCGACTATAGAAACTTCATCTTTTGGTAAGTTTTTTAAAAAATATATTATTTTGTCAAAAACATTATCATGTATATTTAATTTTAAAGCATGCATAATTTTAATCCTTTTTACTCAAAGTAACTTTATAGTTTTAGATCTATTTGAGGTTTGAATTATACCATAGTACTCATCTCATCATAATAAGTTATAGAGCAATAAAGCAGTAAAAATTTCTCTAGGAGTTGGGTTTTTTGCAACTAAACCCCTATACATAAGAGTTTAAGTTTTTAAAAAAAAACTAGGTATGAAAGTTAAGTATAATAAGCGACATAAAAAATACAAAAAGTTTCAAAGTTATGCTAAACTAAAGAAATAAATTTTAAAGGATTTTTAAAATGACATTAGTAGATGAAAAAGAAATATTAAAAGTTGAGAAACTTAAAGCAGATATATTTAAGATGCCATTAGAAATTGAAAAAATGGTTTCTGATATGAGACATAGTAGTCAGAAAAATGTTCTTTTAGCTGTTGCTGTAACTACTGCTATTGTAAGTGCCTATTTTAAATTTTTAGTAGCATAATCCTTTTTATTCAAACTAACTCATAGTTTGATATCCACCATCTTGTCCTCTGATTCCAGTGAATAGTGCTACTTTTTTTTGACATTTATTTTTGAATCTATTTTATCCTCTCTACTATGGCGAGAGTTTGGCACTATTTTAAAGGGACATGAAGCAGATGAGTTTACAGCTTGTTGTAGTAGAGTTGGCATGTCGCCATAAGTCTCAATAGACATAACACTCCAACCATGAATAAAAACTAGTTTCATTGGTTTTTTAATTTAGTCATTTGTTATCTCATTTTCATCTATATTTAATATTTTACAAACTTTACTCATAACATCTTGTGCAAAAGTATAAAATTTATTTGCATCATCTATTGTTGGTTTACCATAAGGTAATAAGCCTAGCTCTCCAGGGTATCTTGAATCAATATAGAGTTCATTTAGAGTATCAAGCAAATCATCGTTATTTACATTTAAGTCACTCTTAATTAATTCTTGTAGTTTTAATAAGTCATGTTGCTTTGGTACTCTTTTATTTTGATATTCTAGTAATGCCTTAAATGATTTTTCTATAGATTGTTGAGAATGAAAAGCGATCATATGTGACAACTCTTCCATATCTATAATTCTGGATATTATTTTCAGATCATCTACTGATGCTTTTAGCCACTCTTTTGATATATCTTTTTTCATATTAACTTTATTCCATTTTGTATATCATTTCTATAAAAACTACTGTTATTTTCTTTAAATAATTGATTCATTTTTGTTGAATGAACAATCAAATCTATCGCAATAAACTTTCTTAAATCCCTAAGCTGTTTAGAAACTTTTAAATAAAGCTGGTTTTTTTCTTTAAAGTTTTGTGGTATAAAGTCATCATTTGTTACTACATACAGATCAACATCACTATCTTCATTTGGTTTACCATATGCATAACTACCAAATAAAATTATTTGCTTTATATTTAATGGTCTTAACTTTTCTATAATCAATGGTTTTAACTTTTCTATATCTATCATATTTAAATTATACCGTAATCCTCTCTACTATGGCGAGAGTTTGGCACTATTTTAAAGGGACATGAAGCAGATGAGTTTACAGCTTGTTGTAGTAGAGTTGGCATGTCGCCATAAGTCTATAAATTTGTTGTACAATTCTTCTTATATACTTTGCTCTTTTATGTTACAAAAAAAATTATGATATATTTGTAGTTATGCTAGTATATGTAGTATAATTACAAATATACATGACTAAGGAGATATTTTGGAGAAGAAAGTTAGCGTATACTTATTTGGTAAACATATTGCTGATATCTATCAAGTAGATGAGCGAGTTTATCTTCGTCAATATAATTCTGCAGCATTTGTTGCAAGTCCACTATCTATAGCAAAAAATATAACAGATATAGAGACAAGCTCTTTAGTGTTTCAAGAAAGAGTAGCTGGGTTTGTAAGTGACTCTCTTCCTGGTAATTTTGGTAATGAGATCCTTGATAGGTTTTTTGAGCAAAACAGTAGTGGTGAGAAACCAACAATCATAGAAAAACTACTTTTTATAGGTAACCGTGGACTTGGAGCATTAGAGTTTAGACCAGCATATGAGTACGATGAAACGGTAGATAAAACTCTTGCATTGAAAGATATATATGAAGAAGCTAAAAAATTAAAGGGAGGCGGTGATCTTAAGTCTATTCATAGTACATTTTTAGTCTCTGCTCACTCCTTTGTCGGTGGTGCTAGAAGTAAGGCTGTCGTCGCTATTAATATTAAGACTAATGAAGTTTACCTTGGCGATAGAACAAAAGAGCCACCAAAAGGTTTTATACCGGCTATTGTCAAGTATGACGATACACAAGATGGTGATGAAAATAAATCTACCTATTCTAAACTAGAATATATCTACTATCTGTTAGCAAGAAAATCAGGTATAGATATGATGGATTCTTATCTTTTGGAGTCTTGTAACAAGCATCATTTTGTGACTAAGCGATTTGATATCGATAAAGGGCATAAGTATCATGTGCATTCTTTAGCTGGACTTTTACATATTGATTACAATATCCCTAGAGCTTTAGGTTACGAAGAACTTTTTCGTGTCGCTGTACAACTAAACGCTACTTCTAGTCTAAAGCAACTTTTTTTACAGATGCTATTTAACTATATGTTCGTCAACCAAGATGATCATGCTCGTAACTTCTCTTTTATGTGTGATAGTGACTTCAAGTGGAGAACTACTCCTGCTTATGATGTTACTTTTGCTAAAGGTGTAAAACAGACTAGAGAACATCAGTTGTCCCTTAATGGAAAAGCTCTTTCACAAATTACTTTACAAGACATAGTAAATCTTGCGACAGAGTTTTCAATAGAGTTGGAGTTTATAAGTGATAGCATAATAAAGATGAAAGCTCATAGAGATACAGAACTTCCAAAACTAATGAAAGAGCACCAAGTGTCACCAAAAAAGCAGCTACAGGTTTTAAGAGCTGTAACATTAAGAGATTTTCAAGGAGAACTAGATGGATAGCACTAACTTACTCTCAAAATTAAAATCTTTTGAACAAAATGCCAAAATTACTAAAAAGAAAAATATCAATATTGATGCTTCATTTGCTACCCTTACAGATGAAGAGATCGCTTTAGTTTTAGCGCATCGTGCAAAGAAGCTTAGAATAGAAAACAATCTAAAACAGAGTGATTTTAGTAAAAGTGCTGCATTGTCATCCACTACAACCTATTCTAACTTTGAGCAAACTGGCAAGGTGTCACTTATTAACTTCATAAAGATTTTAAGAAACTTTGGAAAAATGGAAGAGCTAGAAAAATTGTTAAAGAGTGACATATCATCTGTAATTGATAATGCTCAAAGTGTAACCAAATCTAAAAAAAGAGTTCGATAAAGATCATCTCAAAACCTCTGAATCATTAACAAAGTCAAACTTTTTAAAGCAATAACTATTTATATCGTTATATACTTTTAGCAAATCATCAACTCTATTATAAATAATGTTGATACTATCTACTACTTCATCTTGATTAAATGAATATTCATGTGCTATCTCATTTCTATCTTTTCGTAAACTCATCCACTCTTCTTTGTATAATAGCTCTAACTCTTCAAGTCTATTTAATCTATCTATAACTGTCATTATTTTTACTTTTTCACCATTTAGTTCTAAGATAGAAGGAAATATTTTATCTCCTAAAGTATCTTGTAATTTAGAAAATCTAAAAATCATTTGATCAATTGTACTTACTTCTAACTCATCAAGGTTATCGTAACTATCTATATCAAATGGAACAAGATCTTTCAATCTATTTTTAGCACTTATAAGTCTTTTTTTATGTTGATTGCATTCATGTAGTTTTTCAATAAAAGTTTGTTTTATATCTTTCATAATTCTATCCCATATTTTAATGCTTCTTGTTCTATTAGTCTACTTTTATCTTTTGCCAACACTACATCTACCTTTTGTTCACCTATATATTCATCTAATTTTATCAAAAATTCTATTTTTCTATTTCTTTCATCATCAAATTTTATATCTGGTACTAAATAAAGATCTATATCTCCGCCTCTTTGTGTATTATCAACTCTACTACCAAATAAAAAAATATCTCCATTTTCAAAAGTTTCTATAAAAGCTTTTTTAATTGCATTTTGTTCAAACTGAGTTAAGCGCATAATTACTTTACATACCTTTCTTGAACCAATTTTAAAATTATTTTACTAGCTTGCTCAACACTTAGGTTGTCCGTATCTATGACTATTTCAGCATGTTGTGGCTCTTCATAAGTGTCGTTTACTCCTGTAAAGTTTTGGTACTCACCTTTTAGTGCTTTTTCATAAGCACCTTTATAGTCCCTTTTTTTACATGTTTCAAGTTCAGCTTTTACGTAGACTACTATGTTATTTTGGACCATCTCTCTTATAACTTTTCTTGACTCTGTATATGGACTCACAAATGAGCAGACAGTTGAAATAGAGTTATTTTGCAATGTTTTTACTAGGTGACCTACTCTCTTCATATGTCTGTTGCGATCGTCTCTACTAAAGCCTATGTTTGGTACAACATCTCTTATATCTTTTGAGTCTAAGCGTTCTAGTGGTATGTCTAGCTTTTGTAGCTCCTTGTAAACTGCGTCTGCGATCGTTGTTTTACCACTTAGTGGCAGACCTGTAAACCAAAGGTTAAAAGGCTCTATTTTTTTTCTACCCCAGCGTACTTTAAACCAAGCTCTCTCGTGAGCCCAGTAAAGTCCAACCTTAAGTACTGACTCTATAAGACCAGCTGCGATCGCAAGATCAAGTCTTCCAAAGAAGGTGTAAACTATTACGATCGTAGTTCCAGTAGCTATAACTCTCCAGCTAATACCTTTTACAATAGAACGTCTATTTGTCTCTTTATACAACTTTTTCCTAACTCTTTAATATTTCAATATATTTTATCGTTGAATTAACAATAACTATCAATTTTGCAGAATATTCCAAAACCTCTTCAAACACTTCAACTAAGTCATCTTCAATATACTCATGAACTATTGTATTTCTTACGTCTTTCATAACTCTTAGTTCGTCAACATTATCAAACAGTCCTCTTTTATGAGCATTATTAACTACATCTACCAGTGTACCTTGGTTTTCAAACTCATACTCATCTAATGTTCTAAATATTTTTCTTATTAAAAAGTCTATAGTTCTGCTATACCTACTACATAATGTTTCAAACTTTCCAAACTCTTCTACTGTGTATTTTTTTTTAATACCTATATTTTTACATTCCACAAAGGATAAATCAATCCACACAAGTTGTTTTTTTAATAATATAAAATCTTGTGCTAGTTTTTCTTTTATCATAACAATATTGCCTTTTGAAATACTAACTTACTAAATGGGTTTATAAAGCTACCGTTGTCTATTATAATATCTAATTTTTGTTCTCCAAACTTTTTAAAGAATTCTACTCTTAAAGTTCGTAAGTCTTTTTTACTTAATTCATCAGACACTATGAGTAGGTCAATATCTCCTCCTCTTTTAGTGTCATCAACTCTACTACCGAATAAATATAGTTTTGCTTTGCTAGATAATGAATTTAATGTATCTTTTAATAAATGAATTTGTTCGCTTGAGAGCCTCATCAAAAAATCCTTTTTCTATAGTTATGAATTATATCACACTATACTGTGATGCAATTCACAACTTCAACTATGATATAAACTAAAAGAGCAACAAACAAGAAGAGTTGAGTTTACAATTGAGTTAAAAAGTGAAGATAAGGTTTATCAAATTTTAAAATTAAATAGGTTACAATAGTGGTACATTTCGCAATTATGCGCTCCCCTTGTTTCTCAAGGGGTAATTTCTAATAATTTTATTAGTTTTTTACTTAATTTTTCAAACTCTGGTGCTTTTATGTATCCACTTCTATATTTAACTCTTTTTATGTCAAATGTTTTCATTTGTGAAAAATTTGCTGTACTTATAGTGTCTTTTGTGTAGTTAAATGAAAAATAATAACTTCCACTTTTTTCTTTAGAAGATAAAGGAATACCTAAAAAAGTTCTACTGTTAAATTTTTTATAGACTAGAACCGGTCTTAAAAACTCATCACCTTTTCCGTACTGTTCATATCCAATATTTTGTCCTACGCTTAAAAATAGAATATCTCTTTCTCTAAATTTAATATATTTTTCATTATTGTTGTGAATTATCTGTTTTTTATCATTCCAAATATTAAAAA
The DNA here is from genome assembly GCA_013138865.1 of Helicobacteraceae bacterium. Classification (GTDB taxonomy): domain Bacteria; phylum Campylobacterota; class Campylobacteria; order Campylobacterales; family Sulfurimonadaceae; genus GLR69. Next base: position 93,498 of record WTBY01000005.1, on the reverse strand, counting down.
TATTTTCTTCTCTTATGTTTTCACTCTCTCTTTTTGAAACATCTACGATCATACCAGCACCAACAGTGTTGTTACTAACTCGATCAACAACTATGAAACTACCTGTTTGTTTATTAGTCTTGTATGAGTCTGCTGCTATAGGACGAGTTAGTAACATCTTACAAGAGGCTATGTCATTTAACTCTAAAGTTTCTACTTTAGTTCTTTTGTATGTATTTACATCTACTCTATAGTTAATGTGCTCAAACACTCCTGACACTACTGTTGTTGCTACTTTCATGTCATAAGTTCTTTGAGTGTCCATTGGTTTTTCATCCATCCAAACTAACATAACTTTTAAACTATTTGAGACTCTTGGAAGAGAAGCAGTATGTACGATCATATCACCACGAGAGATATCAACTTCTTCTTGAGTAGTTAACGTAATAGCCATTGAAGCGTATGCTTCTTGTGTCGTGACTTCACGATCAACTTCTGTAATATCTCCAGCATTAACAATAGACTTTACAGTTGTAGTTTTACCAGATGGAAGTATAGTGATCTCGTCACCAACTTTTACACTCCCAGCAGTTATGGTCCCACAAAAACCTCTAAAGTTTAAGTTTGGTCTATTTACATACTGAACAGGGAACCTGAAGTTAGTCACTAGTTGATAGTCGCTAGTTTCTAGTTGCATTGTGTCTAATAAACTTAACAGTGGCTTCTCTTTAAACCATGGCATATTTGTACTTTTATCTACTACATTGTCACCATCTAATGCAGACACTGGCATGTAGTAAGTGTTTTTAATTCCTAGTTCAGTTGCTAGTTCACCATACGCTTTTGAAATTTCATTAAAAGTCTCTTCACTATACTCTACTAAGTCCATTTTATTAATAGCTACTATTACATGCTCTATACCCAAAAGTGAAACTATAAAGCTATGTCTTCTAGTTTGAGTGAGAATACCTTTACGTGCATCAATCAAGATGATAGCTACATCTGCAGTTGAAGCACCTGTAACCATATTTCGAGTGTACTGTTCATGACCGGGAGTATCTGCTATGATAAACTTACGGTTTTCAGTAGCAAAAAAACGGTAAGCTACATCTATGGTAATACCTTGTTCTCTCTCACTCTGAAGACCATCAACAAGAAGAGCCATATCTATCTTCTCTCCTGTAGTGCCATACTTCTTACTTTCACTCTCAGCTGAAGCTAACTGATCATCAAAGATCATTTTAGAATCATAAAGAAGGCGCCCAATAAGTGTACTCTTACCATCATCAACAGATCCGCAAGTTAAAAACCGAAGCATATCTTTGTTTTCATGCTCTTTTAAATAGTTTTCAATATCTGTTATATTTTCCATTAAAAGTAGCCCTCTATTTTTTTAAGTTCCATAGCACCCTCTTGGTCTTTGTCAATGAGCCGACCTTCTCGCTCACTTGAAGTTGAGAGAAGCATCTCTTTAATAATTTCAGGTAACGTTGTAGCAGTAGAGTTTATAGCGCCAGTAAGTGGGTAACAGCCTAGTGTTCTAAAACGAACCATCTCTTTCTTGGCAGTTTTGCTAAGCTCTTCTGGTATGCGATCGTCATCTACTCTTATTTTTGTACCCTCATACTCTACTACTTCTTGTTCTGAAGCAAAGTAGAGTGATGGTATTTCTATGTTTTCTAGGTAAATGTATTGCCATATGTCTAACTCTGTCCAGTTTGAAATAGGAAATACTCTTACACTTTCGCCTTTAGTTATAGCTGTGTTGTAAACATTCCAAAGTTCAGCTCTTTGGTTTTTAGGATCCCATCTATGGTGTTTGTCTCTAAAAGAAAAAATTCTCTCCTTTGCGCGAGACTTCTCTTCATCACGTCTTGCTCCACCTATAACTGCATCATAACCACCACTATTAAGTGCTTGTTTTAGAGCTTGTGTTTTCATAATGTCTGTATGAACTTTACTTCCATGCTCAAAAGGAGATATATCCATATCTATACCTTCTTGGTTTGAGTGAACTATTAACTCAAAGCCTAGATCTGAGGCTCTTTTGTCACGAAACTCTATCATCTCTTTAAATTTCCATAGAGTATCTACATGAAGAAGCGGAAATGGTAGTTTAGCAGGAGCAAAAGCCTTCATAGCCAAATGAAGCATAACAGAGCTATCTTTACCCACACTGTACATCATGACAGGGTTTGAAAATTCTGCTGCAACTTCTCTTAAAATATGAATAGACTCTGCTTCTAGTTGCTTTAAATGTGTTAGTTTCTCTTTAGTAAGTTGCATTTAGTTACTACTCCGTGTAATAAATTTATTCTTTATTAAAAATTCCATGATCTGTTGTGAAGCTTGTTCTACTGATATTTGAGTATTTTTAATGTGTATTTGAGATTTTTCTGGTTTTTCATAAAGAGAGTCTATACCTGTAAAGTTTTTGATCTCTCCTGCTCTTGCTTTTTTGTAAAGTCCTTTTGGATCACGACTCTCGCAAACCTCTAATGGTGTGTCAACAAATATTTCTACAAACTCTGCATCTTCTACTAAGTTTTTTACAACTTCACGATCGCTTCTAAAAGGAGATATAAAAGCAGTTAAAACTATCTGACCACTCTGCACAAATAGTTTAGCAACTTCACCAACTCTTCTGATGTTTTCTATTCTACTGCTATCATCAAAGCCTAAGTCTTTATTTAGACCATGTCGAAGGTTGTCTCCGTCTAAGAGGTATGTGAAGTTTCCATTAGTATAAAGAAGGTGCTCAAGTGCATTTGCTATGGTTGACTTACCACTGCCACTAAGACCTGTAAACCATAATATACAAGGTTTTTGTTTTGTAAGTAACTCTCTACTCTCTTTTGTTACTTGTTGGTTGTGCCAAAGTACATTGTTACTCATCTCTTGTAAAAACCATGTAACTTAAAACTACCAGTATTACAAAACCAACAAGCATACCAAAAGGAAGTAGACCTCCTGAAAAGTTTGCTATGTGTCTTGCTAAAATGTAGCCAAAAAAGCAGAACATAAGTTGCATAAGTGTCATAAAAACAACTGTCTTTTTGACATTATTTTTAAAAAAGCCTAAAAGCACATGGTGTATGTGAGTTTTGTCAGCTTTAAATGGTGACTTACCTTGGTTGAGTCTTCTTACCATTACAACTATTGTGTCAAGAATAGGGATCGCAGCAATGTAGAGGACTGTGATCGGATGTATGTACTTTAAACTTAACACGGCTACGATCGCTATTATGAAACCTAAACTAAGACTACCACTGTCTCCCATAAATATTTTTGCTGGATTCCAGTTAAATAGCAAAAAAGCTAAAAGAGAAGCTATGGTAAAAAGTGAAAGTTGCACTATAAGTTGATCGTTATAAACACTACCAATATATGCAAATGTTCCAAGAGTAACGATCGCTATACTAGCGGCTAATGCGTCAAGTCCATCTATAAGGTTTAAAGCATTGCTAAAGCCTGTAATCGCGAAGATCGTAAAAGGCAGTGCGAAATAGTACAGAGGCACATCAACACCAAAATATGTTCCTAGCGAGTCTATCTCAAGGCCATTTAAGACTAACAGAAGTGAAGCAGTTGCTATGATCACAAACTTAGCACGTGGTGGTGCGTTGTGCCGATCATCAAGTATACCAATAACATAAACCATGAAAATAGCTACAAATATGTACCAGTTATCTAAAAATAGCTCTTGTTGAAAGATATAAAGAGATATAAATACAGAGAGTATGAAACCTATCCCTGCTCCGCTAGGAGTAGTTTTGACATGTGTACTTCGTAAGTTTGGAGTGTCAATTAACTGTAACTTTTTAGCATATAAAAGAACTAGTTTTATAGTTACAAAAGAGAGCAGAAAAGTTGTTATGTAAGCTGTTAGTTCAATCATTATAAAGCTAGTAGACTTGTGCTATTTCTTAACTTTACAAGGTTTAGCTTCTAAGTTATTTATATTTTTTTCAAGAATTTTTTTACCTACGCCTTTTACTCTCATAAGTTCTTTAACATTTTGAAAACAGTGTTCTGTACGATAGTCAATAATTTTAGCTGCCTTTTTAGTACCTATACCCTTGAGCTTTGTTAACTCTTTTTGTGACGCGTGATTAACATCAACTAATGCTAGTAATGTAACACTTAGTGCTACTAATAATCCAATAAATTTCATTTTACTTCCTCGTACAATTAATATTTATAAATTATATCATAAAATAGTAAACAGTTTTAAAACTTTTTTATTTAAGTAGATATTTGTTATTATATACAAATACATGTTTAAACTGAGGAACAATGGAAATATATCTTTATATAAATGAGCTACTTAAGGCAAAAAATATGTCTAAAAAAAGTTTTGCAAAAGAACTAATTAAACTAAAACCAAAACTAAAAAGAACAAATGCCACACCTTCTGAAACAACGATATATAGTTACTTAAACGGTAACAGAGAAATCAATATAGAACTACTAAGCTATATATGTAATGTACTAAATATTAGTGAGCAAGAACTACTTATGGGGGGGGGTAAATGTGATCAAAGAACACAGAAACAACTCATTAAATATTTACAATTTCACTCTAACGAGTCTGAGCTTTTAGAACTTAATAGTAAAATAAATAAAAAAGAAAATATTTTAGAAACTGAAATTATAAAACTTTTGAGTTATGCACCTAGTGACATATTAAGTAAAATAAAAGTAAAACTAGAAACTTATAAAACTATGTCAGAAGAGTTTTAATAAAAAATTTACCGCCTCGATTTTTCATTAACTCAAAAATATCCAACACCTTAAATTAAGGTAAAAGTGAAAGTACATAGTCTTTTAAAACTACAGTTATGAGTACAGCCATAATTAACCATTGTACCTTATCAAATTTGTTACTTAGTTTTAAAATATCTTGTTTTAGTTCTGTTTTAACAGCTGATATTTCTTTTCTTACATCTGATATTTCTTGTTTTAGTTCTGTTTTAACATCTGATATTTCTTTTCTTACATCTGATATTTCTTGTTTTAGTTCTACTTTTACAGCTTGTAACTCTTCTCTTGTTGCGACATGCTGTGTAGAGTGCAGAAGAAACTGCATAATATCTTTTTGTGTTAAGTTTTCTTGTGGTATTTCTTGACTTAAGTCGATCATTGTTTCTCCTTTTTTATTGATCTAATTATACACCAAAAGCAAATAAATGTAAAATTAGTAGGTTGTTTAGTTGTGTAATAGTAAGAAAAAGTTAAGTTTTGTTCCCTAAATGGGGTCTGACCCCTATATCTCTAAAATTAAGGTAAAAGTGAAAGTACATAGTCTTTTAAAACTACAGTTATGAGTACAGCCATAATTAACCATTGTACCTTATCAAATTTCTTACTTAGTTTTAAAATATCTTGTTTTAGTTCTGTTTTAACAGCTGATATTTCTTTTCTTACATCTGATATTTCTTGTTTTAGTTCTGTTTTAACAGCTGATATTTCTTTTCTTACATCTGATATTTCTTGTTTTAGCTCAGTTTTAACATCTGATATTTCTTGTTTTAGCTCAGTTTTAACATCTGATATTTCTTGCTTTAGTTCAGTTTTAACATCTGATATTTCTTGCTTTAGTTCAGTTTTAACATCTGATATTTCTTGTTTTAGATCTACTTTTACAGCTTGTAACTCTTCTCTTGGTGCGACATGCTATGTAGAGTGCAGAAGAAACTGCATAATGTCTTTTTGTGTTAAGTTTTCTTGTGGTATTTCTTGACTTAAGTCGATCATTGTTTCTCCTTTTTTATTGACCTAATTATACACCAAAAGCATATAAATGACATATGATGTATCTCTTTTTCATAAATAGTTGTCATAATTAAACTTCTTATTTACAAATATTACTGTGTAATTGTACACTATTTTAACTTTAAAATTGTAGAGTGATTAGATCTACCAAGCATCTCAAATTTTTCAGGATCATACATATCGAAAAATAGTAGTCTAAATAAAAAGTTATCAAAGAACTCTAGCTTTCCTGATATAAAGAACCTATCTTTATACTTAATTGCAAAATAGTTGTACTCTTTGTCTCTTTTGTATGTCATTTTAACTGTTTGAAGATTCTTTTTAATTTCTCTATAAGCTGTTACTCCAACTTTGTCTTTACCATATGTTAATATCCCAGTATCTGGGTTAAAGTTAATACCTTCTTTTGGAAGTCCTACAGGGTTTTTTAGATCAACAATAATACCATTTTCTATTGTATTTTTAAACCTATCACTAACAGTTTGACTCTCTAAGTCTCTTGCACTAAACTGTCTTACAGTTGCTGAAATTCTTATTAGTTCATCTGGTACATATAAAAATATATTGCCATCTGTTTTAGTTAGGTTATATTCTTCTTGATACAAGTCATGAATTATACTAGAGTAGTTACCATCTCTAAAAATTTGACTTACTCTTTTTGAGTCATTTCTCACACTATCAACTAAAAATTTTGACCCGTTATACATAAGGTTTTGGTTTGGACTCATGAACATTTTTGAGATCATATATAGATCTACATTTGGGTGTACACCGTTATCTACGTATGGTTTCATGTTAGTGTAGTACTTTAACATATGACCATAGTCCCACCAACTAAGTACATAGTCATTCTCTTTTACTTCATGCTTATTTATAATGTCTAAGAGTTTTAGATCTTCTTTTGTAAAATATTTTGGCGATATTAATTTATTATTGTTGTTCATTACCTCTACAACTTTGTAAGTAGTAAAAATTGAAACTAGCACAAACATAAAAAAGAGGCTGTATTTTAAAACTTTATTTCTAATCATTCTGTTTTGTAAAACTAAATATAGTATATAGAAAAACCCTATAGGTAAAAGTGGAGCTAATACATATGTAAAACGAATACCTGAGCTATAGCTCATCCAAAATGCTGCACTACTCCATATTAAAATAATTAGAAAAGCTCTATGTCTAATAGTTAGTAATATTAGTCCTAAAATAGATGTATAAAAAGCCACTTTATTGATAGCACTAAAGCTTATAATTTGGTCTATGTTAACACTTTTAGCCTCTTCGACTGTTTTAAACATATCAAAAAAGTAGAGTGTTTGGTTGTTTTCTGCTTGAAGAGTTGAAAAAGAGTTAGAGTCGTTACGCTGTGAGTACTGCTCAATTTTTGTAACTATTTTGTCTTGTAAGAAGAGAGCACCAATTAGTAAAAGCATTACCACTATTTTTAAGCCATATTTTTTAAGACTTTGTTCATTAATAGAATTTAGTGCAAGCAGTACTATCGATATAGCAAAAATAGTTACAAATAGGTTTAGTTTAAACACATAGACTATTGCTAATGTTATGGAAGTAGTCAATATATATCTATTTAAATTAACACAACCTCGTTTAAATAATAGAGCATAAATAAGTGTAGCTGTTATGACAAGGGCTACTATAGGTAAATATGCTCCATATGATAAATATAGAAAAAATATGGATAGAGAACCTATAGCTGGGTATATATGCTTATTTGAATTGCTTGAAGCTATAGCACCATATAACATAAACATAACGAGTGGCATAACTAAAATATCGTTATCGGTATAGCCTAAGTGTGTTCTCATATAGTAAGCAGGTAAAATAGTACTTAAGATCGAAGCAAAAAAAGCTATTGGAGCTAACTTAAACTTAGAAAGTAATAGAAATATAGGAATAGAGATACTAGAGGCTAGTAGAGCAGGTAAAAAGTACATAACAGTATCTATATGTAGTCCTAAAAATTTAGAACTATAAGCGACAATGTACGGTAGAAGATTAGAAGTTAGACCTACATCCACACCGCCTAAGATCTGTTTAGCAACATAACCAAAGTGTGCAGCATCATCTGTCCAGATCGGCATAATGCGATCGTTATAAAAGAAGAGAGAGTTATCTTGTACTTGAAAATAGAGTAGTAAATGTAAAAGTAAAGAAACAGTGTAAACTAAAAGTGTTAAGAGAGTTAGTTGTGTAGTAGTAACAGAGTAGTTATTAGTTAAAAAAAGTTTTTTGTAGTTCAAATATAATCCTTAAATAAGAATTATACTATATTTAAATAAAAAAACCTCACTTCAAAAAAAAGAAGTGAGGTTGAAAAGTTTTTAACTTTTAAAACTAACAGAGAGAACTCTATTAGTTAAAGATAATTACTTAGTAAATTTAATGTAAAGATCTTTTGTTGTATTAGCATCATATTTATCATAAACATTTAACCTTACAGCAATAAAAGTAGTTGTAGACATGTTTGCTATACCTGTAGCATTAGATGAACTATTACCACTAAATGCTAATGTTGCACCATTAGAAACATTTGCTAATGTTACTGTAGCAATTTCAGCATAACCTGAACCATTATTTGATGAGATACTTATAGCAGTAGCATTATTTGTTGCAATTGCTGCCATTAAGTTTTGAGATGCATTTGCTGTACTAACTATAGCAGCACCATTACCTGTCTCACTAATATTTGCTGAAGCTAATGTAGTACTAGAACCAACACCAACACCCATAATAGTAAAACCACCAAGAGCATTTGAAGATGCATTTGTTAGAGCATTAATTGATGCTTCTTCATCATTGATAATCCATGCTTTAGTTAATGTTGTAGTACCAGAAACAGGTACAACAGTATCAGATCCAACAGTTAAATTACTTGCATAAATAGCACTTGCATTTGTTGTAGCATCTAACAGTAAAGTAATAGTTGAACTATTAACATCAACAGTTGGTTTAGCATTGTAAACAAAAGTGATGTTAGAATCAGCACCAGCAACACTTGCTTTGTTAAATTCATCAGTACTTATAACATTATAAGTAGCCATTGAGTAACCACCACCAGCAACAGCACTTGAACCTAAAGGTCTAGCAGCTGAAGAGCTTAATTTAATAAGTTCAGTTTGACTAGGAGTCTCATCTGTAGAACTATTTGAAATTTTTGCACTTAAGTTAGTAACTGCAGTTGCATTTACGTCAACAACAGTCGCAGAAGTATTACCATCTAAAGTTTTAGTAGATTTAGTGAATGCGATAGTAGTATTTTTCTCACCAGTGTCAGTATTTTCATATAGTGACGCTACAGTAAAGTGTGTTGTTGTACCTTCATTGATTACATAAGTGTGATTACCAGCTAAAGCATTTACATTATTAGCAGCAGCATAACCATTAATAGCAGTGTTTGATCCTGTAGCAGAAGATAGAGTAACTGTTGTCTTAGCAGGAACATTCGCACCGATAGAAGTTAAACCATTACGAGCATCAGTAGTAGCATTTTTGAAAATTGATTTACCATTTACATTAATACCGCCTTTAACACTTGCAATAGCTGTATTACCCCAGTACTCACTCTTAGTACCATTCACTAGTTGGAAAGTAGAGTTAGAGTCAACTAAAGCAATTTTAAGATCAGAAATAATACTATCATCTGTCATAATATTCTCTTCAGTACTATTTTTATCTATTGCTGTTAAAATATCACCTATATTAAGTGTCATAGTTGTAGCACCATTAACATTATCAGGGATTGAAACAGGGTTAACTACACCATAATTTATATCACTAGCACCAGAAACATTTGTAAATACACTAGAATTCATATCTCCACTAAATGTAGCACCTGAAGGTAAAACACCTTCCCAAGTAACATCACCAGAAACAACAGCATTTATTTTTTTAGTCGCTTCATCAACAGTGTTGTTGATTTCCATAGGAACAAGAATAGTTAATGAACTAATATTAGCATCAGCATTAACACGAGACTCTTGTGCACCTATTTTAATAGCTAATGTAAAACTTTTGTTAGTAGTATTTGCATCTGTAGAAGCAGCAAGATCTATAGTTGTAGTATCTAATGAAGTAAAACCAACTTTAGCACCTGAACCTAGAAGTAAATCAACATCTTTGCCATTAATTTCTATATTACTAACATTAAAGTCAGCAGAACCAGCAACTAAAAGTGTTGGTGTAAATGTATTTTGAGCAGCAGAAGTATTTGTTCTTGTAGCATCAAGGTTCATAGTTGATACACTTGCAAGCATACTTGAGTCAGCTTCAAACTGATCAGCTGTAGATGTAAAATATGCAGCAGATACTGTTGCACCAGTTGCTATGTTTCTTAGTGCAGAAACAGCACTAGTTGCTTTAGTAGCAGTTGCTAAAGAAGTAGCGATGTTAGTTAAGTCGCCATCTGTAACAGCTTGACCAAGAACAGCATTTACTAATGCATATGCAGGTTCACTAGAAATAACATCCATAGGATCTACATTTTTAAGGTTATCTTCAGAGATACCTAAAGCATCAGAAATTTGAGTTAAAGCAAGAGCCATAACTTCACTTCTATTAGTGTCATTAGTATCAGTAGCAACTAAAGTATCAATACGAGCTTGAATTAATGAAGTAATAGGTGTGATATTTTTGTAACCAGCAGGTGCTTTCATACTAAAAGCTGAAGGTGCAACGATGTCACCATCAGCAGCAACAAACTTGTTGTCACCATTTGCATCAAAGAAAGTACCATAAGTTAATGTAGTACCATCACTACTTTGTGCTTTTTGAGAAAGTGTAATATACTGTAAGTTGTCAAGAACAGAAGAGTTTAACTCTGAAAGATCCAGTACAGCACTACCTGCAGTTTGAGTAGAACCAGCTACTATTTTAGCATTTGTAACAGCACTTGTTAAAGCAGCTGTAGTTGTATAGTTTTGAGCAGATGTATTACCATCTGAGTAAGTTGCAGTAACTGAGTAGTTAAGTACATAACCATCTGTTGCAGTTATTGAAGTTGGTTGAGTTGTTGGTGTTACTGGTGTAGAAGAAGAAGAACTCCCACATCCTGCGAAACCAGCAGCTAATAGAGAAGCAGCGGCAACTGAAATTATCGATTTGTTTAAAGTCATATTTGACTCCTTGTTTTGAATTTGCAAATTCTTACCTGCTTAAAGCAATTAATAGAGAGTATGTTCAAATACCCAATTGAACTAGTATAAGTAAGTAAACGTAACTACTCTACACTAGAAACAGATAAAATTCGAGGTGATTGTAACATAAGCTTTAAGAAATTAAGCTTAAAGAACGTGTCCTCTTGTTTGTTCCTTACTTTTAGTGTACAATGACACTATGAAAATATTTAGTAGTGATGGTTTTAAAGAGGTTGGTAAAGGTATAATTGCTTTTGCAAATATATTGACTGCTCTTGTGATCGTTAACATAATTTATACTAATGACAATGCTCTTAAATTTGGTGCTATTTCTGTTATTGTATATGTAGCACTCTATTATTTAGGGTACAAATTTATTGAAAAAGGAGACGACTATGCTTGAAGTAGTATTTATGTTTCTAACCTTAGCCTTTGTAGGTATATTTATTTTAAATAGATTACCAACTCCAAAAAGCCATTAACTTTTTTCGCACTTTTTAAAGATAGGGGGTCAGACCCTTTTTAAGAACTACTATAAATAAAAAGGATTTTTATGACAACTATTGATGAAAAAGAAACCTTAGAGATAGAAAAATTAAAACTAGAAGTATCTAAACTCCTACAAACAGATTTTAAACTAGAAAATAAGAAACATCTTAATGATACTGTTAAAGTTTTGTTACTAACAGTGGCTGTCACTACCGCAGTTGTGACAGCTTATTTTAAAATTCAAATAGGTATGTAAGAAAGTCAAAAAGTACTTTTCATTTAAGGTATTCTTGTTTAGTAATTACTAAGTATGAGCTTTTTTTAGTATGTTTAATATTTTCTGACTTTAGTATTAGTTTCTCTTTTACACTCTCTTCTTTAACACTATTTTGCCACTTACACTCTATAAAAGCTATGTTTTCATCATTAAAAGCCACTATGTCTATCTCTTCTTTATTGTTCCACCATCTTCCAACTTTTAGAGGTGTGAAGTCTAAATATTTTTTAGGGTTTTCGTAAATGTCCTCTATTACAAACTCTTCAAATGAGAAAGAGACGAACCTATCGTTAAAGTTTAAGTCTATCTCGCTTAGAACTGCTTTTGTCTGCTCTATCTCTAGGTAGTTGTAGTTTTTAAATATATAGTAAAACCAAAAGTTTAAAAACTTGTCTTTAATTTTGTATCTGCCAAATTTACTTTTTAGTGGGTTTGTCTCTGTGATCGGTGTCTCTTTTAGTACAATGTCTAGGTCTATTAATTTTTTTAGGTATTTTGTAAGATGTGTTGAAGTTACACTTAGAGTTGAAGCTATACTCCCTATTTTTGTATTTCCTTTTGATATGGACTCTAAAATACTAAAATATGTTGAGCTATCACTTATTTCATTTTTAAGTAAAAAGTTACCCTCGCTGTATAGGTAAGAGTTTTTATTTAATATTTTTTTTTCTACATTTTGCATAAAACTTATACTTTGATCGTATTCGTTCAGATATTTTGGTATTGTTCCAAATGAGCTAAAGACTTGCATCTGTTCTAGTCTGCTCAAGTTTGGTAAGAACTCTACTATATGTTTGAACTTAACACTTTTTATATGAAACTGAGATGTTCTTCTGCCATAAAGTGGTGCAGAGTAGTTTAAAACTTCACTTTGCATCATCGACAAAACTGATCCACATAAAATAAGGTATATATTACTATATTGCAACTTTTCGTCCCATAGTTTTTGGAGTTTTGAGGAGAATGATTTGTCCATAGTTGTTATGTACTGGTACTCATCTATAACTAAAACAAGCCTTTTTTCAAGCTTTAAAGTTGCTAAAAAACCTATAGCGTCTTCAAAACTTTTAAATGACAAATGTTCAGATATGCTCTCATCTACAAACTGTTTGATCTGTAGTGTAAAAGATGTTAGTTGAGAGTTAAGATCACTTTGTGTAATGTAGAGATAGATGTGATTTTTATTTTTTATAAACTGGCTTAGTAGTGCTGTTTTACCTACTCTTCTTCTACCGTACACTACACTAAAAGAAGCTCTATTTGAGTCATATTCATCTTCTAAAAAGTTTAGCTCTTTTACTCTATTTACAAACATTATGTTTCCTGTCATTATGATTTATATCATAATGATAGCTAAATAGATTTAAATTACTTTCTTATCTGTTTACCAATTACATAAGAGCTAAAAATTATTAAAAATGGTTCTAGTGGAAGTCTGTAACGGATCGAGCCTATAAGTACCATGTGAACTGCTGTAAAGTATAAAAATAGTACCCATATAGGTAGGGTTGAGTTGAAATTTTCTCTTATATACTTGGTGACAAATATTATACTTAAGAGTAGTACCACACCATAACTAAGTAGTGAGGCAATTATGTAAAATGGTTTTTCATACTCTGGGGCATATGGCCAAAGTCGCCAGAATCTTATGAACTTTAAACCTGCTAGTTCAACAAAGCGTTCAGGGTTGTTTTTTATGAACTCAAATGCTGCTTGTTTTAAAGCACTGTTTTTTAACACTGGGTCTTTAATGTGATCAAAACTTGACATGTCCATATCGTCACCTTTAGAGCTACCACCTACTCCACCTCCACTTTTGTTGAGTGGGTTGTTACCTGAGTACCAGACTATGCCATCGCCTAAGTTTAGTCTTACAAACTGATCGTACTTGTTGTACTGGTGTAGCCACCATGAACTCATAAGGACAACATAGATCACAATATATTTTAATATATTTAAAAATGAAGTTTTAAACCCTTGTTTATGTACATAAAAACTAAAAACAAAAATAAGTATAGGTGCTAAAAGATCAAGCGTAGGTCGGTGTAGTATAGAGATAACTATTACTACAGAAGCCCAAACAAACTGTTTTTTGTAAAGTGCTAAAAACGCTAGCAGTAGTAAAAATATGTAAAGAGATTCGGTTAGTCCTGTGATCGAGTAGAAAATAAAGTATGGGTAAACAGCTGTTCCAAGCGCCGCTAAAGTTGCATATAATTTTTCATTAAATATAACTAGTGTTAGTTGATATACAAGCCATACAGACGCAGTTGAGAGTAAAATATTTACTAATTTGATCATAAATGAAGTCTCTAACAGATGTACAAATATAGGGTGAAGTGGCATTACGTTGTCTACATTAATTTGAGCTAAGTTAAAAAGTTCGGAACCTGCTTTAACATAAGTAGATGCGTCAGGAAACTCAATATTTGGTAAAATTGTAAATGCAAGTAGCCTTATTGCAAGTGCAAAAAAAAGAATTTGGTAGATAGTTATTTTGTTAAGAAAAGACATTTTAAACCTTTATTTATAAATATAAAATTTACTAATTATATACACAACTAAATATGAAAAAATAAGTGCAATTATTTTAGATTCATATATATTAAAATTTTGTAATATTAAGTAATTAACGATTATAATTGTTGCAGTATAAGTTACTAACACTATAAAAATAAATTTTTTTAATTCTTTAAAAATTTTACTTTTACTTTTAAACGTAAAATACTTGTGCATAAAAAAATTACATATTGATGCTAAAAAATATGCTAGAGTTATTGAAATATTTATATTTATATTTAACAGTGAAAAAAAAATAGCTAATAATGTAAAATCAAGAACTACAGTGAAAGCACCAACTATCCCATATCTTAAAAAATCAAATCTTTTAATATATTTAAGCATATAACTATCTATTTATTTTCCATTCTGTAATTGCAAATAAATTAAATGGCTTACAAATGGGTATGTTTTTATTATATGTTGATTTTAATCCATTAGCTCTAAAAACTTTTTCAATTTCTTCAGAACCATAATAATGATCAACTGGTTTTTCTTGTTTAAAAATTTTTCTTAATAAAACATATAACCAATTCTCAGTTGGTAATGAAGTAATTAAGGATGTGTCATTATTCATAAATGTCTTTAATTGATTTAAAATATCTAATGTATTATCAAAATGTTCAATAACATCAGCTGCAATAATACAATCAATATTTTTAAATGTTAATTCAAAAATATTACCCTTTATAATTTTACAATTTGTTAAGTTATATTCTTTAATAATTATTTCAGCTTGAGACGGTTCTAAATCCACTAAAATTACCTCATCAAATAATTTTGCCAGTGTTGGCAAGAATATTCCACTTCCACCTCCAAAATCAATACACTTAGTTTTTTTCATTGAATCATTTTTTTGAATTATTTTTGATATTTGATTTAATCTTTCCCAAAAAAGCCATCTAACTCCTATATTTTTATGAAAATACATTATAGGAGTATGATAATACCCAGTATGTATATTTTGTAAGAAATCCATATTTATTTTTGTTATATATTTTTGCATAATTATTTCCTTGGTAAATTATTTATATCTATACTGATAGCTTGAAGCAAAAACTGCACACCTAAAATAATAGGTAAGGCGGAAAGCATAACTGAACCTGTTGAAGCTGTAACACCAGTTACTACTGAAGTGTACCAACTTACACTTCCATAAATAAAGCCAAATATGAACATAGGAAAACCTAAAAGCATATAGATCGAAGCCATATTAAAGTTGTATATGTAGTACTTGTAGAAAATTCTTCTCAAAAAACCTTTAAATAGCTTTGGAGGAAACTCAAAAAGTACTTTAGTAACACTTAAAGAACTCTCTTCTTCTTCATACTTTGCTGGTAGCGCAACATCTTTAACTACAGAGTTTTCTATATTTAGGTTTATTAACATATCTGACTCAAAAAAATACCTTTTTGAGAGTTTGTCTAACTCTAGTCCTAATATAGCCTCTTTTGTGATCGCAGTAAAGCCATTGGTCGGATCCATTATGTCCCAGTAACCACTACTTGCTTTTACTAAGAATGAGAGGGCACTATTTCCAAATAGTCTAACTTTTGGCATCTGTTTAAGTGCAGTAAAGTCACTAAAACGGTTACCTTTAGTGTAGTCTGCTCTGTTTTCTACTATAGGCTTTACAAGTTGTTCTATATGTTCAGGGTTCATCTGTCCATCACCATCAACTTTAACCACTATGTCTGAATTTAACTCTAGAGCTTTTTTGTAACCAGTTACGATCGCACCACCTACGCCTTGGTTTTCTTGATGAAAAATAACTGTTACTTTTTTCAAGTTTAACTCTTCAACAAATACACCACTATTTTGTGGGCATTTGTCATCGACTACAATAATATTATTTATAAATGATGGTAGTGATTTAACCACATTTTCTATATGTGATCGAACTTTATAAGTTGGTATGACTACTGTAATATTCATATATTTTTCAAATCATATTTAGTGTATTTTTTAGTATATAATAAGTTTTCATACACTAGTTTCTACTTTCTAAAGCGTTTAAAAACTTTGTTAAAGTCTATACTTGCGTTGCAAAGTGTATCTGTAAACTTATAACTCTGTGTTGAGTAGTCACCTTGTTTGTCGTACTTGCCATCTACTAGCTTGTAAACCTTAGCTCTTAACTCTCCGGGATAAACAAGTACGTAATAACCTACTTTTTCTTGTTCATATTTTTTAAACTTATAGTTTTCATCATTTTTTGCTGTTGATTTTGAGAGTATTTCAACTACTATTTCTGGTGCTTTTGTTATGTATGCATCATGAGGTTCATCACATATAAGCACAACATCAGGTCTTAAAACTGTGTCTTCATTAACGCGGTAGTCCTCTTCACCTAAAACTAAACAGCGATCACACTCATCTATGCTGTTAGTTAGTTGTGTAATTATAAAACTCGCTAGTGCTTGATGAGTAATCATAGGCGAAGGAGACATAGCAATAGGATGCCCTTCATATAATTCCCATGCACCTTCAAAAAGCTTATAGTCTGCATAAGTATAGTGTGGTAAATAATCAATAGCGCCCATGATGACCTCTTTTTAAAGTTTTCTTAGTTGCATTATAAAATAAATCTCATTAAGAAGCTATAAAAGAATGTACCTAATAGCTTTTTCAAACTTTTCTAGATCTACGATCACATCTCCACTGTGAAAGTTATTAGTCTCATTCTTAGCTAAGGTATAGTAGTAGTTATGATCCATTGCACTTGTAAGTGCAAAGTAGCAGTTATTATGATCATCTTCTTGCGATCGTA
The DNA here is from genome assembly GCA_013138865.1 of Helicobacteraceae bacterium. GTDB lineage: Bacteria > Campylobacterota > Campylobacteria > Campylobacterales > Sulfurimonadaceae > GLR69. Next base: position 76,499 of record WTBY01000005.1, on the reverse strand, counting down.
TCTCTAGTACTTTTGAGTTACTTGGCATAAATAACATATTTGTAAGTCCTGCGCCATGAAGTGAAATTAGGTGTGAAGTATTTAACATAAGTTTAACTTGCTCTTCAAAACTTAACTCTTCAAAGTAATAAATATTAAACTCATACTTTTTTAAAATAGTCTCGATCTCTTCTTCATTCTTTATTTTACGCCTTGTTGCTTTAGCTCTACTTATGTACACTTTTTCATTTTTACACTTACTTACATTAAACTTGAAATATTTATAGAACTCTTCTCGAAGTAAGTTCATACTATCCTCGTAATAACTTCCACTATTTGCTATGTTTGGTATAAAAAGCAACTCTTCTACTTCAACACTGTCTACTTCATTAAAGTAGTGAACTTCATAACCTAAGTAGTTCAGAGATTTTTCAACATAAGAGAACTCTTTATATTTACTTTGCAACAGAACTTTACTTTTATATTCTTCTTTTAGCATAACTAACTTTGGGAGTACATCTGCTAGCCAGTGAAAATAACCATTACTTAAAGTGTCTGTAATCCATAAATATTTCCCTTTTAATCTCTCTTTTTTAAAAGTAAATTTTCTTAATTTCTTTGCAACTCTTGCGACTGTTAACTTAGCTCTACTAATATCTTTATATACATAACTAGCGATCACACTATTATATGTATTATTTTCATAAAAAAGAGGAAACTTGATGGTCATATTTTTAAAACTATACATATAAACATCATTTTGCATAGAGCTAAGTTCATGTCCAAAAAGCTTCTCATCTGCTTCTGTTAGGTTCATAGGAGCTATGCGATCAGAGCTAGAGTTTTTTAATAAAAGTTCCTTTTTCATTTAAGACACCTCATCTAAAAGTTTTACATATTGTTTAATTGCTATTTTCTTAGCAAAGTCATGCGATCTGACTTTAGCTGATTTTTTATATAACTCTAACAGACTGCGATCGCTCAAAAGTGTTTGCATTGCTTTTGTAAAAAGTTCTTGCGAATAGTTTTCAACTAAAATAGCATAAGTAAACTCTTTAGTTTTTAGGATCTCTATTGGTCCACTTTCACACTCTGTACTAATTATAGGTAAGTCACAAGCTAGTGCTTCTACTAGTACCATTCCAAAAGATTCATATTTAGAAGTTAGTAAAAAACAATTGGCTCTATGTAAATATTTATAAGGGTTACTTACTTGACCTATTAAAAAAACTCTATGTTCTACACCAAGATCTACGGATAACTTTTCAAGTGGTGCTCTTAAATCACCCTCACCTATAATAAGTAGTTGAGTATTGCGATCAGTTAGTTTTGAAAAGGCTGAAATCATTAACTTATGGTTTTTTCCATCATCTAAACGTCCGATCGTAATAAATGTAAACTTATCGAAGTTAAAGTCTACCTCTTCTACTTTTTTACGATCTATTTCATCAAGTTCAATAGGGTTATAAATAGTTGTAATTTGATTTTTAATATGAAAATTATTTGTCAGATCTTTAGCTACTCCATTTGAAACAGCCACTATACGATCACTATGGTTATAAAATATTTTTATTAGAAATTTATTTATTTTAGATTGTAAGTTCTTATAAGAGTACTGTTGAGAAACTAATGAGTGTTCACTTACTATAATAGTTGACTTACTGCCCATAAGTTTTGAGAGTATAGCAATTAAGTTTGGACGTACAAGTAGTGAAAGTGATAGGTCTATACAATTTTTATTAGCAAATTGTTTGTACTTATATGCTAAAAAAGGAAGCTTTAGTAGTTTTAAAAAGCCATTTTCAGTTGCTACTGAGTTTTCTAGAAAATGTATATTATTAAACCCTTTAAGATCATAACTTATAGTTTCATTCATTAAGACTAAAGTTACATCAAATTTTTCAATTAATGCAGGTAGAAGTGTTGTTACAACTTTTTCAGCACCACCTGCACCTAGTGAGTAAATTAAAATAGCTAGCTTTTTCTTCACTTGTGTATTACTCTAGTTGATGCTAATGTTATTTTTATATTTTATTATATTATTAAAAATGATCTCTATCTCATTAAACACTTCAATAGCTAGTGCAATACCTTCTATAACATCTTCTTCATTATTTGGGTATTCGTGTGTTAGCTTATTTCTTAATTTTCTATATTCCATCCATCTAATTGGGTTATCTAATATGTTGAATTTTTCTAACTTATCTAATATATCTAATAACGACATATCATCTTTGTACTCACCAATTTCATCTAAAAATGTTTTAAATAATTTTTCTCCCATAATATCTTGTAATTTTATAAACCTATAAATAAAGCTGTCTACTGTCTTAACTTTTTCAAAATTCTCAAATATTTCACAATCAAGAGTAGTCCAAGTTTGAATTTCATTTAAAGCAGCTTTAGCCCTTTTTTTATGTAACTCTACTTTTTTTATAATATCGTTAATCATAATACTATTCCTTCTTTAATTGCTGTTGTAATAATGTTAGTGCTTTTATTTAATGGTGTCTCAACTAGAAGATCTATCTTTCTTGAGAGCCCACAATACTCTATTTCTGATAATATAGTTAGTTGTGTTTGTAAACTAAGATCATGCTGTGTTTGAACTAATAAATCGATATCTCCACCCTTTTTATGGTCATGTACTCGACTACCAAACAGTATAATTTTAGCATCACTAATATACTTCAATATAACTAATTTAATAATTTGTAAATCATTTTTTGAGAGCCGCATTCTATCCCTTATCGTAGTTAAGTATTTTTAAATAAGGCCTGCTACCTTTAAAGACTTATAAACCTTAGGATCATCTTGTGCTAACTCTTTAAGTGCAAAAACAATCTCCTTTATTTTGTTTTCTGAGGCTCTGCTATACTTATCTTTTCTAGCATCTAAATACAAATGGATACCTACAGCAGCTAAAATAATATAAAAATGTAAATATTACTACTTTATACATATAAAAAACCTTTTAAATATTAATGTACTTATTATATCATAAACAATAAATAGCCTTAATTTCACTTAACTTTATAACGGCTATTTTTAAGGCTCATAATAGTACTTCTTAAGGTTTTTGGTAAAATTGAATGTAACTTCATATTTACAAGTTGTTTTATATACATCAAGTATGCAGATAGTTTTGACTTTCCATGTGCAATTGAAACTTGCATAAACTCTTCATTAGTTCTAGTACTACTACTCACACCACCCTCTTCTAAAAAACCTATAACACTATCAACATAACAAGCTTCAAAATTTGCTAAATGTATTTTAAGTGCCATATCAAAGTCACCTGCTATTTTGTAGCTAGTATCAAACAAGCCTACTTTTTCGTAAGCCACTTTTGAAATAAAAGCACCTATATGTGGGTACATCATCTCTTGATATATAAAACTTTTTTTAAGCGGGAATATAGGAGTAGCCACAACTTTTGAGTTAAAAAACTGCACTTTTGCTACACTATAGTCAGTGTTAGTCTCTGCAAGTTTTTCAAGGCTTAACTCAACTGCATTTGGTGCATAGTAATCATCTGCATTAAGAATACCTATGTATTTTCCAGTTGCTACTTTTAAACCTTTATTCATAGCGTCATATATGCCATTATCTTTCTCACTTACCCAGTAACTTATGGATTTGTCATATTTTTTTATAATATCAACAGTTCCATCAGTTGAACCACCATCTATTATAATGTACTCTATATTTGGATGAGTTTGAGATAAAACACTTTTTATGGTTCGCTCTAAGAATTTTTTGCCATTGAAGACTACTGTTATTATTGATATAAGTGGTTTAGTTTTCATTGTCTTATAACTCAACTATATTTTTAAATAATTTTTTTATTACATTTTCTGAGCATAATAGAGATACAAACTTATCATACAAAAATATCACTCTTTGTCTTAGAGTTAGTTTACAATTACCTACATATGGCTTTATTTCATTTAAATACTTTTCTTGCTCCAGACTTTTATTATTTTCATGCTTCCTGAAACCAGCAAATGCACTACTAACAGTATTTAGTTGTACATACTTTGAAAAGCTTAACCACATATAGTAATCACCAGCTAATTTAAAAGAAGAAAAAGTTTTTAAATCTATGTATTGTAGTAAATTTGTATTCCAAAATGTATTTTCTTGTTGAATATATGGTAGTTTTGTACCGTATATACCTTTATCTATAAACTCATTTCTGTACGGTAGTTGTAATTGAGTTCTGATAATAGAACCATTAGAGTTGTACCAGCTATTAATTCCTGTTATCCATTGTAAATTAGGTTTGGCAATATGGAGTTCAGCTATAGTTTTAATTGCATTAGGTAAAAAATAATCATCAGAGTTAATATATCCCATAAAATCACCACTAATACAACTAAAACCTTTAGTAAGTGCTTCATACATTCCGCTATCGCTTTCGCTTACCCAGTAATCAATTTGACTGTCATATTTTTTTAAAATATCAATAGTTCCATCAGTAGAATTTGCATCAATGATAATATATTCAATATTATCATATGATTGAGAAATAACACTTAATATTGTCTCCTCTAAATATTTCTCTCCATTATATACAATAGTAATAATACTAATCAATGGCTTTAGTTTATAAGAATTTTTGAAATATCCTTGTTTTCTAAGCCCGCCTTCATAACCTCTAGTTTCATTGTTATCTAAAAACAGTGTAGACTTATATGACCCAGAAAGTTTATTTTTAATACTTGGTTTTAGAGCTGTTACTAATCTTGTAGTAGAGTAAAAACTATCTAGGCAAACTGCATTATTCATTTAAGTTTACAACTTCCCATTCATCTTGAATAATATCATTATTAACATAATTTTTTTGTGTGATAATCTTATTTGGATTATGTGATAGAAATGCACCCCACCAATGGAGTGTACTTGCTGATAATATGTAGTTATTACATAATTTTAATAGATATAAGTCTTGTACAGCTCTCTCATTTTCACTTTTTTCAGAAATGTATATTACATTACTATGATTAAGTGATAAATAGTTTTGAATAAATTCTTTAGCCATAGTAACGTCATTACAGAAGACAACAAATTTTTGTTCAGTTAAATTATTTTCAATTTTTCCTATAGCTTTATTATAATATAGTGCTTTTTTTTGAAAATCCATATCAGCATTTTCAACCTCTTGAAAAAACCTAAAGCATAGTGCTGTAGTTATTTTACAACTATTTATTAACTCTGCTTCTTCTAGAGTGGCTTCTTCCATAGTCTCTACTATCTCAAAATCTTTTTTAATAATTTCTATATATTCACTAAAGTATTTTGGACTTTGCCAATAACCTTCTAAAACTAGTAAAAGATTTTGACTTAATAAGTATATTTTATTGTATGTGTGTATATTTTTTTCTTGCAAAATCATATTAAGCCCAAGAGAATTATTAAGCATACGAAAAAGTTTTCTTATATACCTATTTTTATATAGTTGATAAAGTCCAATATTTTCATCCACTTTTGTAGGCCCTGAAAACTGATATAATAAATATACTCTTTTATATATATCAAAATCAAAACCAGATGTTTTATCTAAGTAAAAGTTTGCTTTATTTCTCAAACTAAATGCTTTAGCAAAAGCATATTGAAACATTTGATTTCCCAGTCCGCCCTCAAGCCTTGAAATTATTTTTTTATTTTTCATAGATACCCAACTTACTAACACTATTATACACTTTATAGGTTTCATCTATAGTTCTTTTCCAAGAGAAATACTCTAGTCTACACAAACCTTTTTGTATCAAACTTTCCTGAACTACATCACTTTTATATACTGCTTTAACAACATTGTAAATCGAGTCTTCACTATAGGGATCAAAATATTTTGCTGCATCACCTGCAATTTCAGGTAAAGAACTTGTATTACTGCATGCCAATGGACATTTACAAGCAAAAGCCTCTAGTATAGGAATACCAAATCCTTCATATAATGATGGGAAAATAAACAAAGTAGCTTTAGAATACAGTTTAGCTAAAACATCATCATCCACGTTAAATTGTATAATTCTATTTTCTATCTTTAGCTTATAAAAAAGTTCAAGTTCATAGGAGGTAAACTCACCACCTCCTCCACAAATAACTGAAGCTTCTTTCTCTTCATTTAAAATTTTAGCAATTGCAACAATAAACTTTTCAAAATTCTTATATCTATCCCTTGAACCGACATAAAGTATATACTTGTCTGGTAAATTTATATTTAATTTAAAATCATTATTAACATGCATTGAGTTTCCATGATAAACAACGTCAATTTTAGATTTATCTATATTGAAAATATCCATGATATCTTGTTTAGTATTTTGTGAAATAGCTATAATTTTAGATGCTTTTTCACATAAAAGCTTTTTATTTTTTGTAGCACTGTCTAAAGGAAACATCTCTGGAAATTTTTCATTTATCATATCATGAACAGTAAAAACAAATGGTTTATCACCAATATATTCTAAAAAGTATGGATCATTAAATGTAGGGTGAAATATATCAAATTTCTGTTTTTTTAGTTTTTTAATTGTTTTTATTTTATTAATATAAGATATTATCTGATTTTTATATCTAAAATTTTTATTTGGAAAAAAATTTATATATTTACCCTTATTATTTTCAGAAATATAATAATTATTTGAAAAAACCAGACTTAATTCTATTTTAACACCCTTAACAATTCTAAAATTTTTAACTAATTCATGAAAGTACCTAGATATTCCACCATATTTTTGAAAAGAAAAAATTTGGTGATCATATAATACTTTCATTAAATCTTCTTCATACTCAAATGATCACTCCAAGTTTTACTAGTAATACACTTTTCTAATAATTTATGAAATCCAAATCTTTCAAATCTTAACATATTTAATTTAAATTTTGATATTTTATTTTCTGTAAATAAATGTAAGCTTCCAAAACTAATATAATTAAGATTATATTTTTTAGCAATAAACTTCAATGTAGTTTCTGAGTAAAAGGATATGTGTTGCCCATGTTCAAGCCCATAATACCACCAATCACTTGGTTCAGGTATATTGTCAGATAAAAGTTCCGTAGTAAAAATTATATTTTTTGTGATATTTAACATTTTTTCTATCTCTTCCAAAGGCTTTTCAAAATGCTCAAAACTCTCAAATGTTGTTATTGCTTCCGTATATAAAATATTTTCACTTTCAAAACCTTGTGCAAATAAGTTTTTTGTAAATTTATCATCCCAATAGAAATCAAAACCTATATCTCTCATAAGTCTTACAAAAACACCATATCCACCTGCATAGTCAATATATTTTGCTTTATTATCAAAACATAAAAACAAGAGTATTGTTAATTTATTAGATAAATAAATATTACGTTGCATATACCCTGTATCAGAAATATTAATACTTTCTTCATAAGCTTCATCTAACCAATATGGCTCTTCCGTTTGCAAAAAACCACACTTACTGCAATGAAAATATTCTATCTTATATTTATTTAAAATAGTATCTGAAAAAATTGTTGAATTATTTTGTTTACATATTTTACATTGCATTAATCATCCTAAAATATTTTTAATATTTATTTTTAATTGTTTGTAATAACTTTTTTGAGAATGATTTAAATTTACATAGTTATAATTCTTATTTTGTAAATAAATAATCTCTTCGTATTTTAAACTTAATGCCTTTTTAATTGCTTTATTGATCCCAGCATCATTCAAACTATCTATCCAAATTTCATTTCCTGTTGAGATAGTTGTTTCCTTAGATATAATAGGGATAAGACCTCCGTTACCTATAACTGTAAGTGCAGATGGTGAACCCCCTTCTGAGCAAGAAGGGTACACTACAAAAGAACAACTAGATAATATATTTGTGAACTTCTTACTTTTAATATCTATGAAACCGTAAGTAATTATATTTTCAGTTTCATATAATTCTTTTTTATATATTTCAACAAACTCAGGCTCATTAGATACAGTCCCACATATATGTAATGTGATATTTTTATTTTTAGAAAAGTACTCTAAAAGTAGATCTAGCCCTTTATGTATTGACCCTGAACTACCAAACCATAAAAAATGTTTCCTAGACTCTTCCCTTCTATTTTTCATAATAACTTTTATATCCTGTGTTTTATAAAATAGAGCTGGTTGACTAAGTACTTTTCCATCATAATATTTTTTATAACTATCTGAGCAAATTTCATTACCCAACGCAATAATTCCATCAACTAATGTTGTTTGATGTGACCAAGTTTTTTCAACAAATCTAGAAGACTTAGCAAGCCAAACATTTTTTTTTATATACACATCTTTCACTCTTTGTAAAGAAGCATAATTTTGATGACAGACATGCATTCCTGCACCATAATAGATAGTTTGTGCACTGCAGTTAGTATTTTCAAAATAATTTTGAAAGATATCTCCAAAACCACATATCAAATTATATTTATCTAAATTTAAAGATGAAGGCAATAAGTTAAACTGAATGATGTCTACTTGAAAGCCTAACTCATGTAATATTTTGGCCCACATTTTAACTTCAAAATGATTAGTATGATTTAAAGAATGTGTTCTAAATGGATCAGTTATATATGACAATATTGCTTTTTTGTCATAATTTGTTTTATATAAGTTATTTATAGGTCTATATTCATATTTAACTTTTAAATCTTTAATAAATTGAGGTATTAATTTTTTTAAAAGCATCTACTTCCTTAAAAGCTTTCTATATAATTGAAAAATATAAATTTTTATTTTACTGTACTTTTTAAATCTATAAAAAACATTGTCAAAAAGTATTTTATCTATTTCAAGATTATGTATAAGTGGAGTTGCATGCTTTAATTTACCAACATTGTTAATATGCTCTATTTTCATATTAATAAAGGGACTGTTTTCAGAACTTCTTGTACCTTCTACACCAATATTAGAGACTAAGTTTTTATATGGTGTTATACTATATCCACTATTAATTAAACACGTATATACCCATTGAAAATCCCAGGTGTCTACTTTTTTTTCATATCCCAAGTCAAAATAATGTGAAAAAATATTCTCTATATTTTTATCCCAGAAAAAAATACTTTTTAATCGATTTTGCATTTTTACTTTATTCCAATCTTGCATTTCAGCATCATAACTGTTCCAAGCTCTTTTCCAAGTTGCCCAACCCCATATTGCCATATATTTAGAAAAAAAATAATCCTCATCTGAGTCAATTTCATTAAATAAGTATGAAGTGCCACTTATCATAGAAATTCTTGTATCATTTTTGTACTTTAATAGTAGTTTTTCACAAAAAGTAAAAAAATCTTGACTTGCTAAACAATCATCCTCAAGTATAATTCCCATTTCTTCATTTACAAAGAACCAGTCAATAGCACTACTAACTGCATATTTACAGCCTAAATTATTATCTCTAAAAAGTAATTTTATTTCACATTCCCAATCAATATGTTCCATAATATAGTTTCTAATAGACTCTACTTGCTCTTTTTCACCAGTTTTTTCTTCTCTTGCCCCATCAGAAGCAATATAAAGTTTAGGTGGCTTAGCTTCTCTAATAGCTTCAAATACTTTCTTTGTTGTATCAAGTCTATTGAACACTAAAAATAATACTGCTACAGTTAGTGGTTGCAATGATTTAAAATTAAGACTATCATTTACTTTCAAAAAAATCCTTCAAATATTTTTTTTCTTTCATAAAACTTGACAATACAACTTATCTTTTTGCTATAAATTAACATTTAGTCTCAAGTCCAGATATTTATAATTGAAATATCTGAACAAGTAAGTTGCTTCTCTTTTATTTCAATATTTTAGCATTTTAAAATTCACTTTAAATTTTTAAGTGAATTTTTAAGTAAAATTTCTTTATTTACATCAATATTTAGCATCTTAGCTTCTCTTTTATTATATTTTCTTAGTCAGAGTTGAAATTTATTTTTATAACTGAGTACATATTATTTCAAAATATCATACACTTTATTCTCACTCTTCATCAAGACTCTAAACTCTACACGTCTTGCTTGGTCACTCTCTTTTAACTTTGAAAATGCCATTCCATTTGCTCTGAAGTATTTCTCTAACCAAAGTATATGATCATTATCTAGAGTGTAACAATAAGCTAGAACACTATAAGCTCTACTCTGTGAAAGCTTCATATTCTGTAAATATATATCTTTTTTTGACTTTGCATTGAGCCATGTATTAGATGTATGTCCCTCTACACGCAACTCCAATATCTCGTCTTTGTACTCACTAGAAGTTAAAATATTTATATACCTTGAAAAAAACTCTTCTAGTATAGTTTTAAACTCATCCTTTAGCTCACTGCTATTAACTGAAAAGAGAACTTCTGGTGAGGAGAAAATTATGCTATTTTCTTTAGTAATACTCGCACCCCATTTCTCTAGGTCATTTTCAAACTCACTATATAATGCCTCATTTAGGTTTACTTTCGTATCTCTGTACTCTAGAGCTATATCTTTCATCTCTTGTTTTTCTGATTCAACTTTTACCATAAAGCTAATAGCTATAAATAAAAAAATAAGCATCAATCCTGACATCATGTCAGAAATGCTCATCCACTCCTTATTCATCTTCATCTTTGTGCTGAAATTTTTGAACTAATGAGAGAAAAGTTGAGACACTCATACCAACTATGGAGGTGAAAAATGCTATTTTTAAGCCTACTAAAATGTCATTTACACTATCAATAATATCATCAGGGTTAAAAGCTTGTAGACCTATAAATATACCAACAAAAGTACCTAGTACACCAAGACTAACTATTTGACTTTTAAGATCTTTACCAGTACGATAATCAAGATAAGCAAGTACAAAAATAAGTATTGTGAATATGAGATTTATAGGGTTGAGTAAAACATTTTTAAACGACTCAAAAGATGATACGCTCTTCTCTTTTTTTACTTTACACTTACCAAGAGTCAAGTTGGACTTGTTACTTAGAATAATTTTCTTGCTAATTCCATCTACACGACCTAACTCATCAAGACTTTTAAAACATCCATTAATATCTCTATAGTCTACGATCTTTTGAGACTTTGCTTTACCGATACCGTTAAGTTCTAAAAGTTCTTCAGATGTTGCATTGTTTAGATCTACAACAGCAAATAAGTTTGTACTTATAAGTAAATAAAGTAGTACATACTTTAAAATACTCAAAGCTTTTTATACCACTCATAAACCTTTCTTATTCCATCTTCTAACTCTACTGTGTGCTTCCAACCAAGAGAGTGAAGCTTTGAGGGGTCTGTTAATTTTATCATTGTTCCATCAGGTTTAGTAGCGTTAAAATATAGTTCACCTTTAAAGCCTACTATGTTTTTAATAGTTTCTGCCAACTCTTTTATGGAAATATCAACACCTGTACCTATATTAATATGGGTATTACGTATCTCTTTTTGATCTTTCTCATAAGTACACCCCACTTTCGCTTTAGCGACGGGAGTGTCGGCATTTAGTGCCAGATCTTTAAAGTCTCTATTTTCAAGTAAGAATACGCATGCATCAGCCATGTCTTCTGAATACAAAAATTCACGGCGAGGTTTTCCACTTCCCCATATTTCTACTTTTGCTTCATTGTTTACTTTTGCCTCATGCATCTTTCTAAGTAGTGCTGGTAAAACATGAGAAGTTTCAAGGTCAAAGTTGTCATTTGGACCATAAAGATTAGTTGGCATTACACTTATAAAGTTTGTTCCATACTGTAAGTTATAACTCTCACACATTTTTATACCAGCTATTTTTGCGATTGCGTATGGCTCATTTGTGTACTCTAGTGGAGAAGTTAGTAAACTATCTTCACTCATAGGTTGTGGAGTATTTTTAGGGTAAATACATGTACTTCCTAAAAATAGTAGTTTAGTTACGTTGTGTTTATAGCTCTGATGAATTACATTATTTTGGATCTGAGTATTTTCATATATAAAGTCAGCTCTGTAAGTATTATTAGCAACTATCCCACCTACTTTTGCAGCAGCTAAAATAACATATTCTGGTTTTTCTGTTTTAAAAAAGTTTTCTACTGCTACTTGGTTAAGTAGATCTAACTCTTTATGCGATCGCATAATTAAGTTAGTATAACCTTTTTGTTGCAAGTTTTTTACGATCGCTGAACCTACTAAACCATTATGTCCTGCTATGTATATTTTGCTTTTTTTTTGCATCTTAATGATGATGCTTTCTATTTGATTTTTTAAAGTCTATTTTATTTATAAAAAAACTTCCTATAAAAACAGCAACACTTAATCCTATTATAAAATAAGCCATTTCATTTCCACTATTTTCCATCTTCAGTCTCCTCAGATTTTTTAATTATTTGAATACCCATTGCATAAAAGCTAATAAAAAAAATTATACCTGAAAATAAATATATAAAATCGAATTTATCTACATATAATTTTAAAAATATCAGTACTGTGCCAATATTAGCAAAGTTTATTAAACCCTTTCCTAACTCTTCTAAATATTTCACACTCTACTCAAAATAACTCATAGTTTTGTAGCCACCCTCTTGTAGATAAACATCTTTAGTCATAAGTTTTAGGTCACTTTGCATCATATCATTTACTAGCTCTTGAAGTTTATATTCTCTACTCCAACCTAATTTTGTCTCTGCTTTTGTAGGATCACCTAGAAGTAGATCAACTTCAGTTGGTCTAAAGTATTTAGGATCAACTGAAACTACTTCTTTACCTATTTCTACTTGGTACTCTTTGTTCATACAAGACTTAACATAAGCTTTCTCATCTTTACCTACCCCTTTGAATTCCAATTCTATACCTGCGTAAGCAAATGACATTTTAACAAATTCTCTTACAGTTGTTGTTTCACCAGTTGCAATAACCCAGTCTTCTGGCTCATCAGCTTGAAGGATCATCCACATCATTTTTACATAGTCTTTAGCGTGTCCCCAGTCTCTTTTTGCGTCTAGGTTACCAAGGTATAACTTCTCTTGTAAACCTAATGCAATTTTAGAAGTTGCTCTTGTTATTTTTCTTGTTACAAAAGTTTCACCTCTTACTGGTGACTCATGGTTAAAAAGGATTCCATTACAAGCGAACATACCGTAAGCTTCTCTATAATTTACTGTGATCCAGTAGGCGTACATTTTAGCTACGGCATATGGACTTCTAGGGTAAAATGGTGTGGTTTCACTTTGTGGTGTCTCTTGTACTTTTCCATATAACTCTGAAGTACTTGCTTGGTAGATCTTAGTTTTTTTGCTTAAACCTAAAAGCTTAACAGCTTCTAAAATTCTAAGTGTCCCTGTTCCATCTGCATTAGCAACATATTCAGGTGTCTCAAACGAAACAGCAACGTGACTCATAGCTGCAAGGTTGTAGATCTCATCTGGTTGAACCTCTTGTATGATCTTTGTTAAGTTCATAGAGTCTGTCATATCTCCATGGTGTAAGATCAAGTTTCTATTTTCAACATGAGGATCTTGGTACAAGTGATCTATACGATCGGTGTTAAAAAGTGAGCTTCTGCGCTTTATACCATGCACTATATAACCTTTTTTCAGCAAAAACTCTGCTAAATATGATCCGTCTTGTCCTGTTATTCCTGTTATTAGTGCTACTTTTTTGCTCATTAGTTACTCTCTCTTTTAAAATCATCTTCTATTCGTACTATATCGTCTTCGCCTAGGTATTCACCTACTTGTGCCTCTATTAAAACTACTGGAATTTTACCATTATTTGCTAAACGATGCAACTCACCCATCTTTATGTATGTAGATTCATTTGCTCTTATTAGTTTTGTCTCAGTTCCAACTGTAACTGTAGCTGTTCCACTAACCACTATCCAGTGCTCATTTCTGTGATAGTGCTTTTGAAGAGAGAGCCTTTTATTTGGTTTTACCACAAGGCGTTTTATTTTGTAACCTTGTGTATCTTCTAAAATAGTGTACGTACCCCATGGTCTATGTGTAGTTAAATGTACACTAGGTAGTTCTGAGTTCTCTTTTTTAAGTTTAGCAACTACTGCTTTTACCTTTTGTGAACTTCCTTTTTTACTTATTAGAAGTGCGTCACCAGTATCAACTACAATCATATCTTTAACATCTATAAGTTCTGTATGTTTTGTAGTTAAAATAAGGTTATTATTTTCATCATTTGGTAACTCTTCAGCTAACGCATCAAAACTACCAACATCACTCCACTCTATGTCAGCTGGAACTACTTTAACTTTTTTACTCTGCTCCATTACAGCGTAATCTATACTATTTTCAGGTATATTCGACATATCTTCATATTTTACTCTTATTATATCTTGCTTGTTAGCACTCTCGTACGCTTTCAAAGAGTTCTCATAAGTTTCAGGTGAATACTTTTTAAGTTCATCTAAAAACACCCCTGCTTTGAAGCAGAACATGCCACTATTCCAGTAATAGTTACCTGCATCAACATACTTTTGAGCTATTTGTAAGTCTGGCTTTTCATGAAATGCTTTTACTTCTAAGCCTTTAGCTTCAATGTAACCAAATCCAGTCTCTGCAAAAGTTGGTTTTATTCCAAAAGTAACTAAGTTATTTTTTTCTGCTAACTCTTTAGCTTGAGTTAAAACTTTTGCATACTCTACTTCATCTTTTATAAGGTGATCGCTTGGTGTTACTAAGACGATTTCTTCACTATCTAATGCTAAACATGCTAGTGCGATCGCAGGTGCTGTATTTCTTCCAACTGGTTCTAATAAGTAATTATTATTAGTTTTTTCTAACTCTTCTAGTTGATCAAGTGCTAGAAAATACTGCTCAGAGTTAGAGACTATAAACTGAGAGTCACATACTTTAGAGTTTCTCTCAACTGTTAGTTGAAAAAGTGACTTATCTTCAAATAGTTTTACAAACTGCTTCGGCATAAGAGTTCTACTTATCGGCCATAGTCTTGTACCTGACCCACCACATAAAATTATATTAGTCATTAATTAATTCCCCATTTTTAAGTTTATAAATTTTTTCACAACGATCTAGTGTACTTGTTCTATGTGCGATCATTATTAGAGTTTTATCGTCACTAATTTCATAAATTTCATTCATAATCTCTTTTTCTGTTTCATCATCCAAAGCACTTGTCGCTTCATCTAAGACTAGGATCTCTGGATCTATATAGAGGGCACGTGCGATCGCAATTCTCTGTTTTTGTCCACCACTCAGCATAACTCCACCCTCACCTACTAAAGTTAAAGCACCCTCTTTAGTTGTTAAGAAATCATATATTTTTGCTTTTTTGAGACACTCATTAATTTTTTCTTCATTGTACTCTGAGCCAAAAGCTACATTCTGTCCAACAGTTCCATCAAACAGATAAACAGCTTGTGGAATATAACCGACCTTAGATCTCCAAGCTTTTATGTTAGTATCATCTATAATAGTATCATCACAAAGCAACTCTCCACTACATGGCTTATAAAGCCCTATAATGATGTCTACTAAAGTACTTTTACCACTACCACTCTCACCAACAAAACCTATTTTAGATCCTTTTGCAATACTTAAGTCTACATTTTTCAATACAGGTTTATCTTTTTCATACTCAAAACTAAGATCTTTTATAATTATGTTTTGTTGATAAATTATTTTTTCAGTACCTAGTTTTTCCATATCATACATCAAATCATTGTGTACAATATCAAGAGATCTTAAATTATAAAGAATTGTATTATAACTGCTCATAATTCTATTAACAGAAGGCATTAGCCTATATAGTGCTAAAACAAACATAGAAATAATGGATAAGGCTCCAGATACATCTCCATCATATTTCCAAACTAAATATGTTATGATAAAAACTATAACACCAAAACCTACGGCTTCTAAAAAAAGTCGTGGAACTTGACCTAGTGTTGCGTTAGTTATGTTGGCTTGAGCATAAGTATAACTTGCACTTCCAAACTCTTCTAGTAAATCCTTATCGTTTGAGCTAAGTTTTATAAGTTTAAAATTTCCAAAACTACGGTTTATAATTTCAAAAAACTTTCTTTGTAGCTCTTCTCTAATAACACCAGCACTTTTTATTTTTTTAGAAACTGTTTTGATCATTAAAAGAGCATTTAAAAGTAAAATAACCGTTAAGAGAAAAGTTATTTTATAGTTTACATAAATCATCATGGCATATATAAAAATAACTATAAAAATTTCACTCATCATAAATAAAACTGCTGAGATAAGCCCCGTCATATTTGAAGCTTCACCAACAATAGACTTAGTCATAACAGAAGAGTTTCTATTAATGAATTCTTTATATGGTAGCCCCATATAGTTCTCAAAAAGTCTATATGCTAAAAGATGGTACCTACTTTGTGTAAATTTATTTAACATATAAAAGTAAAAAAGATTAATTATACTTCTAAAAATATAAAAAATTATAAGAATAACCCCAAAATAGATCACAAAATCAACTTCACTTTGAATATTGAAAAATTTGTAAACTTTCGCGTAGTACTCATTATTTTGAATCAGAGTAAAGTCTGTTGCAACTGCTATAAAAGGCATTATAACAGATATACCAACTGTCTCAATAACTGAAATAACTATGGAAAAGAAAAAAAGTCCTAGCAAAAACTGCTTGTCCCTTCTAGTTAATAAACTTCTTAATTTTTGTATCATATTCATATGTATTTTCTCATTAATAATTTTTTAAAGTCTTCCATCACACTCATCTAATATACTTTTTATATCATAAATAACTTTATCTTCCAAATTTTCTAGTTTAATAGTTTTAAACTCATTATGGGCTACTGCTAAAATAACAGCCTCATATTTTTGAGTCTCTATTTTTTCTTGAAGCTCTAAGTTATACTCTTTTTTAACTTCTTCTTTTTCAGCCCATGGATCGTAAACTTCTATATTACATCCAAACTCTTGCAACTCTTCGATCACATCTATAACTCTTGAGTTTCTAATATCTGGACAGTTCTCTTTAAAAGTAATTCCTAAAACTAAAACTTTAGAACCCTCTATTTTTTTACCTTTTTTGATCATGAGTTTTATAACTTGGTTAGCTACATATATACCCATATTATCATTTAGTCTTCTTCCAGCTAAAATGATCTCTGGGTTATAACCTACTTGTTGTGCCTTATGAGTTAAGTAGTATGGATCAACACCTATACAGTGTCCACCAACAAGTCCTGGTTTAAAGTTTAAGAAGTTCCACTTTGTTCCAGCCGCTTCTAAAACATCATTTGTATTAATATTTAATTTGTTAAATATTATTGCTAACTCATTTACAAAAGCTATATTTATATCACGCTGAGAGTTTTCTATAACTTTAGCAGCTTCTGCAACTTTAATTGTAGGTGCTAAATGAGTTCCTGCTGTTATGATACTTGCATATAATTCATCTACCTTTTTACCAATTTCAGGAGTTGAGCCTGCTGTCACTTTTAAGATCTTAGTTACAGTATGTTCTTTGTCACCTGGGTTGATTCTCTCAGGTGAGTAGCCACAAAAGAAATCTTTATTAAACTTCATATTTGAAAACTTCTCTAAAACAGGAACACACTCTTCTTCTGTAGCCCCTGGGTATACTGTACTCTCGTAAATTACTATGTCATCTTTACAAAGTACTTTACCTATTGTTTCACTTGCTTTTATAAGTGGTGTTAAGTCTGGTCTTTTATTTTTATCGATCGGCGTTGGTACTGTTACTATGTAAATATTGCACTCTTTTATATCTTCAATATTAGTTGTAAATTTTATATTGTTGTCTAGTGCTTCTTGAAGTTGTGTCTCATTTAGTTCTAGTGTGCGATCATAAGCACTATTTAACTCATCTATACGGTTTTGGTAAATATCTAAACCTATAACTTCATACTTTGAGCTAAAAGCGTGTGCTAGTGGTAAGCCAACGTACCCTAAGCCTATTATACATATTTTACTATTCATTATATTTTCTCCAAATCAACTTTAAAAAAATCAACATACCAATCAACAAAGTTGTTAATACCCTCTTCGATCGTAGTTTCAGGTTTATAATCTAGATCAGCAATTAAGTCTGTTACGTCTGCATAAGTACTAGGTACATCTCCTGCTTGAATAGGCAACATATTCTTTTCAGCTTTACGACCAAGTTTATTTTCTAACGCTTCTATAAAGTCCATAAGTTTTACAGGGTTATTATTTCCTATATTGTATATTTTATAAGGTGCTGGTGAAGTTGATGGGTCTGGATTTTTACCGTCCCATTCACTATTGCCTTTAGGTGGGTTGTCATTAACTCGTATAATACCCTCTACTATATCATCTATATAAGTAAAATCTCTTTGCATATTCCCATGGTTAAAAACATCGATTGGTTTACCCTCAATTATTGCTTTTGTAAATAGGTATAGTGCCATATCAGGTCTTCCCCATGGTCCATAAACAGTAAAAAAGCGAAGACCCGTAGTTGGAATGTTGTAAAGGTGAGAGTAAGTGTGAGCCATTAGTTCATTTGACTTTTTACTCGCTGCATAAAGGCTCATAGGGTGATCAACATTAGAACTTGTAGAGAATGGTTGTGCTTCATTTAGTCCATAAACAGAAGAGCTACTAGCATACGCTAAGCCTTTAATCTCATTATGACGACACGCTTCAAGTATATTTATGAAACCTATTATATTACTATCAATATATGCCATAGGATTAGTTAAAGAGTAACGAACTCCGGCTTGAGCGGCAAGATTAATAACACGATCAAATTTCTGTTCTTTAAACAATTTATCAATATTTTCTTTGTCTTCAAGGTTGAGTTTTATAAACTTATAGTTAGGAAATGTAGAAGATGTTAAAAGAGTATTGTATTCGATATTTTCACCATCACTAAGTTCCTTAAGAATTCCAGATCTTTGTAGTCTTCCATATTTTACACTCTGATCATAATAGTCATTAATATTATCTAAGCCCACAACCTCATCACCACGCTCTAAAAGTTTAAGTGCTAAATGACTTCCTATAAAACCAGCTGTTCCTGTTACTAATATTTTCATAAATTAATTCCTTACTCTCATAAATATTGGAAACTTTGGGTTTCCTTTGTTAGTTAAACCATAATACTTAAAAGTTATCATAGTTCCGACACTTGGTGGTACTGCACGAAGATAATCACTTAGTCCACTTCCTATTTTAATAATATTCATATCTTGCATACGGCACATTAAAGAGCCAATTACTCCATCGTACTTACCATTACCTTTTGTATATCCAACTACTTCACACTCATCATCTATATATGTTTTAACTTTTAGTGCAGAAGAACTTCTACCAGTAAAATATACTAAAGAAGGATCTCGGACTACTAAACCCTCAGCACCTTTAAGTTCAAGCTGTTTTTGATACTTTTTTAAATGTTCAGTTGAATTAACAGTTATCTGCGGAACAACTTTTAAATATGGTGTAAAATGATTTTCAACATAGTTAGTGATTTTCTCTAACCGTTTATATAAGTTTCCTTTTTGATCAGGAACTTCGAAAATATTATATGTTAGTTTATTCCAACCATTATGAGACTTTTTTCTATTTACAATCGAGACTACTTCTTCAAAGTTTTCTCTTTTACTCCAAAGTTCCCCATCAAGTTTAAAAGGTGGAAAGTTTTCAGTAAAGAACTTAGGAGGATTAAAAACTTTACCCGATCTAGAAATAAGTTTTTTACCATCCCAAAAGGCACGAACACCATCAAGTTTTTCACTCATAACCCAACCTGTTACATTAATATCATCACTATATTTTTTAAGCAAAAGTAACTCTGGTTTTTGAGCGAACAGTGAAGCTAATAAAAAACTAAATAGTAAAAGAAATTTCAAACTTATTTAACACCTATTTGAATATATTCAAACTTTAACTTTTCTAACGCTTCTTTTGAGTACTGGTTACGTCCATCAAAAATAACATTAGAATTCATACGTTTTGAGATCTCATCAAAATCAGGTGATCTAAACTCTTTCCACTCAGTTAAAAGGATCATAGCATCAACACCACTTAGTGCATCATATTTGCTATCAACATACTCAACACTTGCATTACCTTTTAGGTAAAAGCTCTCTGCTTCATGTCTTGCTTTTGGATCATAGGCTTTGATCTTAGCTCCTAATTTTGTAAGAGTTTGTATAACTGTGATCGAAGTAGCTTCTCTCATGTCATCTGTTTCAGGTTTAAAACTAAGTCCCCAAACACCGAAAGTTTTTCCACTTAAGTTTTCACCGTACTTAGAAATCACTTTATTAGCAATTACTTTTTTCTGCTCATAGTTTACATCTTCAACTGCGTCAAGAATTTTAGGAGTGTAACCAAAGTCTTTTGCAGTTTTTGCTAAAGCTTGAACATCTTTTGGAAAACAGCTACCACCGTACCCACACCCAGGGTAAATAAAGCTATAACCTATACGACTATCACTCCCTATTCCATTTCTCACAGCATTTATATCAGCTCCAACACGCTCACAAATTTGACTCATCTCATTCATAAAAGAGATCTTAGTTGCTAGCATTGCATTTGCAGCATACTTTGTCATTTCTGCTGACTTGATATCCATAACAATAAGGCGATCATGGTTGGTCATAAATGGTTTATAAAGAGCTCTCATAGCTTCTTGGGCACCTTTTGTATCAGCACCGATCACAACACGATCAGGCTTCATAAAGTCTTCGATCGCAGCTCCCTCTTTTAAAAACTCTGGGTTAGAGATCACATCAAAAGTAAGATCACTTTTGCGTTTATCTAACTCTTTTTGAATAGCAACTCTAACTTTGTCTGCTGTTCCAACTGGTACAGTCGATTTATCTACCACATACATATGTCGTGTCATATTAGCACCAATAGATCTTGCAACAGCTAAAACATATTGTAAGTCTGCACTTCCATCATCACCCATAGGTGTTCCAACTGCAATGAAGCAAATTTGCGAGTTAGCCATTGCGTGAGTTATATCAGTTGTAAAGTCTAAAGTTTTACTCTTATAATTCTCTAAAACCATATCTTCAAGACCTGGCTCATAAATAGGAATAACACCCTTTTTAAGCTTTGCAACTTTAGCTTCATCAATATCAACACATATAACACTATTCCCCATTTGAGCGAAACAAGTTCCACTTACAAGCCCAACATAACCAGTTCCAATAACACTTACTCTCATCTATTTACTCTCTTTATTATAAAAATAGTTTGTAGCTTCAACGAAGCCGTTTACACTTCCACAGTCAAAGCGTTTTCCATCAAACTTGTAAGCTAATACCATACCTTTTTTAGCTTGTGTTAAAAGTGCATCAGTAATCTGGATCTCTCCACCCTTACCTGCTTTTGTATCTTTAATGATGTCGAAAATATCTGGTGTTAAAATATAACGACCTATGATCGCTAAGTTTGATGGTGCATCTTTTGGCTCTGGTTTTTCAACCATGTCCTTGATCACAAATAGTCCAGGTTCGATCTCATTTCCTGCGATCACACCATACTTATTTGTAAGTTCTGGCTCAATCTCTTCAATAGCTACGATCGAGCATTGGTACTTTTTATAAATTTCTACCATCTGTGTTAAAACAGCGTCACCTTGCGCATGATCACAAAGATCATCTGCTAAAACAACTGCAAAAGGCTCATTCCCTATAAGTGTCTCACCACTAAGAATAGCATGACCCAAACCTTTCATCTCTATCTGTCTTGTGTAAGAGAATGTACACTCATTTATAACTGCGCGTATCTCGTTTAAAAGTGGTTCTTTTGAAGTCCCTTTTATTTGGTGTTCAAGCTCATAACTTATATCAAAGTGATCCTCAATTGATCTCTTTCCACGTCCAGTTACGATGGCCATTGTATCCATTCCAGCTTCTAAAGCCTCTTCTACTCCGTATTGTATAAGCGGTTTAGTTAAAACTGGTAACATCTCTTTTGGCATAGCTTTTGTAGCTGGAAGGAAACGTGTCCCGTAGCCTGCAGCTGGAAATAAACATTTTTTAATAATTTGTTCTTTACTCATTTGAACCCTTTTTTAACATTTTTTCTTTTAGTAAAATTTTAGCCATCTCAACACCTGGTTGATCATAAGCGTTAATATCTAGCATTTTAGCAACAAGTGCAGTTAGTAGCTCGTAGTACATAACCAACTCTCCGATCGCTTCTTCGTCCACTTTATCGATCTCGATCACATCTAAAGGAACATTCTCTTTAGCCTCTAATGCTTCTATAACTGAGTCTGCTTGCATATTAATAAGTTCTGCAAAGCTGTAACCATTTAAAATATCTACCTCTTCTAAATGTTTAAAACTAACGTGAGGAATAGTCATCTCATTTTCAAACTCTTTTATTTTAATCACTGTTACTGTTTTGTCACGTTTGCCATCTACAATCAACTGTAAAAATGAGTGTTGATCGGTTGGTCCTATAAGCCCAACAGGAGTTAAGCCAACATTTAGCTCTGAGTGAAGCTGTTTTTTTCCTAAGCTCTCACCCCACAACTGAACATACCAAGCATTAAATTCTTGAAAAACATCAGAGTAGCTAAAAAGACAATTTATATTGTACGTATTTGCATTTTGTGCATAAAAAGTTGCTTTAGTCAAAAGGCGTTCACTGTAGCGACCACCACTAAAAAATGAGTCTCTAACTTTCTCTGCACCAAGAAGTAACTCTTTTATATTGACTCCTAAAAATGCAAGTGGGAGAAGGCCAACAGCACTTAAAACTGAAAAACGCCCACCAACATTTTGTGGAATGTAAAACGTTTGTAAATTTTCACTAATTGCATAACGATCAAGTTTGGAGTTTTCATCAGTTATAACGACTAAGTTATCTCTATTTAGCTTAGTTAAAGAGTAAAGATATTTAAAAACTGAAATAGTCTCAACTGTAGTTCCAGACTTGCTAATAAGACAAAAAACTGCATTTTCTAAGTCAATTTTATCAATTCGATTTGAGAGGATAAGAGGATCCGTCGTGTCTAAAATATGTAAATTTTTGTCAAACTCTTTTGTTAAAGAGAGAAATTTATGAATCGCTAAAGTACCTAATGCACTTCCACCTATTCCAATAACCACGACATCTTTAAAACTACTACTTTTAGTAAAACT
Source organism: Helicobacteraceae bacterium (assembly GCA_013138865.1). Lineage (GTDB taxonomy): Bacteria > Campylobacterota > Campylobacteria > Campylobacterales > Sulfurimonadaceae > GLR69. The sequence goes on along the minus strand of WTBY01000005.1, from coordinate 53,449 downwards.
TTCTATCGCTTCTATATTTTGATCACAAAGATCATAAAAACCTATTTGTGATCTCTCAGCATTTAGTTGAGCTTTTACACTCTCGTTTACAGATGTATTAAAATAAAATCTATTTTCCAAAAAAACTACCTATATAAATAATAAATTCTTTTATTTTACCTTTTTTTTCTTTATTTACTGCTTATGAAGAGTTGTCATACACGCTTTTAAAAGTTTATGACGATTACTCCATAACCCCTGTTTATTAATTCTAGCACCTTGCTCGGCTCTAAAAAACCTATATTTCCACTCTTTATCTTGGAAAAATGGGGTTATAACTGCTATTCCATTTTCTAGCATCTCTTCTGAGTAACTTTTTGTAGAGTTTGAGTAAAAAATACATAATTTGTCTTTTTTTACTATATGATAATTCTGTTTTCTATGAAGATTTAAAATTGAGAAGAATTTTAATTTAGGCTTCTTTTTATAGAAGTCGTCTACACTTGCTCTGCACTCTTTAGTTAAGTCTTTACTATCAATGAGATCATCTATAGTGAAAATACCATAAGGTTTACAAAAAAACTTCTCATCTGTTTTGATCATACGAAATTTTATGTAGGTGTTATTATGTGAATATATATACATTCCGAGTCGTGGAACATCAGCTTTAACAAAGCTAAAAAATATAAAAAGTAGGAAAATGATTTTCATAAATAGTATACTATCACTTTTTTGATATAATTTTACATTAATAATAAAGGAACACTATATGCAGAGTAAAAAACTAAAGCTAATTTTAACTGTTCTCAGTGCTTTTGTATTTTCTATGTTTTTTATTCTTTTGGCGTTTGTGATTCCTATTGCAGAAGAAGCTCCACCGATGGTCTTTAAAAAAGAGAAGAAGTTTTCTCAAAAGAACAGACTTGAACATATTGCTGGTGGTTTTAAAAAAAATAAATAACTTTATAAGAGTTTAACTTTCTACTTTTAAGTAGGAAGTCCAAACTTATTTGTAACTAACTCTCCATCTTCATTAAAGAACAAATAATACAGATAATCTTTTTTCACACTTAAACCTACTAAATAACGAAGTGCTAAATTAGCTTGAAGTGATGCTATATGCATAACAATAGGAGCAGCAATACCTGCTGGTGTTTTATTTGTAATTTTAAATACATCTGTAAAAGATGCATTTTCAAAAAAGCATACTTGTCCATTAAATGCTTCAACAGAGCCATAAACCCATGGAGTTTTTAAAGACGATGCATACTCATCTATTTTAGCACGAGTAGGAAGATTATCAGTAGCATCAATAATAAGGTCTACTTCAATATTTTTAAGAGTAAAAGTGTCAAAATCACACTCATGAGCAATCACCTCTACATAAGGAGAACGATCTCGTATAACCTGTGCTGTTACACTTGCTTTATTTTTGCCTTCATCTCCAACTTTAAAAGCGATTTGACGATGAATATTGTGAACACTAACCTCATCAAAATCAACTATATGTATCTGCCCTATTCCAGAGCTTCCTAAGGCAAAAGCTAAAGAGCAACCAAGCCCTCCACTTCCTATAATAACTATCTTTTTTTCTTGTAATAACAGTTGTTTTTCTTCGCCCCAAAGTTGAACTTGTCTATGAAAATACTCTAACATTTTGAAAACCCTTAATATTGGTACTTATTTTGCTAATTCTAACACAAATAACAAAATAGGAGGGCTTATGATCACAAACTATAACTTAACGTCACAAATACAGCCCTCATCTACTACTTATAAATCTACCTATATTGATAATAAAAAAGAGAGTGAAAGTGTAAGCTTTGCGAAGCAGATGGCAGCTGCTTACAACGAAAAACATCTTCAAACATTAATACCTAAAAAAAGCACTTCAGAGTATCAGCCTCCACATAAAAAGTTTGAATACGTTGCAGATAGTTCACAAAAATTTGTTAACGACAAGGCAATGCTATTTTATAACACACAAAAGGTACACGAGCTAAACTATAAAATTCAAGCAGATAAAGCATATGAGAGTAACGTAGCAACTTTTATAAGTGCTCCATTAGAGTATAAAGAGAAGTTTCAACCAAAAACTAAAAATGAAGACCCTATATACTATAACAAGTTTGCTTCACAAGATAACCCTTACAACAAAGCTATTAAGATGATTCAGGCTCAAAAAGCCTACGAGGGTATGCAGTTAGCTTCTTAAAAATACTTTACTAACTATTTGCTTTTATCTTCTCTATAGTTCTTGTCGTACTTTTTCCATCTACAAACTGTACTAGTTTTAACTGATCACTAAAAGCACTTCCAACTACAACTTTACCCTCATAGTCTCCACCTTTAACCAACGTGTGAGGTGAGAGCAGTTTAATTAAGTCATGTGGTGTATCTTCACCAAACTTAACTACATAGTCAACGGCTTCAAGTGCTGCTAAAAGATAAGCTCGATCATCTTCTTGGTTTATAGGACGACTCTCTCCTTTAAGTCTTTTAACACTAGCATCTGAGTTGAGACCTACTATTAGAATATCTCCAAAACTTTTTGCTTCTTGCAGATACTTAACGTGACCTACATGTAAAATATCAAAACAACCATTTGTAAAAGTCACTCTTTTACCTGCTTTTTTAGCATGTTTAACAATAAGTTCTATCTCTTCTAATGTTTTGATATGTGCGTCTGAGCTACTTTTATGAAGTGTAGCCTCATAGATCTCTATCTCATCAAGAGTTGCAGTAGCTGAACCTATCTTACCAACTACAACACCTGCTGCTAAATTAGCAAAAGAAGCAGCTTCATCTATGGTTTTGTTACTAGCTAAAGCAAAAGATAGTGATGCGATCACAGTGTCACCAGCTCCTGTTACATCAAAAACCTCTTGAGCAACTGTTGGAAACTTTTTAACTACATCATCAAAAATTCCTATACCATCTTCACTAAGTGTGATCATAGACAGATCTAGTTCACACTGATTTTTCAACCAAAGAAGTGCACTTTTAAGAGTGTGATCATCAACTATGTTTATTCCAGTAGCTTCGATCGCTTCTTTCTTATTAGGTGTTAAGAGGTGTGCACCAATATATTTTGTATAGTTACTACCTTTTGGATCAACTAAAACTTTTTTCTCAGCTTTTGAAGCTAAAGATATAACTCCTTGAGCCACATCATGTGTTACAACTCCTTTTCCATAGTCGGATATAATAATTATGTCAAACTGCTCAATTGACTCTTTTACACTATAAAGAAGCGACTCAATTGACTCTATTGTAACCTCATCTTTGCTCTCTTTGTCATAACGCAGAATTTGCTGATTTGAAGCTATTACACGACTTTTTTTAGAGCTTTTTCTACCCTTTTGAATTACAAGTGAAGAGGTGTCAACATCTATATCTTTTAACATTTGGATCATCTCGGCACCATTATCATCAGCACCAATTACACTAGCTATACTAACATTTGCACCAAGAGTTACAAGGTTGTTAACAACATTTCCTGCTCCACCTAAAACTTCACTCTCTCTTTGTACATCAACAACTTGAACAGGTGCTTCTGGTGAGATACGCTCACAATTTCCCCAAAGGTAGTGATCAATCATAAGATCACCAACAACTAAAATTTTTACGTTTGAGTTACGAAGAGTATCCATCTACTTTACCTCTGTTTTAAAAAGTCTTACAATCTCATCTTTATAAGCCTTAATCCCATCTTCTAACTCAAAACGAGGCTCATAACTTAAGTTCTCTTTTGTAGTTGCTATATCTGCTTCAGTAAAGAATTGATAGCTTCCTATAAATGGATTTGGAATATATTCACAAGGAAGTGTTGTTTCAAGTTCAACTTGTAAAATGTCAACAATATCTTGAAAACTTCTTGCTTTACCTGTACCTACGTTATAAACTCCACTTTTTTTAGGTTCCATAGCTTTTATATTCGCTTGAATAATATCTTCTATATAGATGAAGTCTCTTTGAATTTTATCACTGCCTTCAAAAAGTTTAGGGTTTTTTCCACTAAGTATTTGGTGCCCAAACTGTACAACCATTGAGGCAGTAGCATTTTTAAAGTACTCATTTTCTCCATAAACATTGAAATAGCGAAGTCCTACGATCGAGATAGCTGGATTTTTAGCAATATACTCAGCACTTAAATGATCCATCATAAGTTTAGAGAAACCATAAACATTTTGTGGATCTTCTCGCCCTACTCTTTGAGGAGAAGGAGCATCACCATAAGTTGCAGCGCTACTCGCATAGATCATATTTGCACCATGATCTAGTGCTATATCAAGTAGGTCTTTGTAAGCGTTAACATTTGTTTTAATCATTAAGTCTTGTTCTTGTGCCGTTGTGTCGCTTATTGCAGCTTCATGAAAAATATAGTCAAATTTATACTCATTTTTTAATGTTGCTAAAGCCTTTTTGTCATTTATATCACCACTAATAACTTCACCCTTGAAACCTAGTAAGTTTTTAAAGTGACCAAAACTTTTTAGGTTTCCATTTGAGAGAGTCTCACCACTCCTAAAGCTGTCAAATACCACTACTTTAGCATCTGGATGGTTATTTTGAAAGTAAAAAGCTAAATTAGAGCCTACGAAACCTGCTCCACCTGTTATTAAAATTGTTCTGTTTTTTAAGTCACTATTTATATATTGCATATCTATTCCATTAATATTTAAAGTTTATTATTGTATCAAATTATATTAAAACTTGACTTCTTTAGCTCTATATACTAAAATACACTAACAATTTATATAAACTATATAAAACTTTCGCAACCATTCTATTAATTCTTAGTCTACTGAAAGATATCCCACACATATAACACAAGGTACTAAATGAGTGAAAATTCACAACCAAATACTAAACCTACAAACCCTAAACCTAGAAAAAAGAGTACTTCTAAGTCACACATACCAGTAAATACCCACACTGTTGAGACACTTCGTCAAACTCCACTAGAAGAGCTTTTAGCAATTGCGGAAGATTTAAAAGTAGAAGATCCACACGGACTAAAGAGACAAGACCTTATTTTTGAGATCTTAAAGGCTCAAGTTGCTCAGGGAGGGTTCATCCTTTTTACTGGTATTTTAGAGATCATGCAAGATGGTTACGGTTTTATGCGTGCGATCGATACAGGCTTTAGTGACTCTTTATTAACTACTTATGTTTCAAGTACACAAATTCGTCGTTTTGCTCTTCGTAATGGTGACGTTGTAACAGGTCAAGTTCGCCCTCCAAAAGATCAAGAGCGTTACTACGCTCTACTTAAAATAGAAGCGATCAACTACCTTCCACCAGAAGAGAGCAAAAAACGTCCTCTATTTGAAAACCTTACTCCACTTTATGCACTAGATCAAATTAAGCTAGAACATGATCCAGATAGACTAACTGGTCGTATGATGGATCTTTTTGCTCCGATCGGTAAAGGTCAACGTGCTCTTATAGTTGCACCTCCAAGAAGTGGTAAAACTGAACTTATGAAAGAGATCGCTCATGGTATTACTGCTAATAACACAGATGTAGATCTTATGGTTCTTCTTGTTGATGAACGTCCTGAAGAGGTAACAGATATGGAAAGAAGTGTAAAAGGTGAAGTTTATAGCTCAACTTTTGATCTTCCTGCTAAAAACCATGTTAAAGTTGCTGAAATGGTAATTGAAAAAGCTAAACGTAGAGTTGAGCTTGGAAAAGATGTTGTTATTTTACTTGACTCAATCACTCGTCTTGCACGTGCTTATAATACTGTAACACCTTCAAGTGGTAAAGTTTTAAGTGGTGGTGTTGATGCGAATGCACTTCACAAACCAAAACGTTTCTTTGGTGCTGCTAGAAATATAGAAAATGGTGGAAGCTTAACAATCATTGCAACAGCTCTTGTTGAAACTGGAAGCCGTATGGATGAAGTTATTTTTGAAGAGTTTAAAGGTACTGGTAATAGTGAAGTTGTCCTTTCACGCAAACTTGCTGAACGCCGTATATTCCCTGCTTTTGATCTTCTTAAGTCTGGAACTCGTAAAGAGGAGCTTCTTCTACCTGCTGACATACTTCAAAAAGTATTTGTTCTTCGTTCTATGATGCACAAACAAGATGATGAAGTTAAAGCACTACAGTTCCTTTTTAATACTATGAAAAAGAACAAAACAAATGCCGAATTTTTAGAGAGTATGAACCAAGAGTAATAGGAAAACCTAAATGAAAGTTGGTGTATTTGATAGTGGTGTCGGTGGTTTAAGCGTTGTTAAATCACTTCTGGATCATAAACTATTTGAAGAGCTAATTTACTTTGGTGACACTGCTCGTGTTCCTTATGGTGTTAAAGATAAAAATACAATTACACGCTACTCTCTTGAAGCCTTAGAGTTTTTCAAAAATTTCGATATTGACCTTCTTATTGTTGCTTGTAACAGTGTTAGTGCTTACGCGCTTGATGCACTAAAAGAGCATAGTTCTTGTGATGTAGTTGGGGTTATAGAACCTGGCATTATTGCTACAACTAATGCACTTCAAAACAGAGACTCAAACATACTTATTTTAGGTACACAAGCTACCATCAACTCAAACTCATATGTTAATTTACTAGAGAAAAACAGTTACCTAAACCATAGCTCAATAGCTACCTCTTTATTTGTTCCAATAGTTGAAGAGGGTCTTTTAAGTGGTGAAGTATTACAAAGTACTCTCCATCATTACTTTAAAGATGTTACAACACCAGATGCTGTCATTTTAGGTTGCACTCACTTTCCACTTATTAGTGAACAAATTAGTAACTATTTTGACAATAGCGCTACTCTTATACACTCAGGTGAAGCGATCGTTGAGTACCTAGAAGCTAACTACTCTTTTTGTAAAAAATACGATCATACCGAGTGTAAGTTTTTTGCTTCTGAAAACCCAGAAGCACTCCGTAGTAGAGCACGTGAATGGCTTAATATTGAAGTTTAAGAGTCGTTTATGAGTGTTGAACAGTTTTTATATTTACTAATATCATTAGCTATTATTGCTTTTTTAATTAAAAATGTAACTCCAAAAAAGCAGGTTCAAACAAAAGAGCAAAAAAGAGCTGAGATATTAAGTAACTATAAAAATGAGTTAGAGAGTGCCTTAGAAGAGTGTGAGAATGAAAATAGAGTAGCTATAAAATCGAAACTACTTAAAAAGTTTTCACAAGAGTTAGCATTTAATATCTTCTTTGATAAAAGTGAAATTAGAGAGATTTTATTAGAACTCTCTAAACATAAATAACTAAATGCTTCTTTATCAACCACAAAATGGATACTGTTACAATAGTGATTCACTCTTTTTATATGACTTTATATCTTCATTTAACCCTAAAGGTAAAGTTTTAGAGGTAGGTAGTGGTTGCGGTGTGATCGGACTTTTAGTAGCTCGTGATCATGAAAAAGTTGAACTTAGTGCTGTTGAAAAGCAAGATGAGTTCTTTTTTTTAAGTAAAAAAAATGCTGAAGTAAACACAATTAAGTATAATATAACTCAAGGTGATTTTTTAGAGTTTGATAGTTCTACTGAATTTGAATATATAATTTCCAACCCTCCTTTTTACCACGATGGCGTTACTAAGTGTGAAAACAACATGATTCATACAGCGCGTTACAATGAGCACTTACCAATGGGTAAGTTTTTTAAAAAGGTAGCTTCACTTTTAAAACCTAAAGCTCATTTTATATTCTGTTATGATGCTAAACAGTTTGGTGAAATTTGTGTTGAGTTAAATAGTGCTAAATTAAGAGTAGTTGATGTACAATTCGTACACTCAAAAGCTGATAGATCAGCTTCACTAGTTTTAGTTCATGCAAGAGCCAATTCGGCTTCACTTATGAACATAAAAGAGCCATTTATAACGTTTGAAAATGATGAGTTTTCAACAAGAGTAAAAAACATATATGAAAAAGCAAGGACACACACTCTAAAATGTCAAGTTTAATACGTCAAGAGGGTTATAAGTATAGTTTCAACCCTTCAGCTTGTAAAGAGTGTGCAGGAAAGTGTTGTACTGGCGAAAGTGGCTTTATATATATTGATGCTAAAGAGATTGAAGGTATTGTAACTTTTTTAGACATTGATAAGAGTATTTTTTTAAATATGTTTACGATCACAAATGGTTCTAGGGTATCTTTAAAAGAGAAAATATTTGAAGACTCTTATGACTGTATATTTTTCGATCGTGAAGTTATGGGTTGTTCTATTTATGAAGCGCGCCCAATACAGTGTCGTACATTTCCATTTTGGGGTTACTTTAAAAACCAAATTGACGAATTAAAAGAAGAGTGTAAAGGAGTTAGTTGTGTTTAAAATTTTGCTTAGCTCTTTAGTTGTGCTTCTATTTTTTAGTGGTTGTGCTACATCTACTTTTAATAAAAAAACAAATATTAAATCTTTTGAGAATGAAGACCTTTTAATAGTTACCGCGATCGACGCTGAAAATAGAATGGACTTTAAGAGTGCAGCCTTAACATATGACACCCTATATAAGAACTCAAATAAAGAGGAGTATTTATACGCCTCTTTTTTAAATAAACTATCAGCTCAAATGTATAAAGAGGTCATAGAACAAGCTGACACAGTTTTAAGTGATATGCCAAATAACCATAAAGTCGCAAGATACAAGATAGGTGCACTTATAAACAGTGCAAATATTGATGAAGTAAAAATAGAAGCTCTTAAACTTTTAGAGCTTACCAAAGATCCAAAAGATTATATGTTAGTTAGTGACATATATATAAAAGAGAAAAAATATGATATCGCTCTTAAGTACTTAGAGAGTGCGTACGCTACTAGTTATGATGAACTTATTTTGGACAAGTTAGCGATCGTGTTGTACGTAAACGTAAAAGATCAAAAAAAGGCGATCGCTTATTTAGAAACACATAGTAGAATGCACAACTGTAGTGTACGAATATGTGAGAGACTTGCTAGTTTTTACAGTGAACAGAATAATATGGATGGTATGGTCTCCATTTACAAACGTCTTTTTGAGATGAGCGGTGATGAGAAGTATGCCAAAGCGATCGTAAAGATATACACTTATAAAAAAGACCTTCCAATGCTTATGGCATTTTTAGAAGAGAGTAAAATAGATGATGCTCTTCTTCTGCAAGTTTATGCAAATGCTAAACTCTACAAAAAAGCATACACATTAGCAGATGAAATCTATGCAAAAGATGGTGATGTTGAGTATTTGGGTCAAAGTGCTATGTTTGAGTATGAAAATGCTAAAAATAAAAATGATAAAAAAATGCTCAACTCTGTTGTTAGTAAGTTTGAAAAGGTTATAAATATCGATAAAAGAGGTCTCTATTTAAACTATTTAGGTTACTTACTAATTGATCATAAAATAGATATAAAACAGGGTATAGCTTATGTTAAAGAAGCTATGGAGCTAGATCCAAAGTCATACTTTTATATGGACTCACTAGCTTGGGGTTACTATAAACAAGGTCGTTGTAAAAAAGCTAAAACTGTTATGAATAAAATTATAGAGATGAAAGATAGTGTTGATTCTGAAATAAGCGATCACTTAGAAAAAATAAATGCATGTCTGAAAAAACGTAAAGGAAAAAAATGATTTTAGATGAGATAATAAAAAGAACAAAAGCTGACTTGGAAAAAAAAGAGAAAGAGTACACACTAGACTGGTTAGGTCGTTCACTAGCCTTTAACGCAAGAGCACCAAGAGACGTTATAGACTTTCTAAAAACGAATGAGAAAGATCCTTTTAAAGTGATCGCAGAAGTTAAAAAAGCTTCTCCTTCAAAAGGTGTTATTAGAGAGGACTTCGATCCTTTAGCGATTGCACAGGCTTACGAGAGAGGTGGTGCGAATGCACTCTCTGTTCTTACCGAACCTCATTACTTTCAAGGTGACTTAGAGTATTTAGCCGGAATTAGACGCTATGTAAGTATTCCTCTTTTAAGGAAAGACTTTATAATTTCAAAGTACCAAATTTTAGAGGCTTTGGTTTATGGAGCTGACTTTATTTTACTGATCGCAGCTGCACTTTCACTTAAAGAGCTGAAAGAGCTTTTAGGTTACACTCGTCACTTAGGTATGGAAGCACTTGTTGAAATTCATGATAAGACAGACTTAACAAAGGCTATCACTAGTGGTGCCGACATATTAGGTATTAACCACCGTAACTTACAAACTTTTGAGATGGATATGAACCTATCTTACGATCTTATACCTCTTATACCAAATGGGAAAATAATTATCGCTGAGAGTGGTATTCATGAGCACGAGCAGTTAGTAGATCTAAATAAGGCAGGAGTTGATGCTTTCTTAGTTGGTGAGTCATTAATGCGTCAAGATAATGTAGAAGATGCTTTAGTAAAACTAAAGCAAGGCTAAACAGAAGTTCAGTACTGTTAGCTTCCTATTTCAAATGCTATAACAGTCTGATCATCTCGTTGCTCATTATCTAAAACCATATCTTGATACGTCATCATCTCAACCATAAGTGCACTCTGAAGTTCGCTCATAGGTTCACTGTAGTACTCTTTTATAATATTAGTAAAACGTTTTTTTCCAAATGAGAAGCCTTTTTCACCACCAGTCTGATCTAGATAACCATCGGTTGTACAGTAAAACTTCATACCCTCTTCAACATTTATAATAGTCTCTTTATATTCATACTCAGCTTCACAATTTTTGTACCCAACTGACTTACGATTTCCTTTTACTGTATGTAGTTCACCTTGTATATCCATGTAAAAGAGTGGTGTTTCTGCTCCAGCAAACTTAAGAAGTTTATCTTTTTTATTGTAGTAGATTATACCTCCATCCCAACCAACATTTGTTAGACTATCTTTATCTTCTTGTTTAAGTAGTGTTTTCATTGTTTTGTTAAAATAACCCATGATCCATGCAGGGCTTACCTCCATATCTTCTTTATTTCGCAATATAGAGAGTATCTCTTTTTCAATTGATTTTACAATCATTGTTACAAAAGCACCAGAGATTCCATGTCCTGTACAGTCAATAAAGAAAAGTAAACACTCCTCCTCATTTCTTAAATCATTTAGTAGCCAGATATCACCACCAACTGTATCTTTTGGTCTCCAGGTTACAAAATATTCCTTAAAATACTTACCTAAAGATACTGTGGCAGGCAAAATTGCACTCTGTATCATAGAAGCATACTCAACAGAGTCTTTTATTTCTTGATGTTGAATTTGCATAAGCACTTTACTCTTCTCAGTTTCCGTTATATTTGTAAATGTAATAATGCTTAAATCTTTGGTATCTACAATGAGTACTGTAAGCTCAACAGTAAATATATGCTCTTCACCATCTCTGCTAATTTTAACTCTAGTAACTTTATCAGATTGCCTACGTAAATAGTCAATATAGTGTTCTTCATCCATTATTTTTTGTAAATACCCTTTAGATACATTTGTATTAAAAGTATCGGCAATACATTCACCATATTTTTCAAAAAACTCTTCTACATTTTTAATTTTATAAAACTCAAAAAATGCTTGGTTAGCTTCTAGTAAATGATGTCCATTATAAGTTAAAATTAAATTTTTTTGGGAATTTAACATGCTCTGTCTTAAATATTTCTCTTTTTCTAGCTCTTTTGTAGTTTCATCAAGTTTTTTTTGTAATAGCTCTTTAGCTTCTTCTAAATTTTGAAGTAAATCTGTTTCTGTTCTCATATTTTACACCATACTTTTAATAATTATTATGATTTTGTTATATCTATACTCTTTACAACTTCAAGACCAAAGCCACCTAAACCTACAAGTTCTGGTTTTTTACTTCCACTTAAAATGTTCATTTTATTAACACCTAAAGTTTTAAGTATTTGAGCACCTATACCATACTCTTTCATAGTTGCATTGTGATGGTTTGGCTTGTTTATGAATACCAAAACACCAGAGTTAGCTTTTAAGTACTCTATAGAGTTTGTAAGCTCGCTATATTTAGCTTTATTAAGTAGTAACTCAATATCTGGAACTATGTTATGAACTTTAACATTAGCGCACTCTTCTAAGTCACCAAACACGATCGCAGTATGATCCGTACCTTCATGATCTGTAATAGTTACTTTTCTACTTTTAGAGTCAAAAAATTCTATCTGCTCTTCTTCTTTTATAGTTACTAAAATTTCATTTGCTAAACGGTATTCAACAAGATCGGAGATAAATACAGTTTTAAGGTTATGCTCATCTGCAAATATATCTAAATCATCACGACGAGCCATTGTTCCGTCTTCTTTAATGATCTCACAAATAACACCAGCTTCAGCTAAACCTGCAAGACGACAAATATCAACACTACCCTCTGTATGACCCGTACGAATAAGAACACCACCATCTTTTGCAATCAAAGGAAAAATATGACCAGGACGAACAAGTTCAGTCGCTTTTGAAATAGGGTTAGCAAGAATTTTAATAGTCATATCACGCTCTGCAGAACTAATACCAGTAAGTGCGTCAACAGCGTCAACAGAGACTGTAAAAGCAGTCTCGTAGCTTGAGTTGTTTGATGTTACCATTGGGTTTAACTCTAACTTTGCAGCGATCTCTTTTTTTACAGCTACACAGATCAGTCCACGTGCATGAGTTGCCATGAAATTTACATGATCAGGAGTCGAAAAAGTAGCTGCATAAACTAAGTCACCCTCATTTTCGCGATCCTCATCATCAAGCATAATGATCATGTTACCTTTTTTAATCTCTTCAATAGCTTCTAGTACGCGTTTAGTTGGTGTCATAATATATCTTCTTTATAAGTTTATTTAATTTGCGTATTATATAGAAAAGAAACTACTTTTTTAATTAAGTATCAAAAACAAACTTTGCTATAATCTCTTTATGAATATTGAGATACGTGAGAAGTGTTATAGTTGTTATAGACCAAAGTGTAGTTGTATTTGCGATCATGTTCAACAGATCGAGACTGAAACTGAGTTTGTTATTTTAATGCATCCTAAAGAGTTTAAAAAAACTAAAAATAATACAGGTCACTTTACTAACCTCTCCTTAAAAAACTGCACTATTTTTATAGATGTTGATTTTAGTAAACATAAAAAAATTAACTCTATTTTAAATGAGCCAAACAACAACTGCTTTATTCTCTACCCAAGTACAGATGCGATCAACCTAAACGAAAACAGTATTCAAAACAAGAATAAAAAAAACGTGATCTTTATAATAGACTCAACATGGGCTTGTTCTAAAAAAATACTTCGTCTTAGCAAAAATTTAGCTTTACTTCCACATCTTAGTTTTACGCACTCAAAACTTTCAAAGTACCAAATAAAACAGCAACCCTCAGAAGTGTGTCTTTCTACTATAGAGTCTACTTTATGTGTACTAGAACTTTTGAATGAGCATAAAATAGAGTCGATCGCTAAAGACGAGTTAGATCTTTTTTTAACGCCTTTTGAGAAAATGGTTGAGTACCAAGTGGCTTGTTCTAAACTTTTAAATGGAGTGAGGTATAAAGTTTAAACTATTTTTTAATCGTAATTTGAAGTAAACTTTTAACATATTTAGAACTATTAGAACTATCTTCTTCAATCTTTTTAACTTTAAGTCTTGAGCTATCAATACCATGTTCAAGTAAATAATTAACTATAGTTTTAGAACGATTTTGTGCAACTGTTTTTAACTCTTTACTAGTGCAACTCTCATACTCTAAAAGTGCATCTGTAAGTGCAAGTTGATACTCATTTGAGAACTTATCACTACTTTTAAAAGAATTTTTTAACTTGTATAACTTAGCACTACTATTCTTTTGAATATACAACTGCTCTAAAATAGATATATTTAGAGCGCCACCAATATTTATATATTTTGAAGACGCAAATTTTACTGCACGTGAAAGAAGTTTTTTACCTTGAATAGCTCTTGTGTCCAGAATAGTGTTATATGTACCTATAATAGAGAGTTCAACTGCACTCTTTTTTATAAGTATAGTTTTTATTTTGTCTAGTTTCTCTTTTTCTGAAGGTAAAAGAGCGAAACTCGCTGGCTCATAATCAATATCTTTTAGATCATCTGTATTAATACCTAATAGGTTTCCTAAGAGTTTAAATGGGGAACTAACAACTGACGTTATAATATTTCCAAAAGCTTTAATAACAACACTACCATACTTAAAGTTAGGGTTATCAACATCACCATGAATAGGCATTTTAAGATCAATAACTCCATCACTATTTTCAAAAACTGCTATGGCTAAACCAAGAGGAAGAGAATTCTCTGACTCAATTTTTTTACCAAGTTTAATATCTCTTATTATTAAGTTATTTTTACCTAGCATTTGTGAGTTATTCATTTGATAGTCTAGATATAAGTCTAACTTTCCACTATCTATAATATAACCAGCAAACTTCATAGAGTAAGGGCTAAGTGAGTTTATTTCTAAGTTTTTAAACTCTAACTCTATATCTGTAAAAGTTTTTACAGACATAGGGTTAAGGTTACCTGATATTTTAGAAGAGCCATATTTATTTACAATACCTGCCACGTCAATATATGTCGTTGAATCTTTAACAGTTGAAATAGCATATATATTTCCATTCACATCATGAACATCTGTCTTAAACTTCATAGGCAAAGAGTTATCACTATAGGTAGTACTACTATTTTTTATATTTAGAGTTATTATTTGTACTTCAATAGGTTTACTTGTCTGCTTTGCACTCTTATTTGAGAGAGCATTTTTCTGTGTACTCTCTTTCATTAGTTTTGAGAAGTTTAAAGTTGCATTTTTGTCTACTTCAACGTTTGCATAAAGACCATCCAAATCAATATTTTCTATAAACAAAAGAGAGTCATCAAAACTATACTTAGGTACTTTAAGAGAGTTAAGTCCTAATAAAACGGAGTCATCTCGACTATCATTTAAAACAACATCATCCAAAATAACTGATCCACTACTACTTAATCCTTTGTTACCATATAGTAGTTTCGTACTGATTGCTACATCGCCACTATAAAATTTTACATATGCACTATTTGAGAGGTAAGGGTTTAAACTATTAAGTTTAAACTTTTTAATATCTGCTGATATATGAGCATTTAAAGGCTCTTGAGATACTTTTCCACTTAACTCCAAAGATGACTTATTATCTATTCGAAGTGAACTTTTAAAGTTTATATATTTACTTTTAAGATCAGTAATATCATCTGCGCTAAATTTTATTTTATCTATATTAACTCTATTTTTAGATGTAAACTTGTTGTCTAAAATGTCTGCTGAGTAGTTCTCTAAAGTAAACTTTTTAATAGTGTACTTAAAAGCTTTAGCACTACTTTTTTCACTTTTTTTCTCTTCTTTTTTCTTAATAGTTTCTGTTTTATTAATAACTACATTAATGTTTGTACTATCAGTTTTAACATCTTCTACACTAAGAGATGACGCACCAAGATCTAACTCAACTCCATTAACATAGAAGTTCAGATCATCTACTTCATAGTTAGACCTATTTGGTACATCTTTATAGCTAGCACTACTTTTAAGTAGTTCAAACTTAGCTAACTTAACTTTCCACTTAGAAGTGTTGCTTGTTGTATTTTGTTCATGTTTACTCTTAGTATCGCTTGAGAAGATCTCTTCCCAGTTTAGTTTAGAGTTTTCATCTACGATCGTAGTACTACTAATAGTGTCAATAGATATATGTTCTAAATTTGCACTCTGTTCGAATGGCTTAACATCAGTTGCCAAAATATCTATATTCTTAATAGAGAGTAGTTTATACTTTTCATTTTTTGGTTTTAACTCTATATTTGAGAGCTTCAGTTTTAGATCGCTTAAATTAGTACTATTTAGATCATCTATATCAAACTGATACTTACTACTAAAATTGAGCGAAGAAGATAGTAACTCATATTTACTCTCAGGTAGGTACTGCATGTACTTGGGAATACTTTGTACATTTAGTAATAACTTACCTTTTATTTTAAAGGGTATTATAGAGTCTATTTTACCAGTGAGAGATAAGCTATCAGTTTTATTAATTAAAGTAGATATAGAGTACCCTCCATTAAGTGGGTTAGTTGTTGAAGTAGTAATATTTTGAATTTCAAATGATAGTTTCTTAGATGAGACAACTTTTTTCATCCTACCCTCATAATAACTATATGTGAGTTCACTATTTTGAAGTTTAAAAGAGCTTATAACTAATGTTAAATCGCTCTTTGTTTTAGCTGTTTTGTTAGATTCATTAGAAGTTGGTAGTAAAAAGTCATAATTAAACTTCCCTTTTTGATCTTTTAAAATGTTTACAGACAAAGAGTCTATATCAAATTTACTAAACTCACTTACAGACGTAATTAACTTTAAAGGATCAAAGTTAATAGCTAAATTTTTAAAGCTAACAAAAGGCTCGTTTCTAGGAGTTTTAAGTTTTAGTTCTTTAATGTTAATAGCGCAGGTAAGTGGGTTGAAATTTACTTTTTGAATTTGAAGTGAAGCACCATACTCACTTTTTACTAACTTTGGTGCAAAGTAGTAAATAGAGTATGGTAGTAGTACAAAACCTATAAATAGGTATGCTAACAATAATGAAGCTATTATTTTAAGTAATTTCATTTTAATGCTTCCTAGAGTATTTTTATATATTTTAGTAAAAATTACTTTAAAGTTTCACATTCTTTTATTTACTTGGTGTATTTATCATCCAAATAGAAAAAATATCTGCATAATCCCAAAAAGATTTTATATATTCGGGGTTAATGCCTTCTCCTTCAAGCTCTTCTAACAGAGGACGGTAAAGCTCTAGCCATATTACACGTGACTTAGCATCAATACGAAATGGAGCATGACGACCTACCATTTGTGGCTTACCACGATTTTGTGCAAACCAATCAGGTCCAGCACAGATCTGTATAAAAAAGTCACCAGCATTTTTCTTTGCTTGTTCAAAATCGTCATCATCATTTACTGGAAATAAAAAAGCTATCTCACTTGTTCTAATTAACTCATAGTGATCGTGCACTAGTTTTCTAAATCTCTCTTCACCAACTTCATGGTAAAAACCTGGATGTGGCTTTGTTACTGGTGGATGTTCTCCAAGAACTCCTGGTGTTGTTGTTAAATTCATTGTTATCCTTTTTATTGTTTTATTTATAAGCTCTAACTATAACGCCACGATAACCTTTATCTGATGTTAGTTTGTAGTTGGCACTAAATATTTTAGCTTTATGATCTGTATGTTTTTTTATAAGCCAGTTTGCTTCCATAACTCTATATGTTGCTAAACCATTTTCACTGTACATACGGAGTGTTTCAAGAGACTCTTCAGAAGTTTTTAACTCATCAAAAATTTGATCATTTTGTTCAATATCTCTAAATAACTTAAACTCTGTTCGATCAACTATACCTATTAACTCAAAATATGATGCATCACTATTAGTGTCTATAAAAGCAGTTATACTCTTTTTACACTCTAGAGGCAAGCTATAACTTCCGATCGCCATGCTATAACAAGAGGCAAAAGAGCTAAGCCTTTTTATTTCTGGTGTCTGTTTTTTTGTAACTTTAAGTATGTTTACCTGTTTTTTAAGCTCAGAGATTTTTTGATTTAGCTCTTGTTTATTATCAGGTAAGACCTTCTTAGTGCTACTTTTTAAAACATACTTCTCTTTAATGTTTGAAGGTAAACTATCATAAGTTATAGGTAGTTGCACCTCATACTCTTCTTCTAATATCTCTTCAGTCCCACTGTTTAAGTTAAAAAACAGTGAAATTCCAAGTAATACTGCTAATATAGATGATAAAACTACAAGTACTAAATTACTCTCTTTAAAATTTTGCATATACAACTCTTTTACATATATTAATTTTTCAAGGATCTTATCATAATGAACATATTTATAACTGAAAGGTTTATTGTACTTTCATATTTGATGTTATAGGCATATTGGACTTAATATATAATTCACCATCTATATTTTCAATTTTAACACTACTTCCAACAGGATAAGGAGAAGTATCAGCAAATATTTTAATAGGTGTACTTATGACACCAGTAGTTGAATTTTCTGTTACCACTTTTACTATTACTGTTCCATCTGAACTTGTCGTTGTAATAGCTTTTAAAATTGTGCCATCAGATTTTTTTACTTCAACTACAGTCTCTACATTATTCGAAGCATCTATAGTTACGATCGAGCTTTGAATAGTTGCATCTACTCCATTTATTTTTGTTGTCTCGTCTGCTAATGTACTAACTGTTGTAACTTTACCGCCACTCTCTATAGTTGAAGTAACAGTTCCATTTGAATCAACTCTAGCTGTTATATTACTGTCTTTTACGGATGCTGTTATATTTTTATCATCAAAACTAATTTGTCCACCTAAAGACATCATCTTAATAGTAGAGATTTTTTCATCTCCATTTGCAGCAATATTTTTTATAAGACTTTCGCTTTGACCATTATTATAAACTTTAATATTGAAGTTTGAAGTTGTACCATCAGAGTTACTAACATCATCTTTTTTTGTCTCTACATAGTTTGTCTGTTTAACTGATGTTACACCACTTTGAGAGGTTGATATGTTTACATCAACGTTATTACTATCTGTATCATCTAATGGGACAGTATATATGTTAGTACCAGAAATAACAGTCGGAGTTGCATCAAAAGTACCTGTACTTACTCCAACATCATCTAAACGTGTTAGATTTATTGTCAACTCAGCTTTACTTGAATCAGATGGATCTGTCAATGTTATAGTTATTTTGTCTGTTTTGTATGTTCCATTTGTACTTGTATATTTATATGTTGCATTAGTTTCATTCGTAGTACTTGTATTTTTATCTATGCTAGTATTGCCAAAATATGAGTCACTAATACTCCACACCAAATTATTAGCATCAGTATCAGAATCAGTAGCACCTATAGAAATAGTATATTCTACAGGAGCTTGTGCAACCATAATATTTGTTACTTCTCCATCTGCAAATACTGGTTCGGCGTTAACTGATGGATCATCGTATGCTTCTACCAAACCAATAGCCATTTGCGAGTTAGATAAACCCGTAGCTGTTAAAAAAAGTTCGCTCTGTTCACCCACTGTAGAATTATGTGGAATAGTTATATTGTACTCAACTGTTTTAGTTTCTGCAGTTGCCAAGACAAAAGAGCTTGTTTGATCCAAAGTAGAAGACCAATTTTTTGAGTTCGATTTACTTAAAGTTATAGTATCACTGTCAGTAGCATGAATATTTTTTACACTAAATGATAGAGTACAAGTAGTACCTATATAACACTGTTTTTTAACAGGTGCATTAACTTCAAGTGAGCTAAATGTAAAACTCTCATATGCAGTTATAGACCAAGTTTCACTATTAGCTATACTTGTTGTATTCCACTCCATTCCATAACCATTGTCTGTACTCGAATTTGTATTCAAGTCATTTTTAAGATCACCACTGTATGCATCAGCTTGTATTAAATTATAGCCCTTACTTGAATAACCTGATGGAGTAGTAATACCTTTTAAAGTTAAGGTTTGCTCTTTACCATCAACAACTTTTTTAACTCCTACTGTATTTGTATTAGCATTCCAAGTACCAGCACCACTATCTCCACCACTTAAATAAGTATCAACTCCACGGATAAACACTACATCATTCTTAGTACTACCACTATTATTTGTTATAGACCATTTGTGTTTAAAGTATTGATTTGGGCTAGTGTACTCTAATTCATAACGAAGTGTTATGTTGTTGTCCGCTGTACCATTTTTCCACTCTTTAAAATATCCATTACTTATTGTGCCTTCTGCATATGGAGAAGTACCACCAAAAGTTGTTGACTTACCTTGTATTAGTGGAGTACCTAAACCATCATAATTGATGACCATATAACCTCCACCACTAGTACTATAATATTGTTTGTCCCAAGTGCCGGAAATATTTCTATCAACTTTCATTGTACCAGCATCATTTAAAGTAATTTTTAGTTCACCAAGTGTAGTTCCTACCCCGCCAAGTGTATAAGTCGTAGCATTGAGTGAAGCTACAAAAGCACAAAGTAGTAACATTACTCTAAATATATATTTCATAATTTACCTTTCAATATGTGCCGAGCCAGTTAAAACACATATTTTTCTAGATCCATCAATATTTTGAAATGTATCTATAGTAGTTGGAGTTGAATCGTTCACGATACTATCGCCAGTTTGTACAGTTGTGTAAGCACTGAGTAGATCTGGTGTTTGACAGTCTGCTATAGCAATTGTAGTAGTTCCACCACCTGAGCTACCTCCTCCAGCACTTCCAGAGCTTCCAGAGCTTGAACCACTAGAAACAACTGTATTAGTAGTAGAAGGAACAACAGTTTCTGTTGTACCTCCACTACCACCTCCACCACAAGCAGTTATAAAAATGATAATAAATATATATATAATAGTTTTAAAAAAATAATTCATCTTATAAAGTACCTTTCTTTGTGTTTATTATATCATAAATAATTTATTCCTTAATTAACAAAAAGTAAATACAGCTATTTACTTTAAATTTTAATTAAGTTTTAAGTCTAAAATAGACAAGTCCGCTCACTAAAGTAAAAATTGTAAACATATATAAGACCTCATAAGAGTATGCCGCTAAAATAAAAGCACCAGGGATAGAGAAGAAGAGTCCGATCGAAGTTAGGTTTGACTGTAGTGCAATGTAGACAGGACGTTTATCTTCTGGTGCGATCGTTAAAATGTTATTTGAAAAAGCTAAACGCATACCATCGATCGCAGATCCTAAAAGTGCAAAGACTACCATATACATAAAGAGAGTATTTGCAAACAGTGCTACACTTAATGCTGCAATATGCAAAATAAATGCTAAAGTTATTAGTAGTCTTATTTGTGAGTTATGTGCTAACTTTGCCCAAAGCAAGTTACTAAACATTGCACCTACGATCTGTGTAGTTAGCAAATAGCCTATTTCTATTCCATTAAGTGCTATTTTTGAACTTGCATCTAAAATAATAAAAGGCATAGAGAGTAAGTAGGTGTATGAGATTAAATAGGTAACTATTTGCAACCTAAGTACTTCATCTGCTTTAAGTGTGATCATTGCATTTTTTATAAACTCTTTAAAACTACTCTCTTTAACACTCAAGTTTGTCTTTTTAGGCTCAGGTATACTTATGAAAGCCGCGATCCCTAATGCCATCATAAACGAACTTAACATAAAGAGGTACGCATAAGAGTAAGGTGGTTCATAATACTCTAACATAGCACCTGCGATCGCTCCACTAATAAGTGCGCCTACTCCTGCCGCCATTTGACGACCTGCAAATACTTTTGCTCTATACCTGTTGGTAAATACTTTTGCTAAAAGCTCGTTAAAATAAA
Organism: Helicobacteraceae bacterium; assembly: GCA_013138865.1. GTDB lineage: Bacteria > Campylobacterota > Campylobacteria > Campylobacterales > Sulfurimonadaceae > GLR69. The sequence goes on along the minus strand of WTBY01000005.1, from coordinate 32,128 downwards.
TTGTTCCAAAACCAGCGGCAAAAGAGAAAGTAAAAAGTCCTAAACCTATAAGGTAAAGTGTGAGAGTTGGGTAGTTTTCACCAAAAAAGTATATGGCAACTCCGATCCCAAACCAAGAGAGAAAGCGAGTTAAAAATACATAACGTAAGTGTGGCTGAACATAAGAGAGGTTTTGTGCTCCAAAAGCCGCAAAAAGCTGAACAAAGATAGCTCCACCTTTTATAAGTGAAGTTAAAATACCTACAACTAAAGCAGTTCCACCAAAGTAACTCACAATTAAAGGAAGTATGATCGAAGGCTCTGCGATCGTAGTTGTGATCGAGAGAAAAAAGCCATGTGTTACAGCTTTTAGACGTGAGCTTTTATTATCAATCAAGAACTGTTACCAACCTTTTAAGCTTTTCTAACAACTCACTAAAAAGCTCTTTTGTACTATTTAGTGTAAAAACAACATCACTATTAAACTCTTTTTCAACTATCTCGATCGCTAAGTTTGAGCACTCATACTCTAGTTTTGTTACGTTTGTGTATTCACACGAGACTCTTAAGTTTAAAAGTTTTTTATATTCACTAAGCTCACAAAGTGCGATCACTTCATTAGTAGCGTCACCATAAGCTCGTACAAGTCCACCAGTTCCTAAGCGAGTTCCACCAAAGTAACGAACTGTAACTACACCTACATTTATAAGCTCACTTCCTTGCAAGACTGCTAAAGTAGGCTTACCCGAAGTTCCTTTAGGCTCTCCATCATCACTACAACCCTCTACTACTTGTCCAAACTCATTTAAATATCTAAAAGCAGTTACAAAGTGTCTTGCTTTAGGATGTTCCTCTTTTAAAGTTGCTAAAAGTTTCTCATATTTAGAGAATGGAGTTATATGTGCTATGAATTTAGATTTTTTAATTTCTAACGTATTAGTAGTATGTTCACTTATGATTTTCATTAATGTTATTTTACTTTAATCTTCTTAACTATATACTAGAGAAATTTTTTTATGGAGAACATTATGGCTATGACACACTTTAAAGGTACAGATGTAACATTAGGCGGAAATGAACTAAATGTTGGCGACAAAGCACCACAAATATCGTTAGTTGATGCTAACTTAGACGACATTACAGTTGGTGGAGAGAACGAGAAAGTTCAACTTATTATTACGGTTCCATCACTTGACACTGGTACTTGCGCAATGGAGACTACTAAGTTTAACAACCTTGTTGCTACTTTAGACATTGTTCACACTTCTGTTATTAGTATGGACCTTCCTTTTGCTTCACAAAAATTCTGTTCAACTCAAGGGATCGACAATTTAACAGTACTTTCTGATTATGTTGATAAAGATTTTTCTAAAGCGTATGGTGTTCTTATGAAAGACAACAAGCTAAAAGGTCTTTGTGCAAGAGCTATTTTTGTTGTAAATAAAAGTGGTGTTATCTCTTACAAACAAGTTGTAAATGAAGTAACAGATGAGCCTAACTATGACGAAGTGTTAGAAGCACTTAAAGACACAACGGTTTAAAAAGTATACTAATTGAGCGATTTTGATCTACTTATAGACTACTCTAGAGCTCAATTCGCTCTAACTGCAATGTTCCACTGGCTTTTTGTGCCACTAACTCTAGGACTCTCTTTTTTACTAGCGATCATGGAGAGTCTCTACGTTAAAACTAACGATATTCAATACAAAATAATGACTCAGTTCTGGATGAAACTCTTTGCCATTAACTTTGCGATCGGAGTTGCAACTGGGATCATAATGGAGTTTGAGTTTGGAACAAACTGGTCTTCATACTCATGGATCGTAGGTGATATTTTTGGTGCACCATTAGCGATCGAGGGTATGATGGCTTTCTTTTTAGAGAGTACTTTTTTTGCATTAATGTTTTTTGGTTGGAATAAAGTAAGTAAAAAAGCACACCTCTTCTCAACTTGGATGGTAGCGATCGGGTCTAACCTTTCAGCACTATGGATCTTAGTAGCAAATGGATGGATGCAGTTCCCAACAGGAACATACTTCAACATGGACAGCGGAAGAAATGAGATGATCAACTTTTTCGATGTTCTTCTCTCTCCAGTAGCTGTTAGCAAGTTTTTACACACAATTTCAAGTGGCTTTGTAACTGGTGCACTTTTTATGATCGCAGTTAGTGCATGGTTTTTATTAAAAAAACGTGATACTTTTTTAGCCAAAAAATCAATTTTAATAGCTTCGTCGTTTGGACTTTTAGCTTCACTATATTTAGCTTTTACAGGAGATAGATCTGCTTATGAGGTTGCACAAAAACAACCAACAAAACTAGCAGCTATGGAGGGATTAGTAAAAGGTGGTATAAAAGAGGAATTAGTTCTTTTTGGTCTTGTTAACCCTGCTTATAGTGTCGGATCAGATGAGCCATTTTTCTTAGGAGATCTAGCTATTCCTTATGCTCTCTCTTTTTTAGCACAACACAATATAGATGCTTTTGTTCCAGGGATCGATGACTTAGTTTATGGAAACAAAGCTCAAAATATAATGAGTGCTAGTGAGAAAATAAGACGTGGTAAAATGGCACTTCACTACTACTCAGCCTATGTTAAAGCAAAAAAAGTGAATAACCTTGAAAAGATGAAACTAGCAAAAGAACTTTTCGATCCTCTACGTCCGTACATGGGTTATGGCTATCTAAATACACCAGAACAGATCATTCCAAATACATCTTTGAGTTTTTACAGCTTTCACATAATGGTTGGACTTGGTAGTTATTTTATTATCTTTTTTATAGCTACTCTTTACTTTAGTATATTTAACACTTTAGAGAATAAAAAATGGTTTCTTTATGTTAGTATTTTGACTTTTCCACTAGCTTTTGTTGCGGGAGAGTCTGGTTGGGTTTTAGCAGAAGTTGGTCGTCAACCTTGGGTTATTTACGAAATGCTTCCTACTTTTAAAGGTGTCTCTAACTTAGATAGTGACTCAGTAGCTATTACATTTTGGCTCTTTGCTTTTACCTTTACAACTCTTTTAATAGCAGAGATCAGAATAATGCTAAAAGAGATCACTCATGGCTTTTCGAAAGGAGCTGAGTAATGTTTGAAACTTTTTCACTTCTTGCTCTTCAAGAGTACTGGTGGTTTTTAATAAGTGTGATCGGAGCTATTTTAGTTTTTATGTCGTTTGTGTTTGGTGGACAGAGCCTAATTTTTGAGCTTGGTTCAAATGAAAATGAAAAAGACTTGATCGTAAACTCGCTAGGGAGAAAATGGGAGTTAATGTTTACAACTTTAGTCTTATTTGGTGGTGCACTATTCGCTGCTTTTCCTCTCTTTTACGCTACTAGCTTTTCTGGAACTCTTTGGGTTTGGATTATCATACTCTTTAGCTTTATTTTGCAAGCTGTCTCGTATGAGTTTAGAAAGAAAGAGAACAACTTTTTAAAACAACATGGTTATGAACTATTTCTAGTAGTTGGAGGGAGTGTTGGACTTATATTTTTGGGAGGTGCAATCGCATCACTATTTCATGGTGTAGCTTTCTCACTCAACGATCAGAACTTAAGTTTTTACCATAATTCACTTAGAGGCTTAGAGCTTTTAGCTTCGCCATTTATATTACTCTTTGGTGTAATGTTTCTATTTTTAGCACGTTCTAACGCCCTTTTGTACTTTATAAACAACATAAAAGACCAAAAACTATATGTTAAAAGTAGAAAAAAACTAGTTGTTAATGCATTGGCTTTTGTTGTTCTGTACTTAGTAACTCTATTTTTCATACTCTATGCACTAAATGGTTACAGCTCAGTAGATGGCAAAATAGTTTTAGAGTCTCATCACTTTTTCAAAAGCTTAGTTGCTACTCCATTTTTAACTTTATTTCCTCTACTTGTAGGAACAGTTCTATACTTAAGTGCTATTTACATAACTCTCTTTAAAAGCTCTAAAAAAGGCATTTGGTTAAGTGGAGCTGGAACTATGCTAGTTGGTTTTTCACTTCTAGCACTACTAGGCTTCAATGGAGGCTCTTACTATCCATCTTTAGTAGATATGCAAAGCTCACTTACGATCGCAAATAGTTCAAGCTCTCACTACACGTTAACAGTTATGAGTTATGTTTCATTTTTAGTACCAGTAATAGTGGCGTATGTTATTTATGTATGGCGTATTTTGGATCGTGATGGAATGAGTTTAGAAGAGTTAGAAAAAGGTGAAAAGTATTAACTTTTGCATAATTTTAAAAACTAGGCTATAATTCGTTCAGATGGGGCTGACTTGGTTTCGACAGGATCAAGACGCTTTTAACTGCATGTCGGACTGAGCATTTCCGTTACGCGGCTCATAATTGCTTAAACGCAAACAATACAAATTACCGCCCAGCTTTAGCAGTAGCTTAAGTTTTAACCCCTCTTAGGAGGTGGGCTGCTTCACCTATGGACTCTGGATAAATAGGATTCGAAGTATAACCCTTATGTAGATATATTTTACGTCTGTCTCAGCGTAAAATGAACTTTGAGGCTCGTCTTGTGTAGCTTTGCAAGTAGTGTGAAGCAAGATTAAACTTTAACAACTTCTCTAAGCATGTAGACGTTGGGAGTAGCTTGGTTTTGGACAAGGGTTCAATTCCCTTCAGCTCCACCATTACCCAAGTCCAACTAATCTATTAAGTCTATTTTTAATACCCAATAAAAATTACTCACTCAATTTTTTAAAGTTTTTAAGGCTGAATAGTTTTAACTTCTCACCTTTCATACCTTTTAGTTCATTTGTAAAACCACTTTTTGAGAATAGCGCATAAATATCTGGTTCAAAACCTAGTAGTTCACACTTACTTTGTAGTTTTGTAAGTTCAGTTTTTTTCATTTTAGATGATGTATATTTACACTCAGCCACAATAGTCTTACCACTTTTAGTTTTAGCAACTATAGCGATCTCCATCTCTGCGTCCCAATAACTACCTATTTCTACGATCTCATCATCTTCTGCAAAGCTAAGTTTTAGTAATTCTCGTGAGAGTAGCTCAAAGGTAAGGTCTATAAATTCAGATCGTCTATTACTAAAGCGAGTATCAACTTCACCATAGTTTCCGATCGATACACCTTTAAAAAGTGGAGATACAAATGAGAACCAAAAACGTAAAAATGGTGAAGTGAAAAGTGCTTTTTCACTTAGTGAATGTTTTTCACCTGAACGCTGTTTTATAAGTGCTGTTGAGTTTTCTAATGTGATCATGTCATTTTGTACTAAAAAGTTGATCACATCAGAACCTACATCTTCACTCATTTTAGATCGTTTGTAAGCTGAGTGAAGGCGGCGATCACCAGTTGATAGTCCACTTAAAAGCGAGTGGTATAATGCATCACCATTTGTCACTTCCATAATACGCGCATGAAAGTGTTTATAGTTGTCTAAGATGTTTTCTTCTATAAGGTCCAATATATGTACATCTGTGTCAAGTTCTTCATCAAGCCCTCCAAATACACCGAAGTACTCGATCGCTTCTTCTAAATTATTTGGATTACTTACTTTATAAAAAGCTTTATAAAGTTCTAAATATTTGTTATTCATTTACTATTTCCTTCATATTTTCTATAACATCTTCTAAAAGAGCTACATCTAAGCCTAATGTTTGGGCACGACTTAGTGTAAAGTTTATTGACTGTTCTGAGAGTGGTTGGTTAACTGGGAACAGACTCTTTGCTATGTAGAGTGCTACTGCATACTCTTTTATATCTTCGTCAGCTTTATTAATATTGTCACTAAAGCGAAGCATATCTATAAACTTTTTCTCAAAATCCCAATGTTCAAAAAGTAAAGCAGTTACGGCGCCTGCTGTATCACCTATATACTCTTGTTCTACAAAAGCTATGTTTGATGTAAACTCAACTTCTGATCTAAATTCTAACTCTCTATTGTCACGCATAAGATCATTTGCTATTAAGATCTTTCCGCTCTCTTGAAGAAGAGCCACAAGAAAAAGATCATCAGCTTTTGTCATGTCTATTTGAGAGTACCACTTTTTAATGAAACTCGCTTGCAATGCAGATGTATTGGCAAAATCTTCAGATGTTATACCGTAAGGTTTCATATCTGTATTTAAAAGTTTTTTAGCCGCATTTGCTAATGCTATTGAGCGTGTCATATTCATACCGAATAAAGATACGGCTTGTGCGACATTTTTAAGTTCTCTGTTAAAACAATATAGTGGAGAATTAGCCTCTTTTAATAAGTTAGCTACGATCATTGGATCACCTTGAACAACCTTTACAAGATCACCTATTCCAGACTCACTATCAGCACAGATAGCTTGTATTTGAGCTATGCTTTTTGGAAGTGGTGGAAGTGATTTAATGTTGTCTATAATCGATGATTTCATGAACATTCTCCTTTTTAAAGTGTAATTATATCAAATTTGTAAAAGAGTCTCTAGTGCACTCTCCTGTTTTTTTGCTTTTGGGTCGTGATTTTTGACTAATTCACTCAAAGCTAATGAGTTTTCATAATCTCTACTATTTTGATCTTTTATTTTTTGGTACTCATTTTTAAGAGTCTCGCTAAACTTTTGCATACTCTCTTGTAGCTCAGGTGATGAGTAGTTACCACCTGTAGGATTTAAAATCCCATCTATACGATCCATTAAACTCTCATATGTTATAGGTTTTGGGTGGTAAGGATTTTTTAATTGATCTGCAATAAACTGATCAATATCAAATGATGATTGTTCTCTCATGAATGCTTTTTCACTCTCACTCATAGCTTCCATATGCTTTGCCATAGTGTACTTAATACGATCAATATCAAGTGTCAAAACCATCATAGCTAACATATCATCTTCATCTGTATTATTTATTGCATTTACAAATGCCTCTTTTAGATCATTATCCATATTTTGAGGGATCATTGAAACATTTTTACCTTTACCGATCTCAGTTATACCGTCATTATCAAAATCATACTTCTCATAAAAGTGTACTAAAAGGTTATACGCACCTTCATCTGAAAGTTCATTAACAACTACTTCATCTACAAGACGTGCATAGTTTTGCAAAGTTGACATCTCTTCAGCGCTAAGTTCATTTAAAAAATCTTTTGCATTAGAGACTTTAACATCTGCCGCTTTGGCCTCTTCATAAATAGCTTCAAAGTTCTCTTTATATGGCTCTCTAACTTTAGAGAAGTCACTGTGTAAATTTAGCTCTTTCATTATATTTACATGTTCAAGATAGGATGTAGAAGTTTCCATTATAATTCCTTTGATTATGACAAGCAAAAACTATACCTTGCACTATTTTTTAGTTACAACAGAACTCATTTAATCTTATAATCGCTCACTTTTAAAATCTTAACTTCAAATTTAATTTTATTGCGTATAATATAATAAAATTAATTTTGGATTAACTATTATGATCAATACTATTTCACAAGCTGCTATCAATTTTTGTTCTCATCAGATGCAAATGGACTCTGGTCTTATTGCTAATCACACTGATAGTAGTCGGTATATTGCTTATATTGACATAACTTATACAAACTCTGAAGATCAGTCTCGTGTCTATATAGCTTGTGACAAAAACTTTCTTCAAAAGATCACATACTCAATGCTTTTTGAAGAAGAGAGTGATGAAGAGACTTTAGTTGATATGATCCTAGAAACTGCAAACTTAGTAGTAGGTAGTGCGAAAGTTCTTGCATCAGATGATGACTCTATGCCATTTAGCATTTCAACTCCACATTTTGAAAAAATAGCACCATTTGACTTTGAGTATGATACAATTAATACTGTATCTCATGAAGATTTTGAGATGACAATTGCTATGAAAGATCTTCCGTGAATCCCACGCTAGATGACACTGCTTTAGAGCATCTTGCAAATAAAACGCAGGGTAATATAGACTTTAGCGATCCTTCTATAAACCCTAGTTTCAATGCTGAAGAAGAGTTAGCTTGGATGGACTATCAAGGTCTACTTGATATGGAAGTAGAGTTTGTTTCAGATTTAGGTCAAACACAAATGAGTATAAAAGATATTTTAAAACTTGAAAAAGGCTCTGTTATAGACCTTGAAAAACCAGCAGGCGAGAGTGTTGAAGCTTATGTGAATGAGCGTATTTTAGGAAAAGGCGAGGTTATGGTTTATGAGAAAAACCTTGCTATTCGTATAAATGAAATACTAGACTCTAGTGCTGTTCTTTACTACCTCTCAAAAGAGAAAATATGAGATACCTACTTCTTTTACTTGCAATAACCATAACATACGCACAAGCTACTAGAATACTTAGTTATAACATTTACGAAAGAAGTGATAGAGCTGATGTTATGCTTACTTTTGATACTCCTTATGAGGGCAAAATAGCACAACATAGACAGAGTGGAAAAATTATAATAAAACTAACTAACTCATCAATAGAGTCAAAAAAAGTAAAATCCTTAAAATCAAAATATTTAAAAAAACTCCAACTTTTAAGTGTAGGTGATGTAACACAAATAACTGCTACTGTTCCTAAAAACATTTCACTTTTAGTCTCTAAAACTTCAGATGCTTATGGTCTTAGGTTACGTTTTGTTCCTAAAGTTGCAACAAAACGAGAAGTAACACAAGCCAATAACCTCCCAACAAAACCAGAAGACCAACTAACAAATAGCTACTATATGGTTATATCTTTTTTAATAGTTGGTATCATTGTACTTATTTATTTAAAAAGAAGAATAAATGTATCGAATGCTAATGGTGGTGTTATAAAGGGTGGTTCTATCTTTAAAAGTAAAGCAGAAAAAGATGATGTAACTGTACGTTTTCAAAAAAATTTAGATCAAAAGAATAGAGTTGTTATGCTTGATTATGGAACCGATAGTTATCTTCTAGTTTTAGGTGAAACTAATCTTTTACTAGACAGATTTGAGAGCTTAGACTCTGTTAAAACAGAGACTGACTTTAGCTCACTTCTTAAAAATAAGAACCATGAGTTAGATCAATATATGCAACTCAAAGATCCAAAAGTTGATCATCTTCAAGCATATAAAGAAAAAGCAGGTGCTCTTCACTACAAAAATAGCTAATACCTAGCTTTTAAGATATTAAAAAGTTATAAGCAGAGCTTTTTATATAGCTCTTGCTTACTTTAACCTAATAGTGACTTAACGATCGCTCTTGCACTTTCACGACCGTCATATGCAGCACTAACAACTAAGTCAGCACCACGATAACAATCCCCACCAGCATAAATACCACTTGTAGTACTCTCAAAGTTTTCATCTATTACAATTCCACCCCAAGAGTTTGTCTCGATCCCATTTTCAGCTAAGAAAGAAGGTTTTTCAAGGTCAAAACCAAGTGCCATAATTACAGCGTCTGCATTAACTGTAAACTCACTTCCTTTAACCTCTTCCATACGAGCACGACCACTTTCATCTTTAGCACCAAGAGTAGTTTTAATCATCTCAACACCAATAGCTTTTCCATTCTCATCTGTTATAACACGTTTTGGAGAAGCGTTAAAAGTAAAGTCAACACCCTCTTCCATAGCATTTTTATACTCTTTAACAGATCCAGGCATATTATGAGCGTCACGACGATATAGACAAGTTACATTTTTAGCACCTTCTCTTTTTGCCGTTCTTACACAGTCCATCGCAGTATCACCACCGCCAATAACAACGATCTCTTTCTCTTTAAAGTCTAAAGCTTTGTTATAACTCATGTTAAAATTTTTCTGCTGAATAGCGTTTAAATACTCCATAGAAGCATAAACATTACTAGCATTAACACCATCAATAGAAGCAGTCTTGGCAACAGTTGCACCAATACCTATAAATATAGCATCATGAGCAGAAGCAATTTCATCAAAAGTGATATCTTTACCAACTTCACACTCTAAGACAAGTTTCATCCCTGCATCACTCAAAAGTTTAACACGACGCTCAACTATTTTTTTGTCAAGCTTAAAGTTAGGAATACCAAAAGTTAGAAGTCCGCCTGCAACTTTTGCTCTTTCGTACATAGTTACTTCTACACCAGAACGTAGAAGATATGTAGCAGCAGATAATCCTGCTGGTCCACTTCCTATAATTGCAACTTTTTTGCCACTATTTAATTCAGGAAATTCTGGAGTCATACCTTTTTTGAAACCCTCTTCCGTTATAAAAGTCTCAACAGATCCGATCGTGATCGCACCATGCCCATCATTAAGAGTACAATCTCCCTCACAAAGTCTATCTTGCGGGCAAACACGTCCCATAACTTCTGGAAAAGGAGAAGGCTCATTTGATAGTTTAAAAGCTAGGTCTAAATCTTTTTCACTAATACTCTTTAACCATTGAGGTATGTAGTTGTGAAGTGGACATTTAGTTAGACAAAAAGGATCCCCACACTGAATACAGCGATCACTCTGAGAAGCTGCATCTTTTAGTGAAAAAAGTTCATAAATTTCATCAAAATCTTTAACTCTCTCTACAACAAGACGTTTACTTGCATCAATTCTCTCTTGTGCTAAAAAATTTCTCATGATTAGTCTCCTTTCTCTAAGTTAAGTGGTAGTTTAGTTAAGTTTTTAGGACGTACTAGCCAAAAGTTTCTAATTTCAACTCTAAACATATCAAGAATTTCTTGTGCTTTTTTACTTTTAGTCTCAGTTACGTACTCTTTTAACAGACGTTTTAAGAAGTGACGAGCCTCGTCACCATCATCAGTATCAATTCTAACTGCGTCAACAAGTTCACCATTTACAGTCTCAACAAAAGTTCGATCAACATCATATATAAATGCTATACCACCTGTCATACCAGCACCAAAATTCATACCAGTTTTTCCAAGTATTACTACTATTCCACCTGTCATATATTCACAAGCGTTATCACCAGTTCCCTCTACGATCGCTAATGCACCGGAGTTACGAACACCAAAACGCTCACCAACGTTACCAGAGATGAATAGCTTACCACCAGTCGCACCATAAAGACAAGTATTACCACCAGCACTAAAGTTTTCACCTTCGTTTTGAGATGTAATAATTATTTTACCACCGTGCATACCTTTACCTATATAGTCATTTGCAGGACCATCTAAATAGATATTTACACCATTATTTAAAAATGCTCCAAGTGCTTGACCAGCTACACCTGTAAAATTAAGTGTGATTGAGCCATTTTTAAGACCTTTATCTCCATAGTACTGAGCAATCTCACCACTAACACGAGCACCAACACTTCTATGAACATTTTTAATTTCACGATCTATTCTAATAGGTCGCTCAGGATTCTTGATCGTACTCATAGCTTCATCAACTATAGACTTCTCAAATTCATTGTCATCAAAAGGATGGTTAAAGTCAGTTTGAACTGTATCAACACCCTTTTCTTTGTGTAAAACATTACTAAAGTCAAATTTTTGAGCTAACTCAGTATTTGTTACATTAAGACACTCAGAGTGACCAACCATCTCTTCTATAGTTTTAAAACCAAGAGACGCCATGATCTCTCTTACATCTTCAGCTAAGTAAGTAAAGTATCTTACGATATTTTCAACATTACCTTTGAAGAATTCTGAACGAAGTTTTTCGTCTTGAGTTGCAACACCAACTGAACACTTATTAACGTGACAGATACGTAGCATTTTACAACCAACCATAGCAAGAACACTTGTACCAAATGCAAAACTCTCAGCACCTAAAAGTGCAGCTTTTACAACGTCACGTCCAGTTTTAAGTCCACCATCAGTTTGTAAATGAACTAAGCCTCTTAAGTTATTTGCTTTAAGAGCGTTGTGAGCTTCACTAAGACCTAATTCCCAAGGGTTACCTGCGAATTTAATCGAAGTAAGTGGAGCAGCACCCGTTCCACCATCACCACCAGAGATAATGATTTTGTCAGCATATGCTTTAGCAACACCAGCCGCGATCGTACCAACACCAGCAGTTGAAACAAGTTTAACTGCAACTTTTGCTTTAGGGTTGACTTGTTTCATGTCAAAAATAAGTTGAGCTAAATCCTCGATCGAGTAGATATCATGATGCGGAGGAGGCGAAATAAGTGTAACACCAGGAACCGTGTGACGTAACTTACCAATAAGCGCCGTTACTTTATGTCCTGGTAGTTGTCCACCCTCACCTGGTTTAGCACCTTGTGCTACTTTAATTTGGATCTCTTCTGCACTTCTAAGGTACGCTGGAGTTACACCAAAACGTCCCGATGCAACTTGTTTAATTTTCGAGTTACGGTTATCTTCAAAACGAGATTTATCTTCTCCACCCTCACCTGAGTTTGACTGTGCGCCCATACTGTTCATAGCCATAGCTATAGTTTCATGTGCTTCAGGAGATATAGACCCTAGACTCATAGCAGCAGAAGCGAAACGTTTAAAGATCTTCTCTTTAGACTCTACTTCATCAATAGAGATAGCTTGTTTGTCTGATCTAAACTCAAAGAAATCACGAATAAATTTTTGACCACGATTTTCAACCGTCTCTTTAAATTTAAGGAAGTCTTTACGTTCACCAGTAGCAACTGCTCTATGAAGTGTTTGTATAACGTTAGGACCAAAATCATGGTGTTCACTACCACTGTAATACTTATAAAAACCACCAATATTTAGTGGAAATATTTTATTAAACCCACTACTCTCAAACGCTTTTTTATGGTTTACATTCAGGCGCTCTTCAATATCACTAAAACCAAGTCCAGGGATAAGAGAGTGAGAATCACTAAAACAAGCTTCAACAATCTCTTCACTAAGACCTATAACATCAAAAAGTCCTGAATTTCTGTACGATGCAATCGTAGCGATACCCATTTTTGACATAATTTTAAGAAGTCCACCATTAAGTGCACAGTGTGCATGTTTCAGCGCTTCTTCTTCTGTAATACTTATAGTTTTTGAAGCGTTAAGAGTTTTTATAACTGTTGCAAAAAGTGTATTAGGATAGATCGCACTTGCACCATAACCAAGTAGAGTTGCAGCTCCATGAGAGTCAACAACTTCACCAGTTGAAGCTACGATCGAGCATAAGTGACGAATTTTTGCTTTTAAAAGTGATTGGTTAACTTTACCAACTGCTAGCAACATTGGTATAGCTTTTAACTCATCACTCAATGCAGTATCATCTAAAATAATAATTCTTATATCATTCTCTTTAACAGCTTTGACAACTTCAGTTGCTAGTGTAGCTAGAGAACCTTCTAGGTTACTACTGTATGTTGTAGTGAAAGTCTCATTTTTATAAAAAGCTTGATAACGAGGTGATTTTTCATTACCAAAAGATTTTAGAACTTCTAGTTTCTCACTCGTTATGATCGGAGAGATTGCTTTTAGGCGGTGTGCATGAGTTGGTATCTCGTCTAAAATATTATGAACTTCACCAAAACCAGTATTTAGTGACATAACAATTTTTTCGCGAATTGGATCAATTGGTGGGTTTGTTACTTGTGCAAATTTTTGTTTAAAGAAGTCAGAAAACGAACGTTGTTTATCTGAAAAAGCTGCAAGTGGAGTGTCATCACCCATACTTCCAACAGACTCTTTACCATCACGGAACATCGGCTCTATAACTTGCTCTACGATCTCGTGTGTAATGTTGAAAAATCTTTGACGTTTAATTAATTCATCATCGCTAAACTCTTCTCTATGAGTATATTGAGCTTCAACATGCTCTTGTAAATAGACCATATTCTCATTTAACCACTTCATATATGGGTTAGATGATTTTAAATAGTCATTAATATCTTCATTTTTAAGAACTTTTCCAAACTTAAGGTCAAGTCCTATCATCTCTCCAGATTTCAGACGACCTCTCTCTTTAATGCGATCCTCTTCAATATCTACAACACCATACTCACTAGCAATAAGTAGAGTATCATCATTAGTAATAATATATTTAGATGGACGAAGACCATTACGATCAAGTACACAACCTATGTAGCGACCATCAGTTAAAGAGAATGCTGCTGGACCATCCCACGCTTCAAATACTGTTGAGTGGTACTCATAAAATGCACGAAGTTCTGGATCCATATGTGGAGCATTTTGCCAAGGAGCTGGTATAACACCACGAGCAGCCTTGAAAAAGTCCATACCATTAGCAACTAAAAACTCAAAAAAGTTGTCAGCGCTTGCACTATCACTAGCACCTGGTTGTAAGATAGGTAAAATACGAGCTATCTCTTCATCTGTAAAGACATCACTTTTTATAGATTCTGATTTCACTTTAACGTTAAATCTATTTGCCTCAACAGAGTTAATTTCCCCATTATGAGCCACAGTTCTAAATGGTTGAGCAAGTCTCCATTTTGGAAGTGTATTAGTTGAAAAACGTTGGTGAAAAAGTGCAAAAGAGATCTTGAAGTTCTCATCTTGAAAATCTTTATAGAACTCTTTTATATGAGTTGGCATTACCAACCCTTTATAAGATATAGTTCTTGAACTCATAGAAGCTATGTAAAAGTCTTCATCTTCAACAAATTTATGCTCACTCTCTTTTCTTGAGAGGTAAAGGAGCGCGTCAAAACGTTTAGTTGCCATAATTGAGTTAGCAGTAATAAACATCTGAACTATAGTAGGAAGAGTCTCTAAAGCTTGTTTACCTAAAGCATTTGTGTCAATAGGTACATGACGCTTATAAACAACTTTAAGGTCATTATTCTCACAAATAGCCGCTATTGCATCTAATTGAGATAGATTTTTTGTAAATACTGAAGCGATCGCATACATTGCTGGAAGTTCAACTCCATTAGCCATTGTGTCTGCACGCATAAACTCATCTGGAATAGACAGTAAAAGTCCACTACCATCACCACTCTTACCATCAGCTGCTACAGCACCACGGTGCATCATTCTCTCTAACGCAGTAACTGCATCTTCAAGATTTTGGTGAGTTTGTCGATTTTTAATATTAGCAATTAGACCGAAACCACAGTTATCTTTAAAAGATCTGAGTAAGTCACTATGTTTCATCATATTAAACGCCTTTTTTATTAAATTTAATCTCTTTTTAATACAACTTGGTATATTTAGAAAAAGAGCGAAAAGTCTATTAGTGTACAATTATTTAGATTAAAATATGTTTTAATTTGTGGTATTTAGAAAAAATATTACTAATAAGTGGAGAAAAGAAGCAGAAAATGCAAGGTTACATAATTAAAATAAATCCCGTTAAAGATGAAGATTTAATTGTCACCATTATAACACCATCTTCTTTAATAACCCTTTATAGGTTCTATGGAGCAAGGCACTCTAACATCAACTTAGGCTATAAAATAGACTTTGAAGCAGAACAAGGTTTAAAGTCACATATACCTAGACTTCGTGATGTACTACACTTAGGATTTCCTTGGCTTAGAGATCAGCAAAAACTTATGCTTTGGCATCAATTTATATCACTTTTTCATCCTCATTTGAATGATACACATGAAATAGAAGAGTTCTATTTTAATCTACTTGAGAGTGCAGCAACTTCATGGCATAAACAAAACTCAAAGCGTATTGCTGTTGAGTCTTATGTTAGGCTCTTAGAGTATGAGGGACGACTACATAAGACGAGTGAATGTTTTTTGTGTGGAGTAAATATAGAGAGTGATATTTCACTTATACGTGCATATTTACCAACGCATAAAGAGTGTTCTCATACACTTGGTTTTTCACAAGAAGCCTTAATTGAACTTTTTAACAACTACTCAACACTATTTCTTACAGATAGTGAGATAGATAGACTTTACAACATCTTACAAGAAGGATTATAAAATAATGAATTTAAATGATACTATTGTTAATATCGAAGAAGAGAGAATTAAACTTCAAGATAAATACAAACAACTAAGAAAAAGGTACCATCCAAAGAGTACTTTGAATGAGTCTAATGAAATTCAAAATAAAAGAGGTAACACTCATGTATACTTCCATTACTTTTAAACATGGAACTTAATATATGGCACTAATCGATCTACTTGAAGTACACAAACACTTTGAAGCACAAAAAATATTAACTGGTATAAACTTTCACATAGATGAGGGTGAGCGTATCGTTATCGTTGGTAAAAATGGTAGTGGTAAGTCTACCCTAATGAAAATAGTTAACAACTCTCTTGACGCTGATGAGGGTGAACGTATTATTCGTCAAAATACTCAAGTAAAAATGTTACCACAAGTTCCAAAGTTTAACCCAGAACATAATGTTCGCCAAGCAATAGAGCATGGTTTAGTTGAGTTAAAAGAGGCGAAAGAGCGTTATGATGAATTAAGCTTACAGTTGGCAGATGATTTTGAAAATGATCTTTTACTCAAAGAACACGCAGAACTTGGTCACTTTTTAGATCACCATAATGCATGGAGTTTAGATGATAAAATAGAGCGTGTTCTAGTTCACTTTCAGCTAAAAGAGTATGAAGATAAAAATATAAATCTTTTAAGTGGAGGAGAACAACGTCGTGTTGCACTCGCTTCACTTATACTTCAAAAACCAGATATTTTACTACTTGATGAGCCTACCAATCACCTTGATGTTTATATGGTCTCTTTTTTAGAAGATCTTCTTTTAAAAGAGAAATTTACACTACTTTTTATAAGCCACGATCGTTACTTTATAGATCGAATTGCAACAAAAACAATAGAGGTAGAAGATGGAAAACTTAGAGAGTTTAAAGGTGGTTACAGTAGTTA
Organism: Helicobacteraceae bacterium; assembly: GCA_013138865.1. Classification (GTDB taxonomy): domain Bacteria; phylum Campylobacterota; class Campylobacteria; order Campylobacterales; family Sulfurimonadaceae; genus GLR69. The sequence continues at coordinate 15,515 of WTBY01000005.1, read as the reverse complement.
CCTAACTCAAAAAGAGGAAATTTTAAGAACTCTTCAAAAACAACACGATGTTCTACTAAAGAACTTAAAAAGTGAAAATGAGTGGTATGCTCGTGGTGTTAGAGCTAGACTTAAAAGAAACGAGGGTCGAAAAGCTAGACTTATGGACTTGCGTGAAGATGCTAAAACTAACCCTGCTAAAATTCGCCGTATGAGTATTGAGTTAGAGCGTGAAGCCAAACATTTTAATGGTGAGAAAAAAATAAACAAACAAAAAATGCTTTTTGAGGTTAATAATCTTAATCTAAAACTTGGTAACAAATTGCTTATAAATAACTTCACAACAAGAATTCTTCAACGTGATGTAATAGCGATCGTAGGACCAAATGGTAGTGGGAAGTCAACACTTTTAAAAGCACTTTTAGGTCGACTAAAACCAACAGGTGGCCAGATCAAACAAGGTGAATTTAAAATAGGTTACTTTGATCAACACAGAGAGCTTTTAGATGATGATCGAAACATCATGGAAACGTTCTGTCCTAATGGTGGCGATCGCGTAGATGTGCAAGGCTCTAACTTACATGTTTATGGCTATCTAAAAAACTTTCTATTTCCTCGTGAGTTTTTAGACAAGAAGATTGGCTCACTTAGTGGGGGTGAAAAAAATAGAGTTGCTCTTGCACTTTTGTTTACTAAAAAAGTTGACTGTCTTATTTTAGATGAGCCGACTAATGATCTTGATATTCCTACTATTAACATTTTAGAAGAGAAACTACAACACTTTCAAGGTGCAGTTATGATCGTAAGTCACGATCGCTTCTTTGTCGATAAAATAGCAAAAAAACTATTTATATTTAGAGGTGACGGTGAAATAGAAGAGAGTATACAACCATACACTGAGTACTTAGAGCTAGAAGACGAGCTTAAAATGTTAAGTGAACTTGAAAAAGAGTATAAAGATAAAGAGCCTTTAGTTAAAGAGTCAAAAAAACAGACAAAAGTAAAACTATCATACAAAGAGAAAGAACTCTTAGAGACTCTTCCAAAAGAGATCGAGCTCTTAGAAAAAGAGATCAGTGAGTTAAATAGTTGTTTAGCGGATCCTTCTTGCTATGAGACTAAAGGTTTAAGTGTGATCGCACAAGAGCTTAGTTTAAAAGAAGAGAGTTATGAGTTGAAAATTGAGGAACTTTTAGAGATAGAAGAGAAGGTCGAGAGCCTCTCTTAAAATAGGTAAGCTTTAAAAGCTTATCTCATACGTGCAGTAATAGTGTCTAGTGTTTTATGAATACTTGCTTCTTGGAATGGTTTTACTAAGTAACCAGCTACACCTTTTTTCATCATTTTTACAACTGAAGTTTTTCCACCCTCTGTTGTTGCCATGATAATTCTTAAGTTATTTAGCTCTTTGTCAAGACGAACAGCATCAACAACTTCTTCACCATTCATAACAGGCATATTCCAGTCAAGAAACATAATAGGAATACCACTTTTACCATCTACTTTTTCAGCTTCTAAAACTCTCATAGCAATAGAACCATCTTCTGCTGTGAAAACTTCTACTTCATCAAAATATTTTTTTACAACATTTGTTAAAACTCTTAATATAATTTTACTATCATCAACAAGTAATACTTTCACAAAAAACTCCTAATACGTACTTAATATTCTATAATTCCTAGCATTATACATCTGTAAATATTAAAACTTTATAATTATTTACAAATTTTGTAACTTTTACAAACTTGCGTTCTCACTTAGCGGAGAAAGTGCTGCCATTAGCACTAATTTTCCACTATCTTCAAAAAACTTTTTTACAACCTCACGTGACTTACTCTCAACTGCTGCACTTAAAGTTTTAAAAAAAAGTTCTTGACTCTCATCTGAGCTACTCTCATAAACATCTAAAAGCCACTCGATCGTAATAGTTTGGATCTCACCATTGATCTCATACTCCAAAGAAGAAACTGGGTTTACATTTACATCTAAAAGCAGGTCTTTACAACTCTCTTTAAAATAGATCATTAAAGAACTCCTTGAATAATTTTACCACTTAAGAGTTCACTGTTATAAAGTGAGTGAGTATCTTTAACTTCTGTAGTTTTAGTTGGATCAAAAAGAGTAAAAGAGGCTTTTGTACCTACTTCAATAGTTCCCCTATTCTCACCGATCGCGAGTGAAGGGTTTTGAACACAAAGTTGCAGTAATTTACTCATAGTTATGACTCCACTTTTTACTAACTTAGTGTAATAAAGCGGTAGTGCATGTGCGATCGAACTACAACCATAACTAGCATCTACAAAAGCAACATCTTTAGCTGAGAGTGAAGAGTCTTGATGAAGTGTTGTTAATATATCAATCTCAGAGTTACTCAAAGCTAGTAACAATTTTTCAACTCTATCTTTAGAAGTTAAAGGTGGGTCTAGTTTTGCTACTTGGTTAAAATCAGCACATTTTTCATCACTAAAAAGTAGATGATGAATAGAGACTTCACACTTAACTTTAACACCATCTTTTTTAGCTTGTGTTATAAGCTCAATAGATCTAGGCGTTGCGATCGATTTAAAAAGAATATCTATGTTATAAAATTTTGCAATCTCGATCATACGAGAAACATGTAAAATTTCACTAAGTTCACTTACTCCACTTAATCCAAATTCAACAGACCTCTCACCCTCATTCATAACACCATCACTTGAAAGACTTTTATCTTCCGCTTTTACAAAAAGTGTTTTATTATACATTTGTGTATATTGAGCTATTTTACTTACTAAGTTGTTATTTGTCGTTGTTTTAACATAAGGTCCTAATGCTCCATTTTTGAGTAATATAGCGATATTGCTTAAATTTCCTTCATCATTAATAGCAGAAATAGCACACTCTATCTCTACACTACACTCTTCTGAGCCATGTTTTTGAACAAACTCTAGTGTGATCTCATCTGAGATCGATGGTGTAGAATCGGGAACTAAAACAACTCTACCTACCCCACCTTTTTTTGCTTCATAAGCTAAGTTATCTATACTTTTTGAGTTTAAAGATGAGTCTTTAACTCTAACATTTAAGTCTACTAAGGTTGGCAAAAGGTACGCACCTTTTGCATCAAAATAGTCACTTGAAGTTATATTTTCACCTATTTGAGTAACTATATTTTCTACGATCTCTATATCTAAAGAGCGTTCACCGTTAACATCACAAATAATTACATTTTTTATAACCATAAAAAAGCTCCAAAACGCTATAATTTTGTTATTTTAATCTAAAAAGGTTTATAGTGAGGTTTATTTTAGCTTTTATTTTACTTTTTATATCTGCAAATGCGGATCTTTATAAACAAGGCGAAAAATTATACTTTGAAAAAGGGTGTAATGGATGCCATGGGATAAATGCACAAGGTCTAAATAAGTACCCCTACCTAGCAAATAGAGCAAAAGGCTTTTTAACATATAAACTAAACCTTTACAAAAATGGCGATATAAGTTCTCAACAAGCACTACTTATGACGCCATTTGCTGAAAATTTAAATGAGAGTCAAATAGATGCTTTGACTACTTTTTTAAATAAGTTCATTAATAAAAGTGAGGGTGAAGCATACGACGACTCATTCTCAACCGAAGGAGATGGTGGATCATGAAACTACTAGTAAGTGCGTTAGAGCACTCAGCAAATATACACCTAAGAGCTTTAAAAAAAGAGCTTAGTGAAGATGTAAAGTTTATAGGTATTTTTGAAAAAGAGTTAGGTGAGCCAATCGTAGATCTTAGCTCACTTGCTATCATGGGTTTTGTTGATGCTTTTAAGAAACTACGATTCTTCTTTAAACTAAATTCTCAGATGGTAGACCTTGCAAAAGAAGCTGACAAAATTTTACTCATAGATAGTTCAGGTTTTAACCTGCCACTTGCAAAAAAGATCAAAAAGAAGTATCCAGAAAAAGAAATTATTTACTACATTTTACCTCAAGCTTGGGCTTGGAAAAAAAAGCGTATACCAGTTTTAGAAAAAACGGTAGATACTTTAGCTTCCATATTGCCATTTGAAAAAAATTACTACTCAAAGAACTCTCATATAGAGTACGTTGGGCACCCTCTTTTAGATGAGATCAAAGATTTTAAAACTACTCTAAGTGAGCATGGTAAAGTTGTCTTTATGCCCGGTAGTCGTGCAGGTGAGATCAAAAAACTTATGCCACTGTACAAAAAAGTTGCTTCTAAAGTAAATAAACAAGCCGTAATTGTAATTCCTAGACATTTTACACATAAAAAGATAGATGAACTCTATGGAGACTTAAGTCAATTTATAGTTACTTTTGATGCACATAAGGCACTATATGAAGCCGACGAAGCTTTTATATGTAGTGGAACAGCGACACTTGAAGCAGCTCTGATCGGAACTCCTTTTATACTTACTTATAAAGCAAAAAAGTTAGACTATATAATAGCTAAGAGCCTTGTTAAACTAAACTATATAGGACTTAGTAATATAATGTTTGATAAGTTTAAAAATAGAGCTATGCACGTTGAGCTAGTACAAAATGATGTAAGTGTAGAAAATATGTTAAGAGAGTATAACAACCTAGATAAAAATGACTTTTTAGCAGACTCAATAGAGCTAAGAGACTACCTACAAAGTGGAAGTTCTAAAAGACTTAAAGATCTTATAGAACTTTAAAATCAACACTCTGCTTAATTTTCAGAGTGCACAATATTTCGAGTTGGTTGTCCAAAGTAATAGCCTTGAGCATAATCAACATCAAGAGATTTAACTAAGTCATAAATCTCTTTAGAATAAACATATTCAGCAACAGTTTTTATATCCATACGTTGTGCAAACTCTACAATCGTTTGAACAACCACTCTTGAACTTTTGTCTTTATCTAAATTTTTGATCATAGATCCATCTATTTTTATATAGTCAACATCTAACTCTATAAGATATTCAAAATTTGAATATCCTGTTCCAAAGTCATCTATTGAGATTCCAACACCATGCTTTTTAACTGCACTTATAAATTTAGAAACATGTTCAAAGTTCTCAATTCCCTCTGATTCTACAATTTCTATAACCATTCTTTGACCAATATTACTCTTAGCTATCTCTTCATATATATAAGAAGTAATTTCTTCATCTAATATGTCTTCTACAGATAAGTTAACTGAAAATAGAAAGTCACTATTTTTAAATATGTTAAAAGCATCTTTTAATATGGCTTTTGTAAGATGTGAATAAACCTTATTTTTCTTAGCTATGTCTAAAAAATGAATAGGTGAAATATAATTATCTTGGTCATCTATCATTCTCATTAAACACTCATACTTAACTGTTTCACCACTTGAACAATCAACAATTGGTTGAAAAAGTGCAATTATTTTTTCATCTTCTATAGCTTTATTGAGCCTTTTTGCCCAACCAATATTTAGCTCAGATTGATGTTTTTCTTCCATTGATTCATTATAAGTAAGTTGATGTTTATTCTCTTTTTTAGCGATTTTAAGTGCAATGTCAGCTTGTGGAAGTAGAAGATTTAAACCATATGAAATACCAATAGTAATTCTAAGCTGAATATCTTTTAGTTCTACTACATCAAATTTATGTTTTCCTATACTACTTATAAGATGTGTTGCTAACTCTTCAAACTCTTTTATATCCATATGTCCGCTACATAGATAAGCGAATTCATCAGCATGTAGTCTATATAGTTTGTCATCTTTTGGAAGCATCTCTTTTAAGTATTCGGTAAAAGCTACAAGAAGTTCGTCACCTACAGCATTTCCATAGAGATTATTCATCTCTTGAAAACTATCTATATTTATTATCATTAATAGTGATTCATTTACAGTTTCTAAATCTTCGATAAGAGATATACGGTTATTTGTTTTAGTTAAACTATCATTGTAAAATTGATCTTCAAGTGAATCTAGCATAGAGTTAAAGACACTTTGCATAGATTGAATTTCATGTATATTATTTGTAAAAGTAGCTCTTTTTTTAATATCTTTACTATCTTTTATCGTATTTATTAATAGAATAAAATTTTTCATAGGGTATAGCATATATCTTTGAAAATTTATAAAAAGTATTAAAAACATGATAAGTGAAAAAACTACCATAAAAATCATAAAAAAGTCAATAATTTTATTAAGAGAAATTTTTATCTCATCTACAGGGTATTTTACATGTATAGTTCCCAATACATCACCAACTTTTGCATTAGCATGACACTTTAAACACTCATTTTTTGCAAATACTGGAAAATAATATTCTATAGTTTTTTCATCTATAATATTAAGTACTTCTTTACCTTTTAAGGAGTCAATAACTAATATATTTTCAGATCTTACCTCTTTGTCTTTTTCTATCTCTCCATAAAGTTCAGCTACTAAAGAACTTCTATAGATATTTACACTCATCTTTTCATCAATTTTATTAAGTCGTTTTGTAATTGTTTTTAAATCATCTTTTGTCCAACCTTTTGCCATTGCAGCGTAGTAAGACTCAAATAATATTTTACTTGTTTTTCTTGCATCAGCATGAGCAAGTTTTTCTATGGCACTTGATTTAATATATTCACCATAAACAAACGAAATAATTAATGTGACTACGAGTATAAAAGTTATAATTTTAGCTGTTATTGCTGTATATGTAGTGTTCTTTTCTCCCATTTATAATTGTCCTTGAATTAAAACTTAATAATTTCGTTTAATTATAGCATAGCAAGCTAATAGTAATAATTAGTTCTAATTTAGATCAAATTTTTTGCTATTAGTTTTTAATAAAAGTTATTCACTGAAAACTAAAAAAGCCCTGTTACGACTCCATTATCATCTATATCTATACGCTCAGCAGTTGGTACTTTTGGTAGTCCTGGCATAGTCATCATGTTACCTGCGATCGCAACTATAAAGCCTGCTCCATTTTCTAGTTTAACATCACTTATTTCAACATTGTGTCCACTTGGTGCACCTAAAAGTGTAGGGTCTGTTGAAAATGACATTTGAGTTTTTGCCATACAGATAGGTAGCTCACCATAATTACTCTGTAATTTTTCTAACTTTTCTTTTACTTTTTTGTTCATACTTATAGAAGAAGCTCCATATATTTTTCTACATACTCTATCTATTTTTTCAACCAATGGCAGGCTATCTTCATATAAAAATGTGACTTTAGCTTTAGTATTGTCTACAATATTTACAACCTCTTCAGCTAACTCTTTAGCCCCTGCTCCACCTTCTGCCCAATGTCTAGAGACTACACACTTAACACCCATATCTTCACATTTTTTAACTACTAGGTCTAACTCTGAATCACTATCAAACATAAAATGATTTATAGAAACTATAACTGGTAGTTGGTAGTTGTCTTTAATGTTATTTATATGTCTAGCAAGATTTGAAAAGCCTTTTTCAAGTGCTTCTAAATTTTCTTTATTTAGATGATCTTTTTTAATATTTCCATGATATTTAAGAGCACGTACAGTTGCAACTAAAACTACAGCAGATGGCTTAAGTGAAGCACTTCTACATTTTATATTTATAAATTTTTCAGCTCCTAAGTCTGCTCCAAAACCAGCTTCACTAATAACATAGTCTGCGAGTTTAAGAGCAGTTGTAGTAGCTGTTACTGAGTTACAACCATGTGCAATGTTAGCAAAAGGTCCACCATGAACAATAGCTATATTATTTTCTAAAGTTTGTACAAAATTTGGTTTTATAGCATCTTTTAAAACAGCTGCCATAGCACCATGAGCTTTTAGATCACTTGCATAAATTGGTGTAGTTTTATCTTTTTTATAAGCAACTATGATACGTCCTAAACGCTCTTTAAGATCAGCTCTATTTGTAGCTAAACAAAGTATTGCCATTACTTCAGAAGCTACAACAATGTCGAAGCCATCTTCACGTAAAAAACCATTTGCAGATCCGCCTTGACCTACTGTTATGTCACGAAGAGCGCGATCGTTCATATCCATAACACGCTTCCACTTCACTTCACGAGAGTCTATTTCTAAAGAGTTACTATGATGAATATGGTTATCGATCATTGCTGAGAGTAAGTTGTGTGCAACACCGATCGCATGAAAGTCACCAGTAAAGTGTAAGTTAATATCTTCCATTGGTACAACTTGCGAGTAACCACCACCAGCCGCGCCACCTTTCATACCAAAACATGGTCCTAAAGATGGCTCACGAAGAGTTATTATTGTCTCTTTTCCTATAGTATTCATAGCGTCACCTAGACCTACAGTAGTTGTAGTTTTACCCTCTCCTGCAGGTGTTGGACTCATTGCAGTTACTAAAATTAGCTTTCCATTTTTATTTTTATGTGACAAACTATCAACATACTCTAAAGAGAGTTTTGCTTTATAGTGACCATAAGGTTCAAGATGTTCAGCACTAATACCGAATTTCTCTTTTGCAAGTTCAATAATTGACTTCATCGTAGCTTTTTGTGCTATTTCAATATCTGACATCTTGATCTCCTAAGTTTTAATTTTACTATTTTACATTAAAGTTGTTAAATAGAATTAAATAGTACTATACAAGATTAATATTTTACAACATGAAAAGAGAGTTAGTATGAAAATTTTTATGATGAGTTTAATGATGTTTACACTACTTAGTGCAGCACAAATAGATGAATTTGCACAGAGTGTTCAGTATGAGAGATCGTATGCTAAAGCTTTAAGTATGGCAAAAAAGCAGAATAAATTACTTATGTTGTTAGTTGTTGCAGACTACTGCCCTTGGTGTAAAAAATTTGAGCGAAAGACTTTAAGTTCAGATGCTATTAAAAAGAGAGTTCAAATGGAGTTTATTGCTGTAGCTATTGATAAATATAGAGACAAAGGTGCATATCCCAAAAAGTTTTACTCTAAAGCAATTCCTACTGTCTATTTTGTAGATCCAAAAAATCAAGAAGCTATTCTTACATCGTATGGATATCTAAAGAAAAAAGAATTTTTAAATCAGCTTGATAAAGCACAAAAAATTTATACTGAAAAGAAAAGATAGTGAAAAAGATACTTATAATTTTACTTTTTTCAACTTCACTTTTTTCTGCATCGATCTTTACACTAGATAACGTTAAACATCTTAGTCTATATATGCCTATAGATGTTAGTTATATAGATCAAAAACAAAAAGAAGAGATTAAAAAAAGTGCTAAAAAAAGACTCCAAAAAGCTGGGTTTGTATTTGGAAAGCCTGATGCAATTAGTTTTATGCTTAAAGTAGAGTCTATCAATATAACAAATATTGAAGTTATAAATGTACAACTATCACTTGGTGAAGAGATTATTACAAAGCGTCATGAGAATATTGAAAGTTTTGCTTTAACCTACTTTGCTAATGATTTTTTAGAAGCAGAAGATCCTTATGATGACACACTAGAGTCAATAAATTTTTTAATATCCGAATTTATTGATGCATACCACGATGATAATGAGCAATAGCACTACTAACAGAGCTCTTTAAATAAAATTTAGATATCCTTATAAAACTAAATTAATTAAAGTAGCAAATAATGAAAATAAATTTTATAGATCTTAAAGCACAATATAACGAATACAAAGAGGAGATAGACAAAGAAGTTTTAGAAGTTATGAGTACGGCCATGTTCATAGGTGGAGAAAAGCTCCAAAAACTAGAGAGTGATTTAGCAACTTACACGGGAGCATCTTTTGCGATCGGTTGTAGTAGTGGAACGGATGCTCTTCTACTTTCGCTTATGGCGCTAGATGTTAAAGCAGGCGATGAAGTTATAACTACTCCATTTACTTTTATAGCAACAGCAGAGGTTATAGCATTTTTAGGTGCAACACCTGTTTTCGTAGACATTGATGAAAAAACTTATAATATTGATCCTGCTCTTTTAGAAGCTGCGATCACATCAAAGACTAAAGTTATTATGCCTGTTTCACTTTATGGACAGTGTGCTGATATGGATCCTATAAATAAGATCGCAAGTAAACATAACATAACGGTGATCGAAGATGCTTGTCAAAGTTTCGGAGCGACTTATAAAGCTAAAAAATCTTGTAACCTATCTACAATCGGTTGTACTAGTTTTTTCCCTTCAAAACCACTTGGTGCTTACGGTGATGGTGGAGCTATTTTTACTTCAGATGAAAAAATTGCTGAAAAAATAAGAATGCTACTTAACCACGGACAAAATGAGCGTTATAAACATAAATATGTAGGAATTAATGGTCGTCTTGATGCTATTCAAGCAGCAGTTTTAAATGTTAAACTTAAATATTTTGACAAAGAAGTTACTCTAAGAGAGAAGATAGGAAGCAGATATAGTGAACTTCTTTCTTCTACAGAGTTTACAACTCCATTTATACAAGAACAAAACCAAAGTGTATACGCTCAATACTCACTTCGTATTAAAAACCGTGAAGAAGTTAGCAAAAAATTAAATGAGGCAGGTGTACCAACTGCTGTACACTACCCTATACCACTACACTTGCAAGAAGCATTTGTAGGACTTGGTTATAAAAAAGGTGATTTTAATATAAGCGAGAGAGTAAGCGAAGAGATTATGTCACTTCCTATGAGTCCTTATTTAAGTGAAGAAGAACAAAATTATATAGTAAAAACATTAAAGGCTTAACATGTTAAACATCGCAATTATTGGTTTAGGTTCTATGGGGAAAAATCACTATCGTATTTTAAAAGATATAAGTGATGTAAATATTTGCGCTCTGTGTGACGTTGTGCAAAACGATCCTTACGATGAAAAGTTTTTTCTTGATATTGATGAAATGTTGACATCTGCAAAACCTGACGCTGTAATTATTGCAGTTCCTACTTTTTTACATAAAGAAGTTGCACTTAAGTGTATTGATAAAAATGTTAATATTTTTATAGAAAAACCTGCAGCATCTACGATCGTAGATGCTAAAATCATTCTTGACGCTGTAAATGCTAAAAACCTAAAAAGTTGTGTTGGTCATGTTGAACGTTTTAACCCAGTTGTTCAAGCACTTAAAAATGAGCTAACTTCTCAAGAGATCTACTCAGTAGCGATCACAAGAGTTGGACCATTCCCTCCACGTATAGCAGATGTTGGAGTTTTAACAGACTTAAGTGTTCACGATATAGACCTTATTCGCTTCATCACGGGACGTAATATTTTAAAGAGCACTATATATAAATCTCGTAAAATACATAATCATCATGAAGATAATGCAGTTTTATGTTTTGAACTTGAAAATGAAGTAATCGCAGATATTACTACAAACTGGCTAACACCATTTAAAAAACGTCAAATTGAAGTTGCTTGTAAAGATGGCTATTTTCAAGCTGATCTTATGGGACAAACACTAAACGAGTACTCAGGATTTAGTGTTAATAACTCTTTTGTAACTCGTGGTTGTCATATTAAAAAAGATGAACCTCTCATAAAAGAGCTTGAAGCTTTTGTAGCGTACATTAAGAGTGGAGAGCGTGGCTCATTAGCTTCGATCGAAGACAGCATTATAACTTTAGAGATTGCGACTTCAAATGATTCATAAAACTGCGATCATTGATGAGAGTGCAACAATAAGTGAAAATGTAAAAATATCAGCTTTTTGTACTATTGGAAAAAACGTAGTTTTAAAAGATGGTGTTCAACTTGAAGCTCATGTTATTATAAGTGACAATGTAACTATAGGTGAAAATAGTAAAATATACTCTTTTACAAGAGTCGGCAATGGTGTTGCGTCTGTAAATATTGGTAAGAGTGTTCAAATACGAGAATTCTCACAAATAGGATTACAAGGTGATGAAAACTTAGATCTTAATATTGATAATGAGTGCTTTATAATGGCATATTCACAACTATACACAGGTGTTAATATCTCTAATAATGTTATTTTGACAAATGGAGTAACACTGCATGAAGGTGTTCAGTGTAATGAAAGAGTTATTATCGGTGGACTTAGTACTATTCATGATAACTTAATTATAGGTGGTGGTGTTATGATTGGTGGTGCTTCTAATGCTAAAAATTCTATTCCTCCATACACTTTAGTTGAAGGAAATCCTGCAGAAGTTAAAGGGCTAAATATTATTGGTCTAAGACGTCGCATAGATGATAAAGATGAACTAAATGAGATTAAAGTAGCATTTAAAGAGATCTTTAGAGCTGAAGGTCAAGTAGACTCTTCAAAAGCTGAAGACATTTTAAACTCAACTGAGAGTAGCTTTGTAAAAGAGCTAGCCTCTTTTGCAACTACTACTAACTAGAAGATTTTACAAGCTCTTTCAAACTCTTCTGTCTAACTTCTATAAGTCTTAAAATAGCTAAGAAAAAAGAGGTTATCGCAGGTCCTATAATCATACCCCAAAACCCAAATGAAGCTAATCCTGCAAGAATTGAGAAGAAAATAATTAACTCATTTGTCTTCACCTTCATCTTTACTACATAAGTTCCAATATATCTTATAATTAACGGTTTTAGTATAGTATCAGCTAAAATAGAGATAACAACAATGGAGTAAATCGCTAAAAGTATGGCATTTGCTTCATGTCCTACCGAGTACTCATATATAGAAAATGGTACCCACATTAAGACACCGCCTACAACAGGTATAAATGAAGCAAAGCCGTACATAATACCAAATAAAATTCCGTTATAACCTAGGTAGCTTATCACCATTCCAAACAGTGCACCCTCTAACATAGCTGTTAAAATTACAGAGTAAAAAACAACACTCATAGTTGTTGAAATTTCACAAGCAACTTGTGTTGTATGTTTCTCTTCTAGTCCACTAACTTGAACTATATAACGAACCATTTCTCTTCCGTAGTAAAGTACAAAAAAGTAAAAAAGAATAATCAGTAATGAGTCTTTTATAAATCCACCTGAATGCTTTCCTATTGTAGTTGTAAAAGAGATCGCATATGTAGCTATATTTGTTTCAAAGTTAGACTCTTTAAGCTTATCAACCATTGGTTTTAATACATCTGGAAGTGTTAAAGCGAAATGCTCTAAAGTAGTGTATATTTTTTGCAATTGTTCTATTTTCAATGCATTTATTTCTACTGTAAATGTACCTAAAAAATAGCCTATAGGTACAAAAAAGAGAAGTGCTAAAAGTGTAGTAGAAATAACTGATGCAATTAGATCAGAGTGAGTCAAACTAATAAATTTTTGATGTATTGCAGTAGTTGAGAGTGCCAAAAGAGTAGCTATTGAAATATTCATTAAAAATGGTTCATAGAGTACAAACATTGCATAAAGAGTTACTAAAAATATACCCATAACTAAATGTTCTTGTTTCAAAAAAGTCCTTTTTGTTCAGTTGGTGGAGTGAGTCTTAAAAATTCATATGTTTTTCTACTTGCTAGTCGTCCACGAGCTGTTCTCTCTAAAAAACCATTTGCTAATAAATAAGGCTCAATTACATCTTCAACTGTTCCTTCATCTTCACTAAGAGCCGCTGCGATCGTACTTAATCCGACAGCTTTACCTTTAGCTTGAATAAGAAACTCTAAAAATCGTATATCCATTTCATCAAAACCATATGAATTAATTCCTAACTCTTCTAATGCGTAATTTGTACGTGAAAGTAAAATAGTATCTTCATCAACAACATCAGCAAAGTCACGTATACGTTTTAATAGTCTAAGCGCAATACGTGGTGTTCCACGACTTCTTTTTGCAATCTCTTTAGATGCATTGCTATCTATCTCTTTATTTAGCTTACTTGAAGCCTTTAGTATAATTTGTGCTAACTCATCATGTGAGTAAAACTGCATTCTAAAGCTCATACCAAAACGATCACGAAGAGGATTTGAAAGCATTCCTGCTCGAGTTGTAGCTCCAATTAAAGTAAAACGAGGCAGATCTATTTTAACACTTTGTGCCGCAGGACCACTACCGATAATAATATCTAGTCTAAAGTCCTCCATAGATGGGTATAAGATCTCTTCAACTGCTGGTGATAGACGATGTATTTCATCTATAAAGAGTATGTCTCCCTCTTCTAAGTTTGTTAAAATTGCTGCAAGGTCTCCACTCTTTTCTATCATAGGGGCTGCCGTTACTTTTATATTTGTTCCCATCTCATTTGCAATAATAAGAGCTAAGGTTGTCTTACCAAGACCTGGAGGTCCATAAAAAAGGGTATGGTCCAGTGCTTCGTCTCTTTTTTTAGAGGCTTCTATAAATACACCTAAATTCTTTTTGATCTGTTCTTGACCTATGTAATCATTCCAAGCATCAGGACGAAGAGTGTTCTCAACTACCTCTTCATCTTCAAATTTTTCTATCTCTACTAATCTTTCCATACTCTAACTATACCCTACTGTTTCGTTTTAATTTAAAAATATTACAATTTGTCATATATTTAAATCTCACAAACATTCCAAATCCATAAAACTAGGCTTGTATAAATAGTTATACTTTGGAATATTTCCTTTCTTGGGTTATTTTATAGTGCAAAGTGTAACATGATCTTAGTTAGATTATGGTTCGTTTTACTAATAAGTCAATCCTCTCACTTTTTTTGCTCCATAATCCCTTAAGGTTTGTGGAACTTTGCAGTTTTTACTTTTTGAACACTTTATGGAACACGGAAAACTATTCGCTCCACGAATTTGTTATACTTTTTATTTAGTAATAGCTTTTATACTTTCGTAAATTAGAGTACCTAGCATTGAGCCTAAAGCACCTAATAATATTGCTGATATTCCAGAAATTATTAATGCCCATATAGGGTGCTTCTTAATAAAGTCTGCTAATTGAAAAAATAAATCTTTTCTAATTTTTTTAATTTCTTCATTTGCAGTATTAATGGTTTCATAGGAAAGTTTCCCTGACTTAAGTTTTTCGATACATGATGAACATATAATAGGTTTATTACAAGAATAAACTACATCAGTTTTTATTCCATGCATATCAAATAAACATCCACGTGTTTCATCATGAATAATATCAAATTCCGCTCCATTGTGAGGTAGATTATTGTCATACTTAATAAAAGCCAGTGTGTACGCATACAATAAATAAAGAACGAGGTTTTCTATAGGAATATTTTTATTTGATAATATCTCTTTCATTTCATGTAATGTTAATACAATTTTATTGGATTCAATTCTCCGTGAATACCAATCGTCATCTAAAGGTACATTGGCAATAGCAATTAGGATATCAGTTGTGATATTATTTGGTAATTCTTCTTTTAATAATTCATCTGAGTATGCCCAAGATACAGAATCCGAATTTTGATTCATTGAATAATTTTCAATATTTTGTGAAATCTCAAATACTTCAGATTTCCATTTTTCTATCTTATTGGTATTAAATCCTATTGGCATATGCCCTAAAGTAATTACTTGTACAGTTATTTTTTTCATTTAGTCCCTTGAGTATAACGGTCGAATAGAACCATAAATTTCCGCTAGGTAATTTATTGTGTTCCTATGAGACTGTGAAATAACTAAACCCAAAACAGTCTCAAAAATTACAAAAATTACAAAAATTACAAAAATTCTAACACAAACACCTTAATATCAAGCATCTTTAAACTACTAAAACAGTATAAT
>WTBY01000009.1 GCA_013138865.1 Helicobacteraceae bacterium | reverse complement strand
TTAAAAAGACAGAATGTCCCTTAAATGGTAGGCGTTAATTATGGAAATTAAGAAGAAACTACACCATTACACCTCAGGAGAGGTGTAACGAGGAAAAATATTTATACACAAGTTCAATAACCTGTAGGTTTTGGAACTTTTCTTCATTTTTAAGTATTGCTGAAAATAGTGTTCCAAAAATAAGAGGTAGTTGAATACATGAAACTGTCTACTTTATAGGAGGACATTATAAGTTTTCATGTTCCCATATCCACTTCTTAGTAATGTGTGTCATGATATTCTCACTTATGTTATGAATAGTTTACATAATCATAACATATTTTGTTGTGTTTCATTAACTCTCATATTTAATCAATATATCTCAGATATAATAATTTTCTACGGACTTTCAAAGGACTTAAATAAATGGATTTATAATTTTAATATTTAGGTTTTTGAAGTCTTTTTCATTTCTAGTTATTAAAATATAATCATTTACTTCACATGTTGCTCCAATTAGAGAATCCATAATTGGTAGCGGTTTACCTAGATTTTTTAGTCTATTATTTATTACACCCCATTGAAGCATAATATTAGTATCTATATCAATGATTTTATTCTGAAATCTATTTACTAAATCATTTTCTAGCCAATATAATAATTTTTCTTTTTTACTACCCTTATCAAGCTTTTCAATACCAGCTTTAATTTCTCCAATAGTAACTACAGACAAATATAAATCATTTTCATCAAGAGTTGAAATGTGATTAATTACATTTTTATTGGGAGTTTTGGATATAAATTCCGAAATAATATTTGTATCAAGTAGGTATTTCAAAAAGAAACTTTCTCGTTATATATTTCACTTTCTCTTTCAAGTTGTAATTCACCTTTTAAAGGACTTGATTGAAAAAAGCTTACAATATCATCTTGTCTCTTAACTTGACTATCATCTACTTTTTGCACTTCTAAATTTTTTATTGGAATATTTTTTAAAAAAAACATTACCTTATCATAGATAGTATCATTTACATCAAGCTTAATAGTGTACATATGCAGACTCCTTCTTATACAGTTTAATCATATTGTAGCATATCCAAATTAACTCATTTAAAACTTTACACTTTTCCCCTCAAAATTTCTTCTAATATACATCGGAGTTTTATCGACAAAATTACTTTTATATTTTATTAATACCGTTTGACTGTCAAGCGATCACTTAAAATAAGCAGCTAAAATGAAAAAAAAAGTTCCTAAGCTTTTCACCTGCGTAAACTTTTCCTACAAAGTGATCGTTGAGTTTGTAGTTGCTTACACCTTTTGGTGTTCCACTCATAACTATGTCTCCATCTTCAAAGCTCACTAAATTCGTTTTTCAACTCAACAAACTCACTAAATATAGCATAGCGATCGAAAGCTTTTGCTCTCTCCCAAGGCAGAGACTTAGCCTTAAGTTTATTTTACTCATCTGTTTTTATATTTGATCGTTTTCATCTGTTGCCTTAATATTTGTAGCACTTAAAAATATATACTCTCTACCGCTAACTCTAACTCTAAACTTTTTTTGTTGGAGGTACTTTTTTACATAGTGAATATCTTTTATAACTAGAGATAGATCGGACTCACTATAGTTTGCCATTTTTGCTCCGTAAATCATCTCTCCATCGATCCACCTTGAGTTTGGAAAACCTAAAATTACTGAACCACCTTTGTTTAAATAGTTCTGCACAAGAGAGTTAAAAAATGGTTTAAAGTTTATGCTAGGACTTTGAAGTGTTCCTATGCTTATAATTAAATCAAACTTTCCTAAACTAAGATCATCTAAACTATTTAGATCTTTTTCATAAAAAGTTTTAGTTGGAAACTTCTTTTTTGCATACTTTATGGCACTTTGAGAGTGATCGACTCCTGTAAGTTCCATACTATTAAAAACTTCATCACCTACGATCTCTTTTATAACTTCAAACTCATCAGCTCTATTTACACCAAGGTTTAAAACTTTTAGCCTTGAGGAAATGTTTACATTTTCAAGAGCTTGAGTATAGTGTGTTATAAAAAAAGGTTCTTCATTTTTTTGTATGTTAAAAAAGTGTGATTCTACACCATACTTTTCACTTTTTGAGTTTAGTTTAGTGTTATGAAAAGAGCTTTGAGTGTTCAGCTTTACAAACTCCAAACTGACTATATTCTTATTTATTAACTTAGGTGTTCTCATTTTACAAAATAGTAAAATAGCTAAGTCTAGATAGGCTCTATATGATCTATAAATATATTCAACATCATCAAATTCAACAATAGTTCCAGAGTAAGTAGAGTCACAAACATCGGGGTTAAGTACATTAAAACTTACGTGATCGCAACTATTTAGTTTAGTTTTTAAGGAGTTAACAATCTCAAACATACTCTCTTTTTTAAAATGCATTACAACTACCTTTTAGCTCTATAGCTCTCTTTAAAAAAAGTTCATAGTAAATTTTTATAACCTCTTCTTGGACAGTAGTTGCACTTAGATCTGGTGATCTAAACTGCTCTTTGGAGTTTATTGCTATGTTTAAATTTGAATACATCTGATCTAAAAAATTATTTTTTTCCATTTTTTTATACATATCGTACCACTGATCGTAGGTGTATATAAGTTCATCAAAAAGTGGTAGGGTTGCTTTTACTTGTATATAGAACTTTTGGTTTTTATAGTCAAACTTTGAGTTAAGCATAGCTAACGAAATCTCTTCTTGTAGTTGATGAACTTTTTGAAATTCAACAAACCTACTCTCGGACATACTCTCAAAGTTGTTAAGTAACTCTGCAGTTTCATCGTAAAGTTTCATGACATCATTAAAAATCACAGTAGTACTATTTTTGTTAATTAACAGATATGCAACTACTAAAGATACAACAGAACCTAACAGAGTTTGAAATAGTCGAACTTCAAGTAGATGTTCATTCCAATTACCAAATGATACAAAAATAAAAACAACAAAAAGTGAGTTAAAAAACATAGCTAATGGATAGTTTATAAACATAAAGAATAGTGTTGCTCCTGCGCTGATCATTAGCGCTATGTATAAAACTAAAGAAGAACTATCACAAAGCAGGTAGTGATATATTAAAGTTCCACTGAAAAGCCCTAGTACACTACTCAGAAGTCTAAACCAAGATCTAGCTAAAATATCTGCAAAGTTTATACTAATATTTACAGAAATAATAGTAATAACAGCCCAATAACTTCGCTCTAAAGAGAACAAGTAAGAGATCAAAAAGACAATAGCTATACTTATAGCTACTCTAATACCTAGCATATCGTGCTGTTTTAGACTACTTAAGAAGCTGAACATTTTCACTAACCTTATATAATAAAACAGTTATTTTTCTCATGGCAAACCAAACATCTACATAAACTTTTAGCTCTTGTGCTTCTATGTTTAGATCTTTATTCTCAAAAAACTCTTCTGATAGTTTATCTAGCTTCTGCAAAATAAGGTCGTACTGCATCTTAAGAGTCTCTTTTTCATTGGGTAAATATGCAAGTGTTCTTAAAAGTGAGAAAAATAGAGTATTTACATTTTGCAACTCTTCAATATACGTTGGATAGTTACTCTGATCAAGCTTTGCTAATTGGTTCATGCTCTCACGAAGATTTAAAACTCTTTTAGTGATTATGTAATTATATGCCCAGATCGATTCCCAATGTTCTTTTCTTTCAGTGTCTATGATCCATTTATTACCCATCGTGTAGAATTTTTGAGACTCTTGTTTTAACTTAATTATGCTTAGTTTAGGAGATAAGTAAAAAAGTGAACTACTCTCAGAATTAAGTGTTGTATGATAGTTTCTTGAGTTAGAGTATAGCTCTTTTAAAAACTGATAAATTAATCTTTTTAGCTCTTTTGGTGTGTCCCAATAAGAAAATCTAAATAGTATTAGGTAGTATAAAAGAGCGCTTACTCCAACAATAGCTATAAGCTGATCAAACTTGTTTAGTGGTATTGGTAACTGCATAAGTGAGATCGTAAAAATAAGTGTGATCATAGGTGGAAAGAGTAAAAACTCCTCTCCAAATCTACGAATATAAAAAGCAAAAAAAGCTACACTAACTGTAACACTCATACCTAATACAGAGTATGGGTTAAGTAAAGAAGCTAAGAAAAGAGCCACAATAAAGCTAAGTACATAATAGAGTAAAACTTTTTTTCTTAAGGCATACTTACCAAAAGCAGTAGTGATCGCAGCAAAGAAAACAAATATAGCTATCCATGTAGTTACACTACGATCGAAACATAAAATATACTCAAATATAAAAAGAGATAGCGCCATAGTAAGCAGAACTCTAGCAGATATAAAAAGCTTTTCGAAAGCAGGATCATACTCGATAAATTTTGATTTTATTCTATTAATCATGCAGTACTTTCTATTCTATTTTATTTATTATACTACTAATGAGTTGAATATTTTAAGTTTTTTTGTGTATTATAACGAATTAATATATTAGCCAAACTTATTGTGAAATAAGGACGGAAAGCCATGAGTCTTAGTTGTTAATAAACTAAGGTAGTCCGGTTGCACTCCCCCATACTTCTTTGATTAGTAATGCTATATAAACTATATAATTAATACAAGGTAGCTAATTAATGAATTTTTTAAAAAACTTAATAATAAAAGAGAACTTCATTTTCATTTTGACTGTTTTCATTTTATCTATGATTATTTATTCCGAATTAAATTATAGAAAAAACAGATATTTCGATGAAAAAATATATGACTTAACACTTCAGTATAATGAGAAAATTATTTCTAATCAAAGAATTTCTGAAGCACTTTTTGATGATGTATTAATGAATGAAAATGTTATTGCTTTAGTAAATGATGCAAATAATAATATTAACAAAGAGAGTAATAGAAAACTATTATATGAGCTTTTAAAAGAAAAATATGAAAGAATGTCAAAAAAAGGAATACTACAGTTTCACTTTCATTTAGCAGATGGAACAAGTTTTTTAAGATTTCACAAACCAAATAAATTTGGTGACAGCTTACTTTTTAGAGATAGTATTCAACAAGTTATGCAAAAAAAAAATAAAATTTATGGATTTGAATTAGGTGTATACTTTGGTGGGTTTAGGTATGTGTACCCAATTTTTAATCCAAATAACAAATATATTGGAAGTGTTGAGTCATCTATTAGTCCAAAGTATGTAATAAATCAGATGCAAGAGACTCTTGACGGACAATATTCCATGATTTTAAATAAACATATAATTGATAAAGTTGTAACAGCTGAGAATAGAAAAGAGTATTACCATGAATTTTGTGCAAGTAAAAATTATTATATGTCAGATGGAGTTCATGCAAATAAATCATTAATATTCAATGAACTTAAACAAGTTGAAAGTGAAATCAAAAAGAACTTAAAATATAACCTACCTTTTGCAAAAGAGATAGACAGTGTTAATAAACATCAAATAGTAGTCTTTATTCCTATTGAAGATATATCAGGTGAGAATATTGGTTATTTTATTTCGCTAAGAGATGACAATAGAATTCAAAAAATATTTATATCACAAATTATGAAATTTTTTATAGGTATTTTATTCATTTTAGTAATATTCTATTTTTATAAACAAAATAGAGAAAAAATAACTACCATAAAACAACTCCAAAATGTAATGAATAAAACTACATTAGTGTCAAAAACAGATTTAAAAGGGAAAATAACATATGTTAATGATGCTTTTGTAAAATTATCTGGTTACTCAAGAGAAGAACTGTTAGGTAAACCTCACTCTTTAGTTAGACATAGTAACATGAATAAAGAGACTTTTAGAAATTTATGGTGGACTATTAAATCTGGTAATATTTGGTATGGAAAAGTAAAAAATAAAAGAAAAGATGGTACTTCTTATATTGTAGATGCAACAATATTTCCAATTAAAAATAATAAAGGTCAAGTGTTAGAATACATTGCTATACGACACGATATTACAGAACTAGAAGAGTTAAAAGAAGTCTTAGAAAAAGAGCTAAATGATTCAAACCAAAGTTTAAAAGATAAAATGAACTTATTGTCTCAATATGAAAAAGCAATAGAGAGTACAGCATCTTTTACTAGGACAGATACTAAAGGAAATATTACATACTTAAATGAGACTCATGAAAAGGTAACTGGTTTTAAAAAAGAGGAACTTCTAGGAAAAAAACATACTCCAATGCTTAGAGATAATAGTGTTCCTGATAGCTTTTTCAAAAACTTATGGAGTACAATTATTTCTAAAAATCATTTTAAAGGTACTATAAAAAATATAACTAAAGATGGACATACTATTTATTTAGATACATTGATAGTTCCAATTGTAGATTTAAACGATAATATTATAGAGTTTATGAGTATTCAGTACAATATTACAGATATGGTAAACCTGCACAAAGAGATAGAAGATACTCAAAGAGAAGTGATTTATAAGATGGGTGAGATCGGAGAGTCTCGCTCGCAAGAGACAGGTAATCACGTAAAACGTGTTGCACAATACTCTAAACTCTTAGCACTTAAATATGGACTTAGTAAAAAAGAGGCTGAACTACTTTATGATGCTTCTCCTATGCATGATATAGGTAAAGTAGCTATACCAGACAATGTTTTGAAAAAACCAGGAAGTTTGGATGCTGATGAGTGGAAAATAATGAAAACTCACTCAGAGATAGGTTATAACGTTTTAAAAGGTTCTAATAGAGAGATACTTAAAGCAGCAGCAACTGTTGCTCATGAACATCATGAAAAATATGATGGTAGTGGATACCCTAGAGGTTTAAAAGGTGAAGATATTCATATATACGGTCGTATTACGGCTATGGCAGATGTTTTTGATGCATTAGGAAGTAATAGAGTTTATAAAAAAGCTTGGAATGATGAAAAAATATTTGAACTCTTTAAAAATGAAAAAGGAACTCATTTTGATCCTAAACTTGTAGATATTTTCTTTGAAAATTTAGAACCATTTTTAGAGATAAGAGATAAGTTTAAGTAGAAAAATTTCATAAAAAATAAGGAGATAAAAATGAATGATCGTTATGAAGAAGGTATAAACGAGTTAAAAAAACATCTTGGTGAAGATGCAGAATCTTACATAAGAAGAATAGAAGAGATTTCACCTTTCTTTGCAAAAATAAATGTTGAGTTTGCGTATGGTGATATTTATAAAGAAACAGATAAAGTATTAGATAGTGTTACGCAAGAGCTAATTACTGTTAGTGCATTAACAGTGTTAGGATATGCAACACCTCAGTTAAAAGTTCATGTAGATGCAGCACTTAACCGTGGAGCTACAAAAGAGCAAGTTATTGCTACTATTACTCAAATGATTGATTATTGTGGATTCCCAGCAGCTACTAATGCACTACTTGCAGCTAAAGAAGTTTTTGATGCTAGAGAGCTATAATCAATGAAGTTTTAGTACAATTTTAAAAACAGATAAGGAGTGAAGAGTGAACCTACAACTAACTAAAAAACTATCAGATAAACTAAAAGTTGAAATGGTTGAGATTGATACAACTAAATATAGTGATATAGATAATTATCATTGTAACTTACTTAAATTTAGTAGATACAACTGTGTGTTGATAACAAATGATAAAACTCTATTCTCATTTTTTATATTTGGATTAAAATCTAATGATTTTAAAGATTTTAAGGAGACTATTTCTCAACCTATTTTTAAAATATTGATGGAACTTGGATTTTCTCAATCCCAATTTGAAAAAGTGTTAGATTCATTAGAAAATATTCAATATTCTAAAACTTCCAATAGGAGTGTAATTTCTTCTATGAATGATATGAAAAAATTTATAGAGATGGATTTATATGAGGGAGAGAGTATCTTCGACATTAATAAGAGGATTAATCATATTCCTTATAAGATAAATGGTTATAAAAAATCTATGGAATTATTTAAAGAGTTGTTAAGTGATTCAGATACTCAACCACACCCTCAAAATTTTGGTGGTGTTAATAATGTTGATTGGAATGGAGAGTAACTAAAGGGGTAAAACCCATTATATGTGGGGTTTCAGAGGAGATGTAAGATAGTTACATCATCCCTTTAGTTTCTTTTGACTGTATTATACACAATATGACTAAACATAACAATTCAGTCGTAAAAGAGAATTTAAATCATATTTTTGATATATAGTGATGTCGCAATTAATAAATTAAATATAAAAGATTTAGAATCATAACTGAGATTGAAAAAGAGTTACTTGTAAAATCTTATGAAGCCCTCTTTTTATCTAAAAAAAGAGTTTAACAAACTAATTTATTTTTTTAAGGTTTAAGATTTTTCTATGAAGCTTTTTTAGCTTTCAACCTGCTTATTTTAACTGATCGCGTGACAATTGAGTTAGTTGAAAATATCAAAGGTAATAATCAAAAAATAAATGATTTGATGGATGAGATTGAAGCTATATTAATTGGAAAAGATATTAATGAGTGAGCTATATGAGCTTCCTGATGGCTGGGAGTGGGAAAAATTAGAAAGCATTACTAAACTTCAAAATGGATATGCATTTAAAAGTAAATTATTTGTAGGTGATGGATTACCTATTGTTAGAATTAAAAATATAAAAAATGAAAAAGTTTTATTAGATGATGTTGTGTATTTCAACTTAAGTGATTATTCAAAAAATTTAGATAATTATAAAATAATTAAAAATGATTTATTAATTGCTATGAGTGGTGCAACAACTGGTAAAATTGGTTTATATGATAAAGATGATGAATCATATCTTAACCAAAGGGTTGGATTATTTAGAATAGACAACTCTGATTTAAGAAGTTATCTTTTTTATTTTTTAACTACTCAGATAGAAAAAAATCTAGCTCAATCATTAGGTGCTGCACAACCAAACCTAAGTTCACAACAAATAAATGAAATGGATATACCAACACCACCACTTTCAGAACTACAAAGAATAGTTTCCAAATTAAATAATCTTTTTGACAAAATAGATAAATCAATAGCCATACATCAAAAAAATATGGATGAAGCTGATGTATTTATGGGAAGTGTTTTGAATGAAACATTTTCAGAACTAAAAGAAAAATATACAAAAGTACCATTATTTGAAGTTAGCAACTATCTTACCTTTTGAATTATTTATTCCGCCTTTAAGTACGCTACAGTTCAGGCCGTTTTGAATCATTAAAAATGCAGCTGCAGCACTTTGGGAACCATCATTACAAACAAGTAGATATTCACGTTCCGGGTTTAAGCTATCAAATTTCACTCTTAACATGCTAAGGGGAATGTTGACGGAACCTTCAATAGGTTTTTGTTTACTTTCTGTTTCTGAGCGAACATCAATAACAACACAGCCTTCATCTAATTTCTTAGTTGTTTCGCTATGTTCAAAATAAGGAATAAGGGGGGTGATGAGTAATCTTAAGAAGTCTTCTTTCTTCAATCGCATTAACGAGCCATTTTCACGCATTGTGATAGTGGCGTTACGAGTGCCATTGCTAATAAGTGCTTCCTCACCAAAACCACTACCTTTAGGTAAGGTGGCCAATAAAACATTTGCTGAACCTTTATAAGGTTGGCGATGCACATTACACGAGCCAGATTTAATGATGTAATAGTTGTCGTCTGTATCACCCTGGGTGATGACAGCTTGATCTTTTTTCACAGGAATTTCTTCCATGTGGGTCAGAAGTTGTTGAATATTTTCTGTTGGCAGCTTCAAAAATGCGGGAGATTGCAAGAAGCTGAGCATCCAGTCATCACTGTCATCAGCGGTAATTTCAGTGACTTCGTATGTTGGGTTTAATTCTGGCTCGTCACTCATTAATAATTCAAGCAAATCCGAGTCTATATATAATAGAGTAGATGCTGTTTTCGTTTTGA
>WTBY01000067.1 GCA_013138865.1 Helicobacteraceae bacterium | reverse complement strand
TTGTCCTGTTACTAAACCAGCTGAGGGATCAGTGTCACTGAACTCTCCACTGCCACCACAACCGCTTAGTGCGATCGCAACTGCTGTACTTAGTGCTATTAGTTTTTTGTTTAGTTTCATATTTTTTTCTTTTGTATTGATTTTGTGATTTTGCTTATTTGTGGAGTAAACATTATATAATCCTTTAATTTTTAGTTCGGAGGTGCAAAATGCAATACACAGAACTGCTTTATACTATTGTACAAATAAAAAGGGAGAAAAAAGGGAGTTTTTAATATAAGAAATAATTATTTAAAATCTATAAAATATCCAACACCATATATATTTTTAACAGCATTTTTAGGTAGTTTTGAACGCAAAGCTTTGATAAGTGCTTTTATCGCCTGTTCACTGTATTTTTTACCATTATCACCAAAGGATATCTCTTCATAAACCTCTTGATAAGATACATTGTCGCTTTTTTTATTAACAAAAAGCTGAAACAATTTTGCCTCATTTTTTGTTAATTTAATAACCTCATCGTTGTAATTTAATTCAGCTTTTTGTATATTCCAAAGATATTCTTTATCATCAAATTTACACAGTATTCTTTTATCAGTTTCACATAATTTCAAAAGAGCTTCTTTTAATACTTCCCTTGATACAGGTTTTTCAAGATAAGTAATAAGTCCAAGTTCAATAGCTTTCAATAAGCTTTGCTTATCAGATTTTGCTGTTAGTAAAATTAGTTGAGTTGTATTATCATTAAGTCGTATTTTTTTTGCAACATCAAGTCCGTTTATCAAAGGGATATCAATATCTAAAATTACAACATCTGGTTTCAAATCTTCATACAGTTCTATAGCTTTTTTTCCATCTTCTGCTGTATAAACAGACTCAAATTTTGTTTGAAAATATCTAAGGTATTGTGCTGAGACTTCTAGCTCATCCTCAACATATAAAAGTTTCATCTTTTTTAAATCATTCATTTTTAGTACCTACAATAAATCAAGTATATGATTTTAAGAGATAAAAGTAAGGAAAAAGAGAGTTTTTTAAATTTCAATCGTAAAAACAGCACCATCTGTGTCATTTTGAACACTTAAAATACCACCCATACTTTTCTCTACAACTATTTTAGATATGTATAAACCAAGACCTGTTCCTTTAGAATTATGTTTAGTAGTAAAATATGGATCAAATATTTTATCTATATTTTCTTTTTTGACACCACCTGCATTATCTTTTACTTTTATAGACACTTTATCATTTTGTTTATAAAGTGATATCTTAATATATCTATTTGTTTGATTTATATTAAATGCATCTTTAGCATTGTAAACCAAAGTAAAAACAACTTGCATTAACTCAGTTGGGTATGAATTAAGAATAATATTTTCTTTAAGGTCTAAATATATCTGAACTTTACTATCTTTTAAATATGATTCAAACATCTCTTTTGATTTTATCAATATATCTTTAACATCAAACTCTTCTTTTACTTTATCTGGTCTAAAGAAGGTAGTAAAATCTTTGATAGTTGTTGACATATACTCAGTAATACTTTCTAGTTTATTTAAGTAACTGTTAAATGCTCTTTCATCTAGTTTTTTCTCTTCGTAATCATTTTCCATATTTATGTATATTCCATTTAAAGTTGAGAGTGGTTGTCTCCATTGGTGTGCTATGTTTGCAAGCATTTCACCCATAGAAGCCAGTTTGTGTTGATTTAACAACATCTTATTCTTACTATTAACTTCAGCTACTTTTTTATCTACTTGCTCTTTTAAAAGTTTATTATATTTTTTCAGATCATTTTGTCTAAAAATTACTAATATAATAATTACTCCAACAACTAAAAGTACTTTCCATAAAAGATCAAAGTTGACTTGTTTATTATACTCTATAGAAAACCATTGGTTTAGTATTCTTTCTTTATCTTCAGGCTTAATGCTCTTAACTGCTTTTTGTAAAATTATTAGCAGAACCTGATTATCATCTCTAACCCCAAATCCAAATTTAATATGCTCATTAAAAGACCAATTAATCTTAAGATTTTTATTATCAGATTTTTGAAGTTGATATCCTATGGTTGCTATCGTATCAACTACACCATATATCTCTTTTGAAAGCACTTTTCTTATGCCATCATCTATACTATTAACTTCTATTATTTTTAAATTTGGATATTTATCTTTAAGAATATCTATATATGTGCAGCCTTTAACAACAGCAATAGTCGCATTAGTTAAATACTTTATATCAACAAGTGTAGGCGTATCAATATGAGTCATAACTCCTATATTTAGTTCTAAGTAGGGAGTAGTAAAATTAAGATATTTTTTTCTATCTTTAGAAGAAGCTGCTAAAGCTAATACATCACATTTAGCACTTTTAACAAACTCTAAAGATTCTGCTATATTTTTTGTGACTACTAGCTTCATCTTTGTGCCAATTAAATTTTCTACAATATTTACAAAGTTTTTATTAATACCTATTTGTTTTCTATTTTTAATACTATCAAGAGGCATTATATTTGGATTAATACACATAGAGATAGATTTTTTATTTAAAAGATAATTATCTTCTTCATAGCTTAGCAGTAAGTTGGTTTTTTTTCTATGTATCCCCATAGTATTATTCAAGTACCACTTATTTTTAATTTCTAATAATTTTTTTTCACCTATATATGCTAATGCCTTATTTATTATACTAACTGCTTCTGGCCAATCCTTCCTAACACTAAAAACAAGATGTCTTATTTCATTTAATCCTAATGAAGCCTGAAGGTATGGTAAATCCATTTTATTTGCTTTGTAGTAAATAGCAATATTCCCAATAATTGCATCTGTTTGCCCAGTTACAACACTCATAATAAGATCTTCATAAGTTTTAAGTTTTAAAATTTTACTTTTTGTAAATTTACTTGCTACACTATTGTCTAGCAAGTTACTTTCATGCACACCAATAGTTTTACCCTCAAGATCTTCTATTTTTTGAATATTTGATGGATTTTCTTTCGTTGTAATAATTAATTTTTGTATACTTATATAAG
Organism: Helicobacteraceae bacterium; assembly: GCA_013138865.1. Lineage (GTDB taxonomy): Bacteria > Campylobacterota > Campylobacteria > Campylobacterales > Sulfurimonadaceae > GLR69. The sequence goes on along the minus strand of WTBY01000067.1, from coordinate 33,663 downwards.
GTTGTGAAAAATTAAAATACTTTTCTCTTTCTTTAAAAATAGCACTCATCGTTAAGCCATCAATCTCTTTATTTTTTGCTTTTTTTAGTATTTCATGCCACTGAGAAGCTTCTAAAACAAAGTTAGCTCCACTTATTTTGTTAATAAGATTTAATACTTCAATGTCAATACCAGAATATGTTCCATCTTTATTAACAATTACACTTGGTTCCCAATCTTTATTGATTCCTAGTACAATGTTTTGATGTTTTTTTATAAACTCTTTTTCTTTATTTGTTAAACTAATATACATAGAATTTTTAACTTCTTGTTCTATATTATCTTTTTCTAAGTGTAATGATTTGGCTTCTATGCTAATGCTTAAGAAGATAAGTATGTTAATTAATAAGCTAAATATATTCATTTTTTTCCTTAAAATTTTTATTCCTATTTACTAGCCTGACATCTATCGATAGTGAGAGTATATTAAACTAACTTTTTAATATACCTTTGCATAAATGGATCAATTATTCTATATCTTTCTCTCTTTTGAACTAACCCAATAGATATAAGAGAATTAATTATAGTATTTGCATTTTGTCTTGAAACACCTAATTCAGCTAATGCTTTTGTATGATTTATATTTTGTGACAACGCTTTAAGTATAGTAAAATCATATTTTCTTCCTCTTAGCTTACTCAGTTCTGATGCAAAATAACTTACTTCTTTGGTATATACTTTCAAAGAAGCAGCTCTTATTGAGTAGCAATATGTATTTATTTGATCTTTCAGTTTTGCATCTATTAATACTTGTTGAGCTATTCTAACCATGTAATAAGGTATTCCTTGGCTTATTTTCTCTATGTCTTTTGCAAAATCTTTTGGTATTGATATATTGTTGCTGTAAAAAACACTTTTAAATAACTCTTGAAAATCACTTGCCTTCATAGTGGGCACATCAATTGGCACTGCAAACTTATAGAATGCAGATGATTTATGAGTGAATATTTTTGTCATCAATGCATACTGTGAACCAGCAAATAAAAAAACTATATTTTCTTGATTTTGAAAGATTGTGCGCATTTTCTCTAGTAGTTCATTTTTAGACTGAAATTTATCAATTTCTCCAAGCTCATCAATTACAAATAGATACTTATGTTTTAACTTAACTGCTATCTGCTCAGGCAACTCTAACGCATAAGATAATAGTTTATCCTCATCAGTCTGCTTAAGAAACTTTCCTGTTGTCTCTATGGATATGTCTTCTATGGATAGCTTTAGTGATGTTAAATGATTTGTAATATCTTTAAAAAACTCAATACTGATATCTTTTAATTTTGCAATAATTCCATAAATTCCTATAGATGCATAAATATTATTTATTATATGCTCCGCAAAATCCCTTTTAGAGTATATTCCCATTAGATCAATAGATAGTATTTTATAACGATTTTTATTATCTTCTAAAATTTTATTTATTATCGAACTCTTACCAAATCTTCTAGGTGCAATAAGTACTACTGATTGACCCATACTAAGGTAGGTCTCTACCTCTTTAACTATATCCTCTCTACCTAAAAAAGATGCTGCTTTAGCAATCTTACCAGTTTGAAATTTAATCATACTTTTCCTTTGTACTGTAACATTAAACTACTGATATGAAATTTACTTATTTGTAGTCTTAAATAGAAGTACAAGTATATCACACTATCTTTTTGTAGTCAATATCTATACTACAAAATAAAATTTATGATTATCTATATAAAGTAGCCTTTCCATGTTAATCAATATTTTTAATTAACATTTTCTCCTCTTCTAATGAAAGGTAACGCCACTTACCACTTTCGATGTTGAGTTTAAAATTCCCAATGCTGATTCGGCTCAAGTTCAAGACCTTTAATGGTGTTCCAAATTTCGGGTCTTTTAACGCCCCAAAAAGCCGTCTTATATGACGATTTTTACCCTCATCAATTTGTATTCTAAGTTTTGTTTTTGCTCCACCAATACCTATTTTTTCGACAACAAGAGCTTTTAGTAATTCATTCTTACTTTTCACTCCTTTTAAGGCCTCTGCAATATGTTCATCTGTAACATGTCCCCTGACCCAGATCTCGTATACTTTAACGCAATTCCCAGGTCTAGTTAACGCATCGCCTATCTTACCGTTAGTTGTAAATAGTAGAAGCCCTTTTGATTCTAGATCAAGGCGTCCAATAGGCATCCATCCATCATCAAAAACCCAATCTGGTAAAAGGTTATAAACTGTTTTTCGACCAAGTTCGTCAGATCGTGTGACCACATAACCCTTAGGCTTATTGAGTACTAACAGTTTTTTCGAATCGCTCGTTGTTATATTCATTAAATGCTTTCTATATTAAAAAAATTTACTAATATTATCCATTTATTCTATATATAATGCCTTTCATATTTTAAATTGACAGGTTTAATATTTTAAGAAGTGCTAAAAAAGTCTACTTAAGGTTTAAAAACAGGGCCAAGGATTTAGCTATACTGTTGATCTGAAATATTTAAGATATAGCACATAAAAAGTTCCATTAAATATGTATAATGCCCCAAGAAATTAGTACAACAAAAATCAAGAACTAATTCCCAAAAAGGTAAAATAAAATTCTTAAAGGGTAGATTATGAGTAGAATAATAACAAAATATTCAACAGAGTTAAAAACTAAGTTAGTGCTAGAGCTTTTAAAAGGTGATCGAACACTAAATGAGATTGCAAGTGAGCATAATATTTTTAGAAAATGCAGAGATGGCAATGGAGCCAGCTAAACTTGTTAAAGAAAAGATTTCATCAAACACTTCAATATAAAAAGCCTATGAATGTTTATTGTGAAAGTTTACAACTCAACGATGAGGCTTATCAAAAAATAGAGGTGATTGTGTCTTAGGGTAACAGGTTAAAGAGGAATTAGATTTCTGAAAAAGTTGTCTTGACTTTTTTGGGCATTATAATATTTGAATACCCCCCTACCCTAGACACTATTTAATTAAGTCAATTGTTGCTTGTTTGCTGTACAATACAAAAAAATATAAACAAGAAGAGCTTTAAGTTTCAAAAATTTTGGTACCGTTTTATTTTAGAGGGCTCGAAAACCCCTATACAGAGGAGTTTAGCATGAAGATAAGGGTCTATTACGAAGATACAGATATAGGTGGTATTGTTTATCATGCTAACTATTTAAAGTTTTGTGAACGTGCTCGTAGTGAGCTTTTTTTTAATATTGGGAGCTCACCTATTTTAGAAAGTGGTCACTTTGTTGCTTCTTCTCTCGAAGCTAAGTTTATAAAGTCTTCTACAATTGGTGAAATGCTTGAAGTTAAAACAACCTTACTTCAGGCCAAAAGTGCATCTTTTACATTAGAACAAATTATATATCGTGGTAGTGAGAAAGTATTTAGTATGAACATTAAGCTTGTTTTTTTAGATCATGAGAACAGAGTCTCACGTTTTAGTTCGGAAGCAAAAGAGTTGCTAGAACGTCTTTTTTGAAAATAGTCTAGGAATAATATTTAAGTCATCTGTATTAATATTTTTATCTTCTGGTGTTACATACTTAACAAATCTTGAAAAAGTTGGCTTTAAAAGTGTTATGTCGTACTCTATCTGATTTTCAATCATTTCTTGTGGATACTCTCGATCAGCTGTTGTTATCTTATGATGAAAATAATCAACACCAATAGTCGTAGCATAGTTAATCCAATCATAGTTAATATCATTTTCTAAAAGAGAGTTGGCTTCTATAATTACCTTATTGTTTAGTCCTATAGAGTTAGCTATAATCATAGTTCTACGATCATCATACTGTGTCATAGAAAGTAGTATAGGATCGTAGTTTATCTGCGTGGAAAGTATGTTTGTAACATTTGCATCATATAGTGTAAGTTGTGACATAATCATAGCACTTTTTACGATCGGAGTATTTAAAAATACAGAAGAGCGCTGAATTTTCCTATTACCTTTTAACTCTTTTTTCAAATTAGAATCATGTCTTTTGATTTTAAAACTAACTAACTCTTTTTTATATGTAGTATTACTTTCAGCGTAGATCTCTTTTGTGTAGTTATTCAACCTATTTGCCAAGTCTGAGCTATCATAAAAAAGGGCTAATGGAGAGACACTATTTTTCATAAGTTCACTTAACTGCTTTTTATAATCAATACCACCAAAAAAGAAGTTAGAACGGTACCCTTGCAGAGAACTTTTATGAATTGTAGGAAAATATAACTCTAAAGAATTTGTGTTAAGTGTAGCTATATTTACAACACCTTTTAGTGTAAGTGGTGCGATCACATAGTTAAAACCATCTTGCTTTATAAGCTCTATGGCTTTTTGAAACTCTTTAGCACTTTCATCTTCTACTTGATAACTCTTTATCTCAAAAGCTGTATTTCTTGCAAGCATATATGCAAATGTTGTTTTAGTAGTCATAGAAGCATACCTACCAATAACTTTATAAGGTAGAAGTAGTGCTACTTTAAACTCTTGATTAATACCATTTTTATGTGCAATGTTTAAAAGTGAGCTATATATAAAAAATTGCTCTTTTAACTCTTGTGTTGATGAATTAGAAGTTATACGAGCTAAAAATGAAAAAATTTGTTCATCTTCAAGAAGTTGTTCTAAGCACTCTTGGTTACACTCTGCAATATTTAAATTTTCAATAGAGAGCTTAGGTAAAGGAATATTAGAGACCTTATAACTCTGTGCAAAAAGAAGTAGTGGCAGTAAAAGTAGTAATATTCTCATAAAAAGCTCTTTATCATTTGTAGATCGTACAACGTCTCTTTTTTTAGAGATGGGTTACGTAATAAGTGTTGTGGATGGTGTATTGTAACTAAATTTTTATTCATAAATTTTATTTTTTGTCCTCTTATATTTTCAAATGGTGTTGTATCTTCACTCAAAACTCTATAAGCTTCATCACCAAGAACTATAATTATAGTTGGATTAATTAGCTCTATTTGCCTAAGTAAATATGGTTTGCAACTGTTATACTCAGAACTTGAAACTTTATTCGCTCCCAATGGTTTACACTTTGCTATATGTGTTATATATATGTCTGAAGTTTTTAAGCCTAAAACATTCTCAACCATTTTTTCTAGTATTTCACCGCTTTTACCAACAAAATAACTATTTCTATCATTTTGTATATCTGATACGCTAGCATCTACGATCATAACATCAGCGTAAATATTTCCTTCGCCACTCATACTTTGAGAACGGGATTTGCTTAGATCACATAAATGGCACTTACTAACTGCAGTTGAGAGTTCTAACATATTCTCAAATGAGAGGTTAATATTCGCCTTATTTATGACTATAGGATCAATATATTCGAAACCTGCCATCTTCATACGATACAAGTTTTGCAGTAGAGATAGGTTCTGATATGATTTCATAAATATGAGTATATATAAAAAGAGTTAAAGGGTAGTTTATTTAATGAAATTTTTTCTTCTTGCACTATTTTGTTCAGCACTATATGCATCAACTTTTCCAAAAAAACATGCTGTACCTGGTGGTGTTGTAGCTTTAAGTGTAACCGCTTCTTCTAAACCTAAAGCGTTTCATGAAAAACAAGAGTTAATGGTTTTAGAAACATCTAGCAAAGGTACATACAGAGTGATCGCAGGTATTCCACTTGGTTATGACCTTAATAAACCATACGAGATCAGAGTTCTTGATGGAGAACTAGAGAGTAGTGTAGCTATCAATATAAAAAATAAAGAGTATCAAAAACAGTACATTACATTAAAAACAAATAAGCATGTCACGCTTAGTAAAACAAATCTTGATCGTCACTACGGTGAAAAAAAGAGATCAACAACAGCACTGAATAGTTTTACAACTCAAAAATTTAAAGATTTGGAAATGATCAAACCTCTGAATGTAAAGTTTTCAGATGATTTTGGAAAAAGACGTTACTTTAATAAAAAACCAAAGAAACCACATAGTGGAATTGATCTAAGTGCAAAAGAGGGAACACCTATGATGGCTCCACTAAATGGAGTGATCATAGAACAAGGTAACTTTTTCTTTAATGGAAATGTGGTTTTTATAGATCATGGCGAAGGCTTAGTAACTATGTATTGTCATTTAAGTAAGTTTAAAAAGAAAAAAGGTGACAGAGTTAAAAAGGGTGAAATTTTTGGACTGGTCGGCAAAACAGGTCGTGTTACAGGTCCCCATTTACACTGGGGAGTTTCACTAAATGGAAATATGGTTGACCCAAGACTTTTTTTCAACTAAATATTAAGGTAGAATACATTCATGTTAAAAATAACGCAATCAATTAAAAACTCAACGAGTGACGACATAGGCGACAATGTTCTATACTATTATTATGGTGTAAAACATATATTAAAGATGATACGTAATGGTATTGATCGTGAATCACCTGAGTTCTTAGTGCATTTTCAATCTTTTTCAGGACAAGTATTTGAAAACTTCGTATACGAAAAACTACTTCGCTATGCTGTTGAAAATGATGATATAAAATATTTTATTGTTAAAGGGCCTCATAGAACTAAAAAAACATATGCTCTTCCTAATACGATCTCATTAGATGAAAAAGGCAGTATAGTCTGTCGTACAAATAGAAATGAGATCGGAGAGTTTGACGCTCTTATATTTACAAAACAAAATGAGCTATATTTTGTAGAAATGACCCTTACAAAATCAGTCTCTTCTCTTCGTAAACGTCTAAGAAAGAAAAAAGCTCTTTTAGAAGCCTACTTTCCAAAACTAGAAGTAAAAGCTCTTCTAATTTTAACTGAAGGTGTTGTTGGAGTGAATGCCCTCCCTGCTCACGCAACAACGTGGATTATAAAGCCATTTGACGCTACACCTACTTTAGACTATATAGCTTCAACTAAAAAGAGAAAGTTAAAACCATTTGAAATTATAAAAGATGAAAAAGTAGTTGGTACTGATGTTTTAGACATCTACCCTTTCAGGTACTATAATACTTTAGCTTGGATACTTAAAAAATCACGTTCTAACCCTAAAAAAACTCTTGATATGGAGTTCTTACTTCGTGAAGATGTTGTGCGTTACCATGAGTTATTTACTAAAATATATATAGGCTATATGCCTATAGCTAAGTTTAAAGAGATGTTTAGTGACGTAAATACTAAAAATGCCACTGAGGCTGTTATATGTGTAGAAAAAGAGCATACTGGTAATTTTAGAGTACTCTACTTTTTACAATACTCAAGAAAAAACCTTGATATGGTTACTTTTAAAAATGATAAAACAAAAGTTGAGAAAAAAGATCCTTACGGAATAAGTGTAAATGAAGTTCTTCATATTAGAAAAAGTATGAATGAATCTGAATCAATTAATATTCAACAGATGAATGAAATCATTCAACTATTGAAAAGCTAAAACTGTAACATATAGCTTTTAAGCTATATTTGTAAAGATGTTTTGAACATCTTCATCATCATCTAGTTTTTCCATTAACTTATTAATATCTTCAAGTTGCTCTTCGCTAAACTCTGTAGGGTTATTAGAAATTCGTTTTAACTCTGCTTTTGAAAGCTCTATTTTAAGCCTCTCTAAGCCTTTAGTTAAATTTCCAAAATCTTTATAATCACCAGTAACTAGGACTATGCCCTCTTCCTCTTCGATCTCTTCAAGACCACAGTCTATTAGTTCCATCTCCAGCTCTTCTATGTCCATATTTTCAGTTTTTTTGAACTCAAAAATAGCTTTACGATCGAACATAAACTCTAATGAGCCAGTAGAAAGCATTTCACCACCTGTTTTTGAGAAATAACTTTTCACATTTGCAACTGTTCTAGTGTTGTTATCTGTTGCTGATTCAACAAATACGAGTACACCATGAGGACCTTTACCCTCATAATTGATCTCTGACATATCTTTAGAATCTTTAGCAGTTGCTCTTTTTATAGCCGCTTCGATGTTATCTTTAGGCATATTTTCAGATTTAGCATTTAAAATAGCAGTACGAAGCTTAGGGTTCATATCAGGATCGCCCCCACCCTCTTTTGCTGCCATTTGAATCACTTTACCTAGTTTTGGAAATAGTCTTGACATATTTCCCCAACGCTTTAATTTTGATGCTTTACGATACTCAAACGCTCTACCCATAGTTATAGTCCTTAAAATTATTAATGGTATTATATCTCATATATTACTTCTAAGGATAAAATATGAGTTATGTAAAGCGCTTTAGTGAAATTGGAATGGAAGATATTTTTGAAGTGGGTGGTAAAAATGCCTCTTTAGGAGAAATGTATCAGAACCTAAGTTCTCAAGGGATACGTGTTCCCAATGGCTTCGCAATAACAACAACTTCATATAAATATCTTCTAGAAGTAAATTCTGCTTGGGATAAACTGCATGCCTTACTGGATAGTATCGATCCTGATAATATGAGTGAACTTCAAGAAAGAGGGAAAGCTTGCCGCGAGATAATTCATGAGTGTGATATTCCAGAAGATTTAAAAGAGACAATACTTAGTGAATACAACCATCTTAAGCAGGAATATGGTGATGACCTATGTTTAGCTGTACGCTCATCAGCGACAGCAGAAGATTCACCTGAAGCCTCTTTTGCAGGACAAAATGATACCTATCTAAATATCAGTGGTGAAGAGGCGCTGTTAGATGCTTACAAGCGTTGTGTAGCTTCTAATTTTACGGATAGGTCAATTCATTACAAATATGATAATAATTTTGAATATCTAGATGTACATCTTTGTGTAGTGGTAATGAAGATGGTTCGCTCAGACATAAGTGTAAGTGGTGTGATGTTTAGTATTGATACTGAAACTGGCTTTAAAGATGTGGTTTTTATTAATGGTAGCTATGGACTGGGTGAAAATATTGTCCAAGGCAGTATTGAACCGGATAGTTTTTATGTACATAAACCTACCTTTATTAAAGGTCATAAAAGCGTACTAAAACGTCGTTTAGGGAAAAAAGAACTTACCATGGTATTGAATGATAAGTTAAATGAGGGGAACATATCTCTTGAATATACAAAAAATATACCAACCACTTCACAAGCAAAAGAGAAGTTTTGTGTAAATGATGAAGATGTTATGGTCTTAGCTGATTATGCTATTAAGGTGGAAAATTATTATTCTCAAGAGGCAGGTTTTCACAAACCAATGGATATGGAATGGGCTAAAGATGGTTTGGATGGGCATATTTACATGGTCCAAGCACGTCCTGAAACAGTAGAGTCTCAGAAAAAAGGCTCTATTTTTGAGTTGTATCACCTTTTAGATAAGGGCAAACTCCTATGTGAAGGACAAGCTGTTGGAACTAAAATAGGTAGTGGAAAGTTGCATTATATTAAAGATGCTAAAGATTTAAGTAGTTTCGCAGAAGGTGAAGTTCTTCTTGCAGAGATGACAACTCCTGATTGGGAACCAATTATGAAGATTGCATCAGCCATAGTAACAAGCCGTGGTGGACGTACCTGCCATGCTGCAATTTTAAGTAGAGAACTAGGCATACCTGCTGTTATTGGGGCTGAAAATGCAACTAATATTTTAGAAAATGGTACTGAGGTGACGGTCAGTTGTGCACAAGGAGAGATAGGTTATGTACATAAAGGGAATTTAGCCTATAAAATTGAAAAAACTGACCTTGAAAAATTACCAAAAACAAAAACAGAGATTATGATGAACCTTGGTAACCCTGATCTCGCTTTTTCTCTTTCATCTTTACCTGTAGATGGAGTTGGACTTGCTCGTATGGAATTTGTTATAAATAACTACATTAAAGCCCACCCTATGGCTCTTATTCATCCTGAAAAACTAAATAAACCAACACAGAAGAAAATAGAAGAGTTAACAATAGCATATAAAGATAATAGTGACTTTTTTATTAAAACACTTTCTGAGGGGGTGGCAACTATTGCATCTTCTGTTTATCCAAAACCATGTGTTGTGCGTATGAGTGATTTTAAAAGTAATGAATATGCAAGCTTACTTGGTGGAAGCACTTTCGAACTACAAGAAGAAAATCCAATGATAGGTTTTAGAGGTGCTGCGCGTTATACACATGATAACTACAAGGAAGGATTTGCCTTAGAGTGCGCAGCTATGAAGAGAGTACGTGAGGAGATGGGGTTTGATAATGTTATTTTAATGATTCCATTTTGTAGGCGTGTTGATGAGGGCAAAAAAGTAATTGAAGCTATGTCTAAATATGGTCTAAAACGTGGCGAAAATGGTTTAAAAATTTATGTGATGTGTGAAATACCAAATAATATTATATTAATTGATGAGTTTAGTGAGATATTTGATGGTTTTAGTGTAGGTAGTAATGATTTAACTCAACTTACATTAGGTGTAGATCGTGATTCGCAAATTGTTGCTTTTGATTATGATGAACGAGATAAAGGTGTAATGAAGATGATAGAAATGGCTATATCTGGGGCAAAACGAAATAACCGACATATTGGAATTTGTGGGCAGGCTCCTTCAGATTATCCTGAAGTTGCAGAATTTTTAGTTAGACGAGGAGTTGACTCCATTAGCTTAACTCCAGATAGCGTACTTAAAACAATTAAAAATATTGTTAATATTGAACGATCTATTTCTAAATAAAATCAATTATCAAGGTAAAAAAGTTATAATCTCACAAATTAATTATACAAGGATATAAATGAAAAAGTTACTTTTAACAGTTTTAGCAGTTGCAGGTGTTTATGCAGCTGATGGTTATGAAGTATTTAAAAATAAGTGTCAACAGTGTCATATAGAGAGCATATCTAAAGCAGATGTAATGAAAAAATTTGCACTTATGAAAGCAGATAAAGAAGCTGGAGTAAAGACACATGAAAAAGAGTATATGAAAGCACCCCCAATGGTTGAAGTCTCAGCAAGACTAAAAGAAAATATAATCATTAAAGACGATGAAGAAGATGTTCACCGTCAAGTTGTGATCGCTTTTATAAAAGAGTATATAGACAACCCTAAATTAGATTATAGTATGTGTGAAGTTATGGCATTAGAAAAATTTGGAGTTATGCCTTCTCAAAAAGGTAAACTTACAAATGAGGAAAAACAAGCTGTTGCAGAGTGGATCTATGATCGTTATGATGGGGTAAGCTTTAAATAATTTTTATTAGGTCGATATAAATTTGAGCATTTGTGACCTTGAAGGAACTATTACTTGTCTGTTCCGGCTCGGTCTAATGTGACTTCATAATTCTTTTTGAATTAGAAGTACTAAAACTCTACTCGTAACCTTTGGTTAAAGAGTGAGTTTAAACAAAGGAGACATCATGAATCCTATTGGACAAGGACCGGCTACTGGTTTAGAGATGACTGCTATGAAAATGGCAGAAGATACTAAAGAGCAAAATCTAGACAAAATTCTAGAAAGCACTAAAGTTGAACCTCAAAACCAAGCACAAAACCAAATGATCGCAGCACTTACTGGTGTTGGTTCATCTTTGGACATCAGAGCGTAAGCTCTGATACCTCCTCCTTATTTTAAAATATTTCATAATTACTAAACTTTAATTATTCATCTGCTATATTTCCACAAATATAATTAATGAGGAAACATATGTTTGAATGGATACAAGATCCAAGTGCATGGATTGCGCTTTTAACACTTACAGCATTAGAGATAGTTTTAGGAATTGACAATATAATTTTTATAGCCATTTTAGTAAATAAACTACCAAGTGAAAAAAGAGAAAAAGCAAGAATTATAGGCTTAGGTCTTGCTATGATTATGCGTATTTTACTACTTCTTTCACTATTTTGGATTATGAAGCTTACAACTCCTCTGTTTGAAATTTTTAGCAACGAAATATCAGGACGAGATCTCATACTAATACTTGGTGGACTCTTTCTTATAGCCAAATCAACAACTGAAATACATGATGATATAGAAGGAATTACAGAAGAAGATCGAGAAGACAATAAAACTATTAGTTTTATTGGAACATTAGTTCAGATAGCACTTTTAGACATTATATTTTCCCTCGACTCTGTTATAACAGCCGTAGGAATGGTTAATAATGTCGAGATTATGATTATAGCAGTAGTTGTCGCTGTCATTATAATGATGTTTGCATCTAAAAGTATCTCAGATTTTGTTGATAATAACCACACAATAAAAGTATTAGCTCTCTCATTTTTAATACTTGTTGGTTTCGTATTAGTAGCTGATGGTTTCGGTGTTCATGTACCTAAAGGGTATATTTACTCAGCAATGGCATTTTCGCTTGCAGTTGAAAGTTTAAATATAATGTTTAGAAAAAAAAGAGCTATAATAGAAAACAATTAAACATTTTTTAAGTCTTTTATTACTATAATTCGCGCAACAAGCATTTATGCTATGTTGCTTTCTTTAGTGGCCCCATCGTCTAGTGGTTAGGATCCATGGTTTTCATCCATGTTACCGGAGTTCAAGTCTCCGTGGGGTCACCACTTCAAATATTAATTTCACACACTTAACTATCATTAAATGAAATTCTAAATTTATTAAATAACTAGCTACTCCTTACATATTTTTAGATATACTTTATTTTAAACAATTATTCTTAATAACTATTTATTAAAGGCTATTTCATTAAAAATATAGAAGACTTAAACATCCAACTTCAAAACAGTACCTTAGAAATCAGAACTTTAAAAGAAGAAAAAGAGCGTTTAGAATTAGCACTTATTGGTAGTACTGATGGTATTTGGGATTGGAATCTTCTTGACAACAGTATCTATTTTTCACCTAGGTGGAAAGAGATGCTAGGGTATAGTGATAGTGAACTTCAAAATGAATTTTTTACTTGGGTAGACCTTGTTCATGAAGATGATTTTGAAAAGACTATGGCAGGAATCAACAAAAATATAAAAGGTGAAACTAGCTCATATGAGGGTATTCATCGTCTTCAACATAAAAATAAAAAATGGATTTGGATACGTGATCGTGCAAAAGTTCAGTATGATGAAAGTGGAAAAGCTATTCGTATGATTGGTACACATACTGATATAACTAAGCAAAAAGCGCAAGAGCTAAAACTATCTCAACAAGCACAAATAATAGACCAAATTCATGATAGTGTTATTACTATGGACCTTGATGGTAAGATAGTTAGTTGGAACTTAGGCTCTGAAAAAATGCTAGGTTATAGCGAGAGTGAAATTATTGGTAAACATATGTCTATAATTCATACAAAAGAAGATATAGAACAAAATAATATCTATTGCAACGAGTTTTTGAGTGAAAGCTCAATTAGTTTGGAAGCTTATTTGGTTACAAAATCAAAAGAGAAAGTATATGTATCCACTACTCTTTCAATTATGAAAGATGAAACAGAATCTAAAATAGGTTTTATTGCACTCTCTCAAGATATAACTATAAGAAAAATGGCTGAAGATGAGCTAAGAGAACAGAAAAATATTTTAGCTTATAGAGCACACCATGATAATCTAACAGGTCTACCAAACCGTGCCCTTTTTAATGACAGGTTAGCACAATCAACAAAAAAAGCACTACGTCATGATCGAAAAATTGCACTATTTTTTATTGATCTGGATCATTTTAAAACGATTAATGACACTTTAGGTCATAAAGTTGGAGATATTGTTCTTCAAGAAGTATCTAAAAAAATAAAAAATATTTTAAGAGATGTAGATACTTTAGCTCGCTTAGGTGGTGATGAGTTTACTATCATTATGGAAGATATACAAAAAGAGAAAGATGCCGAGGTATTGGCTCAAAAAATTGTAGACATTTTAAAAGAGCCTATGCTTATTAATGAGCATAGGCTTAATGTTACAAGTAGTATTGGTATAAGTTTCTATCCTAAAGACAGTACAGATATAGATAAACTTCTTATATATGCAGACAAAGCCATGTATAAAGCTAAAGATGCAGGTAAAAATAACTTTCAGTTTTTTTCAAACTAAATAACTCTATCTCTTAATTTGATTAAGAGCACCTTTGTAGATAGGTTCATCTATAAAACCATACTTCTCATGCACAAAACCAGTAATACCATTCTTTGAATTTAACTCAAAAGCTTTTACAATCTCTTCTGCTCTACGTAGTTCAGTTTTACTTATTCCAAAAGCTTTATTAACCATAATCACTTGTGAAGGGGATATACACCCCTTAGCACTAAAGCCTATTCTACTTTCTAGCTCTAACCACTCAGCAAATTTAGACTCATTTTTATACTCTTGAAAAACAAAAGAGACAGGTTTAACACCAATAGCGTGAGAAGTTATTAAAAAATGAGTAAGTATATACTCTATAGTAGGATTAGAGATCTCAATTAAAGAGTGAGGAAGTTTCAGATCAGCTAACAGATCTAAAATACCCAAGTAGAGTGTAGTTACTCTCTTATTTTTAGCCAACTCTTTTAAATTAAGCCAAGCCTCTTTTGTCTCAATAGAGAGGTGAAGCCCGATCGAGTCATCAATAAGTTCTAAAGCTAGCTCAACATCTTCTACTGTTCTTATTTTAGGAACTCTGAACGCATCTGGTTTATAACTATTTAATTTCTCTATCTCTTCAACTCCACCCTCATCAAGGGAGTTCACACGTACAACTAAAAGCTTCTCAACATTAGTATACTTTTCAAGTGCTTCACAACATAACTTAAGCGCTAATGGTTTTTTCTCTTCACTTACACCATCTTCTAGATTTAACATAATACAATCAGCATCAAGAGAAGGTATTTTATTTAGATGTTTCTCATTATGACATGAGAGCATAAGCGCACTTCTAAAGTTTTTATTTTGCATCAGTTTTAACTTTTTTTGGGTGCAGATATAAAAAAAGCATTTTGATCTCATTTTTAGTTAAAAAATAGCGTGGCATACCTTTTATACGTTTATTTAAAGATTTTTCAAAATCTTTATATTTAACACTACGTATAGAGCTTCCACGAAACTCTCTATTTTGCTTTTTATGTTGGTACTCTGCGATCAACCTACCCTCACCCTTCTCTCCATGACACTTTTGACAACCAATCCCTCTTGGCTCATGATAGAGATACTCCGCATACTCCTCTTGAGTTATAAAAGAGTCACCTGAAAAAAGAGATGAAGTAAGTAAAATAAGAGAATAAAAAAATTTCATTAATGGACCTATAAAGTAAATAACGATATATTAACAAAAATAAAATTATAACTAGGACTAATTTAAAAAATATGCAAATATTAGATGGAAAAGCATTAGCTAAAAAGATCGAGTTAAAAGTTACAAATGGTGTAAAAGTTTTAAAAGAGAAAACAGGTCGTGTTCCTGGACTTGCAGTTGTGCTTGTAGGACACGATCCTGCATCACAAGCTTACGTTGGAATGAAAAAAAAGGCTTGTGATCGTGCTGGTTTTTACTCAGTTACACATGAAATGCCTGAAGATATATCTCAAGAGACTATAGAAAATACTATTACTATGATGAACAACAACCCATCCTTAGATGGGATTTTAATTCAACTTCCACTTCCGGCACAAATAGACACTACTAAACTTTTAGAACTAGTAGCACCAAATAAAGATGTAGATGGTTTCCACCCTTTTAATGTTGGTCGCTTAACTACTGGCTTAGATGGCTTTGTTCCATGTACTCCACTTGGTGTTATGGAGCTTTTAAAAGAGTATAGCATAGATGTTAAAGGTAAAAATGCAGTTGTAGTTGGAGCTTCTAACATAGTTGGTAAACCTATGGCTTCACTTCTACTAAATGCAGATGCAACAGTTGAAATTTGTCATATCTTTACAGATGATCTTAAAAAGCACACTCTTAACGCTGACATTGTTTTAGTCGGTGTTGGTGTAATTAACCTAATAAAAGAAGATATGGTCAAAGAGGGTGCTATTATTATAGACATCGGGATTAACAGAGCTGAAAGTGGTAAACTTGTTGGAGATGTTGACTTTGATGGAGTTAGTAAAAAATGCTCATATATAACACCTGTTCCTGGCGGAGTTGGTCCAATGACTATCGCTATGTTACTAAGTAATACACTAAAAGCTGCTAAGGAAAACACTAAATGAAAGAAAAAACTTTTAAATTTTTAGGAAAAGTTTACCACTTTTCAAACTCGTGGACAGGAACTGTTATAATAGTTCTTTTCATAATATTTTTTATAGCACAAGCTTTTAGAATTCCTAGTGGAAGTATGAAATACACTCTTTTAATAGGAGATCATGTATTTGCTAAAAAATTTGCATACGGGATCCCTACTCCACACCTACCTTTTTTAGAGTTTCCTCTAGTTCCTGGAACTGATGGACATATTTACAATGGGGATAAGCCTATGCGTGGAGATATAGTTATTTTTCGCTACCCTGGTAACACTAAGATCCATTATGTAAAAAGGTGTGTTGCAACTGGCGGAGATAAGCTATTTCTTTTCAAAAAAGAGTTATATCTGAGACCACACGAGGGTGATGATTTTATAAAAGAGAACTATCCAGAAGCTGAAACAAAAATATTTAATGGTGAACTGTGGGTTAAAAATCCTTACAGAGCTGAGCACCCAGGTATTAATAACGATCCTAAAATTATAAATGATGGTCGTTACCCAGAAGAACTATTTAACTTTGCCCCTATAAAAGTACCTGAAGATGAGTACTTTATGATGGGTGACAACCGTGATCACTCAAACGATAGCCGTTTTTGGGGAAGTGTTCCTTATGGTTTAGTTGAGGGAACTCCTTGGTTTGTATATTTTAGTATGGACGATAACTGGAATGTAAGATGGGATCGTATAGGTAAAAGTATGCAAGGGCTAGATGATCCAGAGCTAATTAAAAAAGCAAGATTTGAGTATAAAGATATAGACAAAGCAGACCATGGAATCTATTGATCTTTTTAAGATTGTAGGTGCTATTTTAGCACTTTTAGTTGCTATTATAGGACATGAGATCATGCATGGTCTTATTGCTTATAAATATGGCGATATAACAGCTAAAGATGCAGGACGTTTAAGTATTAACCCGATCGTACATATTGATCTTTTCGGATCTATTATCGTACCTTCTATGATGTACTTTATACCTATGCTTCTTGGTGCTGAGAGTGGACTTCTATTTGGTTGGGCAAAACCAGTACCTGTTAATATGCGAACGGTCATAAATAGTGGTGGTTATAACGCAGCTATGCAAGTTGACTTAGCAGGTATTTTTTACAACTTAGTAGTAGCAACAGTAGCTTCAATAGCTATTATGAGTATGAGTTCACCTACTAGTGCTGACTCTTTAAGCTATATATTTCTATATATTTTTATAACTCAACTACTACTTATAAATGTGGTTTTAGCAGTTTTCAACATACTGCCTATACCACAATTTGATGGTGCAAACTTTCTTATTCACTTGAGTTTGAAACTAAAAATCAACCCTATTGCAGAGTTTTTTATGAAAGCTGAGCCTTATGGTATGATTATTGTTTTAGTTATACTAATAACACCTATTAAAGAATATGTACTTTTTATGCCTATACAGATGCTTTTAAAAGCATTACTATCTTAAAAGGAAATAGATGAAATTTTATGTTGCAACGGATCACGCTGGAATTGATATGAAAGACTTTACAGTTGAGTACCTAAAAGCTAAAGGTTATGAAGTTGAAGATCTAGGGCCATTTAATAAAGATAGAGTTGATTACCCAGACTACGCAGTTAAAGTGTGTGAAAATGTTTTAGAAGACAAAGGAAGCTTTGGTGTATTAATATGTGGTAGCGGTATTGGGATGAGTATGGCTGCAAACCGCTTTAGTGGTATAAGAGCAGCTCTTTGTCATGATGCTTTTACAGCAAGTGTAGCTCGCGCGCATAATGATGCAAATATATTATGTTTTGGTGAGCGTATAGTTGGTCAAGGTGTTGCAACTTCGATCATAGACTCATGGTGTAATTCATCTTTTGAAGGTGGACGTCACTGTGGTAGAGTTGAAAAAATAGAAGCTATTAAAGGTAAATAAGATGTTTACAGAATGGGGTGTTTTAACGATCATATCACTTATCGCGTTCTACTTATTTGTAAAACTCTTCTATTTTAAGAGTATTACTATTAAAGAACAACGTGGTAATGACATGATGAAAATAACACTACGCGAAGCTGAATTACTAGTTAGAAAATACCAGATACAACTACAACGTACCATAGGTAATATAGATATTGTAACAGAAGAACTCACAAAAGTACGTGGAGAGATAAAAGGTCTTAAGCAGAGAAACTCTAAATATAGAATGGAGTCTGAGAGACTAAACCAAAAAATTAGAGACTTAGAGTCTCGTATAGATGCACTACTATAAAAAGGGAAATTATGGAATTAAATGAAATACAACTAAAAGTTATTAACGATTCAATCAGAGATATACCAGACTTTCCAAAACCTGGAATTATGTTTAAAGATATTACAACACTTTTAAATAATAAAGAGGCATATTCTACGCTTATGACGCATCTACATGATCGATATAAAGGTTATGAACTAGACTATATAGCAGGAATAGATGCTCGTGGCTTTATTTTTGGTGCTGCTTTAGCACAGATGCTAAATGTAGGTTTTGTTCCTATTCGTAAAAAAGGAAAACTTCCATTTGAAACTATCGGTGAAGAGTACTCACTAGAGTATGGAACAGATGAAGTTGAGATCCATATAGATGCTTTTCATAACAAAAAAGGTGCACGTGTACTTATGATCGATGACTTAATAGCAACTGGTGGAACAGCGATCGCAGCGGCTAAGCTTATTAATAAGCTTGAGGCAGAGTGTGTTGAATCATGTTTTATCTTGGGTCTTGACTTTTTAGATGGTAAAGCAAATCTAGAAAAGATAACACCTGTTTATAGAATTTTAGGCATTAACTAGATGTATATCCCCTCACCTTTTAAATATGATGCTGATGAGAATGGGCACTTTGGTATATTTGGTGGACGTTACGTTCCCGAAACACTCATGCCAACGCTTTTAGAGTTAGAGAAAGAGTATAAAAAAATTCGTTTTGACAAGGATTTTTGGGCTGAAGTTGACAACTATTTAGTTGACTATGTAGGTCGTCCTTCTCCTTTGTACTACGCTGAAAATATCTCAAAAGAGTTAGATGCAAAAGTATACTTTAAACGTGAAGATCTTAACCATACAGGTGCACATAAAGTAAATAATGTGATCGCACAAGGTCTTATGGCTAAGCGTTTAGGAAAGAAAAAAGTGATCGCAGAAACTGGCGCTGGTCAACATGGCGTAGCAACTGCTACTATATGTGCGCTATTAGGTCTTGAGTGTGAAGTATTCATGGGTGCAAAAGATGTTCAACGCCAATCACTAAATGTTTTTAGAATGCAACTTCTTGGTGCTAAAGTTCACTCAGTTGAGAGTGGCTCACGTACACTTAAAGACGCTATGAATGAAGCTATCAGACACTGGGTTACAAATGCACGTGATACTTTTTACATTATAGGAACAGTTGCAGGTCCTCACCCCTACCCTCTAATGGTTCGTGACTTTCAAGCGATCATAGGCTGTGAGGCAAGAGAACAAATCTTAAAAAAAGAGAATCGTTTACCTGATCATGTTATTGCTTGTATTGGTGGTGGAAGTAATGCGATCGGAATGTTTCAACACTTTATAGATGATGAAGAAGTTGAGTGCATAGGGATCGAAGCTGGTGGACTTGGGGTAGATACAGACAAGCATGGCTGTTCTTTAGAAAAAGGTCGCCCTGGAGTTCTTCATGGTCAAATGAGTTACTTACTTCAAGATGATGATGGTCAAGTTTTAGAGGCTCACTCTATCTCAGCTGGGCTTGACTACCCTGGCATTGGGCCTGAACACGCTTTTCATAAAGATAATGGAACTATAAGCTACGATCACATAACAGACAAGGAAGCACTTGATGCTTTTGTATGGTTAAGCCGTAAAGAGGGGATTATACCTGCTTTTGAAAGTTCTCATGCGATCGCATATCTAAAAAAATTACCAAATATTAAAGACAAACTAGTGATCGTAAATATATCTGGTCGTGGTGATAAAGATATGATCCAAGCCAAAGAGCTACTTAGTTTTGACTAGTTTTTTACAAAAACATGCTGGTAAAATATTAGCGATCGTAGTTGTCAGCTTTTTTTCATATTTGGGTTACAACCTATACCACGCACCAGTTGATGGCTTTACTGAAAAATTAATATACCTACTTAAAGAGTTTGGTTATATTATTCTTTTTGCATGGAGCATTTTAGAGGGTGAAATGGGTCTCATTATGGGTGGTATTTTATGTCACACAGGTGATATGAACCTCTACTTAGCTATTTTCATAGCTGGACTTGGTGGTTTTGCAGGTGATCAGATCTACTTTTATATAGGACGCTTTAACAAGGGTGCTATTATGAGCAAACTACACTCTCAACGAAGAAAATTTGCGATTGCACATCTTTTACTTAAAAAGTATGGTTGGCCTATAATTTTTGTTCAGCGCTACATGTACGGTCTTCGTACCGTTATACCTATCTCTATAGGTTTAACAAAGTACTCTGCACTAAAGTTTGCTTTTATAAATCTTATAAGTGCATGGGCATGGGCTGCTATAACTATCATTCCTGCTTACTTATTAGGTGAGCAGATCCTAGATTTACTTGCAGTTGCAAAAGAGCATTGGTACGTGGCACTTCCATTTGCTGCTCTATTTATATTTGCTATATTTAAATTTTTTAACAATATGGAAAAAAACCTGTTAGAAAAAAAAACTAAACGTACGGAATCAAAAAAAGGAAATTAATGCAATTAGAATTAAAACAACAACCACTAACAGAGATAGAAGCAGAACTTCTAGTAACATTTTTAACACCTGATCTTTTAGAGACTCACCCACACAAAGAGGTACTATCTCGTGCAGGTTTTAAAGCAGAGAGTGACTCTATATGCGCACTTCATGCGCACTCACTTGTAGTAGTTGGGATAGATAACTTTGAAGCGGACACTATTAGAAGTGCAACAGCAACTATGATTAAAGCTATAAAAGCTTATAGCTATAAAAGTGCGAAACTTTTTCAATACAACCAAGAAAACACTTTTGCTTTAGTTGAGGGTATTCTTTTAGGTGAGTATAGCTTTAATGATTATAAATCAGATCCTAAAAAATCAGAACTAAAAAACATCTACTTATCAAACGATAACTTCAATGCTGAGGAGTTAGATCAAAAGAGACTACTAGAAGATTATAACTCTGCATTAGTGATCGCAAAAGCAACAAACTTTACAAGAGATCTGGTAAATACGATCCCTAACGATATGACACCTCAAGCCTTAGCTGTAGTAGCACGTGACTTGGCTGATGAGAATAACCTAGAGTGTACTATTTTGGATGAGCATGCTCTTGAACAAGAAAATATGAATGCTATGTTAGCAGTAGGTCGTGCTTCTGTTCATAAACCTCGTCTTATTCACCTAACTTACAAACCACATAATCCTCAGTTCACTCTTTCACTTGTTGGAAAAGGTTTAACGTATGATAGCGGAGGAATGAGTCTTAAACCGGCTACTTCTATGGTAACTATGAAAATGGATAAAGCTGGTGCGTGCGCCGTTCTTGGAATGATGAAAGCCGTAAGTGAACTAAAACTTCCGATCGAAGTTCATGGACTTATCGGTGCAGCAGAGAACATGGTTAATGGTAACGCTTATAAACCTGATGATGTTTTAACTTCTAAAAATGGTAAAACTATTGAGGTACGCAACACTGATGCAGAGGGACGTCTGGTTCTTGCTGATGTTCTAACTTATACTCAAGAGAAAATAAAGTCTGACTATATTTTTGACTTTGCAACACTAACTGGTGCTTGTATGGTTGCACTTGGACAATATACAACCGGTGTTATGGGTCATTCACATAGACTTAAACATCAATTTTTTCAAGCTTCGGTAGATAGTGGAGAATTAGTAGCTTCACTACCATTTAACAGACATCTTAAAAAGCTTATAAAAAGTGAAATTGCTGACATCTGTAACGTAGCTTCTAAACCTTACGGTGGTGCGATTACTGCTGCTCTATTTTTAGAGAGCTTTATAGATGAAAATATGAAAGATAAGTGGCTTCACTTTGATATAGCAGGAAGTGCTTACAGTGAGTCTTCTTGGGATTGTAACAACTACGGTGCAACAGGAGCAGGAGTTAGACTCACAATAGAGTGGATGCGTCAACAACTTAATGAACCCACTAATTAAGTACCCTTTCTTTATTTTAGTAGGGTACGCCCTGCTCTTCACATTCTTTACTCAAGAATTACTCACTGGTTACGCTAATATGTTTAGAGTGAACAGTGCTACAAAAGGCGCTGATGCGATCATTATTTTAGGTGGAAATGACAAAACCCGTCCATCTTACGCTTCTAAACTTATTAAAGAGAACTATGCAAAAGAGATCATCTTAACATCACCTAAACAGTATAGAACTCAACTAAATGGTATTTTAAAGAGTGAACAAGAACGTTATTTAGAGGTATTAAAAAGTAATGGTGTAACAGCTACTATTATCCCGAGCACAAAAGGTGGAGCTACAAGTACTTTTGATGAAGCAATAGATCTAGTAGAATTTCTTAAAACCCACCCTATGAAGCATGTTATAATAGTAACTGACTCTTTTCATACCGCAAGATCTAAATATGCTTTTAATAAAATAATGGAACTTAACAATATCAAAGATCTTAAAATAGAGATGGCAGCAGCACCAAATGAAATTTTTAATGAGAGCAATTGGTACAAAACTGAAGCTGGTCTCTCTTCTTATATAATGGAGCCTTTAAAGTTTATATTTTACTTCTTTAACTCTTCTAATGCTACAATAGTTGAAGAGCGTTAATAAAAATTTATATTTAGACTCTGTATATAACAAAAGGAATAATATGGCAAATCCAATAGTTGCAGATAACAAACCAGTTCAGGTAACTCTATCTAAAGGTGAGGAATATTATTTTTGTACATGTGGTAGATCTAAACAACAACCATTTTGTGATGGTTCACATGTAGGTACTTCATTTACTCCTAAAGTTATTGATACTGATAAAGACGAAGAAGCTTATTTTTGTGCATGTAAACATACTTCTAATGCACCTTTTTGCGATGGTACACATCAAAACTTTAGTGCAGAAGACATAGGTAAAGAAAGATCGATAAAAAGATCACAACTTTCTGAATCACCTACACCAACACTAGAAGAACCTACTTTAGAATTTATACATCAACTCTCTCGTGAAGGCTTGTCTAAAATGGGACATCATGGTCAAATGACCGCTATGGGTGTTCCACGTAATGAATTACCGCGTTGGGATGATTTACAAATAATGACAGCACAGATGGATACCAAACCATTACTTGAAGAGGTAAATGTTGGTACTGAACTGATTATTGGTCCTGAGGCTAAAAAACCATTGGTACTAAAAATTCCTTTATTTGTTTCTGACATGAGCTTTGGTGCGTTATCTGAAGAAGCAAAAATAGCCTTAGCTAAAGGTGCAAACCTTGCAGGTACTGGTATCTGTTCAGGTGAAGGTGGTATGTTGCCTGAAGAGCAAGAAGCAAATGAACGCTATTTTTATGAATATGCTAGTGCTGGCTTTGGTTATAATGAAGATGACTTACATAAAGTACAAGCCTTCCATTTCAAAGGTGGACAAGCTGCTAAAACTGGTACTGGTGGTCATCTCCCCGGTAGTAAAAACATAGGTAAAATTTCTCTAGTTAGAGGTATACCTGAAGGGCAACCTGCTATTTCTCCAACAACTTTTAAAAATCTTTCCTCGGCTAAAGATTTTAAAGAGTTTGCAGACCATATTAGAGAAGTTACGGGTGGTATTCCAATTGGTTTTAAACTTAGTGCAAATCATATTGAAAAAGATATTCAGTTTGCACTAGATGCAAGTGCTGACTACATCATATTAGATGGACGTGGTGGTTCTACAGGCGCTGCACCTGAGATGTTTAGAGACCATATTAGCGTACCGACCATTCCAGCTCTTGCACGAGCAAGAAGTTACTTAGAAAAACAGGGTGCAAGTGGGCGTGTCACACTCATCATTACTGGTGGATTACGTGTACCTATCGATTTTGTTAAAGCATTAGCACTTGGAGCAGATGGTGTTGCTATTTCAAATAGTGCTATTCAAGCAATTGGTTGCGTGGGGGCAAGAATATGTAATACAAATAACTGTCCATCAGGTATTGCTACACAAAAGAAAGATTTACGTGAGAAATTAAATATTGAACAATCCTCAAAGCAGCTATATACCTTTTTTGATGCATCAGTCGAACTAATGCAAGTTATGGCACGTGCTTGTGGTCATAATAATTTAAGCAAATTTAATAATAACGATTTATCAACTTGGCATAGAGAGATGGCATTACTTTCAGGTGTATATTACTCAGGAGTTATGAGCCTAAAAGAGTAAATGAGTTATAAATAATTTTAAAATAGATTTTTAAGCAGTAGTTTAATACGCACTTTCAATATCTTCTTTGTCAACAACTTTATTTTCTATATTTAGATCAATTGCATTTCTTAATATGTAAAATAATTTCGAGATCATCTCTGTAGATGTATTGTAGTCATTTATAGATACAGAAGCTGCATATACAGGCTTTCCAAAATGTTTTGCTTCATACTTAGTAAGCATGTTATCAGCAGCTTTTATAGCACCGCTTCCGGCTGTATTGTCAAAAAGAAGAGCACATAAATTATCTTCTAAAAGTAAAAAGCGATCTGTCTTTCTTATTTCAGATTCAAAAGAGTTAAAATCAACTTCATCTCTAGAGTAGATAAGAGTCAAAGAGTAGTTTAGGTCATATCTTGCATAACGATGATTAAACTCAGTTACAAAGTCAACTAACTCTGAAGTAAATTTTTTTTGAGACTTTTGAATATTTTTAGACATTATGCACCTTTGAAATAAGTATGCACATTATCTCTTAATTTTTGAAATATTTGCTTAAAATCAGAAGAATAAACTCTACTATCTGCTACGGAAGTCATAAAGTTAGTGTCTCTTTCCCATCTAGGAACAAGGTGCATATGAATATGTTCTGCTATTCCAGCACCACCTGCCTTTCCTAAGTTCATACCTATGTTTACTCCTTGTGCATGTAGAGTCTCTTTAAGCATTTTTACACTTTGTTGAGCAAGTTTA
Source organism: Helicobacteraceae bacterium (assembly GCA_013138865.1). Taxonomy (GTDB): domain Bacteria; phylum Campylobacterota; class Campylobacteria; order Campylobacterales; family Sulfurimonadaceae; genus GLR69. Next base: position 8,532 of record WTBY01000067.1, on the reverse strand, counting down.
GACATATGTAACCATACAGATGGGTCTAGATCTTCTAGTTTATCTGTATGAGTATGAGGTATGATCATAAAGTGCCCAGGAGTATATGGATATTTATTCATAACTACAAAACATTTATCATCTCTATATAGAACTTCTAACTCATCATCTCTATCACTATGTTTGCTAGCATGACAAAATACACAACCCTTAACTCTTTTATCATTTACATATTCATCTCGCCAAGGTGCATATAAAATATTTTCCATAACTTTAAGCTTTAGCGAACTGTGGTTCTAACATATCAAGCTCTTTGTAGGCTTCACTAAAGTTGATTCCCATAGTTTGTCCCATCTGCACTAAACTCTTTTTTAACTCTTTCATCTCAAGATCAAATATATTTTGGCTAGTTATATCATTTCCTAATTCATTAGCAATCATCCAACTCATAACTTTTGCTGACATATCTTCACTCTTAATAAGTTTAGAGATATTTAAAATTACTTTCATAAGAGTAACAGTACTTTCACTACGCTCCTGATCATTTTTAAGAGCTTCATCATATAGAAATTTACTCATCATATTTAAATTAACTGTTAAAGATTCTCTCTCTTGTTCAGTTGTATCCTCATCTTTAAAGCCCACTGCACTCATCATATAGCTAAGCTTCATAGCACTTCCACTTATATTAAACTGTTCTTCATTCATATTAAACTCTTTGTATATTTAATTAATTTTATAATTATACTACTATTTAATAATATTTAGCATTACCTTTTTCTATTGTATTAACATATAATTAACACTTATTTGAAATAATACGGTAATTTCAATATTAGGTATTATTATATGAGAACAAGTAAAAACTCCATTCTATTAGCTTCACTTTTAAGTTTAGCCTTAACAACTGCTTCTGCCGAGAACTTAGGTACTATAAGTGTTGAGTCATCTACGATCGATGATAGGTTTGACTCTAAAAGGAGTGAAGTCTCTAGCACTGCAACTATAAGTGCTGAAAAAATTGATGAGCTTCATGCTGAAAACATTCAACAAATACTTCAACAGATCCCAGGTATTACAACAGAGTCAACTACGGGTGATAGTTTAAAGATCCACATTCGTGGTGTTGAAAATCAAATGTATATGGGTGAAAAACCAGGTGTTGCGATCGTAATAGATGGTGTTCCTGTTTTTGAAAGAACTGGTAGAGTTAATATCGATATGGATAACATAGAGAGCATTAAAGTTATAAAAGGTGGCGCGAGTTTTCTTTTTGGTGATGATGCTTTAGCTGGTGCTGTAATTATTACAACTAAAAAAGGTGCTAAGTATGCAAGACCTTTTGGCTCAGTTGAGCTTGGATCTCATGGCTATAGAAAACTTGTAGCAAGAGCAGGTCATGCAAATAAAGATATGAATTTCCATTTACAAGCTAGCCAGAGAAAAGGAGATGGTTACCATGATAAGGCAGACTATAACACTAAATACCTAAATGGTAAACTCCAATATTACATAGATGATACTAGTGATCTTACCTTTGGTACAGAGTATTCAAAACGTAAAAAAGATTCACACGGAACGGTAGGTGGAGCAACAGAGGCTGAGAACAATCCTCAAAGTATTTATAATGGTGTTCAAGCAAGTCGTGACTATACGAGAAACTACGATGTTGATCTATTTAAACTATTTACAACATATTCTAAAGATCTTGAAGGTAGTGCAAACTTACTATTTAATGCTTATATATATACTGATACAACTACATACATGTCAGCGCCGCAAACAAAAGATGCTACTGACACAAGACAGTCTAGCTATAGTGATGATGATTATCTTTACGATAACAACTACGATCAGATCCAAAGAGGTCTGAAAAGTGAGTATAGAGACTCTTTTGGCTCTTCTGCTGCACTTATAGGAGTTGATATACGAAACAATGAGTACAAAAATAAAGTTACATATAGAGTTGAACAAGCAAAGTATGCTTACCCTAGAGGTGTTAAGACAAACGTGGGTGTGTACAGTATAGGTGAAGACAAAAGTAACAACAAAACTAACGAACAAGTTTACGCACTTTATGGTGAGTATAAATACGCTTTTAATGAGAAAATAAGTGCTACTGCCAACTTAAGAAATGACTTAATTAAACTTGACTATTTGGACTCAACAAGTAATGAGTTTAAAAAAGACTTTAGTGTTTACTCTTATAGAGTTGGATCTGATTACCAACTTTCAGACGCATCTACAATTTTTCTAAATGTATCAACAGGTTTTAGAGCTCCAACAATTAATCAACTTTACGCTGGAAGTGTTAGCACTTATGGATCAACACAAAATAACCCAGATCTTAAACCTGAACAATCACAGAACTACGAGATAGGTATTAGAGGTAAAGTTGAGAATATTACTTTTGAGAGCTCTATTTTTCAACTTGATCGCAATAATTTTATTATGAAAACATCTGGAAACTATGGTGATACGGATACAGTTGATATGTGGGACAACATAGGTGGTGCAACAAATAGAGGATTAGAGCTATCTGCTAATTCTGACATAGTAGAAAAGCTTAACCTGAATGTTGCATATACATATTTAGATGCTAAGTATACTGATTATACTAACTACGGTATGGCGTTAGGTAGAGGAACATGGGATTCTCCCGCAGCAGTACAGGTTTATGATGTAACAGGAAATAGAATACCTAGAACATCAGAGCATACTGTAAATGTTATTCTCGATTATCAAGCTAGCAAAGAGATAAAGATGAGTACAGAAGTTAACGCAAAGTCTAGCTACTTTGCAGACGATCTTAACCAAATAGAGATCCCAGGTTACGCCACACTAAACCTAGTTGGATCATATAAAATTAAGATCAAAGAGTATGATTGTAATTTTTTTGCAAGAGTTAATAACGCATTTGACAAAAAATACTATCAATCAGCAAGAACAAGTAGTGATCGCAATGAAGATGGCTTTTTTAATGATGAAGATCTATCTATCACAGTAGCACCAGGTAGAGTTGTAAGTGCTGGTTTAAGTGTAAAGTTTTAACAGATGAACTTCCTAGCATTTTTGACTCTTCTTTTTGCTCTAAGTTTTGCTACTACGCCAAGTTCTGAGACAATTCACTGGCTACCTCATGGTTGTAGTGCTTCGAGTTCTGGTGGTTCACACCATGGTGGTGGCAAAGTTTCTATGTATGAACTTATTAATTTCACACCATCTCAAAATGCAAAAGTGAGCTATATTTTCTCTACACTTGAGAAAAAGAGTATAGAGTTAGCTCCAAATACAGCGACACTTCCAAAAAGTGGAGTAAACAACTACCATGCACTAATAGCTGAAGTGAGTGAAGACAACAGAGTATATAGTGCAATTTACTATATTTACAAACATGGTAAGCCATCACAAACATCTCCAACAAAACTGACATCATTACAAAAAGTTGAGTTTGAGATCAAACCTAACCCACTTCCAAGAGAGCACGATCGCTATAGTGGTTCAAAAGAGTATAGCTTTTTAGTTACACTAGACTCAAAACCTCAAGAGATTGAAGTTGAGTTTCAAACACTTAATGGTACGAAAAAGATCTATAAAAGTGATGCTAATGGAGTTTTAAAACTCACGCTTCCAAATGACTTTAAAAATGTTAAGCATATAAGGCGAGCGAACAAAGCTTCTCACTTTATTTTAAGTACAAAAACTACCAAAAATAACAAAGAGTACTTCACAACACTGAGCGCACCTTATAGTGTAAACCCAACTAACTACTGGCAGTCAGTAAGTTTAGGTCTTATAACTGCGATCGCAGGTTTTATAATAGGTATATTTATATACAGAAAGAGAAAAAATGGATAAGCTTCTAACTCTGAGCGTTTTAAGACGCATCTCACAACTATTCTTTTTTGTTATTTTAGTTTATGGTTCACTCTTTTTAACTACATTCTACTCAAATGACAAACTCACACAAGCCCTACCCTCTCTCTCTTGTGCTTACGACAAAGTTGGAGGTGATTACTGTGTCTTAATCCCTCTTCAACATCAGATGGATCATAGAGTTTCAGGTGTGATCGATGGCTCTATTGGAGCTATGGCTGGACTTATGGGAACAGTTATAACTTTAGTTACTTTTTTCATTCTAATAGTCATTTTAAACAAGGGCTTTTGTGGCTGGACTTGTCCTTTAGGCTTCTTTCAAGAAGTTGTGAATATGATCGGAACCAAGCTTAGAATTAAACAAGTCACCTCACTCTCACTTGAAAGCGTAAAAAAAATACGACCTATCAAGTGGATACTCTTTGCTTTTTTAATATTTATATTTCCTATTCTTACGGGTTTAGGCTTCGTAGGGCATGAGTTAGGTGATCCTTTTTGTAAAATTTGTCCAAGTAGAATTTTGACAACCTTAGCAACTGGTGATACTTCACAACTATATGTTGACAACTCAACATGGGGCTATATGACTCTCTCGATCATAGCAGACCTTCTTTTTGGTCTTATGATCGCATTTGCACTTTTTGTAAAACAGCCTTTTTGTAGAATTTGTCCTATGCTTCCAATGCAGAGCGTATTTAAGAAGTTTGGACTATTTAGACTTGTTAAGAATGGCTCTAGTAAATGTGATGGTTGCTCAAGCTGTGTTAAGTCTTGTCCTATGGATATTTATGAAATACAACATAGTGTCGAGAATAAGAATATAACATTTGCAGACTGTACACTTTGTGGAAGGTGTGTTGAGTTCTGTCCACATGATGATGTATTGAGTCTAAAGTATGGTCCTCTAAATGCCTTTACCTCTTCAAAAGATTACTTCAAAAAGAGAGTAAAAATAGACAAGTGGTGGAAAAAGTAGTTGGAGTTTGCTAGTGTAGTTTCACTATTTCTTTTAGGTCTTAGTTATGGTTCAACTGCTTGTATGTTTACTTGCATGCCCTTTTTAAGTCCACTTATTTTAACTAACTCAAACACGATCGCACAGAGCATGAGAGTTCTCATACCATTTAGTGTAGGTAGAGTTGTAGCGTATACATCTATTGCGATCGCATCTTTTTATAGTGCTGTTTGGATTAAAAGCATCATTAACAATGAGCAGATCTCACAAACACTTCTAGGAACTGTTACGATCGCTATTGGTTCTTACATTATTTTTAAAAGCTATAGAAGTAGTTCATGTAGTTCTGTAAACACTCAAAATAGCTCAAGTGTAGTTGGTTATTTCCTTATAGGTTTTGCGATCTCACTTAACCCTTGTGTCCCAGTTATGACGCTTGTCTCTCTTAGCTTGAATGCAACTTCTGTTTTTAACTCTGCAACTTTTGGTTTAACTTTTGGTCTGGGTGCGGTAAGTGCTTCATTTTTAATATTTGGAGTAATTCTCTCCAAAATGGCAAAAGGTGTTGCAGAAGAGTTTTCAAAATATAAAACAGTTATAGAAAAGTTAGCTGGAGCTATGCTTATAGTTGTTGGTATCTCTACTCTTAATGGTTGGATTAGTCTATAATGAAAAGATACCTTTCGTCTTTTTTTATAACTTTTAGCATTTACGCTATCTTAATTTTATCCGTAGTTTATATACTAGAATTAAAAGATGATTCAAGTGATACTAAAATAGTTAAAAATAGCGAAAGACTTATAAAGTTTACTCTTCTTTCATCTGCTTCTAGACATAGTATAGTTAATGAGAAAAATGTTAAGAAGGTAGTAAAAAAAGTAGTTAAAAAAATTGAGCCAAAAATTATTAAAAAGAAACTTGCAAAAGTTAAAAAAATAGTTAAAAAAGTAGCACCAAAACCTGCTGTAACTAAGGTAGAAAAGAAAGAAGAAAAAATAGTTAAAAAAAGTTCTACCAAAAAGCTTAAAACTCTCAAGAGTAAAAATAGTGACACTGTTGTCGCTACAAGTAGATCTAAAAATATTTTAAATGAAAAAAAGAGACTCTTTTTAACATCATTAAGAGAAAAAATAAATAAAAATAAGCACTACCCTAGACGTGCAAGAGATCGTGGAATAGAGGGTGAAGTTAAAGTTAACTTTGTAGTTTTAGCAGATGGAAAAGTTTCTAATGTACTACTCTCTTCAAGATATAACATACTAAAAAAATCAGTATCAAAAGCTATTTATAAAAGTTTTCCATTAGTAGTACCAAAAGAGTTAAATATTTTTCCTCTTAATGTAAGTCTACAACTAGAGTTTAAACTTAGCTAAAAAAGCAGTAAGTTATTGTGCAAAAATAGTTCTATTTCTTCCACTATTTTTTGCCTCATATAAAGCTTTGTCTACTCTTGAAATCAGTGTTGTGATTGTATCATTTTCATTGTAAATTGTTATACCAAGACTTGCTGTTTTATGTTCTATTTTAAAAAACTTATGTGTTTCTATGGTAGTTCTCAATTTTTCTGCCAACAAAAAAATGCTCTCTTTAGTAATATTTTCTACAACTATAAGAAACTCTTCTCCTCCCCATCTTGAAACAGTATCACTCTCTCTTGTCAAGCGATCAGTTAAAATAAGCAGGTAGGAAGTAAAAAAAACTTCATACAAAAATCTTAAACCTTAAAAAAACAAATTAGTTTGTTAAACTCTCTTTTTAGATAAAAAGAGGGAGTTAAGTGTTAAAAAAAGGTGAAGTAAAAATGATTCATAAAATGCTATTAACTGGACTTAGTAAAAGTGAAGTTGCACGTAAATTAGGTATTAATAGAAATACAGTAATAAAATATTCAAAACTACCAGAAGGTTATCTTCCAACTATTAAAAGAGCACCTGCGATCACAATAGTAGATCCATATCTCCCAGATATAGCTCGTATGTTAGAAGAAGCTAATAAAATGGATATCCATATTCCTGTGTCAGCCATATATAAAGAGATTAAAAAGCTAGGCTATAGTGGAGGTCTTCGTAGAGTACATGAGATTACACGTCGTCATAAACTTCGAGAACGAGTAAAAGAGGAAGAGACTCTTATTCGCTTTGAGACTGATAGAGCTCATCAAATGCAAGTTGACTGGGTAGAGTTTAGAAAAGATGGTTTGTCTGCTTTTGTAGCTACTATGGGGTACTCAAGAGTTTCATATGTTGAGTATGTAACAGATGAGAGAGTTGATACTCTAATTAAGTGTCATATAAATGCATTTAACTACTTTGGTGGTGTTCCTAAAGAGGGACTTTATGACAATATGAAAACAGTAATCATTAAGCGTAATGTATATGGAGCTGGTAAACATAAGTTTAATGAACAGTTTCGTGACTTTGCTAAACACTGTGGTATGGAGTTGAAAGTTGCGCCCGAGCAAAGCGACAAAGTGCCCTTGGGGTATAAGCCATATCGTGCACAGACTAAAGGTAAAGTAGAACGTTTTAACCACTTCCTCAGATATAGTTTTCATAATGTACTAAAAGTAAGACTTGCTATGATGGGTTATAAAATCAATTTAGAAAATGCAAATGCAGAAGTGATGGATTGGTTAACTTATGATGCTAATGCACGTATACATAAAACAACACTAAAAGTACCTTTTGATCTACTAGAAGAGGAACAACCTCACTTGCTACCTCTACCAAAAACTTATAAAGGCATTCATCCATTAAAAGTTACAGCACAGAGTTTAGCACAACCAGAATTAGAAAGTACATATGATACATTTAATATACCTAATAGGGATATGCAAGCCTATGATAATTTAATACCTCTTGTAGCACTTAGTTTACTCTCTTCAGTGAATATGGGAGGAATAGCATGGAGTTAGGTAGTAAAATAGAGCTGTACTGTAAAGAGTTACAACTTCCAAAAGTTTATGAAGAGTATCATCAGCTATCAAATAGAGCAGCTAAAGAGGGATGGAAGTATAATGAGTATCTTTATGAGGTTTTAAAAGCTGAAGCTACTAGCAGAGCTGAACGCTCTCGTAATACCTTAACAAAGATGGCAGGCTTCCCAACGATAAAAACTATAGAAGATTTTGACTTTGAATTTACTATTGGAGTCAACAGACGTCAGATAGAAGAACTTTCAAGTTTAGAGTTTATAAAACGTAAAGAGAACATTATACTTCTCGGTCAATCAGGTGTTGGTAAAACTCACTTAGCTATAGCACTAGCATACAAAGCTACTCAAAGTAGAATCAAAGCACGCTTTACTACGATCTCTGATCTTATATTACAGATGCACATTGCAAAACGTGAGAAGAGATATGACTCATTTATTAAACAGGCTATTATGGCTCCATCACTACTAGTGATAGATGAGATAGGTTACTTCCCAATGAGTAAAGAGGATGCTAATCACTTCTTTCAAGTAATATCTAAACGTTATGAACGTGGATCTACGATCATAACTTCCAACTTAGTATTCTCTCAATGGTCAGGTATATTTGCTAATGATAAAGTTATCACTACTGCAATCTTAGATAGGTTATTACATCATAGTTGTATCATTAATATTTTAGGTGATTCATATAGGTTAAAAGAGAAAAAAGAATCAGGTTTAATAGAGCAAGACTTATTTAAGTTTGAGAGCAAAAAATTAGGAAAAGGAGTAAAGTAACTTAGGTGGTT
>WTBY01000047.1 GCA_013138865.1 Helicobacteraceae bacterium | reverse complement strand
ATAGTGATGGAGTCAAAAATATGTAAAAAATGATTTGATAGCTTCTAAAGGTGCATCAGGATTAAAAAAAGATGGTTTTTTTTATGAATTTAGGAGTAAGTGAAATATTATGGAATTATTTGGGTTTATGTACCAAAAGGACACTTTCCATTTAAAATACTATAATCAGTCAAATAAATTGCAATTTGTCATACAATTTGCACTTTTAGTAACTTTAAGCAATACTAAAGGAACATTTTATATGCTCTATTAATTATTAGAATAAAATAGTTGTGTAAAAATTCTGTTATAATAAAAAAAAGGATGATAAAAATGCAGTTAAGACAAGTAAAAATAATAAACTATAAGAATTTTGAAAATGTTGTTATTGATTTTGAAAAATCAAATTTCCCTGATATTTTTTCTATAGCAAGTAAAAATGGTGGTGGGAAAAGTACTCTCTTACAATTTATTTTTATTTTATTGCATTGCCTGATGGATGAATATAAAAAGCAATACATACAAAATCTTTTAAAAACTTTTTCTAATATTACTAAAGACATTGATTTAGTAAAATTTATTATCGAACATGATGAAGAAATATATAATTTAGATTTTTCTATAGTTAAAAGTAAATCACAAAATATGAATTTCAACCTCTACCTTGACATTAAAGATACAAAAATTAAAATAACCAAATATCAAGAAAATATTAATGAATTCCGTGAAGTATTAGAACTGAAACAAGCACTAGAAGAAACAAATCGTATCACACCAGTAATTGAAAGAAATATTAGATTTTTGCGTAAGCATATATCTACTAAGCAAGAAGAAATTTTATTGCGTAACGTGGAAAGAAGTGATGATGTTGAAGGATATAAAAAAATTGTTGATTTAATTATCAGTAAAAATTCTCTTTCTGAAAATACTCTTAATGAACTAGAAGAAATATACAACAATGTACAAATTAATTTAAATAATTTTGAAGAAGAACTATCAGAATCTAATTTAAAATATATCACTCATCTAAAAGAACATAAAAATGTTCTTTTATTAAAAACTAAAATGTCAAATGAATTATTGAATATATTAACTAATAAAATATTTTTGACTGCTCCTAGCTCACAAATTTTTCTATTTTTATCTGATGATGAAAAATATAATATTTTCAGTGAATTTAGTACTGAAAAAGATACTTACAATAATCGTCATTATAATAATAGTACTTCATATTATGATAGTGTAAAAAGAGCAAAAAGGCTATTGGGGGGTTTTTTTACTTATGACTTTGCCTCAACAGAGCTTATTTTAAAATCTTTCAAAAAAGCATCTGAAGATGATTTAAAAGAAAAGAGAAAAACAGGTACTTATGGTTCAAAATATGACGAACTAACAAATGAACTAAAAGACTTTTTAGATGGTAAGGAAATAACTGAAAATGAAGATGGAAATAAAGTTATTTTTAAATCAAAAAATAATCGTCAGGAATTAGCACCAGAAGATTTAAGTCATGGAGAACTTAAAAAGCTGGGTATTTATATTTGGTTAAAATATATTGTAGAAGAAAACTCTATCATTTTAATGGATGAAGTAGATATTGCACTACATCCAAAGTGGCAATATGAACTAATAAAAGATTTAATTACATGGTCAAAAGATAGTCAGTTTTTATTGGCAACACATTCTCCTCAAATATTAAGTTCTACATATTATAAGAACCTTATTAAACTTGAAAGTGGAGAAGTTAAACGATTTAATAAACCACCTTTAGATAGGGATATTAATGCCATAATCACACAGATTATGGAAGCACCTGATTTTCCAGAAGATTTAAAAGAACTTCATATTAAATATAGAAAATGTATTAATGATGGTAAAGCAGAAACACCTAAAGCAAAAAAATTAAAGGAAGAAATTCTAGAATATGAAAGTGAAAACTCATCATTCTTTCAAGAAATTAATTTTGACTTAGAGCTAATATAGTGAGGTATGTTCAAAAAGTCAATACTCCACAGTTTTTCATAGATGATACTACTGAACTTACACAATGGGATGAATATTATGCTAATAAAAAAAGAAATCTAAAAGATTATATTTTAAAAGAAGAGCAAAGTTATTTATGCATATATTGTGAAAGTAAAATTTCTAATATTTCTTCTCACCTAGAACATATAAAACCAAAGCATCTAGATATATCAAATTTAACATTTAATTATCACAATATTGTTGTTTCATGTGATGGTACATGTCATAATAATGATGCTGACAATACTAAATATCATTGTGGACATAGAAAAGATAGAGTAGATACTGCTTTTGAGGAAACTAAATTTTTAAACCCAGTAGCAGTTTTAAAAATAAGAGAGTATTTTAAATATAATTTTGATGATTTCTTAATTACCCCTTCAGAAAAAGGTATTGAAAAAGCTCAATATATGATTGATACCTTATATCTAAATGATGGTGGATTACCAAAAGCTAGAGAGAAAGCATTGGAAATTTTTATCAATAAAATGAAGAAAATCTCAGATATTAAAATTAGAAAAGAAAAAATGAAACAAGTTTTAAATAATGAGAATATAGCATTTATCTCTTTTCTTAAATTTAAATACTCAACAGCTTAACTTACACAACAAAACCTTGGAACTAGTAAATTCAAACATGAAACTAACAAAAGTAACCGATCTTAACACTCCTGAACTTCAAATTTACCAGCAAATGCGTGAAAATGCTTTTAGTGTAGACAATAGCTTTGTAGCTGACTCACCTAAGGTTGTGAACCTTATTTTGCAGAGTGACATCGTTGTAAACTCTGTTTTAGCTACTTCTGAGTATTACGAAGAGTTTGCACACCTTTTAAGTGATGTTGCTACTCTTTATGTAGCTGAGAAAAAGTTAATGGAGCAGTTGGTTGGACACAAAATTCACCATAACTGTATGTTGCATGGAGTTCGCCCCAAAGCCACACCTTTAAGTGAGCTTGATGATCATATAATTATGTTAGATGAGATCACATCAACTGAGAACATAGGTTCGATCGCAAGAAGCTCTGCGGGAGTTGGCGTTGGAAGTTATTTACTACCAAGTAGAGCACCACACCCATATTCAAGACGAGCTTTAAGAGTCTCTATGGGTTATGTGTCTAAATTAAAATACCACGTTTACGATGATATTTACACAACTATTAAAACATTGCAAAGTAGTGGTTACAAAGTTTATGGTGCAGAACTAAGTGAGAACTCCATACCTCTTTATGATGTTAAAGTAGCACAAAAGTGGGTTGTGCTTATGGGACATGAGGGAAAAGGTTTAAGCAAAGAAGTTCAAGAAGCTTGTGATGAGATAGTCTCGATCGAGATGAGTGAGAGTGTTAAAAGCTTTAATGTTGCAGTTGCTAGTGCCATAATTATGCATAGGTTTAAAAATGTATGATCTAGTAGTGATCGGTGGTGGTGCTTCTGGCATGGTTTGTGCGATCATAGCTTCACGTAAAGGTAAAAAAGTTTTACTTCTTGAAAAACTACCAACTCTTGGGAGTAAACTAAAAGCTTCAGGAGGAGGGCGTTGTAACCTTACTAATACGCTTTCAAATTCTACTTTTATGGAACACTTTGGACGTAGTGGAAAGTTTATGAGTGAAGCGTTAAATGGTTTTGATCATAAAGACTTAATAGAGTTTTTCTCTACGATTGGAGTTGAAACTCATGCTCCTGATGGTTTTAGAGTCTTTCCAAAAACACACAGCTCTTCAACTATTTTAAATGCACTTTCACATGAACTAGAGAGACTTGGTGTTGAGCTCAAGTGCTCTTCTAAAGTAAGTAACATAACTCAAGAAAATGGAAAAATAAGCTCTGTTGAGGTTGAGCGTATTAGCTATGAAACTTCAAATGTTGTGATCGCAACTGGAGCATTAGGTTACCCACAACTTGGAAGTGAAGGCGATGGTTACGCACTCGCATCTGCTCTTGGACATACTATCACACAACTTCACCCTGCAATGATGCCTCTGAAGTGTAAAGAGGAGTGGGTTGCAAACACGAGAGCCGATACGATCGCAAAAGTAGAGTTAAGAGTTGATATTAAAAAATATAAGAAAATAGTTGTTAAAGGCGACTTGATCTTTACAAAAAATGGGATCCGTGGACCTGTTGTTTTAGACTTTGCAAGAGAGATCACTCCATTACTATCTTCAAATAGTGAAGTACCTATTTTAATGAAACTCACAAAAGGTATGAATGAAGATGAACTTATAAAACATTTTAAAAAGTATAGTGAGCTAAGTACTTTAGAGATTGTTAAACTTCTTTTACCAGAAGCTTTAAGTGTAGAGCTTTGTAAGTTGGCTAATGTTGAGGGTGAAAAAACTCTTAAACAACAGAGTGGACTCTCTCGTGAGAAGCTCATTCAAACCCTAGCAAATACACCACTTACGATCACAGGACACGATGGCTTTAAAATGGCGATGGTTACAAGAGGTGGAGTCTCACTAAAGGAGATAAACCCTCAAAACATGCAGAGTAAAAAGGTTAAAGGCTTGTACTTTTGTGGTGAAGTAGTTGACCTAGATGGTCCATGTGGAGGCTATAACTTGCAGTTTGCTTTTAGTAGTGGTGCTCTTGTGGCTAAAATGTTATAATGACAAAATTTTAAAAAAAGGTCTAGTATGAAAGCAGTTATAGTTCTATTTATATCGATGTTATTTCTTGGTTGTAATGATGACACATCTAAGAGTGTTCAAAGTGTAGTTGACAGTGCACCAGAGTCAGTTCAAAAAGTTATAGCACAAACACATGAAAGTGTTAAAAAAACAGTTACTACAACTCAGCAGAGTGTTCAAAAGGCTGTTGAACAAGCTCCTGCAAAAGCTAACGAGGTTATTGCTTCTGCTCAGCAGAGTGTAACTAGTGCAGTTGCATCTGTAAAAGAACAAGTTGCTACGCTAAGTGCTAGTGAAGGTAAAACTCTATTTGCTAAATGTGCTTCATGTCATGGTGCAAATGCTGAGAAAAAAGCTCTTGGCAAGTCAGCTGTGATCGCAGGTTTAAGTGTTGCAACCTTAGAGAGTGATCTTAAAGCGTACAAAGCAGGAAAACTTGATAAAAACGGAATGGGTGCGCTTATGAAGTCACAAACAGCGGCTCTTTCAGATGCACAAATTAGTGAGTTAGCAAAGTACATTAACTCTTTATAAAACTCTTCACAAAACTTGCAACTTTTTTCTCAAGCCAAAATTCTGGTTTGAGAAAACTTCCACCTTACAACTGATATGACTATATCATTTAAGTAAGTATATGTTATCCTTTAAGTAAATTATTTTCTTAAAGGATGTTTTGTGAACAATAAAGAAAGAGGTTTGAGAATCAGAACACAGATTCTCCGTGATGTAGTGCATCATCCAAAAGATATATCTAATCATATAGCAAAGACATTTAACATCACACCTCAAGCTGTATATAATCATATTAAGCGTTTGGAGAAAGAGGAGCGTCTAACTTCAAATGGGAAAGGAAAAGGAAAGACTTATTCCCTAGGTGTAGTTCGTAGTTATAATGTGTCATTACCCTTAACGAAAGAATTATCTGAAGACACCGTATGGCGAAATTATTTTTCTTTTATTTTTGAAGGCGTTAAAGATAATATAGTAAGCATATGTCAATATGGTTTTACTGAAATGGTTAATAATGTAATAGACCACTCGGCAGGAAAAACAATACATATGAATATTTTTAGAGATAAAGAAAAAATTCAAATGTTTGTTATTGATGATGGAGAGGGAATCTTTAAAAGAATAACAAGATTATGTAAGTTAGCAGATGAAAGACATGCTATTATGGAACTTTCAAAGGGGAAATTGACAACTGATCCAGAGAACCATACAGGGGAAGGAATCTTTTTTACTTCTCGGATGTTTGATGAATTTGAAATAGAATCTAAGGGTTTAAATTATTCTCATTATGATGACAATAATTTTGATTTTTTATTTGACTCATCTATAACTATAAAAGAGATGGGAACTATGGTTGTAATGGTAATAAACATAGAATCAGAACGCGTGATTAAAAACATATTTGACGAATATACTGAAGATACAGATGGTGAAGATACCTCTCAGTTTAATAAGACAGTTATACCTGTTAAGTTAGCTCAATATGGAAATGAAATGTTAGTTTCAAGGTCTCAAGCCAAGAGGCTTCTAACTCGTATAGAGAAGTTTCAAAATGTAATATTTGATTTTGAAGATGTCTCAATGGTTGGTCAAGCTTTTGCAGATGAAATATTTAGAGTTTATGCTAATAAGAATACTGATATTCATTTAGTACCTATAAACATGAGTGATGATGTTGAGCACATGGTAAAGCGAGCTCTTGGTAAATAATTATTTCATTTTATTTCTTGTATATACTGACTTAATTGAATTTTTAAAGACTTTAACTCATAGGCTCTTTTGTAGCTACTTTTAAACTCTTCACAAAACTTACAACTCTCTTCTCAAGCCAAAACTCTGGCTTGAGAAAACTCCCACCTATAAAACCAACATGACCACCATTAGCACTAACTTGCATCGTTACACTTTTTGAGAGTTCACTACTCTTTGGCAAAATAGCAGGTGTCATAAATGGATCATCAAGAGCGTGAATTATAAGCGTAGGTGTTCTTATGTCTTTTAAAAACTGCTTCGCACTTGACTTCTCATAATACTCACTAGCAGAGCTAAAACCGTGAATTTTAGCAGTATAGACATCATCAAACTCCCAAAAACTACTAAGCTCTTTAACTTTAGATCTTTGTAGTTTTATAAGAGTGCTCATGTCGTGGTCATTGTACTTAGCTTTTAGCGATCTGCGTAGCGATCGTAGAAGGTGGTACTGGTAAAACTTAGAAAAACCGCTGTTCATCTTGTTCGCACTAAGATCTAGTTGTAGTGGGGCAGAGACTGAGACCGCACCACTAAGTAGTGAGTTCTCTTTTAACTCACCTAAAAGTTTTAAAAGCATATTTGCTCCAAGTGAGTAACCAACCCCAAAGAGCTTAGAGTTTTTAAAACTCTTTTTAACATAAGTGATCCACTCCAACGCATCAGCCGTATCTCCACTATGGTAAGCCCTAGCAAACCTATTTGGCACACCAGAACAGCCCCTAAAGTGCATAAGAACTGAGGCAATTCCCTCTTTTTGTAACTCCAACATTACACCTTGAATGTAGGGCGACTTGTAAGAACCCTCAAGCCCATGAAAGAGTATAGCTATAGGTGTGGAGCTGTTAGTTGGTGGCTTGTTGTACCAAAAACACTCCACAAAGTCACCATCACTTAACTCAAACTTCTCGATCGTTGTCTCAAGAGTTCTCTCTTTTCTAAAAAGTGAGCTGTAAAGTGTCTGAACATGCCTGTTTTGAAGAGCAAAAGAAGTTTTAAAAGGTTTGCAGTTGTTCTTTTTCATGTGGAAGTATAACCTATAAGTAGTTATTATCTTTTAAGATATAACTGCTATACTTTTTTCAAATAATTTTAAAACAAAGGTAGGTTTTATGTTCAAAATATCACGGTATACCTACCTACCTACTAAACTAAGCTTAAAGAACTCTCAAAACCAACTTTTTAAAGACAAAGATCCACCATAACTAACCACTTTTAACGCATTCCTTACAAGGAATGGCTCATCCCTACTTAGGAATACGTCATTCCTAAGTAGGAATAGAGTTTCGCTAACAAGGAATGAAGCATTCCAACATAGGAATGCTTCATTTCTATGTAGAAATACGCCATTTCTACTAAGGAATAGGACAAACCAAACAAGGAATAGCTCATTTACATATACAAATGAGCCAAAACAGTATAGAAATAGCACTAACTTTTTTAGCAAAGTGGCTATTTTAGGGATTTATGGAGAAAATAAATGAAAAAATTGGTTTTAATTATTGGGTTATTGTTTAGTGTTGAGGTTTTTGCAGATCTGTTTGATGATGGAATGGTTGAGTTGAAGAAAAAAAATTATGAGGAAGCCGCTATATTATTTGATATATCTTGTGTTGGTGGCAATACAGAGGGATGTGTTATTATGGGAGATATATCTATGCAAAAAAAAGAATATTTTAAGGCAACCTACTACTTTAAACAAGCCTGTAATAGAGGTAATGCTAAAAGCTGTTTTAATGCAGGTATATCATATGAGTATGCTAGAGGAGTAGATAAAAATATGCCAGAAGCAGCAAAGTATTATGAAAAAGCATGTAATAGTAAGTATATCAACGCTTGTTATAACCTTGGTATTATGTATGATAATGGTACAGGAGTAAAACAAAATAAACAAAAAGCTCTTAAACTTTATAAACAATCTTGCGATGGAGAAACTTCTTTAGGCTGTACTAATCTTGGAAATTTATACTATATGGGTAGGGGTATGAGAGCTAATTATAAAAAAGCAAAAGAGTATTTTGGTAGAGGGTGTGATGGTGGTGATGCGAATGGATGTGCAGGCTATAAAGATTTAACGGCAAAAGGATACTAAAATGAGAAAAGCACTAACAAGTTTCAAAGACGTAAAAGACAACTCTCTTACAGAGTTAGCTAAAGAGATCATACTAGCTATGAGTAACAACGATGACTTTAAAAACCCAACACCCTCACTAAAAGATGTTGAAAAGTCAGAAAAAGAGTACGAGAACGCACTCATAAAAGCTCAAAGCGATGGAACAAGTAAAGAGGTAGAACACAAAAATGTTAAAAAAGCAGAGCTACAAAAAATACTCTCAAACCTAGCAACATTTGTAAACCTACACGCAGATGGAGACCTAGAAAAACTAAAAGGATCAGGCTTTCCACTAAACAAAGCCCCAAGTGCGATCGGAATCCTACCAGCCCCACACAGCTTCGAGCTAAGTGATGGAGACGCAAACAGCATCAAAATTACGATCGACACAGTAGCAAAAGCAAATAGCTACATAGTTCAGTACCGTAAAGATGGCGAGCAGAGCTGGAGCAGTGAACTATTCACAAAAGCCGCAGGAGCGATCAAAAACCTAACAAGCGTAACAAAGTATGAGTTTAGAGTGGCTGCAACAAGCAGTGAATCAAGTAAGAACAATGAGTATAACTTTACGCAGGTTAAGACTCGTGTTGTTCAGTAGAGGGAGAAAACTATGAGATATATTTTAAAAGAAGAAGTTTCATCTCTTGCAAATATAGATGAAATTCATAATATTAATGAAGTATTAATACAAAATAATTATTTTAATATTGGCAATCAATCTATATGTAGTGAAAGTGATTTAAAATGTCATGTTTTTCACAAGCTATTAAATATTATATGGGCAGATGTTAAAAGTGAATTATCAGATAGAATACCTCTTAATTATTTGCATTGTGGTAACTTAGTTGTTGATGGTGACTTACCAGATCCAAATGATAATGAACTAGTCACAAGACAACCTGATATAACTATCAGTTTTAATTCAACTACTGAGCTTGAAGTAAATAATGGTATACAAAAACATTGTACTGTCAATGGAGAACATATTGATATTGAGTTAAAACTTTTAAAGGGTGGATACTCGTCAAATATGGCTAGTTCTATGAGAAGAGATTTTTGTAAATTACATGGATTATGTAATTTAGGCACTGGCTTAAATAATGATATTCATGGAGTAACATTTCATGGTATTGTAATTTTTGCTTTTCAAAGTGAAGCAATTTTCAACCGCTACATGGAAGATGAACAATTTGTCACTTCTTTAGAAAACTATAACAATACAGTTAATTTGTCTTCATTTATTTTACTATTAGATGAAGAAGAGAACAATGGAGGTCTATTATGAATTTATTTTTAAGGAGTGTGTTGCTTTGCTTAATATACTTTAGTAATATTCATGCAGAAAGTAAATTAGAATTGATAAATAAAGATATAGAAGAGACCAAGGAACCACTGTTAAAGCAATTTTATGTCTGTGTAAGAGAGTCAAAAATATATTCAAAAAGTGGTAATCCTAATGAATGTATGAAAAGTGTTCAATTGTATGAAAAGTTGAAAAACCCTACAGAAACAGAAAAAAACAATTTGCTTATAGCATATTTTAATACAGGTATTCTCTATGACTATAGCAAAGCTTTTACTAATATTTTAAAAGCGAAAAAGATGTATAAAAAAGCTTGTGATGGTGGACTTGCTATTGGGTGTTATAACCTTGGCAATATGTATTCTACTGGAGACGGTGTAAAACAAAATAAATCGACAGCAATGAAGCTTTATAAACAAGCTTGTGATGGTGGATATGCTAGAGGGTGTTTTAACCTTGCTCATATGTATTCTAATGGAGACGGTGTAAAACAAAATAACCAGACAGCAGCAAAACTTTATAAACAAGCTTGTGATGGTGGATATATTAAAGGATGTTACAACCTTGGTAATCAGTACTATTATGGAACTGGTGTAAGACAAAACAAGTCAATAGCAAAAGAATTATGGGGCAAGGCTTGTGACGGTGGTTTTGAAAAAGGTTGTATTAATTATGCGATCGTACAAGGTGAGGGTTACTAAAGTAAAAAAGAGGGGGCAAGGGGACTAACCCCTTGACTATGCTAAACTAATTCAGCATAGGTGCAAAAATGCACATAAGCGTAATTGTAAGTATGAGCTTATTCATAAAGACCCCCTTCATTAATCTTTGGAGGGTAAAAAAAAAGGCTTCAAGGAAAAACCTCAAAGCCTCATTTACCACTCCATCGATTAATGAAATGTCATACTTACAAAGAGAGTATATCTAAAAAAAGGAAAAAGATGAAAAAATTGGTTTTAATTATAGGGTTATTGTTTAGTGTTGAGGTTTTTGCAAGTATTCTAAATGAAGGAGTGGAAGAGCAAAAAAAAGGTAACTATAAAAATGCAGTAAAACTTTATAAACAAGCTCGTGATGGTGGAAATGTTAAAGGGTGTTTTAACCTTGGTCTTATGTATGAGTATGGAAAAGGTGTAAAACAGAATAAACAAAGAGCAGCAAAACTCTTGTAAGCCTCCCCTTAAACCATACTAGTTCAAACGGAATAATTCATCTCTAAATGATACTTATCTAAATATTCAATAGGGCTTAATTTACCTAAAGTTGAGTGAGGTCTATAATTATTATAGTCATAAACCCATTCTTCTGTCATGATTTTAACCTCTGAGAGAGTGTCAAATAGATAAGCATCGAAGA
>WTBY01000042.1 GCA_013138865.1 Helicobacteraceae bacterium | reverse complement strand
AATTGTCAAGACAACTTTTTCAAAAATCTAATTCCCTAAACACCTGTTACCATATGCTACATTTTCACTAGAATTAGTATAATTTTCCTCATTAATTTTTAAACTATCATAATAAACATTCATAGGTTTTTTATAATCTAATGTCTCATGAAATCTTCTTTGATTGTAAAATTCTATATAATCTTTTACATCACTTTTTAGAACTGATACTCTCTCATATTCATGTAGATATATCTTTTCAACTTTAGCACTTCTCCAGAATCTTTCAATGGCGATATTATCAGTAGCTCTACCTTTGCCATCCATAGAGATAATTATGTCATTATCTTTTAAAGTTTGAGTATGAATGTAGCTTGTATATTGAGACCCTTGATCCGTATTAAATATTTCAGGCTTACCATAGAGTGAGAGTGCTTCATTTAGAACACCCATAACTAAGTCTGTATCCATTGTGTTAGATATTCTCCATGATAGAATAGCTTTAGAATACCAATCAATTATTGCAGCCATATAGACCATGCCACCTTTAATTTTGATGTATGTTATATCTGTACTCCAGACTTGGTTAGCTCGCACTATATCTAAGCCTCTAAGCTTGTATGAGTGTTTAGGATGTTGAATATTAGCCCAGCTAGTATTTGGTGCTCTTACAGCTAAAATAGCCCGTAGTCCCAGCTCTTTACGATATGCCAGTACCGTGTTAGGACTAATGCTGAAACCATCTTCAAGCAGTTGATGATATACTTTCATATAGCCATAGCTTGGTATCTCTTCAAATACTTTTTCTATGTGCTTTTTGATTGCATCTTTAGCAGGATTTATCATTGGTGCATAAAACAAATTACTTCTGTTGTAGTTGATAAGACTACATTGATTTACAACTGACAATACTTTATCCTCAGTTCTATCAATTAACTCTTTTTTATAGCTAGAGTCCAAGCTGCTTAACTTTCCCTGCATCCAGTTGTTCTCCTTTGTTAATTGCCCAACTATCTTAGCATAGTCATCAACTTCTACCTGAAGTTTTGCAACTTCATCTTTATATTCTTTAACAGCTTTGCCAGGCTCCATAGCTACTTCTGCATTTTCTAAAAATAACTTCTTCCAGTTCTGCAAGTTTTTTGGATTTATATTATTTGCACTTGCTATCTCGTTTAGAGTTTTCTCTTCTCGTAGAACTTCTAATACTAATTTCGTTTTTAGTTGTGTTGAAAACTTGGTCATCTTTCTACTCATATCTCTACCCTCACTTTTTATTGTTTAATTTTACTCTTTTGAGAATTAAACTTTCAATAAAGTTGTTTGATTTTCTTGGGGTAGTATAGTTAACCAGCTTTTTTTAGTTTTTATATTTTCACTTATTATACGTAGCTTTCTATCCAAAAATCCAATTCTATTAATTACGGGTATATATTTTCCAGTTGTAGTATCATATCTACTAGTTAAATATGGTGCTTCTCCGCATGATACTTCAAGTCTAATATCATTTACATAGTTTCTCCATGTCTTATCTTTGGGAAATTTTATTTTATTTTTGTTGACTTTCCATGTGATACTACCATTATCTGAAACAATTTGTTTATTGAATACATTTGTTCTGTTAAACCAAGAGTTGTCGATAGAGTTGATCTGCTCATTACACACCCAAGAAGGCGTGTAAACTTCTGCCATCTCTTTAATTCTCGTTTTCTGAAGTATTTTGTTCTTTAATACTCTGGGCATTATGACTTTATTATTCGATTCTGTTATTGATTCAGTATTTATTGGAGACGAGAATTGAAAATTGTCGCCGAGATGTTGATAGTTGTCAGTAGCCCAGAAAATATTTTGCTTAGTTGTTTGATCTAATAGAAAAATATCAAGTACTTTTGGGTACTTTTTTAAGATATAATCCTCTATGATGTCAATTACTATTTTCATTATTTCCTTCTAGTATTTCTATTTATTTTGTGAATATATCAACCTTTAAGAAATAAATACTACTTAATAAGTTTCTTGAATTTTAGGGGATATTATAACATATGATATAACGTCCCCAGAAAAACAAACCATTTAATGCAATATTCTTATTCTAAATGTTAGATTAAGTGGTCTTGATATAGGAGGACATTATAGTATTTACTCTCTTATGATATTATCATACAAACGGACTCGATTTATTTACTAAAAGGAACCACCAATTAAACATTTTATTTTACTGCTCTTTTTTATTACTTCTTTATTCGCTCAACCTCAAAACGTAAAAGTAGGAAAGATAGACGATCGGTATAAAGATATTTTAACTCGTACTCAACTAATGAATGTTTTACAAGATATAGAGTATCAGTTTGAGTCACAACTAGGTTTTAATGTTTTTGAGTACGCTGAAAATGGTAAGCCTATTGACATCATCTACAAACAAGCCTCTTATAAAAAAAGAAAAATAAACAGCAACATAAAAAAGCTAAACAGTCTGCAATCTAAAACTGCTAAGTTAGACAAAAAGCTAGAGTTGGAACGCTCTAAAATAGAAGAGAGTAACACACTATTAGAGATAGAACTAACAGCTTTAAATAACTTAGTAGGAAGTTTAAACGATTACATTAAAAAAACAAATAAAATTTCTAAATCATTTACTCATAGTGAATACAAAAGTGCTAAGGAGCATATTTCAAAAGAGCAAAGTATTGTTAATAGAGCTAGAAAACTTTTTAATAAAAATCAAACTTACCACAACAAACGAGTAAAAAAATTTCAAAAAGAGATCAAAAGCTACAATAGTTTAATTAACAGACAAAACACTCTTTCAAGAAGAATAGAAAGCCTCTCAAAAGGTTTTCAAGAAGTTAAAGGTAAAGCTATTGGGAAAGATATAACCACTACCAAAACCTACTATAAAGATGGTAAAAAGCATACTGAAAAAACGTATCACTCCCAGATGGAAAAAATAGAGATATATGGTTTTGATGGTGATTTAAATCAACTAAAAGCGATACTTGCTCATGAGATCGCTCACTTAGTTGGAGTAGAGCATATTAATGAGAGTGGCGCATTAATGAACCCGTTATTACAAGAGAGACAAATCAATAACTTAGAGTTAACTTATGAAGATATTATTAGTTTTCAAAAAGATTTTTTTAAATAGTCTAGCGGTAGTTCTTCTTAACAACAATAGCTTTTTGTTTCTCTTTTCGTGAAGTGTCTTTCTCAACAAAGATCTTCTCTCGTGATTCTGGATCTAACTCTGTGTAGTACATGACTGCTGAGTAGGTTGAGGGTGTTGGTGTAAAAACTTGGGCTTGTTCTGGGTTCATTTTCAGCTCGTTTGTTGTGAAGCGTTTAAGTTCATGCATATCTTTCTCAGTACAACCTGGGTGAGCTGCGATCAAGTAGTAAGTTAAGAACTGTTTTTTGCCCTCTTCCTTGTTTAGTTTGTCATACATATGTTTAAACTCTACAAGCGACTTTTTACCAGGTTTTCCCATAAGCTCTAAGACTCGATCTTGGGTATGCTCAGGAGCAACTTTCATCTGTCCAGATATATGGTATTTAACTAACTCTTTTAGGTAGCTATAGCCGTGTTGTTTGTCTTCAGTTATAAGGTCATACCTTACACCAGAAGCTACAAAAGCTTTTCTTACACCTTTGACTTCACGTACTTGTTTTAGTAGGTTAATGTTTCTTGAGTGGTTTACGCTCATAACTTTACAAAGTCTATCAACATCGACACAACGCTTATCTGCACATGTTCCTGCTTTGAGCTTTTTGTCACACTCATAGCCGTACATATTTGCAGTTGGTCCACCTACGTCACTTATGATGCCCTTATAGTCTTTGTGATCGTTAAAACGCTCTGCTTCTGCTAGGATCGATTTTTCACTTCTAGTTCTGATCGTTCTACCTTGATGAACTCCGATCGCACAGAAGTTACACTCACCCCAACAACCTTGGTGTGTCATGATCGAGAACTGTATAGTCTCTAAACATTTAACTTTTCCATCTTTCTCATAAAATGGGTGTTGTGATAGTTGAAAAGGAAGTGCTGAAATTTCGTCCATTTCATCTTCATTTAAATAGTCTGCTGGTGGGTTTTGGATCATGTACCTTGCATCTATTTTTTGACATAAACCTCTTGCACTTATAGGGTCGTTGTTATCATAAAAGTCATCAAACAGGTCTATGTACTTCTCTTTGTCTTTTAAAATAGCGTCATGATCAGGAAGTTGTAAATAGCTCTCTTTTGGCTCTTTTGAGATGTAGCAGATCCCTCGTATGTCTTTCCACTCTGTCTCATTGGCTAGTGCAGTTACCAGTTCACGAACTGCCATCTCTCCCATTCCATAAACTAAAATGTCTGCTTTTGCATCGAAGAGGATCGGTTTTCTCATTTTGTTTGACCAGTAGTCGTAGTGACTTGTTCTTCTTAAACTAGCCTCTATACCACCGAGGACGATCGGAACTGTGTTTTTAAAAAACCGGCGAATAAGGTTTGAGTAGACTAAAGCCGCTCGATCTGGGCGTTTGGTGTTTTTTCCACCAGGTGTGTAGTCGTCTGAGTTTCTGAATTTTTTAGTTGCTGTGTAGTTTGAAACCATAGAGTCAACACTACCACCACTAACACCCCAAAAAAGACGAGGTTCACCAAGGCGTTTTATATCTTTGTCACTCTCTATGTCAGGTTGTCCGATCATACCGACCTTGTAACCCATACTCTCCAACAAACGACCGATCACGGCTACACCTATAAAAGGTGAGTCAATATAGCTATCGCCACTTACTAAAATAACGTCACACTGTTTCCAACCTAGCTTTTTCATCTCTTGTTCAGTTGTTGGTAAAAAGTCTGCTTTTTTATAACTCATATTAATGTTTTACTTACTCTGATCATAGTTTAGCCTTTAAAGATGAGTCATATATTTTTATGATTATAGCCAAAGAGTTTAACTACTTTTTTAATAATATGACAAAGTGCCATATTTTTTAGCTTTTCTAAGAAATTGATTATACTATCACACCTAGTTGGCGATTAGAGTGTTTTGGTTATGTTGTGAAGGAGAAGGTGGGACAGGGTCAGCCTTTAACAAAGGAGATAGCAACATGCATCAACTCATAATGATTGTTATCCTTTTAGTGCTATTAGCACCAAAAGTCTATTAAAAGCCTAAACGAAGAGTTCGTAGCTCTTCGTTTTTGTCCCAACTAGTGAAATTATAGCGAAGTTATTTGCTATACACCAAAAAAGAAAATATAAAAAATTATTTTTTATATACACTATAAGTACTAGTGTATAACTTCTCTAGCTTGTTTGATGGTGAATATATGTCAATTTTATAGACTCCCTCACTCCAAGCATTTTGAGAGCGTAAAAGATACATCATTTGCATTTTATTTGGTGGTGCTATTTTACATGCCCATTTAAGTAATGAAATAAACAAATAAATTTCTATGATGTAAATGCATGATACAATGCTATTGCTCCTACAACACCCATACCTACTAACTCTAATAAAGATCCATTGTCATTCTCTTCCTCTTTTTTTCTTTTTTCTTCATATGCTCTGTTAGCTTCTGCAGTTGTATCTTCTTCTAATTTTCTATATATCTCATCTTCTTCTGCATATCTTTTTTCCATCTCAGTAATAGCATCTTCTTGCATTTTTTTATAATAAGGAAAATCCTTTAAAGAATAAATTTCTAATTTACTCATATCCACTTGAAATTCTTTAACTAAGCCTTTTAATCTAATTCTTAAATCAATATCTTCTGTAAGAAAGATCACATTTTGATTATTCTTAATATCTAAAATAATCATTTTTATAAATTCAGGGTCAGCATAAGCTTCTTTTTTTTGTTTTTTATTTAAACCTTCAATACATATAATATTATGATCTAACAATTTTTCTATAGCATTAAAAGCAGTCCTTGCCTTATATGATTTTGCTTCATTACTATTCTGTCTTAAATTATAAATTTCATCATATTGAACTTTTGGCATAATAATATTAATTTTAATATTATTATTTATAAAACTATTCATTAATGAAGTAAATTGTTCATCCATCAGTATATTAGTATCAAAATATACTTTTTTATCTGTAAAGTTTGTCATTTTACCTATCCCTTTCCTTATATCAATTATAAACATTATTTTATCTACACTATATTTAATAGTGCAGATAAATTTTTAACTGCTAAGTAACTTATTATTACCAAGTGGTGTACCACATTCTGGACAAAATTTAATACTTTTTTCATTCATCGTTTTACATTTTGGACATTCAGTATGCATAGCTTCATACTTTTTTGCTTGTCTCAATGCAGCAATATAAATAGTTGAGGGTATTGTCACTCTATACGCAGGACCAGCTATATCTACAACAGTCCAAGCTGCTGTTAAAGCTATTCCTACTGGACCAGCGAATGCACCTACCCATTTTGCAGATGTTTGATATACAACAAAAGGTACAGCTTTTCCTAAAATTTTAGTACCAATAATATAAATCATTTTTGTTAAAAATAGGTAAGCTTTAAAGCCTGCTGACCTTATTGCTTGTCCTGCCAAAATGGTAACTGCTTGTTTTGAAAAGTTAGTTGTACTTGGATCAATACCAATTGCAAACTCTTTTAACTCTTCAGGTGACATTTTGTCTATAGCTTCTTCTGTTATCTTCGTAAGTAAAGCTAATTCCATCATATCTATTGAGCTATCTTTTTGAAAGTTTACTTTCATCTGTTTACAAACATCCTTTAATATTTCAGTATATCCGACACCATATCCCCTAAATGTATTTGCAATAGAATTACCACCAAATTTTTCATAATCATCAATTATTGCATCAACATATTTTGTATGATTTGGTGTGTGTTCTTTATAGTCTGTATTTTTATTTAAACCTGAAGTTTTACTCTCAGAAAGAATTTTAACCAAAGGTGCTAATTCCTCATTAGTACAATTGTGTAAAAAATTTAAACTACTATAAGACCCTTCATTGAAAAGTTCATTTTGTTCTTGATCAGTCATTGTTATTTTCCTTTTTTATATTGATTTATATTAATACAACGCAGTTACTGCGAAATACGACTAACTACATCTGTGTAGTTGTAACGATCTAGCTCTGAGCTTTTTGCACTCGTTGCACATACTTTAAAAAAGTACTTAACACCCTCTTCTAAACCTGTTACTAAGTTTTTAGTTTTTGTAACTAACTTCGCGTCCCATTTTGCGTTCTCTTGGTCTGCATCTTTTGTAAAAAGAATAATGTACGAAGTCGCTTTTGCAACTTTGCTGAAACTGATCTCGATCTCTCCTGAGTTGTTACCATCTTTTGCGTGGATCTCTGCTGGTGCGTCTAAAACTCCGATCGGAGCTGATGAGCTTGAAGCCATCTCGAAGCCTGAGCTTTCTAGTGCTACTTCGTTACCTTTTGAAGCTAGGTTTACGTAACCTGCTAAGGCACTTAGTAGATCTGTTAGTTCTGCTTTCTTTTCGTTTTTGATCGCTGTGTTCTCTTTTGTTGTTACCTCTTTTGCGATCGTGTGAGACGAAGAGTAAGCATCAGTCGCTTTTTGAACCTCTTTGATCGGAGGTGTTGGTGTTTTAAAGTGAGAGTTATTTTGCATTTTGTCACATACGCTTGTAGCAAATTCTGCGAGAGTTCCCTCATTTAGGTGTTTAAACGATATTTTAACTTTTAGTTTTGACATAATTTTCCTTTGTTTTGTTCTTTTTCATATGTTCTTTGCTTCAAAGAAGATCTATTTTGGAGCAATACATGTATGTTTTAGAGTAAAGTATGTATGGTTTGTCCTAAAGTATATGTTCTTTGGAGCATTCCACATGTACTTTAGAGTAAAGAAGGTATGTTTTAGAGCAAAGAACATATACTTTGCTCTAAAGCTCATCTTCTTTGAAACAAACTATATATACATTAGTAATGATTAGAGTTTTATGGAGGGTCTTTGTCTTTAAAGTGTGATTTTTTAGTAGTAGTTAAGCTTAGTTTAGTAGGTAGGTAGGTAGGTAGGTAGGTAGGTAGGTAGGTAGGTAGGTAGGTAGGTAGGTAGGTAGGCAAAGCGTGACATTTGTGACATTAAGCCTACCTTAGTTTTTAATTTTACTTGAAAATATTATAACATAAAATAATTAAACACTAACGCGTGAACTTTTTTATAACTCACTCTATATTCTCTTGAAGTTGCTTTAAAATTTTTAGCTCTTTTTTTAAGATCTCTTTTTTGTCTCTACTCTTTGCAATTTTAATTCTTTTAATTTTTAAAGCTATTTTCTTTGCTAACGCCTCTTTTAACTTCTCTTTTTTTTCACTATCTTGATCTTCTTTATTTCTAATATCATCAAAATAGTTTCCTATTTTTTGAAATAGTTTCTCTAATTTCATGACTCTTCTCCTAGTTCTCTAATGTCTTCATCTTTGATCCATAAAATTGTTGCTACATTTATAAGTTTTTTTGACATATCATATGCAAATGCACTATCGTTTATTAGTGAAGTTGCCATTTTAGGATCTATTTTATTCTCTCTGATTAGGTGATCAATTCTACCATTTCCCATCATATCTAACTTATCAAGATTTTGCTCTAAAATTTTTATATTAGCTAAAACATCGAACTCACTTCTCTTATATCTAAGAGAGTTTATTCCATCCAAAGTCTTCACTATCTCTTCTCGTATATGGTTGTACTCAATTTTTATATCTGCATTATTAGAGTTCATAAATCTATTTATATTTTTTTGCAACTCTTTTACATCTTTGATCGCTTCTACTATATCTCTACAAGCCACTTTTAAAGAGTATATTTGAATATTTTGTTCACTATTCATATGATCTTGTGCGATCGTAGAGTAGTTTATGATCTCACTATAGAGTGACTTAATTTTCATCTCATAAAAATGATCTATATTAGTATCTATCGGCTTAATAGAAGTCTCAACAATAGAGCCAATTTTTTCACCCATACCAAGGTACTTATGTCTATGAAGTGAGAGTGCATGAGAGAGTACCTCTGTTGAGTTATCATAAAGGTGAACAACCTCTTTATGAATAAGCTTTATAGCGGCTTGTGGAACTTCTATAACAACGTTGTCTAAATATTTTGCTTTTAGTACATCTTCTTTAACACTTACAAATAGCCTCTGTAAAAAAACTACAAGCTTAGAGGTAAATGGTGCAACGGCTAATACTCCTATAACATTAAAAATAGTGTGAAAAAGTGCTAATTTCATCGCGTAGTCTTTTTCATCTATTCCTACATAAGAGCTTATAATATCTACGCTATAAGCTAATTGATATAAAAAAACAATAGCTATTAAGGCCGTAGCAACATTAAAAATCAGATGTGCAACTGCTAACCTTTTTCCATTTTCATTAGATGAGAGTGAGCCTATGATCGCGGTAACTGTTGTTCCTATATTAGCTCCGATCGCAAGTGCTAATGCATTTACATATTCGATCTGTCCAGTTGCGAGAGCTGTTATGATCAGAGCCATAGTTGCACTACTTGACTGAATTATAACAGTTGCGATCGCACCTATTAAAATATAGACAAATACACCAAGGTAACCGCCCATAGCAAACTGAGCTAAATCAAGTCCAGCTTTCATACTTTCAAAGCCCTCTTTCATGTAACCAATGCCTAAAAAAACAAACCCTAGTCCAACTAAAATATTTCCTAAACCTCTATATGAACTAGCCTTATTAAAACGAAGAATAACACCAAAAATAAGCATAGGCATAGCGTAGTGAGCGATCTTAATTTTTACACCAAAAGATGAAACTATCCAAGCGGTAGTTGTTGTGCCTATATTAGATCCAAAAATAACACCTATTGCACCACTCAAAGTTATAAGTTCAGCACTTAAAAAAGATATAACTATAATGGTAAGCAGAGATGAACTTTGAACTATTGCTGTAGCTAAGAAACCTGTTCCAATAGCTTTAGGTACAGTTTTTGTGCTATTAGTTAATACTCTTTCTAGTATGCCTCCACTAAAGAGTTTAAAACCGTCTTCCATAAAAACCATTCCAATTAAAAAAATAGCAATACCTGAAATGATAGTTTGTGTGTCACTGCTAGAAAAAAGTAAGTAAGCTACTAGAAGTAAAAAGAGTGGGTATAGTGATTTTTTGAACACTATTTTTTTGCTCTATTGAGCATTAGTAAACCACTTCTTAACTACATTTATATTATAACCATCGTGCTCTATTGTACTAAAGTTACTAAAACCATACTCATCTAGTTTAGCTTCAAGATCAAAAGAGTTTAGAGTTTTACTAATAATGATCATAGTTCTATTTTTTTGTAGAGCATTTTTTATACTTTTTATAGTTTTTACATTTTCAAAAATATCGTCTGAATCATCAAAGATCATAGACTCAAAGCGTTCATTTCCTAGAGGTTTTTGAACACTTGTAGAGTCTAAAAGAGTTATGTTTGCGTTGAACTCACTACAAAACTCACTTACTAACTCAACTAAGAACTCGTTCTCACTTAAGAGCGCTATATTTTCACCTTGTTCTTGTGGTAGTAGTTTTAAAATTGTTAATGCTAAAGAGATCATAATGTTCCTTTTATTTTATGTCATAAAGCAGGTCCGTTTCACTGCCATTTCTAAGTACTGTTATTTTTAGTGCGTCTAACTTATTTATTTTTTCGTACATATTAAAAGCATCTGCGTAAGATTTTAACGCTTGGTTATTCACCTTTTTTATAATGTCACCTTTTTTAAGTCCTAGTTGTGTAAAAATAGTCATAGGCTTCATTTTTATAACTTTAAAACCTGCTAGTTTCCCATTTACAACATAATCGTCTATTCTTATGTCATTCCATATTTGGTTGAAGTTTTTAGTGTACTGTTTAATATCTCTTCTTTTTATTACTCTCTCTTTTAAACTAACTGTTGGCTTTTGTCTTCTTTGTATAGATCGTTTTTTTAGATCCTTTTTTTTAACTGGAAGCTCTTCTACCTCATCTGCAGTATGGTTAGCCATGTAGAGAACATATTTTTTTCCATTACGTTCAAAAATAGCACTATATGTTTTTATTTCAAGAAGTTTGTAGCTATTGAAAGAGTCATTTACAGAGAGGATCGCAGAACTAGTGTCACTTTTAAGGACTACTATAATGTAGCCTCCGCTGTCAGTTTTATAGATACCTTTTAAAATAATATCTGAAATATTTGTTAAAGGAGTCTCTATAACAGTTTCAACTACTGCCACTTCAACAACCTCTTTAACTACTTCTTTTTCTGTGAGTATGTTTGAGACACTATATCGAGCATACTCTGGTGCAAAAGATATTTTTTCATTAAAATCAAAACCACTCTTTGGTAGGTAAAAAGTTGCTACAAGAGAGAGTATTTTTGCAAACATAGCTATATAGCCTATTCTAATGGCAATTTTTAGTAAGTTACTTTTAGAAATTATATTCATACGTATAACTTCCTTTACCATCAGTTTTGAGTGGACGTAAAATTTTGCTGTATTTATCTACAAGGCGTTTCGATGCTTTTATAGTTACGAATACAACTCTTTTTTCAAGAGATATAACTGCACTAGCCTCTCCAAACTCACCTATAGAGGTAGCTGTAATATTTAGAGGGTTTAAAACTGAGTAAAGTATTTTTACATTTTTAATTTTAGTAGGTAGCATATCCTCAAAGCTTTGAGATAACTCTATATTATCAAACTCTATGTAGTTGTAAAAAAGTAGCGTAGTTATATTGACATTAGCTACTTTAGCACTTTTTATCTGCTTCACATAAATAGTTGCATCTTTTATGTTTAAACTAAAGAAGCGATCGCTTAAGTTCTCACTACTTATTACAACACCCTTAGCACTTAACTCTTTTTCTAAAAGGTAGTAGAGGTTTACTTTAGGCATGAACACTATAAGCATGGCTATAAAAAGTAGTAAATAAAGAAGAGTGTTTCTAAGTCTAGCTATCATAGCTCTACCTTTAAAATCAGTGAAGCACTATACTTGCTCATACTCTTAATTCTCAACGTTTTAACAACTAGTGCACTATTTAAGACTCTATTTAAAAGGTAGTTTAACTCATCTTTATTCATACTCTTTGTTGTTATAGAGTAGATAGAAGATCCACGGTCGACTTTAAAAAGAACATCTCTTAGTTGGTTTGAGTTAAGAAGAGTGTTTAACTCATTTTTACTTTTAGATCTATTGTCCCACTCTCTCTTTAGTGAAACTACACTAGAAGCTATTTTACTCTTACTCTCAATAGCGCTTTGAAGTGACTTACTCTCACTGCTAATAACATTTAAATTAATAACTAGAGTAATTACAACAACCATAAGTGTGAGAAGAATATATAGAGGGTTTATAAACTTCATAGCTTAATATCCAACTGTAGTTTTTGGTTTTTATAATATGTAGCTACTTTATAACCATGCGATCGTAGTTTAGATAGAAGCTCATTTAGCGAGCTTTTATTTCTTATAAAAAACTCTACTTTTAAGTGAGAGGCTACAACTTCTATATATTTTATAACCTCATCATTTTTTAGTTGTTGCTTTAAAACTAACTTCATTGCTTCTCGTAAAGAGCTCTGTTCTTTATACGTTTTGTTTAGTTGTTTATATATGGAATTATTTTGTCTTGATGATGAAGAGAGAGATGCTTTTTTATATATAGAGCTCTCTATATCTTCTAAAGAATTTAGCGAGCTACTCTTTACAAATAACTCTATCGAGAGAATAACGATCAAAGCTAGAGCCAAAGCAAACGTAGTTTTTAAAACCTTAGGGTCTATTATGTTGTTATACTTTGCGATCGCTATGTTATGTGAAGATAGTTTAAACTTTTGTAGGTCTAACTCTTTATATGTTTCAACCATTATAAGTGGAAGCTTAATAACTAACTCATCTTTTAGTATTAACACACTTTGAGAGTCTATACTTAACGCACTATCTATTTCGCTAAACTCACTCTGTGCAAAGTAAATCTTGTCTATATTATCAAGAGGTATATTCTTTTTAGCCAAAGCCTCTTTTATAACACTCTCTTTATATGCAAATGCCATATAGTAGTCATCTTTTTTATATGCTTCATAACTGTATTCGCTATCATCATCAGCTAGTAAGTCGTCAAAAAGAGCAGGTAGAAGTTTGTTTACTTCGTATAGGTATTTTACAGGGAGAGTTACTTTTTGTACCCAGTAAAATGAGGGTGAAAGAATTATATTTACTTTTTCACTATCTAGTAAAATGAAAGGAGTATCATTATGATCAACAAAAAGAACTCTTTTATCTCTTTTAAATGTTAAATTCAAATATACTTCCTTTCACTGTTTTTTTATATACTTGCGAGGTTTGTAGGTTGTACTGAAACTCTATATTTAAAGTTCTCTCACCCTTACTAACCTTTAAAATAACCCTAACTATAGGCGAAAAGTAAGTGAGGTTAAACTTATGCAGTTTAGCTACTTCTTGCTCACTTAAACCTATATCTAAAAGCTCTTGATCATCTTTAAACAACTCTTCATTATCTACTATCATCTGAGTCTCTATAGTACTTAGTCTAGGTATTAGCATTTTCCATACCTCTATTGGCATGTAATTGGGATCTATAAAAGTTGAGTTTGTCTCATTAAAAGTAACAGCTTCACTCCAAGGTATAGTTTTTACACTGTTCTCATAACGTCGCATAACATAGAAGTCTAAAATTTCGTCTAAATGCTCTTGTGAAGTGAGACGCTCCTTGTATAGTGTAGGCTTATCAACAAACAGTTCACTTAAGTAATTCTCTTTAACTCCACTCATGCTATCACGAAGTAGATCCATAAAAAAGAGCGGATCTGATACACCTTGTTTAACTAGGTACTCTTCAAACTCTATGTTTAGATCTTCATTAAAATTTTTCAGATCATTTATGTTAAAGCGATCAGAAGCACTCTGAATCATAACTACTAAACTAAGAGAATCTTTTTGAATAGGTATAAGTGAACTTGTACTTAAAAAGAGTTGTAAAGACTCAGCGTCACTTACACTTTTAACATCTTCGGAATTTTGCAAGAAGGTTATAACATCACTCATAATAGCGTCACCTTGAACTATAAGGTGTGACTCCGCTACGTTAGAGCTTGCTTTGTTGTAGTAGTGCATACTCACTCCAACTATCGCCATGATAGCAGTTATGAAAAAAAGTGTTACAAGAAGAGCTATACCTTTTTTTTGCACTCTATATCACTACTCTTAAAAAGAGTCTTTAAGTGCAACTTTGTAAGCTTCTTCAAAGCTCATAAGCTCTCCACCCTTAGCTTTTTGAAAAGCTTTAGCATCACCTTCTTCTTTAAAAGCATATTTACTTACTCTACTCATAGTTCCCCACTCTTTAGAACCAACAACATAAAAAGCATCTTTAGCTTTTATGAGTTTAAGTGAAGTTACATCAACAACTTTTGGAGAGAGTGGAACATAGTAGTTACTTGATTGTGCAAGACAGTGGATCGAGCAAAACTGTTTGTTTCCATGTGCATGACTTGTTTTATAAAAACGAACTAAGTCCATTCCACACATATTGCATGCTTCTTTATTTGCACCTTTTTGAATAAGCTCAGCTCTGTCTTTAGGAACACTCTGAAATATATCAGCAGCAAATGCAACACCCAAAACAAACATAAAACCTAATACTACTTTAAACATTTATACATCCTACTTTAAAATTATTTCATGATTATAGCGAAAGAATATATTGCATACTGACATATTTTTAAGTTGATAGTATTTTTATAGTTATACTACCTCACCTAGTTGGCGATTAGAGTGTTTTGGTTATGTTGTGAAGGAGAAGGTGGGACAGGGTCAGCCTTTAACAAAGGATATAACAATGCATCACTACACGATAATTGTTATTCTTTTACTTCTTTTGGAAGTGAAAGTCTATTAAAAGCCTAAACGAAGAGTTCGTAGCTCTTCGTTTTTGTCCCAACTAGTGAAATTATAGCGAAAAGTTTTTAAACTCTTAACATTTACTCTTAGTATGCTTCATACATAGACATAAAAATGCTTCTATTTGATAAGGCTTTAGTTTATTGTACAACTCATAAGGAAAATCAGTTTTTTTATAAGCACCAAATTTAAACTTCTTATCAATCATTTTTGCACCTTCTAATGCACCTGCATGCAGATGAACTTTATCTGGTAAAATATTCAAATACCAACCTATTCTAAGCGATACATCATAATAATAAAGAGAACCTAAACCTTTTATTTTTTCAGTATATTTACTTATTAGTACGTATATACATTCAAAATCTTTACAATTTCTTATCTCTTCTATATGAACTTGTAACTTTTTATTACTTTTTTTCATAGCATCTTTATCCAAACGATACTGATGTGAAGATATTTTTATTGTTGTTTCACACTCAATAGTCTCTTTCAAAGAAAGTTTTTTAAAAGAGTTTAACTGTTCATTTAACTCTCCAGCATGATCATCCAGATATCTATTAACTAAATAAGTATAATTTATTTTACCAATATTTACTTCTTCAACTTTTTTAGTTCTTTATTTAAAAATTTTGCTAGTTCTGATAGTTCATTGTCTTTAATTTTAGTGAAGTTTATTAGTGCTTTTCTCATTTTATCTCCAAATTTATGTTGTGTTGGTTGGTTTATGCTTATAGTTTGACACATATTCCAGCCTTTTAAAGCCCTATAAATAAGGACTTAAATTTATTAGAAAATATTATACCCTATTTATGAAGCGCCAACTCTTTTTTCAAATACTTAGACGTATAGCTTCTAGAGTCTTCGCATGTTGCTACTAACTCTTCTGGTGTTCCTTCTGCTATGATCTCTCCACCACCTGAACCACCTTCTGGTCCCATGTCTATAATGTAGTCAGCATTTTTAACCATGTCTAGGTTGTGCTCGATCACTAAGACTGAGTTACCTAACTCTACGAAGTTGTGTAGAACTTTAGTAAGTCTGTCAACGTCTGCAAAGTGAAGTCCTGTTGTTGGCTCATCTAGTATGTAGAGAGTTTTTCCTGTGTCACGTCTACTTAACTCTTTTGAGAGCTTTATACGTTGTGCTTCTCCACCACTTAGAGTAACTGCATTTTGTCCTAGCGTTATATAACCTAGTCCAACATCTACTAGTGTTTTTAGTTTTATATTTATTTTAGGGATCGGCTCGAAGAATTTGAATGCTTCTTCAACACTCATACCTAAAACATCTGCAATGCTTTTACCTTTGTACTCAACCTCTAAACTCTGTTGGTTATAGCGTTTACCTTTACAAGAGTCACACTTTACTTGAATGTCCGGTAAAAAGTGCATCTCGATCTTGATCTCACCCTCACCTTGACACTTCTCACACCTACCACCCTTTACGTTGAAGCTAAAGCGTGAAGTTGTATAACCACGAAGTTTTGCCTCTTTTGTTTGAGAAAATAGGTTTCTGATCTCATCCATAACACCTGTATATGTTGCAGGGTTTGATCTCGGAGTTCGTCCGATCGGGCTTTGGTCTAAGTAGATCACTTTGTCAAGCATCTCTAAACCATTAATTTCAACACCTGCTATTTTTTTAACTTTTCTAGCATGGTTTAACATCTCACGAGCAGTTGGAAGAAGTGTTTGTAGAATAAGTGAACTTTTACCACTACCACTCACACCAGTTACACAAACAAAGTTTTTAAGAGGAAGTTTAACGCTAAGCGCGTTAATGTTGTTTAGAGTTACATTTTTGATCTCTAACCAGCTCTCTTGAGGACGTCTGTAGAAGTACTCGATCTGTTTTCTATTACTTAAATACTGAGCAGTTAACGTGTCGGTTTTTTTCATCTCTTCTAGTGTTCCAGCAAAAACAACCTCACCACCATACTTACCAGCACCTGGACCAATATCGATTATAAAGTCAGCATGTTCTATAGTCTCTTTGTCATGCTCAACCACGATCACAGAGTTACCTTTTTCTTGAAGAGATCTAAGAGTTCTAATCAGCTTCATAGTATCACGCTCATGTAGACCAATGCTTGGCTCATCTAAAACATAAAGAACACCTGTTAGTCCACTACCAATCTGAGAGGCTATTCTAATTCTTTGAGCTTCTCCACCACTGATCGTTCTAGCATCTCTGCTAAGAGTAATGTAACCTAAACCAACATCATAAAGAAAAAATAGTCTCTCTCTGATCTCATTTAAAATAGGCTTTGCAATCTGCGTATCTTTAGAACTTAAGTGAGAAAAGTTTTTTTCATCTGCAAACCATTTATAACTCTTCTCAATAGGAATTTGGATCACTTCATGGATCTTCTTTCCTGCAACGTCAACAGCTAAAGACTCACGTTTAAGCCTATAAGAGTCACAAATATTACACACTTTTTCACTCATATAGTCTGCTAATTCTTTGTCATCTTTGAACATATCGTAAGCAATTTTAATAACCCCTGGCCAAACACGAGTAACAGGGTGGCTTTTCCAATCAAACGTAATCTCTTCGATCCCACCATGAAGAATAGCTTTTTTCTCATGATCTTCAAGTTCACTAAAAGGTATTTTTTGGTTGATTTTATTGGCTTTACAAAAGCCCTTTAAAAACGTAAAGTAGTAACCTTTATTAAAACCATAAAGGATCTTAACAGCACCCTCTTCTACACAAGCATCGCCATTTATAATTTTGTCATGATCAAGTGCGTAGCGAAGACCTAAACCATCACACTCTTGACATGCACCTTTTGGAGAGTTGAAAGAGAAACTAAGTGGTTCTAATGGGTCAAAACTAACTTTACAGTCAAAACAAGCATTATGTTCAGAGTAGTGAATTTGGTGTGCACAATCAACCTCTTCATGGTTAATAATGTCTAACTCAAGCTCTCCATAACTCTCTTTTAAAGCTTTTTCAACATCACTAGCTATACGATCGCGGTTATCGTCTTTAATAACTATTCGATCGATCACAACCTTGATCGTATGTTTTTTAGTTTTTGAGAGTTCAAATTCTTCGTCTAGTCTAACCATAACACCATCGATCATAGCTCTTACGTAACCTTTATTACGAAGAGACTCAATCATATCTGCAAAGCTGCCTTTTTTCTCTCTTACAAGCGGTGCAAGAATTACAACTTTTGCACCACTTGGAAGTTTTGAAACTTCGTTTATAATGTCTTGCGCGCTCATTTGTGAGATCTCTTTTTTACACTTGTGACAGTGTTGAACACCTATACGAGCATATAAAAGACGTAAGTAGTCATAAATCTCTGTGATCGTTCCTACTGTTGAGCGTGGATTTTTTGAAGTAGTTTTTTGATCAATTGCGATCGCAGGAGTTAAACCCTCGATCTTATCAACATCAGGCTTTCCAACACGATCAAGAAACTGACGAGCGTAAGATGAGAGTGACTCCATATAACGACGTTGTCCCTCTGCATAAAGCGTGTCAAAAGCTAACGTTGACTTTCCACTTCCACTAAGCCCTGTACAGACTACAAGTGCATTTTTGGGGATCTCTAAATCTATATTTTTTAAATTGTTTTCACGAGCACCAATAATTTTTATTTTATCCATCTATTTTTACCTTTATAATTTCTAGTTTATCTGTTTTCATCTAAAATCTCCCAGTAGCCTTTTCTAGCACTACCAACTCTTCGTAATATATTCTCTTTTTTAAGATTTGCTATCTGTTTTTCAATAGCTCTTGTTGTTAAATATAGAAGTTCTGATAATTCTCTAATTGTTATTTTAGGTTTTTTCTTTATATATTCTAAAACTTTATCTTCTGTATTTACCGAACTTTTTACCGAACTTTTTATGGTTACTAATATAACTTCAAGCATAAACTCAATAAATGGTGTGCACTCCCCTAAACTACATGAATCTTCTAAAGCTTTATAGTACCTATTTTGATTATCTCTTATAATACTTTCTGTTGGTATTGCATTAAAAACTTTTCTCCAATGATATAAAATTATACTTTGCCAAAGTCTTCCAATTCTACCATTACCATCAGAAAAAGGGTGTATAAATTCAAACTCATAATGAAACACACATGATTTTATAAGTATATGTTCATCACTATTTTTAAGCCACTCGAACAGGTCTATCATTAAATCAGGAACTACACCATAAGGAGGAGCTACATGAGTTACACCATCTTTACTACCTACACCAACATTTACACCCCTAAAACTTCCAGCAGTAGTTAAGATATCACTCATTAATAGTTTATGTGCTTTTAGTAAATCATCTAAACTATTATAGTTGTAATTTTCAAACTCTTTATAAGCATTTATAACTCCTTCTACCTCAAGCACCTCTTGGTAAGTACCTAAAACCCTTTTTCCATCTAGCATTGCAGTAATTTTCTCTTCTCCCATAAAATTACCCTCTATCTCTAAAGTACCAGCTAAAGTTTTAATACGATTTTTTTTACGAAGCAGAGGAGTTATTATTTTATCTGCACCGAACTCAAGTTTTGTTAACTCTTCTCCTATAGAAGTAGAGAGTGACAACATCTTAGAAGTAATAGTATATGGTGGTTTGTAACTACCCATTTATAAATAACCTTGTAAATATATAAACTGACACTACTATATACATAAATAATAGTAGCTTCTTTTGCAATCTCTCTTCAACTCTGTCTTTATAGTGAATACCTATATAAACTCCAACTAAAGAGCCTATACCTATGGTTACTCCACTTAAAAAATCTAGGGTAGTATTGTAGCTTAAACTTATTAAACCAGAACTAGATGCAAAAAGTACAAAGAACAGACCCGCACTTATAGCTTTTTTTAGTGGTACATGTAAAAAGCTTACAAGTATTGGAACAAGTAAAATAGAGCCACCTACTCCCATACTAATAGAGAATGCACCAATACCAGCACCTATTATAAAGAGCAAAGGTACACTAACTTCTCTTGTTGTAGATGAGTCAATAATTTTACTAAAAGCTAACCTATAAAAAGCAAAAATAACAAAAAATAAAAATATTATCTCTAAAGCCATAGCACTTAAAAAGGATAGTATAAAACCACTACTTTGTGCCCCAACCATTCCACCTACACCTATAACTAAAACAAGCTTTACATCTAACGTTCCTTTTTTAAAGTTCAAATAACTTCCATAAAAAGATGTAAAAACCATTTGAATTACAGAGATACCAACAGCACTCTTCATATCAAACCCTAAAAAAAGAAGTGAGGGTATTAAAATAAGTCCACCACCTATTCCAAAGAAACCTGCGAGGAGTCCTATTAACGCACCTAAAAATGTTAGTTCATAAGGCATTATATCTTTTCTTTTGACATAGGGTGATAGTTAACAACTGTCTCTTGTAAGTTTTGCTTTTGTAGGTGAGTATAAACTTGTGTAGTTAATAGTGAAGCGTGCCCTAACAACTCTTGAACTACTCGCAAATCTGCTCCACCCAAAATAAGTGCAGTTGCATAAGAGTGACGAAGAACATGTGGCGAAACATTTAAGTATTTTTGAGTAATTTTAAATGCTGAAATTCTACTCAAAGTTTTTCCCTTATAGTTAAGCCAAATAAGCTCACTATCGCTATCTCTCTCGTTTAAATATAACTGTATAGCATTAAGTGCAGGTTTTGCGATCGGAACGTAACGCTCTTTTTCACCTTTTCCAAAACGTACTCTTAACCATTCGCCCTCAAAGTCATCACGTCTAACACTCAAACACTCACTTACACGCAAACCTGTTGCATATAAAAAAAGTATAAGTGCATAGTCTCTTAGTCCGTAAATAGTGCTTTGATCAATAAGTTTTAAAGAGTCATTAATATGTTCGTAACTTAGAAATTTAGGTAAATTTTTAGGTATTTTTGAGAGTTCAAACTTTGTACTCTGTGTGTGGTAACTCTTATAGCAGAAGTCAAAAAAAGCGTTAAGTGAAGATAGTTTTCTATTGAGTGTACGTTTATTCTCTATTTTACCTAGAGTTTTAAAAATTTCTTCGTTGTTAAAATTGATAACATTTTTTTTAAGTTCTTCTTCTAACAGTGATAGGTCGCTCATATAAGCCTCAACCGAAGAGGCTGAGAGTGCTTTTGTGACTACTATGTACTCATGAAAAGCTTCAAGCTCTGGTGACACTATTTCTCTGTATTTATGTAGTTATCATCGTTAAAGAATACTGTGTCACTTGTAAATACGTAACCCGAACCTACTGGTGCGTCATAAACTTTAAAGTTTTTAAGATCATGGTCTAGCTCGATCAAATAACCCTCTTTCTCTATTGCGTATACTTTATCATCGTCAACTAAAAGACCTAAAAAGTGAGCAAATGGAAACTTCTGTTTTGCGATCAACTCTAAACTTGGTGTCATAGCTATAACTTCACCCTGCTTAGTTGTAATCCAAACACCGTTCTCATTATAGATCACATCTCTAATGTCATAACTCTCACGAAACTCTTTTGTACCAAATGAGAGTATGTTGTACGATGTTGATACGATCATAATATCATTTAACATTTTATAATAAATAACGTTATCAAAGTACTCTTGTTCACCTAAAGTGATCGATCTTAGTAGTTTAAGTGTTTTTGAATTTACGATGTCAGCTTTACCATCAAGTGTAGGAAAAATAACTAGATCATTAAAAAAGTAAGGCTGAGCCATACGAGTATCGATCGCAATTACATCACCACCACTCTCTTTAAAAATAAGCTTTTTTTGACTAAGTGAATATAGTGCAGTTGCATTTGAAGCAAAAACTATAGCTAACATATCACGATCAAGTGAAGCTGTTGCAACTGTTTTTTTAAGGTCTACTTCTATATCTTCTAAATTTTTATCCATTGGATGAAGAATAGTTTTACCATTAATGTCTGAACATATAATATAACCATTGCTCTCATTTATAAAACGGTAATTTTCAGGCACATGGTAGTCTGAAAAAATATCTTTTATAATTAGTTTACGATCTTCAAGTGTAGCTCCATTTTGAGCAACATCAATTATAGACTGATTAAGTGAACCTTTTTTTTCCCAAGTTCCAGAAACATCTTTAGGCTTATAGTACTCTTTTGTACTACAACCACTAAAAACAAAAAGTGTTATACTTAAAATTAGAAGATAGACTCTGTTCATCTATGCGACTTTATAGTGAAGAAGAGTACGTGCTATTTGGTACATTGCACTATCAGCTTGTATCTTTTTCAACTTTTCATGAGCCTCTTTAACTTTTCCCTCTTTTATAAGAAGAACAGCAATTTCCACAATCGCTAAATCTTTATAAATAGCATTTTGAGATAGAGTATAACTCTCTAAAGAAGCTAATTTTTTACTTATTGATGCACTTTGGTAAGTTGCTAAGTCTGAAATAATAGAGCTCTTTGAAGTAGCTAGTTTATTCAGTTCAACAATATCACTATTTGCTATAGCATTTGAAAGTGCGTAAGCGTTAAATAGTGTTTCATCTGTACTTTTTAATTCAGACTCTAACTGTTTGTCATTTGGTGTTTGTTGCAGCTTTAAAAATATTTCATTAGCTTTTGTTACACGTTTAGCCTCTTGCATATCTAAAAAAGTATTCCCACCTACTGCTAAAGCTATAACAACTCCACTCGCGATCATAATATTTTTATATTTTTTAACAAAATACTCAAACTTTACTGAATTTTCAAATAGCTTCTCTTCGCTATTTAACTCATCTTTAACCATATCTATATTTTCTTTTAAACTCACAACTTCTCCATTATAAAACTTTTAAATAATTCCTTTATTTTAGCTAATTAATCTTAAAATCAATAGAGAGAACTATTCTAAAATATATTAATTCAACTTTAACATAAGGATAAAATAGTATAGTAGTTTTTCGAAAAAACTTAATCTTTTTAATTTAAGGAAATTTTATAATTATGCCTAAAGATAACCTAGTAGAATATATAGAAAACTTTTTAGACTCTGACTATGTATTGTTAGAAAAAAATATATCAAAACTATTAGAAGATTATAAAAGAAAATCAAAACGTTTAGAGAAGATCATGCTTCATAGTGATAAACAGCAACTAAAGTTGATTAACCTAAATGAAGAGCTAGATGATCATAAAAAGAACTTAGAACTTAAAGTTGAAGATGAGATCAAAAAACGAGAAGAGAAAGAAAAAATGCTTCTTCAACAAGCTCGACTAGCTTCTATGGGTGAAATGATGGACGCTGTAGCACACCAGTGGAAACAACCGATCGGTGTTATAAGTATGCAAGTTCAAATGATGAGCTACGATCTTGAAGATGGTCTTATAAATGAAGAGTATGTTCAAAAGCTTCAAGACGATGTTAAAACTCAAATAGATCATATGGTGAATACACTTGATGAATTTAGAACATTTTTTAGACCAGCAAAAGATCCAGAAATATTCTCTATTGAGAGTATGGTTAAAAAAGTTTTTCTTCTAGTTAAAGATGAATTTATAAAAAACAGTATAAACTTAGAGTTAAATACAGAAAAAGACTTTACACTTTTTGGAAGTGAAAACGAGTTCAAACATTTAATAATAAACATAATAAATAACTCAAAAGATGCATTTATTGAGAATAGTACCAAAAATAGAAAAATAACTATCACTATTTCTAGTTGTGATAAGTACAATACTATTAAGATGCAAGACAATGCAGGTGGAATTCCTGAGTCAGTAATTAAAGATATTTTTAAAGCTAATGTTACAACTAAAACTGAAGGAAAAGGAACTGGTATAGGTCTTTATATGAGTTCACAGATCGCACAAAAGCATACTGGTGAATTGAGTGTAGTTAATGAAAATGATGGTGCTTCATTTTTATTTAAATATAAAAAATATTGTGAGGAGATTTAAAATATGTTTTTTGGGAACAACAAAGTCCATGAGGACAAAATAAAAGAGCTAGAGAGTAAAGTTAGAGAGCTAGAGAGTGAGCGTGATCTTTACAAAGGTATAGCTACTTTTTCTCAAGAAGAGATATCAATAGTAGTAGATAGCTCAAACAAAATTATTTTTCAAAATACTAAAGCTGAGAGTATGGTTAAAGATAGTGCCATGTTACTTAAAGAGTTAGCTAAAGGTGAAGATAAAATTAGTTTAAATGAGTGTAGTGGTAAGGTTTGTAGTCTAAAAGATGACAATGGCAATACTCTTTACAGTATCATTAAAAGTGACATGAGAGACACTAGAGATAGTTCTATTTTAGAGATGCATCAAGATGCAATTACTCACTCACTTAAAGATACTCAAGGTACTTTTATAAACATGTTAGATGAGCTCCATCAAATGAAAGATGAAGCAGTTGTAATTGCTGATGAAGCACAAATGGGTCTAGAGCTTATAGTCTCTTCTTCAGATGCTATGGAGTCACTAGAAATACATATGCAAAATACTATGGATGGTATGCAGTCACTTAATACTAGAAGTGAAGAGATCTCTTCTGTTGTAACTCTTATTCAAGATATTGCAGATCAGACAAATCTTCTTGCACTTAATGCTGCGATCGAAGCGGCACGAGCTGGTGAGCATGGTCGTGGTTTTGCTGTTGTTGCTGACGAGGTAAGAAAATTAGCAGAAAAGACTCAAACTGCTACTAAAGATATTTCCGTAGTTGTTAAGTCTATGCAACAAGAGACATCTCAGGCTCATGAGAGTACAGCAGAAGTTAATACATTAGTAGTAAATACAAAAGATATGATCACTGACCTTGACGTAAAAGTCCGCTCATTTGAGCAAAATGCTTCAAGATCACAATACGAAGTAGGACATATTAGCGATGTTATATTTGTAGCTTTAGCAAAGATAGATCACCTTATGTATAAACATAATGTATATGCACTTATTTTTGGTGAGAAAAATGATTTTCAAAGCTCTAAACACACAGAGTGTAGGCTAGGTAAATGGTATACAACTGGTCTAGGAAAAGAGCTGTTCTCAAAAATGCCTTCATATTCTAAGATAGATAAGCCACATGCTATAGTTCATGATCAAGCAAACCTTTTAGCGACAGAGTGTACAGGTGGGAAAGCACTATGTTCTAAAGATATTATAGAAGAGCGAGTTCACAAAATAGAAAATGCTAGCGATGATGTTGGAAAGTATTTAGATGCGATCGTACAAGAGAGAAGTGATGTAATGATGGCAGAAGCAGCAGAAAATATATTTAAAAATAATAGGAAATAAACAGATGGCAAAAATAGTAATAATAGATGATGAACAAGAAATATTAACAACATTAGAGCGTTTTTT
The DNA here is from genome assembly GCA_013138865.1 of Helicobacteraceae bacterium. GTDB lineage: Bacteria > Campylobacterota > Campylobacteria > Campylobacterales > Sulfurimonadaceae > GLR69. The sequence continues at coordinate 36,175 of WTBY01000042.1, read as the reverse complement.
AACAAGAAATGATCTACACAAGGTTCAAACATTTGCTAACCCATTAACAGCACTTGAACGCTTAAATGATGACACTGAAATAATTTTACTTGATGTTATGATGCCTCAAATAAATGGTTTAGAGCTACTTCCAAAACTAAAAGTAAAATATCCTAACGCTAAAGTTATAATTATGACAGCATACTCCACACTTGAGACTGTTTTACAATCTCAAAGAGCTGGTGCTACAGACTATATTATGAAACCATTTAAGTCACTAGATGAAATAACTAAAAAAATAAAAGCAGTTTTATAGCCTTAAATGAAAAAACACAAATTAAATGAACTTGAAAGTATTGAAAAGTTTAGTGGTGGAGTTACACATGAACTTAATACTCCATTAACATATACACTAGCAAATGTTGAACTCCTAATTAGTGACATTAAGACACTAGATGACTCTATAGAGACAAAAAGTTACCTAATTGAAGATGCAAACACTATTCTTGATGGACTACATAGAATTACAAATGTAGTTGAACTACTAAAAGAGTTATCATTCGAAAATAGTGAAATACCACAAGATAGTGACATAGTAGAGATACTTAAAAACTCACTTACTCTGCTTTACAATCACTCAAAACCTATCTCTAAAATAACACTTCAAGATACTCTCTTTGATCTTAACTTTGAAAAAGAGATACCTAAAATAGTCATTAATGCACAAAAAAATAGACTAGAAACACTATTTAAAGTTATTATTCTAAATGCTTTAGATGCTTTAAAAAGAGTAACTGAAGTAGATGATAGAGTTTTAAAGATCACTATTTTGAATGAGATAAATAGTGTAACTATATCATTTCAAGACAATGGATTAGGCATAGGAAGCACTGTTTTAAAGCACCTATTTCAAGATGTAGTTAACGACAGAAAAGATGGAGGAATGGGTATAGGTTTAAAAGTAGCCAAAGATATAGTTAAGGCACATAAAGGTAAAATTAGTGCTACTAATTCTAATGGTGGAGCACTGTTTAAAATAACCCTACCTTTATAAATGTAAACACCACAAAAAGGTTGTACTTAATGGATATCTCAAGAGTAAGAACTGTTATGGAAGAAGAAGGTATAGTATTTTCTTTCTCAGGAATGATCTCTCAGTCGTTAACATCTTTTATGGTTGAAACAGCAAAGTCTCAACTAGAAGAGCAAGGGCATGATGCGAAGATAACAAGAAATATGTTTTTAATCGCAATTGAGCAGTTACAAAACATTATGAGTTATGCAAAAGACAAGCATATAGAATCTGGTTGTAAATATACTAGTCCCGGTGTCTTAGTAATAGGTTATGATGATGAAAAAGAAAAATTCTACGTTAGTAGCTCTAATGAAATTGTACACTCAGACCAAGCAAAAGTATCATCAAAAATTGATCATATAAACTCACTAGACAAAGATTCTCAAAGAAAGTTTTTACGTGAAAAGCTACGATCAGCTGAAGACTCACATGAACGTGGTGCTGGTGTTGGTTTTATAGAGATGGCAAAAAGATCTAGTGAAAAGCTAAAGTATGACTTTGAAACTATTTCAGGTAAAATATATTTTCATATTAAAACATACATATAAATCAAGGACAAAAATGAAAAACTTAAATATAGAAGCAACAAAATATACTCCTCGAATTGACCTTAATGCTGAGACTGACGTACTAAGCATTGCTGGTAAATCTTACCCAGAAAATACATTTGAATTTTATAAACCAGTTGTTGAATGGGTTGAAGAGTACTTTAAAGAGACTAAAAATGATAAAACAGTAGTTAACCTTGACTTAGAGTACTTAAATTCAAGTAGTTTAAAAGCCTATTTTGATCTACTAGACATACTAGAGATTGCACATGATGCAGGGCAAGATATAGAGACAAACTGGATCTATGACGAAGAGAATGATATTTCAGAAGAGACAGGTGAAGATTTTCAAGCTGACTTTAAAGGTCTTGATATTAAACTTGTAGTTAAATAAGCTATTTATGATTTATCTAGGTTTAAAATTTTACTTAAAAGCAAATTTACCGCAACCTTCTGCAGAGTTTAAATGGATTAGAAAGTATAGTAATGAAGTTATTGCATATATTAATGAAAAATTTCCTCTTGATTATCTTAAAGATAGTAAAAACAGACTAGAGGTTAAACAAGCTTTTGTAGACTTTTTTGAGCCTTATGGATACATTATCTTTCAGATGAAAGATGGTGAAATTAGAATAAAACTCTTTGGCTACACAAAAAAACCACAAGATAGCAAGAATTTGAAAACATTAATAGCTATTATTAACCATAATAATGATCAAGTTGAATATAATTATAAAGGTAATTCTGATTCTATCTCAATCCAAGGTAACCTTAGAAGAGATATTTATAACAATGCTAATATAATTGAGAACGAAGAAATTAACAAAAAAGAGTTAATTAAATATGTAGTAAGAGAAGCCCTAGAAATAAAACAAAGAGATATTGTCATAATTAAAAAACGACAAATACTTATTAAAATATATACTCCTAAAGTACAAACTATAGTAAATAAAGCAGAGAAAAGTATTGCCAATAGATACAATGGAATTAATGAAGTTGATCTAGAGCTATTTTATAAACAAAATTTCTCTAAAGAAGAGGATAAAGAATTTTGTCGTTTAGTTGCTCAACGATTTAGTGACATTTACTTTAAAGAAAAAAAGATAACTTTTAACACTTACGATAAATACGTTTTTACATATATTCAAGAGATTATTACAGAGCAGTTCTTAGAGCAATTTGATAATAATGAAGAGTTCTTTAAAGGTCTCTCTGGTTACTTTTTTAGAAAACATTTTGGTGACACTTTTGAATATATAGCAGATATTATTTTAGAGAAGGTAGTTAATCGTGATATCTATATAGAAAGACTCTTAAAAATATACTCTGAAGATATAGTTGTATTTGATGGTAAGAGGTATTCTATTCCTTCTATTACAACTGAAGAAGGTAAAAGATGGAATGCTATCTCTATTCTATCAATATCTAAAAGTTATGTTAATGCTATTCAAAATATTCGTGTACTAGACAAAAAGCTATCTGTAATTAGAGTTAATATGAAAAAATTATATGTTGAAAAATTAAATCCTGTTGAATATCATAAAAAATACTTAGCAAAAAAACGAGCACTAGTAGAAGATCTAGCTGATGCAAAAAAGTCACTAATAGCATGGGGAGACTCTCTTTATACAGCTAAAACTGATGGAGAGAAAACTAGAATCAAAGAAAAAGTAGAAGATATAAAGATTAATATTTCAAAACTAACTGAAAAGAGTGAAGAGTTAAAAACAAAAGCTATAGATAAAGAGTCAATTGCTAAGTATAATATTTTAGAGGATGAACTAATTCCTCTAGAAGCAAAAATGAGATCAGAAAATAGAATACTAGAGCAGAATGAAGATAAATATTCAAATATGAAAGCCTCATTAAAAAAAGCCCTTATTGCAAAGAAAAAACTCATTTAAAAACTTGGAACTAATTTTGCTCTAAAACCTTAAATTACGTACTTAAGGTCTCTATTGAAAAAGAGTGTTATAGTCATTAGCTATATTTTACTATTACAACTCTCCTTAGAGGCCGAAACCTTAAAAGAGTGTGTTGTAGATGTTCTAGCAACTAACCCTAAAGTTGTAGAGAGTTTAAAACACTTTAACTACACACGTGAAGATGTAACGATCGCAAAATCAGGTTACTTACCTAAAATAGATCTTACAAGTTCACTAGCCGATGGCAGTTTTGATGGTCTCTCCTCAGACTATAAAAAAGATAATATTCAATCCTACCAATACTCTTTAAAACTAACACAAAATATTTTCAATGGCTTTGCTACTCGTCACTCAACAAATGCAGAAGAGGCTAAAACAACAGCTTCAGCCTACAGCTACATAGAGACAACAAATGACGTAGCTTTTAATATGTCTAAAGTTTACATTGATGTGCTACAGTATAAAGAACTACTAGAGATCGCCTATGAAAATATAGAGATATCAACTAATATTTCAGCAAAGGTTGAAAAGCTTTTTAACGCAGGACATATTACACTTTCAGAAGTAAACAAGGTAAATGCTTCTTTAGAGCTATCTAAGTCAAACTATGTAGTAATTCAGAATAACCTTTTAGATGCCAAGCATAGCCTACATAGAGTTTTAGGTCGCTATATTGATGAAAAAAGTATGGTAATACCTTTTATAGACTTAAAAATGCCATCTTCTAAAGATGAAATTATTGCCTTAGCACTTAAGCATAGTCCAACACTTATAGTAAGTAGCTATAACATTAAAATGTTCCAATCTCTTTACAAAGAGAGAAAAAGTTTTTACTACCCTAAACTAGATCTTGACGTTACACAAAGTGCAGTTAAAACTTCAGCTACTTACAGAGGTGATAGTAATGAATTTACAGCAAAACTAAACTTATCTTTTAACTTTTTTAACGGTTTAGAAGATAGTGCAAAATTACAACAAGCAATTTCACAAGTTCAAAAAGAGATCTCAGCTCAAGATGATCTTAAACGTCAAGTTATAGAGCAGATCTCTTTAGCACATACATCACACATGAAACTACAAGAAAAAATGAAACATCTTCTAAAATATAAAGAGTACTCATTTTTAACACTTGATCTTTACACTAAAGAGTATGACTTAGGACGAAGATCACTGCTAGATCTATTAACAGCACAAAATGATCTAATAAGTGCCAAAAAACAGATCGCAGAAGGAAATTTTGAAATTCTTTACTCTAAGTACAAAATACTAGATGCGATCGGTATGTTAGTTATAGAAGTTTTAAAAGAGGAAAATCCATCTTTAGCAAATGTTGGTTTATCTAAAACAAAAAACAATATAACAGATGACACCATATCTATCAACAACGATTACGATAATGATAAAATCTTAAATAATATAGATATATCTTCAAACTCTAAAAAAGATGACAAAATAAACAGTTATGGTTATATTGAAACTAATATCGATCATGCCCTACCTGATCGTGTAAAATATGAAAACTTTGTTAGCACAAAAGAGGAAGAAGAAGATCTAAGTGAAGAAGATGAAGAAGCATTTAGTGAAGATAGTGCTTTTGAAGATGATACTATAAATGAAGAAGAGGAAAAAGAAGAAGAGATTCTAATAGAAGATGAGAACACAATAGATGAAGAAGAGACTTTAAAAGAAGAGACTCCGATAGTAGCACCAGCACAAGAGAGTAAACAGACAGCTTTTGATGATGAAATGTTAAGACCAGAACCATCAATAGAAGAGCTAAGCCTTCAGCATCGTAATGGAGCTGTTACACCATCTTTTGTAGAAGATATTATAGCAGCACCTATTAAAGCAGTTGCAGCAGTTGTAGCAGCTAAAGAGATAGCAATTCCAACCCAGACTCTAAAAGTAAAAGAAGCAAAAGAAGAGCTAGAAATAGCAAAAAGTGAAGAAGTTGTAGAAAAAGAGAACCTAGACCAAAAGATAGTTGAGACAGAAGAGCTTCTTGATACAGAAGATATTATAGAAGAGAAAAAAGAGTTAAATGCTGCCATCTATATGGGAACATATAGTAACAAAGCAAATGCTCTAAAAAGTTTAAGTAAGAATAAAACTGCTCTTAACTTAGACAACCTAGAGATCGTTGAAGACAATGGTGTATTTAGTATGATAAGTAGAGTTGATGGTAATGAAAATAATTCAAAGGTATTAGCAAATATTAGAAAAATATTTCCTGATGCGTGGTTACTAAAAAATGCTCCTGTTCAAAAAACTATGGTTTCTAAAGTTCCAGATACTAAGACAGAAGAGCCAAAAATAGAAATTGAAGAAGAAGTTACAACACAAAAAGATGAACTTGATGAAGCAACTCAGTTAGGTGATGTGATCTATCTTGGTACATATTCAAACAAAGAATACGCAATTAATACTCTTTTAGAAAACTCAAAAAAATATAACTTTAACAACCTAGAAATAGTGGAAGACAAAGGAATTTATAGTATTGTAACAAGAGTAAAAGAGAGTGAAAATAGTTTCAAACTCTTAAAAGATCTTAAAAGTAAATTTCCAGATGCATGGCTTTTACAAAGATGAGAAAATTAAATGTTAAAGGAATTAAATGGTAGTTGATGAACTATATGAAGTAAGCTCAGACTCGCTACTAGAGTGTTTAGTCATATATACAAAAAAATTTCATAAACCCTCTACAAAAGAGTCACTAACAGCAGGTTTACCAACTGAACCTGGTACAAAATCACCTGTACTATTTTCTATAAATAACTCAAGAGGTATGTTCTCTCGTGCTGCTGCTAATGCAGGTCTAAAAAGCTCTATTGTTAGAAAAGCAATGCACCATATTTCACCTCTGCAACTACCTATGATTGTAATTCTTAAAAACCAAAGTGCTTGTATTTTAGAGTCAATGAGTCCTGATCGCTCTGAAGTTAGAATTATAATGCCAGCAGAAGAAGCCGTAGAAATAGAAGTCTCAATGGATGACTTAGCAGATCAGTACACAGGCTTTGGTTTTTTACTCCAAAAAAACTTTGCTGCTAACTCACTTTTTAAAGATCTAGGACTAATAGAGAAACCAAAACAGTGGTTTTGGGATACTCTTAAAATTTCTAAAAATGTCTATAAAAATGTAATTGTAGCTTCAGTATTAATAAATATTTTCATTTTAGCTACTCCTTTGTTTACTATGAATGTTTACGATCGTGTTATTCCAAATAATGCGGTCGGTACACTTTGGGCATTTGCGATCGGAGTTGTACTTGTCTATATGCTAGATCTCTTCTTAAAATTTACTAGAACCTACATGTTAGAGACAGCGGCTAAAAAAAGTGACATTATTATGTCTAGTATGATCTTCGAGAAAGTCTTAAACCTTAAAATGAAAGACTTTCCAAGCTCAGTTGGTAACTTTGCAAACACCATAAAAGAGTTTGATAATGTTAGAAAATTCTTAACAAATGCTTCTTTAGCAACACTTATAGACTTACCTTTTGTTTTTATTTTTCTCTTTGTTATAGCCTATTTAGGTGGCGTTATGGTGTTCGTTCCACTAACTACGATCGCTATTATTTTAATTTATACATTTAGTATACGTGGTCACCTAGCTAATAGTATAAAACACTCACACAAAGCAAGTTCACTAAAAAGTGCAATTTTAATAGAGACACTTCAAAACATAGAGACTATTAAAACACTTGGAACTGTAAATGAGTTACAGTTCAAGTGGGAAGAGGCTATTGGCGAAGTCTCATCAAAAAGTTTTAGTGCTAGAATTTTGTCTTCATCTATACCTGCGATCATAAGCTTTTTAATTCAGCTTAACTCAGTTTTAATCATTATAGTTGGTGTCTATTTAATACAAGACTTTCAACTCTCTATGGGTGGACTTATTGCGATCGTTATATTAACAGGACGTACACTTGCACCTATGGCAGGTGTTGCTTCACTCTTAACACAAATAGAAGATACAAAACAGTCTTATGCCTCACTAGACAGTATTATGCAGTTACCTTCAGAACGTGGTGAGGGAAAAGAGTTTATAGATCGCCCTATTTTAAATGGTGGAATAGAGTTTCAACATGTAACATTTAGATACCCAGGTAGTGAAATGCTAGCACTTAAAGATGTTTCATTTACAATAGAACCTCATGAGAGAGTTGCTATTATAGGACGTATGGGAAGTGGAAAGACAACAGTTGAGAAGCTAATTCTTGGTCTATATGAACCCGATGAAGGTAAAATTTTAATTGATGGTATTGATATAAACCAAATAAACCCTGCCTCACTTAGATCAAACATTAGTTACCTCTCCCAAGATATTAGTCTCTTTCGCGGAACACTTAAAGAGAACGTGATCATGAGAGCATCTTATGTAAGTGATGGTGCTATTTTAAAAGCTACATATATTAGTGGCGCAGATGAGTTTATTAAAAAACATCCATTAGGTTTTGAAATGCCTATTAGCGAGCGTGGTGGTGGACTATCTGGTGGTCAAAAACAGAGTGTTGCACTAGCTCGTGCTCTACTTTTCAAAACACCTTTTATTCTTTTAGATGAGCCAAGTTCTAACATGGATCAAACAAGTGAAGCAAACCTTATTAAAAACCTAAATCGTTACTGTGATGATCAAACTGTGATCATAGTTACACAAAAAATGCAACTGCTTGATATTGTCAATAGAGTCATAGTTATGCATGAGGGTAAAAAACTTCTAGATGGCGATAAAAAAGATGTTCTAATAAAGTTGAAAAAAAAGTAAAACTGTCGATGGTACTAAGAACAAATATCTAGGAGTTCTTATCGTAATGACTTTAACTAAGCATCTATATTATCAGCGCTTAAAAGTACTTATCGAAAAGATACTATTTAAACTTAGACGCATAAAAAAACCTTCTCAAAAAAAAGAGTCATTTACTAAAAATGAATATAGCTTTATGAATAGCATGAGTGCAGCTATTTTAGAAGAAGTTCCCTCACGACTAACAAACATCCTTTATTTCTGGCTTATATCTATTTTCGTATTCAGTGTGTGGGCTTCTTATGCTAAAATAGACGAAATCACAAAAGGCGATGGTGAGGTTATACCTTATGGTGACAACCAAATTTTGCAAAATCTTGAAGGCGGTATTGTTAAAGAGCTTTTAGTAAGACAAGGTCAAAAAGTTGAAAAGGGACAAATACTTATAAAACTAACAAACTCGAAGTCTGACTCTAGTTTTAAGAGTAATGAAATTAAAAAATATGAACTTCAAGTTAAAGTAATGAGACTGTTTGCTGAAGCAAACGATCAACCTTTCAACCCACCAAAAGCCAACAGTAGCATAGAAATTAAAATTAAAAATAATGAGATCAAACTCTATAATAGTGACAAAAATGAGTTTAAATCTCAAGACCGTATTATAGTTGAGCAGATAGAGCAAAAAAAGCATGAATACTTAGAGACTAAACAAAAAGTAAAACACCTTGAAAACTCACTAGCACTAGTCGATGAAGAGATAGCAATGACTCTGCCTATGGTAAAAGATGGGGTAAAGTCTAAAGTTGACTTTTTAAAACTTCAACGAGAGGCAATAGCAACAGAGCAAGACCTTGACTCGTCTAAACTTTTATTACCTTCTCAGTACTCAACTATTTTAGAGTTTAGAGAAAAAAGAGTCGAGAATAAACTGAAATTTCAAAATGAGATCAATGAAGAGTTAAATGAGATCAATGCAGAACTTGAACGTATAAAAGAGAACTCTTTAGCTCTTGGGGATACAGTTAGTAGAACTATGATCACATCTCCCGTTACAGGTGTTGTACAAAAACTTTATGTACACACAATAGGTGGAGTTGTAAAACCAGGTCAAGACCTAATAGAGATAGTTCCAACAGATGACAAGCTATACTTAGAAGTTAAAATTAAACCTAATGATATCGCTTTTATTCACCCCGGTGCGATCGCTAAAGTTAAATTTTCAGCTTATGACTATGCAATTTATGGTGGACTTGAGGGAAAAGTTGTTAGTATTTCACCAGATACGATCACAGATGCTAAAGATAATACATTTTATAAAATTTTTATTCTTACAGATAAGGACTATATAGGTCATAAATCGAAGCCTATGCAGATTATTCCAGGAATGACAGTAAGTGTTGACATTGTTACTGGAGAAAAGAGTATAATGGCATATATTTTAAAACCAATTTTAAAATCTAAAGAGCATCTATTTACAGAAAGGTAGAGAATGAGAATAGTTATTTTTTCACAAGACCCAAACACTATAGAGTATATTAATGCCCAACTAGAGACTACTGCCATAGTTTTGAATACTGTAGAAGAGTTAGAAGATGCTCAAGCTAGACTAGCTAAAATAATTATTTTATGTGATTACGATAGTGTTTCACAAGAAGTAAATGAATACTTTAAAAATAACAACCTTCCAAAAAATATAGTCATTTTAGAAAAAAACCCAAATGTAACCACAGGAAAAAGTGTCATACACAAAGGTGCTCGTGCTTACGGTCACTCAAGAATGTTGAAACTTCACCTTACTCAACTTTTAGAAACTGTTCAAAGTGGTAAGTACTGGACATATCCAGAGCTCACAGCTTCTATGGTGAAAAGTGCTACAAGAGATCTTGATATTGCTGGTGCGGAACTTTTAGATCGCTTAAGTACTCAAGAGAAAAAAGTAACACTACTTATTTTAGAAGGCTTAACAAATGTAGCGATCTCTGAAAATTTAGAGATCACTCCAAGAACTGTAAAAGCACATATTAGTTCTATTTTTGAAAAACTAAATGTTGTTGATCGTCTCTCTTTAGTACTACTTTTAAAATAACTTCAGACCTCTTCTAAACCCCACACTGTACTCAGGTACAATAGACATACTTTCTCAAAAAGAGTAATATACTCAAAATAGATAAATTTCAGGAGTTTATTATGGCAAATGTAATCGGAACAGTAACAGCATTAAGTGATGGAAAGTTTTTCGTTAAAAATAGTGCGGGTGAAGTAAGAGAGTTAAAAGTTGGCGATCAGATTAATGAAAATGATCAAGTTTTTGGAGATGCTGGGAATTTATCTCTAGCAAATATAGAAATTTCTTCTATGAGTGGTGAACTATTTACATTAGGTGGTACTGAAGAGATCCTTTTTGATGCTTCTTTAAAAAATATTGCTTTTGAAAAAGATGATGTTCTTTCAGAAGAAGATAGCATAGCTGAAAATGAAGATATCTTTAATGACGATGGTAATGTAGATGCTATGGACAGCATAGATACAGCAGCTGGAGAAGAAGAGAACTCTGATGATGATGTTTCTCAAGATGTAGACCAGAATGTTGATAGTGAACGTGATGTTGCGGCAGACTTAAGAGATATTGGTTTTGAAAATGACACTGTTGAAACTGAAACAACCGACGCTGGAAACGATATACCTGAATTTATTCCAACTGAAACTCCTGAAGATACAGTTGAAACAACACAAACAGAAGCACCTGAAGAGACTGCAAAAACAACACAGTCTAAAGCTCCTGAAACAGCAGCAGAAGACACAGTAGCTGAAGATACAACTCCAGCTACACCAGAAGAGACAACTGATGCTATACCAGAAGAGACAACTGAGGAAGTAGTAACTACTGAAGCAAGTGATGAAAATACTCAAGATGAGCAGACTACTGATGAAGTTGAAGAAGATACTACTGCTCAAGTTGAAGAAGATACTACTGACGAGCAGACAACTGATGAAGTTGCTGAAAATACAGTAGATGAACAAAGAACTGACGGTACGCCAGAAGAGACTACTGACGCAGTTGATGAAGCTACAACTCCTGAAGATACAGTAGCAAGTAATGCAGAAGAGACTGTTGATGAAGATACTGTTGATGCAGAGGTAGAAGAGACTGTTGCTGAAGTTCCTGAAAATACAGCAGACGAGTCAACTGTAGATGCAACTGATGAAGATACACAAGATGAAGATACAACTGACGCGGTGGCAGAAGAGACAACTCCTTTAGTTGATGAAAACACTCAAGCAGAAGAGACTGTTGCAGAGGTTCCTGAAGATACAACTAACGAAACAGTAAATACTCCTGCAAGTGAGGAACAGACTACAGATGAATCAACTGTAGATGAAATTCCAGAGCTTATAAACACTGAGGCTAGTGATGAGAGTACAACTGATGAAGATACAGCTGCACAAACTCCTGAGTCAACAGTTGATGAAGATACAACTGAGCCAGTAAGTGAAGAGACAGTTGATGAAGTTCCTGAAAACACTGTTGATGAGAACACTATTGCAGATCAAGCTGAGAACACAAGTGATGAAGTAACAACAGCCGAAGTTCCTGAAGATACTACAAACGAAATTCCTGAAAATACTCAAGATGAACAGACAACAGCTGAAGTAGATGAGCAAACAAACGCTGAAAATACAACTGACGAAGTTCCAGAAGATACAGCTAATGAAGTTCCAGAAAGTACTCAAGATGAGCAAACTATAGATACTCAACCTGAGAACACTACTGACGAAAGTACAGTTGATGAAGTTCCTGAAGAGACTGCAAACGAAGTTCCTGAAACAACAAATGATGAAGATACAACTGATGCTTCTTCTGAAGATACAACAGCAGAAGATACAACTCCAACTGTTGATGAAGATACAGCTGATGAAGATACTGGTGCAGAAGTTCCAGAAGAGACAGTTGACGCAGTTGCTGAAGATACTGTAAGTGAAGATACAACTCCTGCTGAAGATGAAAATACAGTTGATGAGTCAACAAATGGTGAAGTAGCAGAAGATACGGTTGACGCCGTAGCTGAGGGTACAACTGATGAAGATACAACTGACGCTGTTGCTGAAGATACTGTTGGTGAAAATACAGTTTCTGAAGTTCCAGAAGAGACTACTAATGAAGTAGCAGAAGATACAACTGGTGAAGATACAGCTGATGCAACTGATGAAGATACAACTGGTGAAGATACAACTCCAACAGTTAATGAAGACACAACAGATGAAGATACAACAGATAAAGTATCAGAAGATACAACTCCTGCTAATTCAGAAGATACGACAAGTGAAGATACAACACCAGAACAAGATGAAAATACTGTTGATGAATCAACAAATGCTGAAGTTCCAGAAGATACAGTTGAAGAAGTAGCAGAAGATACAACTGCTGAGAATACTGTTGATGAACAAACATCATACGGTTCAGAAGGCTCTAGTAACTTTGCAAGTGGTTTACAAGATGCTGTTGCTCGTGCTAATAATGGACATGGAAATGGCGATCAAGAAGCACCTGGTAATTCAGGAAGCCATAACAATGCTGAGAATGCAACAGATACAGGTAGCGATGGAAGTAAAGGTAGCAAGGGAAGTAAAGGTAGCAAGGGAAGTAAAGGAAGTAAAGGAAGTAAAGGAAGTAAAGGAAGTAAAGGAAGTAAAGGAAGTAAAGGAAGTAAAGGAAGTAAAGGTAGTAAAGGTAGTAAAGGTAGTAAAGGTAGTAAAGGAAGTAAAGGAAGTAAAGGTAGTAAAGGTAGTAGTGACAAAAGTTCACACAATGATGAAAATTCCGAAAACACTGTAGATGAGCAAACAACTCCGGCAGTTGTAGTTAGTGAAGCAAACCCAGAAGATACAACAGAGCTACAACCAGAATCAACTATAGATGAAAATACTGTTGATAGTGTAGATGAAGATACTACAGCAGAAGAGGTAAACTCATCAGCAACTGATGAAGATACAACTCCTACCGTTCCAGAAGCAACAGTTTCAGAAGATACGACAGATGGTTCTGATGAAGAGACTGTTGATGCAATAGTAAATGAACCTGCAGCAAATGAAGATACAACTAATGAAGATACAACTGATGGAACTCCAGAAGATACAGCAAATGAAGTACCGGAGAATACAGTTGATGAGAGTACAGTTGATGCAGTTGCAGAAGATACAACACCACAAAGTGTTGAGACCCCATCAAGTGTAGAAGATACAACTGACTTACAACCAGAGTCAACAGTAGATGAAAGTACAAATGATGCAGTTGCTGAAGAGACAACAGATGAAGATACAACTAATGCAGTTGATGAAGATACAACAGACTTAGTTGCAGAAGATACAACTAATGAAGATACCACAGATGGAAGCGATGAAGATACAACTGACTCAGTAGTAAACTCACCTGCAAGTGATGAAGATACTACAGATGAGAGTACGGTTGCTGAAGTTCCAGAAGATACAACTAATGAAGTAGCTGAAAATACTGTTGATGAAACAACAGTTGATGAAGTAGCTGAAAATACAAATGATGAACAAACTGTTGACACAGTTGAAGAAGACACAACTGATAGAGTTGACGAAGATACAACTCCAGAAAATGAGTTAGTTGAAGCAGAAGATGAAAATACTGTTGATGAAAGCACAATTGACACAGTTGCTGAAGAGACTACAGATACAGTAGCAGAGAATACACTCGATGAACAGACAACTGACGCAGTTGATGAGCAAACTATGGATGAGCAAACAACTGATGCACAAGCAGAAGTTACAACAACTCCAGCTAGTGATGAGAGTACAACTGATGAAGCTACTGTTGATGGTGAAAATGAAGATACAACTGATGAAGATACAACAGATGAAGTGGCAGAAGGTACTACTGATAGCGTAGATGAAAATACACTAGATGAAAATACAGTTGACGCTGTTACAGAAAATACTACCGATGAAGATACTACAGATAATGTAGACGAGAGTACTTTAGATGAAAGCACAGTTGATGAAGTTCCAGCGCACATAGATACACCTAGTTCAACAGAAGATACTACGGATGAAGATACAGCTGATGCAACTACTGAAAATACAGTTGACGAAAACACAGTTGATACAGTTGCTGAGAGTACTACTGATGAAGAACCAGAAAATACAGTTGATGAAGATACAGTAGATGGAAGTGACGAAGCAACAACTGACGCAGTAACTACTACAGTTGCAACTGCTGAGAGTACAGTTGATGAAGTTCCTGAGAACACAATTGATGAACAAACTAACGATCTAGAGCCAGAAGAGACTGTTGATGAAAGTACAGTTGATGAAGTTCCAGAAGAGACTGCTGACGCTGTTGATGAAAATACTCAAGACGAGAATACAGTCGATGCAGTTGAAGAAGATACTGCCGATGAAGACACTACTGCAGAAGTACCTGAAGAGACTGTTGACGCTGTTGATGAAAATACAGTTGATGCTTCAGATAATGCTGAAGTTGCTGATAACGACACTCCTGAAGATGTTGGTGGAATTGCTGACGCAGATGAAGTGACTTTAGATTTCGATCAACTTGCAAACTCTACAGATGACTCAGCAGGAGCTGATACAGGTGATGCTGATGGCGTAGATGTTGGCGATGTTTTAGTTTCAAATGATGATGTTGAAGACATTGATATGTCTAGCCTAGCTAGTGAAGACGACTCTTCAACACCTGACACATCTAACACTCCAGCTTCTACTCAAGAAGATGACTCTTATGATGGAACTGCTGACTCAACTCTTGTTGATAATGACATGGGTAACAGTAGCGATTTAGACGTAATGTAACTATTAAATAGTAGGTATTTTCATATACCTACTATGATATAATTTTTTTCAGTTATAATTCCCTTCAAACAACGGTACCATCTATAAACACTCAGGAGTAACAATATGAGTTATAAAAATATAATTATTAATTTAGACATAATGCAACGTAAAGTTTTCGATAAATTTAATACATTTTCACAACTACAATTTAAACCAGCAGATGAAGTTTGGAAATACTACCCAAAAACAGGCGCTAGAAATTATAACCCAAAAACAATGTTCAACGAGGCACCTATAGTTGAGACACTTCTACTTTTAGACTACATTAAAACTAAAGGTCTAAAACCAACATTTTGGTACAACAGCTCACTTTTTATTTTTAACGATGATCTCTACAGTATTGTAGGTGCAAATAAAGTAACTAAAATAAACTTAACTGATACCATTTTTAGCTCTATGAGAGAAGCTTGGTCGCACCCATTCTTTGGTATTTTAGAACAAATACTTGTAAATAATGGTGGAAAATTAGCAAAACCAAATATGCAAACAACTGAAAATGCTGGTTGTATGAATAAGTTTTACGCACTTAAAGAGCTGTTTAAAGTAAGAAAAGAGTATCTTGGAGACTTTATACTTCCATACAACATAAAACAGAACGAAATACCTACATTCATAAACTTTTTAAAAGAGAATATGGGCGAAAAGGTAGTCTTTAAATATGACTGTATTCAAGAAGGTAAAGGTGTTATTTTTAAAGACTTGAGTAAAAATAGCTCAACTGATGAGATTACAAAAATAATGCAAAATAACAAAGTAAAAGGCAAAGAGGTACTAATAACTCCTGCTTATGAGATCGATCGTGAATATAGATGCTACTTTACAAACCACGGACGAAGTAAAAAAGTATTTTCTATTAAACAGAGGGTAAACTCGGAAGATATAGACGTATTTGAAAAAGAGAATATTCAAATTTATAAAAATATATCTGTAAAATGGCACGAAGTAAAAACAGATAGTGATGTCTTTAAGTTTGGCTCAAAACTAACTAAAGAGATGTTAAAATATATGAGTTACGATACAGGCTGTTTAGAGTTTGCGAAAACAAAAGATGGCAAAATAGTGTTTTTTGAAGTAAACCAGATGGCAGGTCCTCTACCATTCGAGGGTGAAGATACTGAGAACATGACTGAATTTTACCACTCAATTTTTGAAAAAATGTTAAAATAACTAGATGTCAAATATAGTAGCTACTGTCACAAATATATCTAATGGTAAGTTTTTTGCTACTAATGAAGATGGCAGTGTAAAAGAGCTACAAGTTGATGACAACCTATTTAGTGGAGACTACGTTAGTGCTGATAGTTCAAACACTGCTTATTCAGTAATCGACTTTAGTACTTTAGAAGACAAATTATTAACATTAGGTTATAAAGACTCTATGGTATTTAACTCCTGTTTAACTACTAATGAGTTTGATAAAAGTGAAGTTACGCTTGATGAAGAAACTATAAATAAAAATATAAAGTGCTTTGAAGAAGAGAGTACAGAACAAGAAAATATAAAACCTCTAAGTAATAGTACCATAGAGGAAACTCTACCAAACGAGCTTCAAGAAAATCTTGAAAGCACCCCTAAACAAAATAGTGAAGAGATAGAACATTCACAAACATTAGAACTAACAGATGAAGATGGCGAAGTATTTGTCATTGGAGACGCAGGAGATAAAATAGAGATAGACCTTAGTGAATGGGTAGACACGAAAATACTCACTACAGATGATGATGGTACAAGTTACAATGTTTACCACTTAATAGATGGAAATAGTAATACCAAAGTACTTAATATAGATACTGATATTAGTATCATTAATATAAATATTATAAAAAATAAGGAAACAGATGTTATTTAAAGAGTTACAACTTTCAGAACCACTTTTAAAAGCAATTAAAGATCAAGGTTATACAAAACCAACACCTATACAAGAAAAATCTATCCCCGTTATTTTAGATGGAAAAGATATTTTAGCAGGTGCACAAACAGGAACAGGTAAAACAGCAGGTTTTACACTACCTCTTTTAGAGTTATTAAGTAGATCAAAAGTATCTAACAAAAGACACTCAACAAAAGCACTTATTTTAACTCCTACTCGTGAGTTAGCTGCTCAAGTACATGAGAGTGTTGAAACTTATGGTAAATACTTACCATATAAAGCTGCAGTAATTTTTGGTGGTGTAAAAATCAACCCTCAAATAAATGCTCTTCGTAATGGTGTCGACATTGTGATCGCAACTCCAGGTAGACTACTTGATCATATTTCACAAAAAACTATAAAACTAGAACATGTTGACTTCCTTATTTTAGATGAAGCCGATCGTATGCTAGACATGGGTTTTATAAACGATATAAAAAAGGTGATCGCTGTTCTACCAAAGAAGAGACAAACTCTTCTCTTTTCAGCTACTTACTCAGACGAAATAAAACAACTATCACAAAGACTACTAAACAACCCTACTCTAATAGAAGTTGCTCGTCAAAATGCAAGTGCAGAGACTATTAAACAAGCTGTTTATCCTGTTGACTGTCAACGTAAACGTGAACTTTTAAGCCTACTTATTACTAAAGGTAGCTGGAAACAAGTTTTAGTATTTACAAGAACAAAACATGGGGCTAATCGTCTAACTAAACAACTTATTTCTGATGGTATTACAGCCGCTGCAATTCATGGAAACAAGTCTCAAAGTGCAAGAACAAAAGCATTAGCTGACTTTAAAAGTAGTGAAGTTAGAGTTTTAGTAGCAACAGATATAGCTGCACGTGGAATAGATATAGATCAACTACCTCACGTTGTAAACTTTGAACTTCCAAATGTCAGTGAAGATTATGTTCACCGTATTGGTAGAACAGGTCGTGCAGGAAATAAAGGTGAAGCTATCTCTTTAGTATGTGTTGATGAACTTCAATACCTTAAGAATATAGAAAAACTTATTAAAAAAGATATTCCAAAAGTTTTCGAAGATGGTTTTAAAGTTGATCAGTCTATAAAAGCAGAGCCTATAAATACAGGTGGAGGTCGTGGAAATTCACGTTCAAAACCAAAAAATTCTCAAAATAGTAACAGATCAAGATCAAGTAGTAACAATAGAAGGTAATTAGAAGCTATATTTAAATATTTATGAATAAAATATAGGACATATAAAAAAGGTAGAGTAACATATGAAAAATAGGCTTATATTAAAACTAACTATTATATGTCTTACTCTATTTATATACGCATTAATATTTTCATATGTTAATGCTGATAAAAACAGACGCATAAACACTATAACAACTCAACAAATAGATAAACTAAGAACCCACTACAACCTTACAACTAAATACTTTAAAATAACTTCTGATGCAACTGTCGACATGATTAATGGAGATAAAGTAATAATAGATATTCTAACAAAGTTCATAGATGCAACACCACATAACCAAGCTATGTTTCGGGATCAGTTATACAACAGACTACTTAGTCACTACAAAAGGATACAAAAACAAGGTGTGTTACAGTTTCATTTTATCATGCCAAATAGTGTTACATCATTTAGGATGCATAAACCAAGTAAGTTTGGTGATGATTTAAGAGAGTTTAAATATAGCTTTGCTTATGTTAATGAGACAAAAGAGCCTATTAGCGGACTTGAGCATGGAAGAACTGCACCTAGTTTTAGAAACGTAACACCGCTTTTTAGTGAAGATCATAAACATATTGGTGCAGTAGACATAGCTTTTGCTCCTGAAGTATTACAAAAAAACTTATATGAAACAAATGGAATATATAGCCATTTCGTTATCAAAAAAGAAGTTTTCAAGAAAAGAAAATGGAACAGAAATAATAATAAAAATGACTATATAACTAGTGTTGAAAATGAAAATTATTTTTCCTATATTCATCATGAAAATGATATGGACTCAGTTTTAATACCTATAGTAAATCCTCTAAAAAAAATAATTCATAATAAAATGTCAAAAAATGAGACATTCTCATTATTTAAAAAAGATAATGGCATCTATAAAATAATCTCTTTTTTACCTATAACCAATACACAAAATAGTGTCATAGCTTATTTGGTGTCATATACAGATAGTACAAAACTGACAACTATGATAAATGACTTTTATCATGTAAACATTATAATAATTCTTTCACTATTAATAGTTGCCTTTTTTGTATATAGAGTTGTTTTGTATAACCATGAACTACGACTAGAGAAGAAGAAATTTTACAATTTATCTCAGTACGATACACTAACACAACTACCAAATAGAACACTATTTTACGATCGTTTAGAAGAGTCCATCTCTAAAGCTACACAAAATAAAACTAGATTTGCTCTTCTTCTTATAGATATAGATAATTTTAAACATCTTAATGATTCTTACGGTCATAGTGAAGGTGACAAAATTTTAAAGAGCGTAGGACTAAAACTTAAAAAAATAATACCACAAGAAGACACACTAGCTAGAATAGGTGGTGATGAGTTTGTTGTTATTATCGAAAATATTAATAACTCTTTAGATGTAAATGCAACTACAAATAAAATTATTAACCTATTTAAAATTCCTATCAATATAGAAAATAAGCTTCACTATATTAGTGTAAGTATAGGAATTAGCCTATTTGATGACGATTCAAATGAGATAAGCGAGCTTATTAAATATGCAGATATTGCAATGTATAAAGCAAAAGATGCAGGTAAAAATAATGCTCAATTTTATTCACCAGAGATGACTCAAGAGGTAGTAGAGCGCGTTACACTAGAAAATGAGTTAAGAGAGGCTATTAAAAATGAAGAGTTTATAGTTCACTATCAACCTCAAGTAAATGGACTTAACTCAAAACTAATTGGTATGGAAGCATTAGTAAGATGGCAACACCCTACAAAAGGTCTCATATCTCCTATAAAATTTATTCCGATCGCTGAAGAGAGTGGCTTAATTATTCCACTCGATCAGTTAGTTATGAAAATAGCCATGAAGCAGATGAGTGAATGGTATAAGAAAGGGCTAAATCCTGGTAAATTAGCTATTAACCTTGCGATCAAACAACTTCAACAAAAAAATTTCATAGAAATATTAAAAGATATTATGAGTGAAACAGACTGCAAACGAGAGTGGCTAGAGTTAGAAGTAACAGAGGGTCAAATTATGACAAACCCAGAACAAGCTATAAAGGTTTTAAACCAAATTAGTGACTTAGGCATAGAGCTTGCTATAGATGACTTTGGAACAGGCTATTCATCTTTGTCATACCTTAAAAAACTACCTATTAACAAACTAAAAATTGATCAGTCATTTGTAAAAGATCTACCAAAAGATGAAGATGATGCAGCAATAGTAAAAGCGGTAATAGCACTTGGACACAGTTTAAACCTACGTCTTATTGCAGAGGGGGTAGAAACAAAGGAGCAAAAAGATTTTTTAATAAAAAATGGTTGTAACAATATTCAAGGCTACTTTTATTCTAAACCTATTAACGCCCAAGAGATGGAAACTACTCTTTTAAAAGAGGTAGTTTCACTTCAAAAATAGCTTCGCTTTTACTTTTATCATTATAGGCTCTCACACTACCACGTTGGTCTTCTATGATGTTTCTAGCTATATCTAGCCCTATTCCTAATCCGCCGTTAAACTTATTACTAACAAAAGTGTCAAAAATAGTTGGTAGTAACTCTTCGTCTATACCACCTGCATTATCTCGTATATGAATAACAATATTCTCATCCACAATATTCAGATCAATATATATATAACTATCACTACTCTCTTCTAATTTTTCTAACTCATCAAGAGAATTATTTAATATAATAATCCAAGCTTGTTCTACTCTTTGTTGTTGTACTTTTGAAATAAATTCACTCTTAACTTGAGTGTCATCAGGAGTAAATAGATGATTATTTATATAAACATTTGCTAAAAGTTTAGTACGATGTTGAACTAAAATAAGTGAGGTAACTAAAGTATGGTATATATCAGTTTTTTCACTAATAGCACTTGTTCTTTGAGTAACTTCACGCATAGACTCTATTATATTAGATATTCTAAAAATACCATCCACTATAGAGTTAGAGCAGTGTTTCATTCTATGTTTGGCATCACTATCATCCATATAGTTAATTTCTAAATCAAGCATCTCAACATTACCTTTAAGATACGTAAGTGGAGTATTGATCTCATGCGTAATACCAGCAGAGAGTTTACCAATAGCCATGTACTTAGCTTTTTGTATGCCCTCTTCTCTTAACTCTCTCTCTTTTTCTCTAACCTCTTCAACTGTTGACTCTATTTTTTTACTCATATAGAATTCATACTCCTCTTTCGAGGTTACATCTTCCATAACGCCAACTAAACCATCAAAAACCTCATTTTCAAAAAGAGCTGCTCTATGAAAAATCATAATTTTTGCTCTATAACCATCAATCTCTAAAATTTCTCTATATTTTTGATTTGTACCATCTCTAATTTGTTTATCTTTTTTGTCATATATATATGATAAATAATCAGGTATAAATTTAGACCATGAAGCACCTATAATCTCTTCTTTAGGTTGCTTTAACTGTTGAGCAAATGCACTATTACAGTTAAGAAATTTAAAATCTTCATCTAATACATAAATAGCAATTGGTATAACATCTAAAATTGTTTTTAAAAATTGTAATGACTCTTTCATTATAGACTTAATGTAAGAGCAATTTTTTCTTCTAAAGCTTTAAGTGACTCAAATGGTTTCATAACATAGTCAACTGCCCCTGCTCTATTTGATTTTAACATAGACTCTAAAGTAGAATAAGCAGTCATAATAATAATTTTTAATTTTTCATCTCTTTCCAACAGTTTACGAGACAGATCAATACCACCAAGGTTAGGCATCATCACATCACATAGAACTAATTCAAAACTATTATCTATCTTTTCAAGTGCCTCTAGTGGATCACTAAAAATAATTACTTCATATTTACCACTACTTTTAAGATACTCTTCTATCATATGTAAAATTTTCTCTTCATCGTCTACAATGCCTATTCTAATTTTACTCATGTTCAAGCCTTATTTAATTCATCTATGCTATTCTACTACTATATAACTTTTTGGGATATTAAGGCCTATCATGAAGCTTCTTGCAAGATACAAATATTGGTTTTTTTTATACATTTTACTAATAAGTTTAATAAGTACTTTTTTCTATCTTAACTTTACTAAAGAGTTAAAGATTCAAGAAACTAAGGAACTTAAAGAGTTTAAGTATAAACTTGAAGTAGCTTTGAGTAATTTTGAAAACTTAGCTAAACTCTCTTTTGAACAACTAGTAAACAATGAAGAGACTCTACAACTTTACAAAAAAATATATAGCTCAAACAAAGAAGAAAAAATAGCTTTACGAAAAAAGCTATTCAAAAGACTAAATAGTAGCTATCAAGATCTTAAAATATTTGGTGTTAGACAATTCCATTTTCACTTAAAAGATGGTGAAAGTTTTATACGTTTTCACAAACCTAAAAAATTTGGTGATAAACTTTTTTCTATTCGCCAAACAGTTAAAGATGCAAACGAAAATAGTAAGTTTGTTAAAGGTTTTGAAGAGGGACGTATTTTTAATGGTTTTAGATACGTTTTTCCATTAAATTACAAAAATGAGCATTTAGGTACAGTCGAGATCGCTACATCATTTAATGGAATAGAAAAAAGCCTAAATAAAATTTATCAACAACACTATACTTTTTTAATAAGAAAAAATCTTGTCGATAAAAAAGTTTTTGGTGAACAGAAAAATCAATATTATGAGCTCTCAAGTTGTAACAAAAATTTTTATAAAGAAAAAATAGACATCAGTCATGAAGGACATAATAAATTTGAATATATTTTAAATAGAGTATGCTCTAAATATAGCAATAATATTTATTCAAAAATGAATAATAATAGTTCATTTGGAGAACATATTTTAGTAAACAACAACTATTATGAGGCTCAATTTATTCCTATAGAAAACTACTCTAACAACTACTCAGCTTACGTAATTTCTATAAATAAAGATACCTTCTATCCTAAGTTGGTAGATGAGTACAAGGCTTACTTCATATTTTCAACTATATTAACTCTTATAATTTTAGTGAGTTTTATTTTATTGAACAGAAGTAGACTAAAAGTAAAATTACAAAAACAGTTTTCTGAACAGATATTTAACACACAAAGCTCACTTCAGCTTATCTACTATAATGAAGAAATTTTTCTTGTAAATAACTCACTTCTCTCATATTTTAAATGTCATACTATTTATCAGTTTAAAAACTCATATAAATGTATTTCAGAGCTATTTGAAGGTGAAAGTACAAAAGAGTATATTGGTGTACAAAAATATCAAGATAGAATCTCTTGGATGACTAAACTTTTAAATAATAAAAATAATATTGAGTATAAAATAAAAATAAAAAATGATATATTCTCTATTAATATAAAAACTATATTTAATGATAAAGAGAGATATGAGTTAGTTGTACTAACAAATATAACAGAACTTATAAATAGTAAAAATATTTTAATTAAAGAGATTGAAAAAGCTGTTAGTGAAGTTAAAAAACAAAATATACTGCTAACTAAACAGTCTAAACTAGCGGCTATGGGTGAAATGATAAGTATGATCGCACACCAATGGAGACAACCTCTTAATGCACTTAGTATAATAGTCCAAGACTATAAAGAAGCAAACTCTTATGAAGAGATAGATGAACAATATTTGAACTCTCAAGAGGCTAGAGCTTTAAAACTTATAACTCATATGTCTACAACAATTGATGACTTTCGTAACTATTTTAAACCAGAAAAAGAGAAAGCAGTAGTAAGTGCTTCTTCACTTATCAATAAAGCTATAGAGTTTACAGCACACTCTTTTAAAAACTCTAACATCACTTTAATACAAGGTAAAGAGCCTTTGAGTATTTACAACCTATATGTTTACGTTAACGAAGTTGTTCAAATTCTTTTAAATATTTTAAATAATGCAAAAGATGCTTTAAATGAAAAAAATATATCTGATAAAAAAGTAACTATTGAGACAACTATTGATGGTGATATGTTTTTAATATCTATTGCAGATAATGCTGGTGGTATACCTGAAAAAAATATAGAAGATATTTTCAACCCTTACTTCTCAACAAAAGGTAAAAATGGTACAGGACTAGGACTATACATGGCAAAAATGTTGATAGAAAATAGTCTTGATGGTAAACTATTTGTTTTTAATAATGATGAGGGAGCAGTCTTTAGTATCTACCTTCCACTCTCAATGAAAAAGAAAAAAAGTAAAGTAAAAATACCAGACTAAACTTACTTAAACTCTACTCGATTTCTACCACTATTTTTAGCTTCATAAAGAGCATCATCAGATCTTTTAAAAGATGTTTTTAGTGTATCAGTATCAACTATTTGTGTCACACCAAAACTAACAGTTATACTACCTGCTATCTCATGAATAATATTTTGAATTACATCTCTTAAATGATTACAAATATGAATAGCATCTTCTATTTTGGTATTAGTCATAATTAACATAAACTCTTCGCCACCCCATCTTGCAAAAGTATCACTTTCTCGTACATGCGAGCTTACCTCTTTAGCCATCATTATTAATACTTCATCACCAATAAGATGTCCAAACTTATCATTAAACTCTTTAAAATGGTCTATATCTAATATAGCAATTGATAAAGGTGCCCCATAGCGATGAGTCTGATGAAGTTCATATGCAAATATTTCATTAAACTTTTCTCTATTATAAATACCTGTTAAAGTGTCATAATAAGCTTTTGTTTCAACTTCTAACTGTTTATTTTGAAGCTCAGTAATATCAGTTAAGTCAATAATAAAAAGGTTACTATCATCAATACTATCTATTGCAATTCTAAAAGTTCTATTTTTATCATGTATATCTTTTATTAAAACAATATGTTCTAAGTCATCACTCTTGTTATATTTATCTAAAAATACTTCTGCGGTAGAAGCATATAGATATCCATGTGCACATAAGAACATATCTGAAATACTCTTATATGTAACAAAGAACTCTTCTAGCTTTTTTAAGTTAAAACACTCATAAAATGAGTGTGACGCAAAAGAAATAGTCTCAAAATCTGTAAGAAGCACTATTGTTGATTGATTATTTAAAATTTGTTGAAGAATTTTATTTTGCTTCTGATGCTCTTTTTCTAAATAAATATTTTTTGATATTGTTGATATTTTTTTAACTAATTTATCTTTTTCTACTGGTTTTAAAAAATAACCATTAACTTGTAGCTCTAGAGCCTTTAGTAAAATATCACTATCACTATACGCTGTAGTAAAGAGTATATTCTGTTCACTCTTTATCTCTCGTATATCTTTAACCATCTCTAAACCATTTTTACGTGGCATATTAATATCACTGATCACTATATCTGGAGAGTATTTTTTAAACTGAGCTAAACCATCTTCGCCATCTACTGCAACAAAAAGTTCTTTTGCATATCTTTGAAGAGGACGTATAAAACTATCCCTTACCATCTCGTCATCTTCTACGTAAAGAATAGTTGCAGTTTTTAAATACTCATCCATGGTAGTCTATCTTTTAGAACAAGATGTAGCACTAACCCACATACTTTTTTTAGCTGATTTCCACTGTTTATTAACAAAATAACCAGTTATTTTAATAAAGCCATTTTTACGTTCGTTAGATGTAAATGATCGTCCACTCTGCCAATGTTCTATAACTTTAGAGTTTGGTTTATCATAAATTGGGCTATCTACATTTATACGAAATGAACTAGGATCAAATATTTCAGACTTTTTATTTATAACTACTTTTTTAGATTTTTGAATACTCTTACTTAACTCAGTTCTTAAACTTTTATTTTTACGCTCAAGTAGTAAGATCTCTTCATCTTTAGAAATGATCTCTTTTTTTAATGTCTCTATTTCATCTTCTAAATATTTTGTATCATCTATAATTACAACATCATTGTCAACACTAAACTTCTCTACACATGCAGCGTAGTCCGCTTTAAGTTGAGAAATTTCAGATATTACACTATCCATACCAGCAGCATAAATAGAACTAACAAAAAATATAGAAATAATTAACGTTCTCATTTTACACCTTTCTTTTTAACATAATTCCCATTTCAACATGGTTAGTATAAGCAAATTGATCAAAAAGTGCCATAGATAACACCTCATAATTGTCACTTAGGATATCTAAATCTCGCTTTAAAGTATCAGGGTTACATGAAACATATATAATATTTTCAAACCTTGAGACAAAAGAGAGTGTCTGCTCATCTAAACCAGCACGAGGTGGATCGACAAAAATACTTTTTAATTCATAACTATTAATATCTATATCTTTCATGCGTCTAAACTCACGTACAGAGTCGAGTGCTTGTGTAAACTCTTCAGCACTCATACGAACAAACTCTATGTTCTTAACACCATTTAAGCTCATATTCTCTTTTGCTGCACTTATAGAAGTCTTTGAAATTTCAGTTGCTAAAACTCTATTAAATTTAGTTGCAAAAGGGATAGTGAAATTTCCTGCTCCACAATAGAGTTCAAGCAGATCTCCATCAAGGCCACTACACTGTCCCATTGCCCATGTTGTCATCTTTTCATTAACTTTAGGGTTTGGCTGAGTAAAAGAGTTCTCTATATATTTAAAACTATACTCTCTATCTGCAATTTGGAGTTTTTGAGTCACAAAGTCTTGTGACAAAATTACTTTTTGCTTACGAGAACGTCCCATAATATGAATACCAAGTTCGTCTGCTAACTCTTTAGCTTTAATACTCCAAAGTTCATCCAACTTTTTGTGATATATAAGAGTTACTAAAAGCTCACTATCAGCGCATAAAAAGTCGACTGAGAATAGTTTTTTATCAAGTTCTTTAGTTTTTATAAGTTTTAAAAGTGGCTCCATAATATTTGAAATAGTAAGTGAAACCTTTGGACACTCCTCTACAAATACAATTTTATTTTTTTCAATAGAGTTCATTGCATAAAAGATCTCATCACCTTTATGCCATATTTTAAACTCCGATCGTGAACGATAATGTTGATCACTTGAAGAGGCTACAAAAATATCTTTTTTATACTCAAACTGCTCTTTAATACGAGCTACTTTTTTACTTAGTTGCGTTGCATAGTCATCAACGTAATTAACACAACTTCCACACTCACCAAAATGTTTACAAATCATTTTATACTCGCTATTAAATTTCCGATGAGCAGATTCCACCCATCAATCATAACAAAAACTAAAATTTTAAAGGGGGCGGAGATCATAGCAGGAGGAAGCATCATCATACCCATACTCATTAAAATTGAAGCAACAACCATATCTATAACCAAGAATGGTAAGAATAGCAAAAAGCCTATCTCAAAGGCAGTTTTGATCTCACTTATTATAAAAGCAGGAATAACTACAGTAAGAGGAACATCTGCAACAGTTTTAGGGTTTTCCATTTTTCTTATACGCATAAAAAGAGCTAAATCTTTCTCTCTTGTATTTCTGATCATAAAGTCTTTAAATGGATCAGTAGCTTTAGTAAATGCCTCTTCATAACCTATAGTCTTTTCCATATATGGCTTTATTCCATTATCATAAGATTTTTGAGCAACAGGCTCCATTATAAAAATAGTTAAAATCATTGCAAGCATTACAAGAAGCTGTGTTGGTGGAACTTGTTGAGTTCCAAGTGCTTGACGCATAAAACCAAAAATAATAACAAAGCGTGTAAAAGTTGTCATAACCAACATCATAGAAGGTGCTAAAAAGAGTATAGTAAAAAGAAGTACTATATTTAAAGAGTTAACTAACTGCTTAGGTGTATCAGGTGCAGATAGCGAAAAGTTCATAGTAGGTATAACGGGAGCATCAACTGCAAAAAGAGCCATACTAAGACCCAAAAATATTAAAATTATTCTCATACTAGTCTAAAACAGAAGCTTCTTTAGCTTCATTTCTTGATCGTTTATCATCAGAATAAAACTTAATCTCTACACGACGGTTTTTGGCACGTCCCTCTTTTGTTAAGTTTGTAGCAACTGGGTGGTATGATCCATAAGCTGCTGCACTAAGACGCTCAGGTCTAACACCATCTAAAACAAGTTCTTGAAGAACAGAGAGTGCACGTGCAGAAGAGAGTTCCCAATTATTTTTATATGGTGAATCTTTATCTGGTGGAATATTGTCACTATAACCACCCACACTAATCGTTGTCCCCGTAGGTAAGTTTTGAATAATAAGCGCTATACGTTTTAAAAATAGCAATGAATCTTCACTCTCAATTTTTGCACTACCTTTTTTAAACAGAAGTTTAGAAGGTAGTTTTATAACAAAACCTTTTTCACTCTCTTCAAGCTGTGCCATAGGACCTTGTCCAGCATCTTCCATTTCGTTAAGTTCAGAAACAGCGGCTGTTACTTCTCTAACATCTGCTGTCTCATCATCATGTGGAGATGAGTTTGGGTTCTCTTCAACATTTTTGCGACGAGCAACTTCAACATTAGTACCACCATCAAGAACACTCATAGTTCCTTTAAATGATCCAGCTGCCTCTTCTACTTTATTTGGCTCCATTGTCGCCATAGAAAGGAGTAGAACAAAGAAACAAAGAAGTAGTGACATAAGATCCCCAAAAGCTGCCAGCCAAGCTGGTAAACATACAGGACAATCAGGACATTTTTTCTTAGCCATAAACTACTTCTCTATTCAAACTGACTAACACGTTCAGCAGGAGGAAGATAACTAAGAAGTTTTGCTTCAAGGGTACGAGGATTATCACCCGCTTGAATAGACATAATACCCTCTAAGATCATCTGTGTAACCAAGGCTTCATCTTTAAGACGAATAATTAAAATAGTAGAGATAGGTTGTCCAAAAATATTACCAATCATTGCACCATACATGGTTGTAAGTAGTGCAACCGCCATTGATGGACCAATTGCCGCAGGATCAGCCATGTTAAGTAGCATGGCAACAAGACCGATAAGTGTACCAATCATTCCCATAGCACCAGCAAGTCCACCCCACTCTGCAAACATCGCTGCATTTCCTTCGTGTCTAGTAGTTGTTTGTTCTATTTCTAACTCTAAAAGATCACGAATAGTATCAGGTTCATTACCATCAACAGCCATACTAAGACCTTTTTTTAAAAACTCATTTGTCTCGTCATTAGCTGCTTTTTCTAGAGCTAATATACCATCACGTCTAGCAGAAGTTGCGAAATCAACAAGTTTTTTAATGAGTTCAGGCATATTTTCTTGAGGAGGTTTAACAGCGATCATAAAAACTTTAACAAATCTTTTCATCTGTTCAGGTTTAAATGAAATAAGAAGAGCACCCATAGACCCACCAATAACGATCAGAGCTGAAGGCACATCCATATATGCCATAACACCAACACCCATAGCCATCGCACTCATGAGGAGTCCAATTATTAAAACAAGACCAATTACCGTACCTAAATCCATTCAAATACCCTTACAAAATAAACTAGTTTAAAAAATTGAGTTGATAGTAACACAAAAGTAATTAAATATCTCTTTCAAAGAAAAAATAATAGGTGGTTTTAGAGACTATATAGACTATAAAGAATGAAGTTACAACATCACTAAAAAAGTGCCCACCCTCAGCAATACGACCAAGTCCAACAGCACTACCATAAACTATAGCACTGCTTAAATAAACATTTTTATGTCGCCTAGCTAGAAGTGCTAGAGCAATTGTAAAATAAGCTCCTGCAGCGTGTCCAGAGCTAAAAGAGGCATTTTTTGGTATTCTATTCCCAACAATAAAAGCAGGAGTGAACTCTTGTTCTCCACCATATTTAACTATGTTAACAGGGCGTGAACGTCCCATATTTTCTTTTAACATTGTATTTACGATCAGACCCGGTGCGATCGCTAAAACTACTACCAAATATAAAACTACTTTTCCATTAATATATAAAATAGTTTTTTTAGTTTTTTTGTTATAAATCCATAAACCTACAACAACCACCATAGTACCTATAAGTAGTGGTTTAACAGAGTGATAAAGAATTTTAACCCATAGCTCATGTTTTAAGAAGAATTTACTCTCTTCTAAATAGAAATTATCTGTAATATAAAGATCTATTTGTGGAAAAAATATAAAAATTATTGAGACTATAAAAAATAGAGCATAAACTCTATATGAAACACCAAAAAACATTCACAACCCTAGTTTTAATTTTAAAAGTATATAATAATTTTATGATTTTAGAAAAGAATAGAGCAACTTACCTTATTTTAGTTGTAGCACTATTTAGTGCTATTTATAATATTTTCATACCTTTACATGGAGATGAAGCATACTACTGGGTTTGGAGTAATAACTTACAAGGTGGTTACTACGATCACGCTCCTCTTGTAGCCTATTTTATAAATTTCTTTACTTTTTTTAGTGAAAGTGAATTTTTTATACGTTTAACAAATGTATTTTGTATGAGTATCTCAGCTTTTTATATCTACAAAATAGCTTATGAGTTTTTTGACAAACAAGTTGCTACATACGCACTACTAATCTTTTTTAGTGTTCCACTTGTTCATGCTGGTATGATCATAACAACACCAGACTCTCCACTTATACTTTTTTGGACACTTTCACTATACTTTACGCTTAAAGCTATAAATGATAAAAAAACAATTTACTATGTTTTAACAGGTATAGCACTTGGTCTTGCAATGCTCTCAAAATATACAGCCATACTGTTAGTTTTTAGTATTTTACTTTATTTTATACTTGCGCACAAAGATCAATTTAAAAACAGGAACTTCTACTTAACTATCGTGATCGCAGTGATCGTTGTTTCACCTATGATCTATTGGAACTATCAAAATGATTGGATCAGCTTTTTATTTCAACTTCAACACGGTGGTATGGATAACACGACAATAGATCTAAACTACACTTTAGAGTATTTAGGTGGACAGTTTGGAGTCTTTACCCCAGTTTTTTTTGTTTTAGCTTTAATGGCTAGTTTTTCTAAAGAGATACGTGAAAACAAAAATGCAAAACTACTGTTAATTGCTTATTTACTCCCTTTCTTATTTTTTATGTACAAAAGTTTATATGCACGAATGGAAGTAAATTACGCGGCTCCTGCATACATTTCAGCATCACTAATAGTTGCTTATTATGTCTCCAAAGCCAACCTACAAAAAGCTTTTAAAATAGGTTTAATACTCTCGATCACTTTAACACTCGTTGCACGTTTTGCTTTTATGTTTTACCTTGTTTATGTTCAAGATCGAATGGTAGGTTTTAAAGAATCCATCGCTATTTTAGAGAAACACAGGGAGTCAAACGACTCATTTTATGGAAACCATCTCACAACAACTGCTCTACTTAACTACTATTTAAGTGATCAACCTACAACCAACTTGGCAATTAATAGTAGGTTTTCACAGTATGATATGTGGAAAAAACCACTAAAAAAAGGTTTAGTTTTAAGTTATGAAGATATAAAAAGTTCACTAAACACAAATTTTAACAATGTCAAAGAAGTCGATAGTTACGGACTTTACAAAGGTGAAAAACTTTTTAAAACTTTTCATATTTATAGAGTAAGTGAACCTAAATAAAACTTTAGATAGAATCCACTTTATGAAAAACATAATTAAACTTCTTATTACGATCGCAATTTTTTACGCACTTTCACGTTATATAAACTTTGACAGTGTCTTAAAAATTGCAGAAAATGCTAACATATTTTATCTATTTACAGCTCTTATTTTTCAATTTATGAGTACTTATATAGCAGCTTATAGATGGTACTTAATCATGGATTTACTTGTCTTTAGAGAGAGTATAGTTTTTTATATAAAAAGCTATTTCAAAGGATCATTTTTTAACCAACTACTCCCAAGTAGCATTGGTGGTGATGCTATTCGTGTCTTAGAGTTAGGTCAAATGGACTACTCAAAAAAAGAAGCTTTTTATGGGATCTTTGTAGACCGCGTTGTTGGTCTTGTTGGTCTTCTTATTCTTAATATTATTGCAAATTTTTTGTTTTATGGAACTTTTCCTGTTTGGTTATTTCAGTTAATTAACATCATAACACTGAGTGGAATAGCTGGTTTTATATTTTTAATGAACATAAAACACTTTCACTTTTTAAGTAAATTTGCACCTACAAACCTATTTTATAGACTCTCAAAAAGAATGGCTCAACTTTATGAATCAAAAGTACTTTTACTTAAGCACCTAAGTGTCTCAGTTGTAGTTCATATATTCTCAATTCTCTCTATCTATGCTCTCTCACTAGCCGTTCACTTAGACCTAGATTTAAATGTCTTTTTAATTGCAATACCACCTGTTATACTTCTTACAATCGTACCTATTTCACTTGCAGGTTGGGGTGTGCGTGAGGGTGCCATGGTTGGTATTTTAATGTTAGTAGGTGCTGCAAAAGTAGAAGTTATAACAGTCTCAATTCTTTATGGACTAGTTTTAATTATATCTTCATTACCAGGTGCTCTTTTTTGGCTAAGAAGTAAAAATAGATTTTAAAGTTTAATCTGCCATTCAGGAACAATAAATGACAATAACACAAATTGAAAACAACATAATAAACTTAATAAAAAATTTCACCAAAGAGTACTTTGTATTTGACTTTCTTTTAGCCTATGGTGAGTCAAAGGCTACAACTACACGACTGCAAAAAGGTGAGCTAAACCAACTTAAGATAAAAGGCGAATTAACACAAAGAAAAAAGTTGTTTTTTAAAGAGGCTACTACAAACCTACATAGTACTATCGATACTCTTAAAACTGAAATAGTTACACAAAAGCAAAAGACTAGGTTTATCATCGTTACCAATTATGAAACCCTTCTTGCATACGATACTCAAGAAAACATTAGCTCAAATGTATGATCCAGATAAAATGCCACAAGAGTTAAAAGAAGCTCATAATCAATTAGATTTAGCCATAGAAAAATGCTACCGAAACAAACCATTTAAAAATGATGAATATAGACTTGAATATCTTTTTAAACTTTATGAAAAAATGACAGCATAGGAAAGTATTATAAAATGAAATTACCTCTACTTGAATATACTATCCTATATTTTCTTGGGATTTTATGGCTTAATCTTTTATTTACATATATCCCAGATACTGAAACAGTCAAAGCATTCAATTCTTTATTTTTAAGCGTTGGAGCTTCATTTATAAGTGCAACTGCAATTATATTTTCGATTATTATATTTACACTTCAAATAAATAATGAACGACTGCCTCACGGTATGTTTAAAAAGATTAGTAGAGATACAAGACTATTATCTTCTTTCATAATGGCAGTAATCCTTTCTGTGCTAATTACTATTTGTAGTCTTATCTCTGATACATCTACTATCTTTTATGTGATACAAATATCCATCACATTTATATTGTTAATTTTGTGTTGTTTTATTTATTCATATACAAGAGCATTAAAATTAATTAATCCTATTTATCAACTTGAAGCAATAGTAAAAAGCACAAGAGAGGATTTATTATCTTGGGATAAGGCTTTTAAAAAAACTAAGAATAAGAATAATAACAATGATATTGCCAAATTTGAGTATTTTAGACAACATCCTTATTGGATAGATTCTGCTAGACAAGGAATTGTTTATTGTAATGCTTATTCAAGAAGGTTGATAGAACAAAATGATTATGAAACATCAGAAAGAGCTTTAAAATCAATTATCGATATAAACATAGAGTACATAGAAGTTAAGGGTAAAACTTTTATTCGTAGAGAACCTTCTTCAGATGCGATGACATCTAATGATAAATTAATAGAAGATACTTTAGAAGAGATACGACAGAATATTCAAAATGCTTTGTCAACAAATGATGAAAGATTTATTATAAGTAATTTTGTAACTTTAAAAGAATTACATTATATATACTCGAATATAAACTATATAAATAACCATGGTGATAGATTTGCATCAAATTTAGCTTCTCAATACTTAATTGATGGTTTAGAAAATTCTATATCACATAATATTCCAAATGTATTACTAAGTGGAATTAGATTATTAAGTGATGTTGCAAAGAAAGATATTCTAGATTTTGAAAGTAATAAAATAGGTGGAATAACTCACATAATTACTAGATTAGCCTGTGAGGGAATGATAGATAAAGAATTACTACCAATAACTAAATGTTCATTGGACGAATTATCAACAATAACAATTCAATTATTATTCTCAAAAGAACATGATACAAATTATATTAATGAAGAAATGAATAAACATTTATTTACAATTGGAAAAACTGAAATCACCTCTCTTCATCCTTCATATTCTTATTCTTATTCTTATTCTTATTTTGAAAACACATATTACACCAAAGTAAGTGATAAACTTATCAAGTTTGTAAATTCTTTATCTAATGAAGAACTAACAAATGATAAAAAAATATACACTAAAAAAATTATTGAAAATATAGAAAAATGGTCTGATAGTATCTGCCATGAAAATGGAGAACTTTTTGAATTGGCATTAACTAATAATTCAGATGTTGCTCCTCAACTTGTTAATTTTATTAGTAATATTTCAAAATGTCTCATGAAACTCTCTACCCTTGAAATAGTTGATGGCAAACTATCTTCTAAACTTGAAAAAAATGCACTTTGGTTAATCTCTATTTTTACTTTTATTAAAGAGGATGAAAATGTAATCAACCTACTCGAAATGCATAATTTTACAGATACTATATTTGAACTCGCAGTATGCGCATATAGTTATAATTTAATAGATATTACAGTTGAAATTAGGGATATTCTTTTATCATGTGGATTTAGAGGACAAAAAGTAAATGACCAAAACCGTATCCTTGCTAAAGCCCTTGGAAGTTCCATATATATTAATACCTTGCTAGATAAAAGTTGTGATGATTTAATAGCTGTTATAAAAATAGAACTAAATAAACATGATTTAACAAATGAGATAAAAACTACTGCTACTAATGACTTACAAAATATATTCAATATATATCCAAGTTTCAATTTATCTATTGAAAAAAGTTTAAACAGTTTAGAGGATAGAGAAGAACTTATGAACTATATAAATTCAATATCAGAATTAATTGTAAATCAAGATAGGAAAAATAAATGCCAAATTTAGTAAAAGTAAATTACTAACAAACTGGAAAAAGTGGCCAAATAGGATGCGTACCTACACAAAGTATTGAGCATAGGTTTTAAATTAAAAATTAGCACATAAATTTTCAACAATTAATTCATACTCACTCTTAGTGACTTTACCTATAAACGATGTAACCCTTTTACTAGAAATAGTTCTTACATGGTTTATTAAAATATCAGAATCGAAACTAAGTCCGTCCCTTTTATTCAGCCTTACTCTATAAGGTTTCATATCATCTATTAAATGAGTTGAGAGTGGAACTACGATAATTGTGTCTAATATTTTATTTGCTTCATTATCTGAGAGTATTACACAAGGTCTAACTTTTCCAACTTCATCACCTTTTTTAGGGTTTAAGTTAATTCCAACAATATCGTACCTACTTAAGTCCATCATCAACACCTGCTTCTAAGAACTCTAAATCTTGGTTATTTTTTAGCTTCTTAAGCTTATCAATTCTCTCTTTTTTTTCAATTTCTTCGATAATAGTTGATATAAGGTCTTCATATTTTGATGATATAAAATAACCTAAATTTTGATGTTTTCTCTTATCAACAATTTTAGAAACTGACATCTGTTTAAAAAGTGATGGTTGTGTTTGTAACTCTGTAATTCCATATTCTATCATTTCCATTCCTAGTGTTTTATTTATCATAGATAATAACATATATTTATTAAAACTTAAATAGTAAACTATGTTAACAACTTCACTCTAAATTTAATTGAGCCTGTAAGCCTCCCCTTAAACCATACTAGTTCAAACGGAATAATTCATCTCTAAATGATACTTATCTAAATATTCAATAGGGCTTAATTTACCTAAAGTTGAGTGAGGTCTATAATTATTATAGTCA
>WTBY01000073.1 GCA_013138865.1 Helicobacteraceae bacterium | reverse complement strand
AAATGAAATCTTATGTTTGGTAAGATTTATTCTAGCTTTATTTTTATCCCAATTAAATTCTATTGCTTCCATAATTATATTATAATGATTTTTTCATATTAAGTCAAATAATATTGTGAGTATAACGGTCGAATAGAACCATAAATTGCCGCTAGGTAATTTATTGCGTTCCTATGTTTTGTTGTATCTGAACTTCTAGGACGGTTTGTTTTGATTAAAAATATTTAGTATTTCAATACTGTTGTCTTCTAAATTGATTTCGTAGTTTATAGTGTGTTTCTTATAGATTAAATCTCGTATATTTTTATCGCTAAAATAAATTGATTGTCTATATTTAAATGGAAAATTTGGAATATTATTTATTAGTTTGTCTAATTCTTTTTGAAAGTTTTTACTAGCACTAACCTTGTCCTTGGCAATATGTTGCAAAGTTACCAAAAGATTTGTTTGAAATTTTCTTGAACGGATTATTTTCATACTTATTTTTCAAGTTCTAAAAAAAACTGCTCTATCTCTTTTTCATATTGTGTTTCCGATAACATCTCCATCTTACCACTTTTAATATCAGCTCTTATACTATGAAGTTCTTTTTGTCTTTCATAAAAGTAAGGGTCATATTCTAAGTTCTTGTCTTTTGTGATAGTTATACTGTCACTATGATTATTAACATAACTCATAAAATCATTAACATAATCATCATGGATTTGTATTGCCATAGTTTGCATAATATACTCCAATATTTATTTAAGTATATTATAGCAAAACTTAAGTGAAACTCAATTATTAATAATATTTTTTTGAAATTTTTCTTTTAATAGAACTCTTCCTAAGTAATTAGTTAGCCATGTATATTTTGCTTTAACTTTTTCATTTGGTATTTTAAAACCATTTGCTACTATTTTTTGATACTTTTCAATTACATTTATTTTTTGTTTAACTGAGGTTTTTTTAATTTTATCATCAGGTATTTTAAACATTTTCCCTATCATGGGTGGTATATTTTGCAACATTGCTAAATAATTTACAAAATAATAACCATCACAGTCTTTTGAAATAAAATTTAAATCATTATCTTGATATTCTCGTGTTATTATTTCATGAATTTCATCACTTATTATATTTTCTTCAAAAACAACTCTAGGATATATTGCTATTTCTTTTTCTAGTTTTGAAGCTTCTGCTACACCTTCTCCTAAAATAAAATTATCTGTAATACATGAATATTTTGATGAGACTGCACCTCTAACAATAAGTCCAAATTTAGACGCCATAAAATGGTGTATGGAAGCAATTATCATAGATAATTTAAAAATCATCATACCTTTAATGATATTTTCATCATTTTTTTCAATCTCATTCATATATTCTAGGCTAACCACAAAAGTATCTGAAATCCAACTGTATCTAAGTTTAATATCGTTCAAATAATCTGCCTTCTCAATTGCAAACTCATTTTGTTCTTCATGTTTAAGATACTCAATAACTTCATTAAAATTATCATAAAATTCTTCTGCCTGATAATCATTAGTTATTTCAGTTTTTATGTAATTTGAAAATCCTAAAATATCTATAAAAGCAGTATATTGTATTTCACTTCCTACTTGTTCTATATGGAAATATTTTTGTATATCTTTATTTAAATTTTTAATGTATCTTTCGCATTCATTTTTATCATTTGAAATTAAATAGGTATCAATAGTTTTTTCACTAAAGGGAAGCTTTGTATCTATAAATTCTACTTCGACTTTATTTATTTTCTCTTCATCTTCAATGTTAAATGTAGTTGATTTATCAACTACAACATAGTATTGAATATTATCCATTGTTTACCTCATATTGTATATTTTATTTTATCCCAAGCTGCATTTGGTTGCAACTTTGGATATTCCAATCAAGTCTTCAATAGACATTATAACCATTTAATATATAAATTTTTTATTTCTAGTTTACTCATATTTTAGAATTTTATTTACAATCCTTTTTATCAATAAAAATATTAAATAAGAATTTATTATTTGTATCAATATATTTAAATTTCACTATTGTGCCTCTCCTAATAACTTTGCTCCATAGTTTGTTAGTACATGCCATGCTTTTATCCATTGGATACATATAGTTTTTTAATTTTATTTCTGCACCATATGCACTTAATTCGTACATATCAATCTCTTTTTTTACAGTAACAATTTTACCATGCGCTACCCAACTTAATTGTCGTGTCACCTTGTCATTTCTGATAGGACATTTTTTATTAATTTGTTTAGCCCAGAATTTATTAATTTCTTCAATAGAATATTTATTAAAATCTTTAATCGGCATTGCCTCTATGGTTAAGATACTAGATATAAAAATAGCTATTAAATATTTCAACATTTAATTTTCCCTATTTTGATTTGATTTAAAAATCTTTTTATATAAAAATTTAAGTAGATACCAAATTCCACCTACTACCATTAATTGAAGTGCAAACCCAAGTCCCATTGCTCCTGCTGTTAGTGCCTTGACTGCAACTTCATCCGATGCCGATACTGTTGATATTGGTAACAATATAAATAGTATACTAATGATGTCACGCGATCAGTTAAAAATAAAACTACTTGAGCAGGTGCAAAGTGTTAAAACTCTTCATAAACAAGATTTAGAAGATGGTTACGGTAGCGTTTTTATACCTTATACCTTATGCCTTAGATAAAAAATACCCACGCTCAAAGCTTGAAGAAAAATGGCAATACTTATTTCCTATGAAAAGTATCTCTTCAGACCCTAGAACAAAAGAAAAAAGAAGACACCATGTTATGGCACAAACTCTAGGACGAAACATCAAAGTAGCCTCTCAAAAAGCCAACCTAAACAAGCGAGTAACTTCACATATATTTAGACACTCTTACGCTACTCATCTACTCCAAGCTGATATAGATTTGCGAAGTATACAGGAGCTTTTGGGTCATAAATCAGTCGAAACAACTATGATATATACTCATGTTGTTTCAGAAATGAATAAAAGTAAAGTTATTAGTCCTTTAGATTTTTAAATAATAACTAAAGTACCGTGTCATGAATTTACACGGTACTTATAACACTGTGATCGTTTTTTACTTAACAACCTTATATTGTAAGTCTGATCCAAACATTAGTTCATCAAATGTTTTGTTTAGTGTTTTACTTTTAAAGTTTTTTGTTACTAACTCTTTTTGAAACCTTACATAGTCTCCTACTTTTACAGGTGAAGCACTAACTGCTACCCAAAATGTTTTACCATTATGCTCTTTTATCTCTAAATAAGTATAGCCACCAGCATTTTCAGTTTTAACTACAGTTCCTTGGTAGTACGGTTTTACTTGCTGTTTTTTATGCTCATTTACTACTTTTGTAAATTCTGAAAACGTATTATTTGTATCAACACTTTGTGCACTCAATGTTGTTGCAAGTAGTGCAACGCTAACTAATATATTAATTTTTTTCATTTTTTTCCTTTAAGTTTTTTTTAGGATATGCTATCAAAATCATTGTGATAACTATTCCACCTATTATATAGACCCAAGTCGGAATTGGAACAGGGTCACCTGTGGCGTAAGAGTGCATTCCTGCTAAGTAAAAATTTACACCAAAATATGTCATTAATATTGATGAAAAAGCTAGTACAGATAAGACAGAAAATAAAAAAGGTGTATATATATCTTTTAAAAGTCTTATATGTAAAACTATAACATAAACTAAAATAGATATATATGCCCAAGTCTCTTTTGGATCCCAGCCCCAGTATCTACCCCATGATTCATTTGCCCAAATACCTCCTAAAAAATTTCCTATCACTAAAAGTGTTAATCCTAAAATTAGAGTTATCTCAGTAATAAAAGTTAACTGTTTTATATGTTCATCTAAATAAGGACGTTTTGTATCTCTTAAAATGTAAAGTACCATAGTTATCAAAGCTATAACTGCGCCTACACCAAAGAAGCCATAACTAGCTGTAATGACAGATACATGAATGCTTAACCAATACGATTTTAAGACAGGTACAAGATTTGTTATTTCAGGGTCTATTTCTCCTAAATAAGCAGCAAAGATAAAAATACCTGCCATTATAAAAGAAGCACTAAGTGCTAAGGTTGAGTTTCTTAAAAATAATACACCAGCTAAAACAGCTGAGTATGAGATATATGTCATTGTCTCATAGGTGTTACTTATAGGAGCGTATCCACCTA
The DNA here is from genome assembly GCA_013138865.1 of Helicobacteraceae bacterium. GTDB lineage: Bacteria > Campylobacterota > Campylobacteria > Campylobacterales > Sulfurimonadaceae > GLR69. Next base: position 29,447 of record WTBY01000073.1, on the reverse strand, counting down.
TATACCATCTTAATGCTAATGCAAATGTATGTACAGACAAAAGTAAAAAAGCAACGCTATATATCGCTTTATTTACGTTAGAAGTTCTAATTTTATTATGTAAAATTGAGCTTATTCCATATATAAGAAGTGCTATACCAAACATTAAATAGATAATAGACAATTTAAAAAATAGATCTATTTGGTTGTACCAAAGCTCTGTACTGAGTCTATTGTTAGTTGGCATAACAGTAGATCCATATCTGTTTTGGTACTCTCTAATGTCTTCTACGTATGAGAAACCTTTAGAGTAGTTTCTATTATATACAGCGTCTAAAAGACGACTAGTACTTCTTTTTATTTTGCTATTTTTTACCATATTAAACATTGTTTTAAAATCTACCCATTTGTCACGTTCATTATCTGGAAGTGGAAATAGTGTAAGAAGTACACCTCTATAGCTCATAAATGCAATATTTAGTCTCTCATCTACACTAATAAGGTCTCTCTCAAATGTTCCTCTACGAGAGGGAACTAACTTATGAGCTTTTTCTACTAAAGTTGTTAGTTTATAAGTGCTATTATCATCAAAAAAGTCTACAAAACTTAGAAGTTTTTGATCTTTTTTAGCACCTAGTAACTCTCTTAACTTAGGTGTTCTAACTTTAATAATATCAACTTTTTTCCATAAGCTAGGTCTAGCAAACATACCTAACATTACTTGGTTTGCGCTCATACCTTGCCAAGAGCTTTTAGCTGTGAGCTTATTTAAAACTTCTCGGTTTTGTGTGTCAAGAGGTTTCATTCTGCCTATTGGTCCTTGAACTACTAGTGTACCAAACAGATCTGCTAACTCTTTTGAGTTCTCTTTGTGCTCTATGAGATAGTTTTGAATATAACTATTTTCATCAGCATACGTAGGAGAGTTTGATAATAGAAGCAACAGAGGTAATAAAAAAGAGGTAATATTTATATTTTTAACTTTTCTTATTAGGTATTGAAATCTAGATTTTTTATTAAACAGGTTAAGAATAAGAGATAAAAATAGTAGTGCATAACCAAAATATGTAACCTCTACACCTGGATCATTGTTTACAGATAGTTTTGTACCTTTTTCATCTTCATCATAGGATGTTTGAAAAAACTTATAACCTTTATAGCTAAGTGTATTATTCATAGATATTTCAGTTTTAAAAGTATTACTATTTTTCTCATCTATTAGTGTAACATGACTGCTAAATTGAGAAGGCGATCTACTACCTGGGTACCTTGTTATTTGAAACTTATTTAGCTCAATTTCAAATGGCACTTCCAGCATATTTTCAGCCACCATAATTACATTAGACTTTTCACCTTCTCTAATGTACATCATTCCATCTGTTCCAAAATACCTTGTAATAAAGGCACCAAGTAAGATGATAACAAAGGCCAAGTGAAAAACCATTCTAGCTTTTACTCTATACATTTTTGTTTTATGGACTATGCTAATTAGATTTATAGATATGAAAAATAGCGATAGCTCATACCACCAACTGTTATAAATTAACTCTCTGGCTATTGCAGAACCAAAATCATTTTCAACAAAAGTACCATATGCAGCACCAATTGCTAAAATTAGAAGTAATAAAACCATGGTTTTATAAGAACTAACTATTTTATAAATCAAAAATAACCTTTTATTCATCTCAAAATAGAGGGACTCTCAGTCGCTCTATTTTAAGATGTAATACCTAGGGGGCATCCCTAGATAAAACGTTTAACATCTACTTTTAAAAGTAAGATGACTCTTGATCAACACCTTTACGGTATTTCATATTTAAGTTGCCATTTTTAATAGCTTGTTTTTGCCACTCTTTTTCTAATGTAGCTTTAAATTTCTTTTTAGCGTCTACTAGTTTTTGTAGTGGAACACCAGCTAGTTTTTGAGCTTTTTTCTTGTCTGTAAAATCAGGAGCACTATAGTTAGTTACACCATGTTTAGCAAGAACAGCAACAAGACCTAGTCTAGCTTGCATAGCTGATTCATTAGCTACAGCTAAAAGACGTAATGTCTCCTCTGGAGCGTGAAAGAATGCTGGATGTGACGCAACTGCATAATCCCATTTCCATTGACCACTTCTAATATCTGCACGAATAGCTTTTAGTTCAGCGTCAGTTGCACCAGCTTCCATCGCTTTTGCAGTCTCAAGGTGAGCTTTAGCTAAGTTATCCATAGCTAGTTCGTGAAGTTGATCTTTTCTATCATATTTTTTAGAAACAATCTCTTCAAGTGTTTTTTCACTCTCTCTATGACAAGTCATACAACTTCTGTCCATAGTGTTTAATGGATTTTGTAGTTGATGATCACTATATTTAACAGAACCCTCTTGAGTGTAAGGCATATGACAATCAGCACATGAAACACCTTTTTGACCATGAATACCTGTTTTATATAGTTCATAACCTGGATGTTGAGTTTTTAACATTGGTGTTTTTGAAATTTTATGTGTCCAATCTTTAAAGCCCATGTCATCATAATACTTCTCAGCACCTTCTGCTGTTAAACCATTTGCCCAAGGAAGTGTTACAACTTTAGCAACTTTCTTCTTACCATTTTTATCTGTCCACTCTGTTTTTTGGAAGTAGTACTCTACGTGACACTGTGCACAAACAAGGTTACGTTTTTCTTGATGTGTTGAGTCTTCAAATGTAGGTAAACCAGCAGACTGTAGTGCTCTATCAAGGTGAGGTCTTCTTACACTTAATTCACCAGTTGTGTTGCTATGACAATCTGCACACCCAATAGGGTTTACAATCTCATGTCCATATTTAGCCCATTTTCCAGTAAAGTACTCTAATTCACCATCTCTCTCAATAATTCTAGGAACATCTGGAGATTTACATGTCCAACACGCAGTAACCATTGGTCCAGTTTTTCCATCAACTGGTGCACCAGTTCTTAGAGTGTTAATGTTGTCTTGAAGTGCATAGTAATGCCCCCTAGGTGCATTATAGTCTTTTGCAAAACCATAACCTGCCCAAAGTACAGCCAGTTGAGGTTTCTCTTTTAACATATCTGTAATTTCAGAACTCTCTTTTGTTTTTTTCCATGAACTGTATTGTCTTGGAAAGTATCTAGACCACTCTTCATTTTTATGTTGAATTTTATCTGCAACAACAGGAACTTTATTAAGAGCGACTCTCTCGTCTTCTCTTTCATTAATGCTGCTAGCCATCAATGCCATAAAACCTATTGCAATCACTGAACCTGAAAGTAACAATTTATATTTCATTATTTTGTCCTTATTTTATTTAACTTCTTTAACGCCTATGTTGTATGGCGTAGTTGTTAGACCTCTAACTTTTCCATGAGGCACCTGTTTGTGACATGACCAACATTTTCTTCCATTCTCAACATTTTCATCACTAAAATTGTGATATTTGTCAGAGTTAGTTGCTAATGTTGTAGTGATACTTTTATGACAAGAGATACAGTTCTTTTGAACTCTTGAAGCACCATCATCACTTATCTTAATTGCATGATCATACGTATTGAATGTAAACGCTACGGTATGATTAAAACCATCTCTAGCTTTCGCCATGTACTTATTAAAAAAGCCATCTGTAGGTAAATGACACTCTACACATGTTGCTTGACGTGCATGAGAACTATGTTGCCATGTAGCATACTGTGTATTCATAACATGACAATTAATACATGCTTTTGGATCTTTGGATAGATAGGATAATGCTTTAGCAGCAAATATGATATATACAAAATAGCCTACAGCAATTAAAAATGCTAATATAGCAATTTTTTGAAGGGTACTTTTCTTCTCCACGCTTCCTCCTTAATTTAACAAAACTTGAAGTTTTTACAAACTCACCACTTATTACAGTTGCTAAATGTAATAGACCTAATACAAGTTAAATAATATATAGCGTGAAGATTAAATTTTATTAGTCTGATTTTATCTTGACTATAATAGTTTAAATTAAAGTATCTTGAATGTAAGTAGAATTAGTAAAACTTATGATAGATTAGGTAGCAGTTATTAATTTTTTTTATATTATATTACTTTTTAAACTTTAATTTTTTTTTGAAGTTTTTTATACGTTTATTTATTTTATCGTGTTTTATAATCAGCTGAATTGCTTTTTTTTCATCTATACCTTCAAGTTTCGCATAAACTTTAGCCATGATTTCTAGATCTGCCTCATCTGCCCAAAGCTTGTTAAAGTTTTCTAAACCGTCATATTCACTTATTCTAATAAAATCCATTCTATTAATATCTACGATCGAGAAAATATAGTTATCACCCTCTTTTTTTATAAGAATATTTCCAGGTGAGTAGTCTTTGTGCCAAATGTCCGCTTTATGTACCTTATGTGTAAACTCTGCGAATGCTTTAAAAATATTTTGGGTGTCTTCAACTTGATGTAATAGAGCTTCTCTGATCGTAAAGTCATATTTAAACTCCTCAGCTACATAATAACTCTCATTAAGCAGATTTGCTTTGTAAAATTCCAAAAGAGCGATCGGTTGAGGTGTATTTATACCTTTTAGAATAAGTTTTTGAGCATTATGAAATGATCTATAAGCTTTTGACTTTCTGAAAAATGTATATACTATTTTATTAAAAAGATGAGGAATTTTAAATGATTTTATGACTAAATCAGTATCTACTAAATGAGTAGTTTTTAACTCATTTCTAGCTTTATGTATACTATTTGTACTTTGTGAAAAAATATTTTTTATATTTTCAAGTGGTTTAGCTAAAAATTGATAGTTTTGATCTAGTAAAATATTTAGTGACATAATAGCCCTTACAGTTTTTTAAGTGTATAATCTGCGTATTATACACTAAAGAGTTTGAATGAATATTTCTGCAGTTATCATCGTAAAAAATGGAATAAAAACTATTGTTAAGACATTGGACTCTTTAAAAGAGTTTAACGATGTAGTAGTTTATGATAATGGTTCAGATGATGGAACTCAAGAAATAGTAAAAAATTATAATAATACAAACCTTGTTATAGATGAATTTTTAGGTTTTGGACCTACTAAAAATAGAGCTGCTTCATTTGCTAAAAATGAGTGGATACTCTCTATAGATGCAGATGAAGTTATAAGTGAAGAACTTTTAAACTCTTTAAAAGTTTTACAGCTAAAAAATGGCGTAATATATGAACTTTTTAGATCTAACTTCTACAAAGGCTATAAGTTGAAACACTCTGGTTGGGGTTTGGAAAAGCTTGAGCGTTTGTATAATAAAAGTGAAACAATATTTAATGATAAGTTAGTTCATGAGAGAGTTAAAACAGATGGCTTTAAAATGGAGCAACTTCAAGGTGAATTAGAACACTATAGCTACCATAGTTTAAGTGACTTTATTCAAAAAGCTGACGTTTACTCAACTGCGTATGCTAAAGATAATGTAGGAAAAAAAAGTTCATCTCCACTAAAAGCTGTACTAAATGCCAAATACTCTTTTTTTAGAACATACATATTAAAACGTGGTTTTTTAGATGGTTATGCAGGTTTAGTGATCGCCTTTTCACACATGGTTACTAACTTTTACAAATATATAAAACTTTATGAGCTTAATTTGGAGCTTAAAAAATGAAAAAAAATCTTTTAGAAGTCTGTTTTTCTCCTGACCTTGGTGGACTTGAATTATATATGGTTCGCTGTGCAAAGGCATTGAACAGTGAGTTTAATGTAACCAGTATAATTAATCCACTTGGTAAGCTAGAGCAGTACTATAAAGGAAGTGAATACAAATACAGACTTATTAAAAAGAGTAGTAATATTTTAATGTTTAGTGCAGCTAGAAAACTCTCAAAAATAATAGATGAACTTGGTATTGATATTATTCATATTCATTGGACAAAAGATATTCCGATCGCAGTCTTAGCTAAAAAATTATCTTCTAAAGATGTGCAAATAGCGCAAACTAGAAATATGACAATGACTCGTTTTAAAGATGATTTCTATCACCGTTTTTTGTATAAAAATATAGATCTTATGTTGCCGGTCACTTTTCAGGTTGCAGAGCAGATTAAAAAGTTTGTACCCCAAGAGATAAGACCAAAGGTTGAAGTCCTTTATATGGGAAGTGAGAAAGTAAAACTTTTAAATGAGGAAGAAGTTTTAGCACAACGCAGTGAGCTTGGAATGAGTGATAGTTTTTGTGTTGGTTTAGTTGGACGTATAGAAGAGGTTAAGGGACAGTATTTACTTATAGAAGCTATACAGATGCTAGTTGAAAAAGGTTTAAATGTTAAGGCTTACTTTGTAGGTCACGCTATGCATGAGTCATATTTACAAGAGTTAAAAGCGAAAGTAGAAGATAAGAATTTACAAAATAGTGTAGTGTTTGTCGGATTTTTAAAAAATCCTTTTCATTTTATGCAAATATGTAATGTTATAGTAATGGCAACTAAGTGTGAAACATTTGGTTTAGTCCTTAGTGAAGCGATGCATACTAAAACTGCTGTGATCGGAGCTAACGCTTGTGGTGCTTTAGAAATTATAGATGATAATGAGAATGGCTTACTATTTGAAAACCAGAATAGTAACTCTTTGCACGAGAAGATAGAGTTGCTTATTAAGAGTGAAACTATGACTAATAAAATTGCTGAAAGTGGTTTTATGAAAGCCAATGAAAAATTCAATTCTGCATTACAGTTTGAGAAATTAGCTAAAATATTTGAGGAGCTAATATCTTGAAAGTAAGTATAATAATAGCCTATTACAAAAATTTAAAAGTTTTACAAATTGTTTTGGATAGTTTCAAAAGTCAAACATATAAAAATTTTGAGATAGTACTAGCTGAAGATGATGATACAAAAGAGACAATAGAGTTTTTAAAGCAGTATAAAAATATTTTAAATATTATCCATGTCTCACAACCAGATGTTGGTTTGGCTAAAAATATTATTCAAAATAAAGCTATAGTTAGGGCTACTGGGGAATATCTTCTATTTTTAGATGGTGATATTGTTCCGTATAGTAATTTTATAGAAGTACAAGTAAAACTAGCTAAAAAGAAGCATATACTTTCAGGTAGAAGAGTTAATTTACCAGAGGATACAACTAAAAAAATTTTAGATGGAAAATTATCTCCACTTAATGTAGAAAAAAATTACTATATTTACTCTTTAAAATTTATGTTTGATCGAGAAGTTAGGTTTGAACAAGGTTTATACTTTGATCGTGATGGGCTTTTTTATGGACTTTTTTTAAAAAATAGAAAAAGAAATACAGAGATATTAGGCTGTAATTTTTCATGTTTCAAGGAAGACTTTGTAGCTATTAACGGTTTTGATGAAAGTTATGGTTTATCGATATTGGGTGACGATACAGATCTTACGTGGAGGTTTAAAGCTGCTGGGTACAAACTAGTATCTAGTAAAAATATAGCAAATGTTTTTCATTTATGGCATAAACAAAGAACAGCTGTTGAATATGATCCAACTGATGCACATAAACGTTTTAAAGAAGCTCAACAAGAGAATCGATACATCTGTAATGATGGTTTAAATAAGTATTAATATGAAAACAGTAGCAGTTGTTTGTCTCTCTAAAAATAATGGAGGTATGGAGTTAGCAGCAATTAAAATTGCACTACTTCTACGTAGTGTAGCTAATGTTTATATAATAGCAAGAAAAGACTCTTTTATAGAACAAAAAGCTGTTGAACAAAATATAGAGACTAAATATGTTCTATTTCAAAAAAATTTTAGCTTTTCACTTATAAAACAAGTTAGAAATATACTCAAGAAAGACAACATAAATAATATTATCTTTCTTGGTGCTTCCGAATTAAAATCCCTTTACTTTTCATTTTTAGGCTTGGATATTAATTTAATCATTCGTCAAGGAACATATAAAAATTCCTCTAAGAAAGATTTTTTTCATAAATTAATTTACTCTAATGTAGCCTATTTTATTGCTAACTCAAATTATATAATGGAGTCAGTTAAGAAAGTAATTCCACTTGCTAAAAACACTCAATTAAAAATTATTTATGCTTCATTTAATGCAAGCAACAAAATCGCAAAAAAAGAATCAAATGATATTATTAAAATAATCAATATCGGAAGAATTACAGAGGGTAAAGCTCAACTTGATGCTATTAAGTCTTGTGAATACTTAGCATTAAAACAAAGTAATTTTCAAATAGATTTTTATGGAGATATTGAGGATCAAAACTATTATGAATTCATAAAAGAGTACTTAAAATCATCAACAATTAAAGATAAAGTCTTTTTTCATAATTTTGTAGATGATATAACTACTAAAATAAAAGAGTCTGATATAATGCTCTTTCCAAGCTTAGGTGAAGGCTTTTCTAATGCAGTAATAGAGACTCTATCGTATGGAGTTGTAACTATTGTTTATGACAACTCTTCCATGCCTGAACTATTTAATTTAGGTATGCATATATCATTGGTAGAATCACAAAATCAAGACAAGTTAAATGATAAATTAGTAGAAATTGTAAATAACCTAGAGCTTGAACAAAACAAATCTAATAAAAATATTGAGTTATCTCATAAATTATTTAATACTACTCGTGAGATGAATGAGTATTTTAGTTTATTAAAATAGGATCGTAGATGAAAAAAAATATAGTTTTAATAATTGATTCACTTGCAGGTGGTGGTGCTGAGCGTTCTAATATAAAAATTGCAACTATGCTTGTTGAACAAGGCTATAATGTAAGTGTTATTCTTATTAAAAATATAATAGAGTTTGATTTTGATAAAAGAATTAATATTATTCAGCTTAACTATAAAAGAGCTATGTTATCTTCTGTGAATAATAAAAAGTATGCTAGTAAATTAAAAATAGCTATTAAAACAGTAGAAGATAAGTTTGGAAAAATTAATTTTATTGCTGGTAGTTTAGGTTTGACGCATAAACTAATGAATCTAGCAAATATTGATGGCTACTACGTTGCTAGAGATGCTATATCGGTTGGACAAGTTGGAAATAGAAAAGGTATAAAGCGATTAATTAAATTGTGGAAGTTGCGTAAACTTTATAATAATAAAAAAATATTGACCGTCTCTAAGGGAGTGGAAGAAGATATTTTAGAACTTGGGATTAAACCAAAAACTATTCAAACAATGTACAACCCATATGACTATGAATACATAAGATCACTTTCAAATGAGAAAATTGATTTTGATCTACCTACTGAAGAGTACTTAGTTCACGTTGGTAGATTTGAAAAACAAAAAAACCATACACTATTGCTTAATGTATTTTCAAAACTTCAAAATAAAACTATTAAGCTAGTTTTAGTTGGTAAAGGGAGTGATGAAGAGCAGTTGAAAAATTTAGTTGAAAAATTAAATATTAAAGAACGTGTTATCTTTTCTGGTTTTCACAAGAATCCTTATCCAATTATCAAAAATGCTAAAGCCTTTATTTTAACATCTGAGCATGAAGGGTTACCAACAGTTTTAATTGAAGCTTTGGCACTAAATATACCTGTAGTTAGCACAGATTGCCCATCTGGTCCATATGAAATTTTAACTCCAGAACTAAAGAATTATCTATGTCTACTTAATGATGAACTATGTTTAATAGAAAAAATCAACGATATTTTAATTAATCCACCTCAAATACCTAAAAGTATTCTAACACCGTATAGTGTTGAAACTGTTTTAAAAGAGTACAAAAAATTATTTAATTAACTATTTTTTTCTAACCACAACCCAAGAGTTAAGTAGTAATACTTACTCTCATTCTCTAGTGTTTTATCAAAATCTACACCTAAGTAATCAGAACTAAGTTTCACATATTTTTGCACATCTAGTTTGTCTATATAATCACCTATAGGCATACCAAAGCCTTGCTTCTTTCTATAGATAAAAGATTTATCAAAATCCTCTTCTAAGATCTCTTTTAAAAATTGCTTGCCTTTCTTTTTTGGGCTTGCATAAAAAGAGGTTGGAATTTTAAAGATATAATCAAAAAGTCTGTAATCTTGTAGAGGTGAACGTGCTTCAATAGAGTAAGCCATAGTTGCTCTATCTACTTTATAGTTATAGAAGTTTTGCATATTGAAGATTGTATAGAGCTGCTTGAACTCTAAAAACGTTGTTGAGTTATTTATAAATGGTTCTAATGTTTCATCTATAATATTTAAGTAGCTCTCTCGCTCAACAGATTTCAGCCTATGTTTCATAAAACCATAAATAGATTTATATTTAGGGTTTAAATACTTTAAACTGCTCCAAGAGCCTTTATGTATGTTGTATTTACTTAAGTGATTAAATGGTACTGTAAAAAGAGGTGAGTAGTCTCTTCGTGAGTGATATCCACCAAGGAGTTCATCACCACCATCACCAGTAAAAACAACTTTGTAACCTAACTCTTTAACAAGTTTTGACATCTGCATAGTTGGTAAAATTGCAGAGTCCGCAAAAGGTTCATCCATTTTACTCATTAGTGCAAACAGCTCATCTTGGTCAAGTTCTATATTTATTTTTTTAGAGTTAAAACCATATCTATTAATAACCTCTTGTGCATACTTCTCTTCGTTTGACTTTTTATTTTCAAAAGTTGAAGTAATAGAGTCTATCTTAAGGTTTTGATCATTAAATAGTTTTGCTATGATCGTAGAGTCTATACCACCTGAAAGGTAGAGTGCTTTTGGCACATCAGCATATTTTCTTATATCAAAACTACTATTTAAGAGCTTATGAAAAGTCTCATAAGCCTCTTCTCTTGATATGGAGGTATCTCTATTTTTGAATGATAGCTCCCAATATTTTTTAATAGTAATACTTGAATTTTCATAAACTAAATAAGTTCCTGCTTCTAGTTTTTTTGTATTTTTGTACATTGTATAAGGTGCAGGAACTCCACCAAAAATTAAATATCTTTGTGCAGAAGTAGGTTCTAGTTCACTTATAAAGTTAGGATGTTTCTTTAGTGCATTCAGTTCTGAAGCGTAAATTACAGAGTTGTCTATATGTTGATAATAGAGTGGTTTTTTACCCATACGATCGCGAGCTAAGATTAGCCTATCTTCTTTAATATGGTAAATAGAGATTGCAAACATTCCATTGATTTTTTCTAGAGTTGTGTCTAATCCATACTCTAAATAAGTTTTTAGAAGAACTTCAGCATCACCTTCTGAATTAAAGGTATATCCTTTTTCAAGTAGGTCTTCTTTTAATTCTAAAAAGTTATAGATCTCTCCATTAAAACTTAGAACTATTTTTGATTCTTCATGGTAAATAGGTTGCATTGAAGCAGAGCTTAGATCAATAATACTTAGTCTATTAAAGCCTATAAAAGCTTGATTAAACTCTAGCGATCGCTGTTCATCTGGTCCACGATGATAGATCTCAGCTTGCATTTTTTTTAATACTTCTAGCGAACCATTTTTAGTATTTATGAATCCTGCTATTCCACACATTTAGTTATTCTCCAGCCATATACCTAATGAAAATAGTTGGTAGTTATTTATTTTAGATCTATTACGGTCTATACCTATGTATTCTACAGCACTATTTATATATTGATCAATATTCAAATGTGATATATAATCATCAATAGGTACATTGAAGCCTTGCTTTTTTCTATATACAAATGAATTAGGAAAATCATCTAGAAGGAGTTTTTTTAAGAATTGTTTTCCTCTTTTTTTTGGTGTTGTATAGTACGATGTTGGCAATTTTGCAACATAATCAAATAGTCTATAGTCCTGTAAAGGTGATCGAGCTTCAATAGAGTAAGCCATAGTGGCACGATCCACTTTATAGTTGTAAAAATTATGCATATGAAAAAGTGTAAATAATTGTCTAAATTCTACAAAAGAAGTTGAGCGTTGAACTAGAGGATTTAAAGTCTCATTTAGAATTTCTAAATAACTATTCTGATCAATTGCTTCATAATAATTTTGAAAAAATGATGATGTTGCTTTATATTTTGGATTTAAATATTTCAGTGTAGAAAATTTTTCTGTTTTAAGATTCATTGGCGTAAAGAATTTATATAACCACTCATACTGCAACGAATAATCTTTTGATGAGTGATATCCACCAAGGAGTTCATCACCACCATCACCAGTAAAAACAACTTTGTAACCTAACTCTTTAACAAGTTTTGACATCTGCATAGTTGGTAAAATTGCAGAGTCTGCAAAAGGTTCATGCATTTTACTCATAAGAGTGAAGAGTTCATCTTGGTCAAGTTGAATATTTATTTTTTTAGAGTTAAAGCCATACCTATTAATAACTTCTTGTGCATACTTCTCTTCATTAGACTTTTTATTTGCAAAAGTAGAAGTAATAGAGTCTATTTTAAGATTCTGATCATTAAATAGTTTTGCTATGATCGTAGAGTCTATACCACCTGAAAGGTAGAGTGCTTTTGGTACATCAGCATATTTTCTTATGTCAAAACTACTATCTAAAAGCTTATGAAAGCTCTCATAAGCCTCTTCTCTTGATATAGTGTAATCTTTCTTTTTGAAAGATAACTCCCAATACCTTTTAATAGTAATTTTTGAGTTTTCATACACTAAATATGTACCAGCTTCTAACTTTTTTGTATTTTTGTACATTGTGTAAGGTGCAGGAACTCCACCAAAAATTAAATATCTTTGTGCAGAAGTAGGTTCTAATTCACTTATAAAGTTAGGATGTTTTTTGAGTGCATTCAGTTCTGAAGCGTAAATTACAGAGTTGTTAATATGTTGATAGTAGAGTGGTTTTTTACCCATACGATCGCGAGCTAAGATTAGTCTATCTTCTTTAATATGGTAAATAGAGATTGCAAACATTCCATTTATCTTACTAAGTGTATCTTCTAAACCATACTCTAAATAAGTTTTTAGAAGAACTTCAGCATCACCTTCTGAACTAAAGGTATACCCTTTTTCAAGTAAGTCTTCTTTTAATTCTAAAAAGTTATATATCTCTCCATTAAAACTAAGAACTATTTTTGATTCTTCATGGTAAATAGGTTGCATTGAAGCAGAACTTAGATCAATAATACTTAGTCTATTAAAGCCTATAAAGGCATGATTAAACTCTAGCGATCGCTGTTCATCAGGTCCACGATGATAGATCGCAGCTTGCATTTGTTTTAAAACTTCTAGCGAACCATTTTTAGTATGTATAAATCCTGCTATTCCACACATTTAGTTATCCTATTTACATTAATCATATTTAATTATTTTTAATTCAGTGTTAAAAATATTCTTTTTTAATAATTTTCTTCTATGGAATTTTATTTTATTTTTTAATAAATTAAATAGTGAGGTTTCTTTAGTATCAGAATATTTTTTTATTTTTAAATTACAAGTACCTCTTTTATTATAATTAATATTAAGGCCTTCTTCATGAAATAATTCTTTATAAGATGAAAGCCATTTACCTTTTTCAATACAATGGTAAGCATGAATGATATCAGTAAATACACCTAAGAAAACTTCATTTATATTTTCATTAGTAATTCCAGCTTTATGTTCAAATTGCCATGGATCAAGTTCATATTTACTTACAATATTGAGTAATTCTTTTCTATTCCAAATACTAGGTTGTAAGGAAGTTCTATATGTTGAATAATATTTAATAAATCCAAAGTGATCATTAATTTTAATATCAGCTGATGGATTAGGATTTAATCTACAATAGTGCGCTTGAAATTCTTCCATAAGTTTAAGAGCCTTAAATATTTTTTCTTCATCAGGTTTATTTAAAATTAAAAAATCATCTAATATTATTAATACATATTTAGTACTAATATTTTCTAAATATGATTTTAAGTTTTGTGACCAACCTTTGTCATAGTTAGAATTATGAATTAAGCTCCATTTAGGTGCAATTTTATGAAAGTCTACTATTTTTCCCCCATTACTGCCCCAGTAAACATTAAAGTTACATTCAGAATAATTTTTTTGAAAAAAATGATATGTTACTGGCAATACATCACTGAACTTATCAAAACTAAGAAATAAAATAGATAGGAAATTTTTATTATCCATTATTGAATATTGCCTAACATAGTTAGATATTTTTTATAGTTTCTTTTTATTAAATAATTATAAATACCTAAAAAATCTATTATATTTATAAAGTAAGATCTAATTGAATTTCGATAGTATTTCAACCTATTCTTTATACTATTATTACTTCTTAATAGATTTTTAGATTTTTTTGCTTCAATACTTTCATAAGTGAGACCCTTGTTTAAGTTGTAAATAATATTTTGTTCTAAAGCTCTTCTAAATTTTTTTATAATTTTTGGAGTTTTTTTCTTACTTGAATTAGTCATACCAGTTTCTAGATACTCGCTAACTGTTGAATCAAAATCATACATAAATATATTAGATTTAAGCTGTATAAAAAGATGCCACTCATTCCCTTTTAAACCAAATTCACTGAAACGTAGATTACCAATTAAATCAGAAGAAATAAATGGCACTACATCACCTTTCAATTTTTCACCTACCATATAATCTAAATATGAAACTAACCCATACGTATCTACTTGTGTTATTTTAGTACCATTTGGGTATACTCGATTTGACGAAAACCATTTATGAGTTTTATTTTTTTTAATTATTTTAAATGCTTCAAGTAATGTATTCTTATTAAAATAGTCATCATCATCTAGCATTGAAATGAAATCACATTTTTTTTCATTTATTAAATAATCTAAACCTTTATTTCTAACAACGTTTACACCTGAGTTTGTACTCAATTGAATATAATGAATTCTTTCATCATTTATAAACTCTTGCATCATCTCAGATGTTTGATCAGTTGAACAATCATCAATAACACAAAGTATCCAATTTGAATAAGTTTGATTAATAACAGATAAAATTGATCTATTCAATAAATGATTTCTATTGTAAGTGGATGTAACTATTCCTATAGTTAGATCATTATTTAAGTTCATTTTATAAATATTCCAAACAAATTCCCATTTTTACGTTGTGATAATCTTCTAAGTTTTAACTTTAATTTTTTAAAAAAAGATGTTTTTTCACCAATAAATGTCAACTCTTCAACTGTTACAGTTTTAAAGTCATGCTGTAATAGAGTCTCTTCTAATACATGTGAAGTAAAAGATCTTACATGTTGCCATTTATGATAAATAGAACCACAATCTGGGCAAAAGTTTTTACTTTGATCTAAATCTTCACTGTTTGGTGTTGTTATTATAAGTTTGCCACCTGGTTTCAATACTCTAAAAATCTCTTTTAATGTTCCATCTAAATAATCATCTTCTAAATGTTCTATAACTTCTATCAAAAAGCAGATATCAATTGAGTTGGATTCAATACTAGATGGTAATTGTTGGACAAAAACGCCATTATGATCAAAACTAATATTTTTTTTGTTTTTAATATTTTCAACAGATTTTTCTGAAAAATCAAGCCCAATATATTTCTTTGGTTGAATATTTAAATTAGATATATGATCCATTAAGAATGCTGGTCCACATCCAAAATCTAAAATAACTTTATTATCCAAGTTTCCAAGTACTTTACTTGTTTCATGTAAAATATTTTTTCCTACCTCTTTTGTAAAATAATCTTCACTATAAGGAGGAGTTTTTGAGTAATAATCCCATAACCTAGCTACTTTCTCATCATTCCACTCAATTTCATGTATATCAACTGTTTCCATTATTCTATCTCCTCATACTTTTTTAAATACCACTCAATAGTCTTCAAAATACCACTCTCGAAATTTTCTTCAGCTTTCCATCCAAGTTCATTTTCTATTTTAGTAGCATCGATTGCATATCTGCGATCATGTCCAGCTCTATCTTCTACAAAAGTTATTAAGCTTTTATAGCTACTGTCTTGTGGTACTTTTTGATCAAGTATTTCACATATTTTGTTGACTATATATAGATTGTCTCTCTCATTTCTTCCACCTATATTATAAGTATTAGAAGTCAACCCATCATGGAAAACAAGATCAATTCCTTTACAGTGATCAAGTACATATAACCAGTCACGTATATTTTTACCATCACCATAGATAGGGATGGGTTCATTTGCTAGAGCTTTTCTTATGATAGTTGGTATAAGCTTCTCATCGTGCTGTTTAGCACCATAGTTATTTGAGCAGTTTGTGATCACTGTGTTTAGTCCATAAGTTTCATTATATGAACGTATGATCATATCTGAGCTTGCTTTTGAAGCTGAGTATGGTGAGTTAGGTGCATATGGTGTAGTCTCAGTAAATAGTCCAGTATCTCCTAGTGTTCCGTAAACTTCATCAGTTGAAATATGATGAAACCTACATCCCTCGTACTCTGTTTTATAGTTAAAAGGTCTGCTCATCCAGTAGTTTTTAGCAACATCAACTAAAGTATATGTTCCAGTTACATTAGTCTCTATAAAAATACCAGGATTCTTAATAGAGTTATCAACATGAGACTCTGCAGCAAAATGAATTACTCCTCTAATATCATACTCATTAAATATAAATTCAACTAATTCACGGTTACAGATATCACCTTTTATAAACTTATAGCGCTCACTATTTTCAACTTCACTTAGGTTCGCTTCTTCACCTGCGTAAGTTAAAAGGTCTAAGTTTATTATGTTGTAGTTTTCATATTTTTGTAAAAAATATGGGACAAAGTTACTACCTATAAAACCAGCACAACCAGTTAATAGTAATGTTTTTAAACCACTGTTTACAAACTTAGTTTTTTTAGATATAATGTTGCTTATTCGCTGCTCTTCTTCTTGAAGAGTGTAGCCTCCCCTTTTTGGGGTTAACTTGTAAAATTCTACTATTTTTTCTTCTAGATCTGTAAATGTCTCTTTATCTATTTTACCAATTTTGTATAATAATCTTTTTGAGTCAAAAGTTTTTATTTGTGTGATCATAGCACTATTAACTCTATCTTTAAATGTTATAGTGTGGTGGAAATTATCATTTTTTACTTTTGATGTTAAGGGAATAGCTAAAAAAGTAGAGTTGTTTATTTTTCTAAATATTAATACCGGTCTTAAAAATTCCTCTTGTTTTCCAAATACTTCATAACCAATATTTTGTCCAATATTTATAAAGTATATTTCTCCTTGCCGAAAGTGAACAGATCTTTTTTTATCATTAATATTTTGTTTAAGTATATTCCAATTATCAAATTTTTTTTGCATTATTTTCTCTCTCCTAAAACTCTTAAACACTCATCAAGTGAGTCTTTCCAGTATGGTATTTCTATATTAAACTCTTTTTTAATTTTTGACTTATTCAGCAGTGAGTAGTATGGTCTTGAAGCAGGAGTTGGGTACTCAAAAGTCTCTATAGGGTTTATTTTACACTCTATTTTTGCCATTCTCATAATCTCTTTTGAGAAGTCAAACCAACTAAGCACTCCCTCATTTGAGTAGTTGTAAATGGCTACTTTTTCACTTTTTATTTTAGGTAATATGTTTAAAATTGTTTTTGCTAAATCTCTTGCATAAGTTGGAGTACCTACTTGATCGTAGATAACACCTAAATGATCTCGATCGCGTCCAAGAGCAAGCATACTCTTTACAAAGTTTGTACCAAAGCTTGAATATACCCATGAGGTTCTTATTATAATAGAGTTATGAGGGTTTAGCTCTTTCATAGCCATCTCGCCTGCAAGTTTTGTTTTGCCATAGACTGAGTTTGGATTTACTAGATCACTCTCTAAATAAGGTTTATAGTTTTTTCCATCAAAGACATAGTCTGTTGAGATATGAATAAGTTTTATATTTTTTTCTTTTGAAATTTCGGCTAAATTTTTCAGAGCTAAATGGTTGATTTTATCAGCTTCGATCTCTTCAGATTCAGCTTTATCAACAGCTGTGTACGCAGCACAATTTATAATAGTAGTAATTTTGTTAGTGGTTATATACTTTTTAACATCTTGTGCGCTAGAGATATCTAAATCACTCTTTGAGGTAAAAAAAAAGTTATATTTATAACTGCAAGATAGCTCATTAAACTCAGATCCTAACTGTCCATTTGCACCAGTTACTAAAATATTACTCACGCTGTGAGCCTTGGTGAGGAAGTACTCTTGGGGTATATAAATTCACACCATATTCAAATAGATCATTTGTCTCTTTGAAAAGAGGTTGAACTCTATCTTTTTTAGACAATTTTAGCTCACTTGCTGGAATTTGCCACTCAATATTTAACTCTTTGTCGTTATAGGCAATTCCGCGATCACTTACTTGTGAATAGTAGTTATCAACTTTATATGCAAAAATAGTCTCATCTTCTAAAACTACAAAACCATGTGCAAAGCCTCTTGGAATTAGAAGTTGCTTTTTATTTTCAGCACTTAAAACTATTGACATAGATTTTCCAAAAGTTGGACTACCTTTACGAATATCAACGGCTATATCTAAAACACTCCCTTGTATAACACGAACAAGTTTAGTCTGTGCAAATGGTGGAAGTTGATAGTGTAGCCCACGTAGAACACCTCTGTTTGATTTACTTTCGTTATCTTGAATAAAGTTAATTTTAAACCCTAAAAACTCTTCTAACTTATCCTCACGAAAGGTCTCTACAAAGTAACCACGACTATCTCCATGAACGGTTGGTTCACATATAATTACATCTGATATTTCACTTCTTGTAAATTTCATTATTTAATACATCTACCCATTGAAGCTCTTCTTATTAAGTACTGTCCATATTGATTTTTATGTAAAGGTTGTGCTAACTCTAAAAGTTTCTCTTTTGAGATATAACCCATTTCATAAGCGATCTCTTCTAAACAAGCAACTTTAAGACTTTGACGATTTTCTATAGTTTGTATAAACTGTGAAGCTTCTAAAAGTGATTCGTGTGTTCCAGTATCAAGCCAAGCGTAACCTCTACCCATAAGCTCTACTTTAAGATCGCCTCTATCTAAATACTCTTTGTTCACATCTGTGATCTCTAACTCACCACGCTCACTTGGTTTTATATTTTTAGCTATTTGTACAACTGAGTTAGGGTAAAAGTATAAACCTACAACTGCGTAGTTGCTTTTTGGATTCTCTGGTTTCTCTTCAAGTGAAGTTACTATTCCATCTTCGTTAAACTCTGCAACTCCATAACGCTCAGGATCTTTTACATAGTAACCAAAAACAGTTGCTTTTTTCTCTTTTTCTACATTCTTAACAGAGTCTGCTAAGAGGTTTGTGAGTCCTTGTCCATAGAAGATATTATCACCTAGAACTAAAGTAACATCATCACTACCTATAAATTTTTCTCCTAAAATAAAAGCTTGTGCTAAACCATCAGGTGATGGTTGAACGACATACTCAAACTTCATTCCAAGATCAGATCCATCTCCTAGCAACTCTTCAAAACGAGGTAAGTCTTGTGGAGTAGAGATGATTAGAACCTCTTTTATACCTGCTAACATTAAAACAGATAGTGGATAGTAGATCATTGGTTTGTCGTAGATAGGTACTAGCTGTTTAGATACACCTTTTGTGATCGGATATAACCTAGTTCCGCTTCCACCAGCTAGTATTATTCCTTTCATGTTATTTCCACTCCTTAGCTCTACACTCTTCTATGTACTGCTTAATAGTACGAGTTGGTTTCCAACCTAGTGCTTCTGTTTTTGCACTCATTACGTCTGCTACCATTCTATTACCTGCACGCTCAGGTAGCATCTCTATCTCACCACCATACATTTGAGCTATCTCTTTTATGCTATATGCTTCTGGTGATCCTATTCCAAACTCATCACCATAACCATTCTCACCTACAAGAACAAGTCCATTTATAATGTCGTCAATATGTGTAAAGTTTCTCTTCTGCTCGCCTGGTGCTACGATTGTAAGTGGCTCTTTGTTTTTCATCTTCTCTTTAAATAGAGCTATTAAAGTTGCGTATTTTCCTGTTTGGATCTCACGCTCTCCATAAACATTGTAGAAGTAAGTGATCGCATATGGAACATTAAACCAAGTCCCGTAGTTTTGAACAAGCTCTGTATTTGTGGCTTTTGTCCATGCATAAGGTGAAGCACTCCGACCAAGTCCACCATCACCAAATTTTGTACTACTTCCAGCATATAAAATCTTACAACCAGCATTACGTACAAACTGTAAAACAGCGAAAATACCATCTTTGTTGTACTCCCAAACTTTCTCTATATCTCCAAAGCTCTGCTCAACTCTTGAGTATTCACCTAAGTGATATACCATGTCAGGTTTAAATGATACAAGCTCAGCTATGTTAGAAGTTGAGCCTTCTATATATGTTACATTTGCAACATGATTATCTTTGCTTCCAGTAAAGTAGTTATCTAATGAGTAAACATCATTGTTCTCATCTTTTGCTAATCGCTCACAAAGGTTACTACCAACGAAACCTGCTCCGCCTGTTACTAATATTTTCTTTTTCAATTTATCTACTCCATTTTTCCAGCTAATCTTTTGTACTCTTGAGAGTTTTCTAGCAACTCTGTATGCGTTCCAGTAGAGACTATCTCTCCATCTTTAAAGACTAAAATCTCTGTTGCATGCTCAATCGTACTCAATCTATGAGCTATTATTATAGTGATTTTATCCTTAGTGTAAGCATTAAGGGCTTCTTGTATACGTTTTTCACTTTTGTTATCAAGAGCACTTGTCGCTTCATCTAAAATTAGTAAAGAAGCGTGTTTATATATAGCACGTGCGATCGCAATACGTTGGCGTTGTCCACCTGATAGGTTTACTCCAAACTCTTGCATTTGAGTGTGAATTCCATCTTCTAAGCTCTGAACAAACTCTAGTGCATCTGCTAATTTTAGTGCTTCTAAAACTTTTGTCTCATTTACCTCATGCCCATAAGCAACATTTTCTGCGAGAGTATCTTGAAAAATGTAAACCCTTTGAGAGACTACTGCTATTTTATCTCTAAGCGAATGTTCTGTGTATGTTTTAATATTTTTAGAGTTTATTAATAGTGAACCACTATCCACATCATAGAAACGTATAAGTAGGTTAATAAGGGTTGACTTACCTCCACCACTGTCTCCTACAAGTGCGATCGTATCACCCTTTTTCATCGCGATATTTATATTTTTTAGAGCTTTTACATCTTCGAAACTTATCTCTGAGTTTTTAAACTCTATGAGCTCTATATTCTCTTTTAACTCATTAGAACCATCTGTAACTAAAGAGGTAGTATCTAAAATTTTAAATACTCTCTCGCTTGCTACTAGTGCATCTTGAATTTTTCCATATATGGAACCTATGCGTCTAATCGGCTGAAAAACTAAACCAACTGCTGTTAAAAAAGCTGTAAACTCTCCAACGCTCATTCTGTTCTCATAAACTTCACTCGCACCCATATAGATCACAGTTGCTAAACCTAAAGCACCAACTAATTCCATAAGTGGTGATACTAACTCTGAAACATAAGTTGACTTCATATTTATACGAAACAGCTCTCTATTTTCACCAACAAAGCGATCAACTTCATACTCTTCTGTTGCATGAGTTTTTATGATCTCTACATTGTTAAAGACTTCTGTTAGTCTTGTTAATACATCAGCATTCTTATTTTGCGATCGGTTGGAAAGTTTTTTAAGTCTTTTTGCTATTTTAATTAATGGGTAGAAAACTAGCGGCATAACAACAAGTGCATAAAAAGCAAGCGTTGCGTTTAAGTAGATCACATAAGCTATAAGTGCTATGACAGTTAAGCTCTCACGGATTAACTCTGGCAACATATTTGAGACGAAGTACTGAATTCTAGCAACATCTAGTGTAATGCGTGAGATCATATCACCACTTCTGTTTTTGTACAGAAATGTCATGTCTAAATAGAGCATCTTTTGAAGTAGCTCTTCACGTAAAATAGTTACAACATGAGAACCTATATAAGTAGTGAAAACACTCTGTAAATAGCGACCAAGCGCTTTAAAAAAGTAAATTCCTATAAGCATTAGAGGTATGAGTGTGATCATACTTGCATCTCGTTTTATGAACATATCGTCCATAAGTGGCTGCATGATCTGAGCTGTTGCAGTAGTCGCTGCAACGGTTAGTAAAATACCTATAAAAACCAAAAAAAAGTAAAATTTGTAATTTTGTAAGTAGGGTATGTATCTTTTAAATGTCTGTTTCATGATCGTATTATAACTAAGTGAGTCTATGTTTGCAGACTTTTGTTTTTTAACTTTTTAAGAAAGTCCATATATCTTTGAAAATGGATCCCAACTTGAGTCTTTGTGCCACTCATACTCTATAAAAGTTGCTATGCTGTTGGCTTCTTCTTCGCCTAATAGTTTTGAGATAATAGCTAAGCTCATATCCATACCGGCTGAGACTCCAGAAGAGCTAAAAAACTTTCCATCCTCAACCCACCTTGCTTGTTTGATCCACTCTACTTTATTAGACTGCTCAGTTACCCACATAAAAGCAGCTTTATTTGTAGTTGCTTTTTTGTTGTCAAGAAGGTTAGCTTTTGCAAGTAGAGCACTACCTGTACAGACTGAAGCGACAAGTTGAGCTTTAGGAGTATTGTTTTTTAACCATGTGAGTGTTGCTTCACTATTTACCAGCACCCTTGTTCCAACTCCACCAGGTATAAGCAACATATCATAATTCTCGTCATCACTAAAAGAGTGATCTGTAACTAACTTTACACTTTGCGCACTTTTTACATCGCCACTAAGTTCAGAGACAAGTTTGATCTCAAAATGTTCACTAGCTCTACCAAAGATCTCAAGTGGTCCACATACATCTAAAAGTTCAAACCCTTCAAAAAGAAGAACTCCTAATACTAATTTAGTTTTTAACATATGTAGACCTTCTTATGGTTTTATTTCTTAGTTAGAAGTTTAGCAAAAATAAGAAGTTTAGAGAAAATTCTTTTTTTGGTATAATTTTGAACTAATAAAAGGTATGCAAATGACAAACAATCCACTTCTGTCCATTATAGTTCCTTGTTACAACGAACAAGAGGTAGTTGAACACTTTTTAGTTGAGATTACTAAGGTGCTAATTACTAGTGAACATCCGTACGAAATTATTTTCATAAATGATGGAAGTCGTGACAATACTTTTAACACTATACTCTCGCTTAAAGAGAAGTATGAACATATACGACTTATAAACCTTTCTCGTAATTTTGGTAAAGAGGCAGCCATGACTGCTGGGCTTAATGAGGCTAAAGGCGAGCTTATAGTTCCAATTGACGTTGACTTACAAGATCCTCCAGAACTTATTTTAGAATTTTTAAAAGAGTGGAGAAATGGTTATGACGTTGTAGTTGCAAAAAGAGTTGATCGTACAAGTGATAGTGTTGCAAAACGTTTTAGTGCAAACCTTTTTTACAGGTTTCACAATAAAATTTCAAATGTAGAGATACCAAACAATGTTGGAGACTACCGCCTTATAACTCGTAAAGTTTTAAATGCAATTCAACAACTTCCCGAAAATCAACGCTTTATGAAAGGCATCTTCGCTTGGGTAGGTTTTAAGAGCGCTGTTGTTGAGTACAAACGTGAAGAGCGTCATGCTGGTGAGAGTAGTTTTAACGGTTGGAAGCTTTGGAACTTCGCACTTGATGGAATTACAAGTTTTAGTACTGTTCCTCTTCGCGTTTGGCTCTATGTAGGTATATTAATATCTGCTACAGCGGTGTTCTTTGGTATGTGGATTATTTTAAAAACACTTCTTTTTGGAGTTGATACTCCTGGTTATGCTTCAACATTAGTTATTACACTCTTTTTAGGTGGTATACAACTCATGGGGATTGGTATTTTAGGAGAGTATATAGGACGTCTTTATATGGAGTCTAAGAATAGACCTGTCTATATTATAGAAAATGAATACTAGAACACAGCTTTTTAAGTATGCGATCGTGGGCGGTGGATCAACTGCGATCCACTTAAGTACAGCATATGCGTACATATACTTTGTAGCTAACTCTCTATTTATCTCTAATCTTGTTGGGTTTAGTGTTGCGTATATTTTTTCGTATGTAGTGCAGTCTCGTGTTGTTTTTAGACACTCGCTAGGTTTAAAAAAAGCTCTAAAGTATTTAGCTGTTCAGCTTATCTCTCTTGTTTTAGCACTTGTAAGTAGTGCATATATTTTAGAGTATAATACCTACATTAAAACATTAGCGATCGTTTTTATAATTCCACTTATCACTTTTGTAATACATAAACTATGGACGTTCAGATGAATACAGATCAAAACACTTTAATACAAAAACACTTTAACACTATTTTTTACGCAATTTTTGCACTTGGGCTACTTTTTAGTTACTTCTATGCAACTAACCAGATACTAACAGGTGATCAGACTCAAATGTTACAAAAGGGCTATTTAGGAGCTTACACAAATAGTTGGCTTAGTTATGGAAATGAGGCAAGTACAGTTGGAAATGTTCCAGGAAGTCTCTCAGCTTACATAATAGGACTTCCGATCGCATTTTGGGACTCACCCTATGCACCTATGGTTTTTTTAGTTCTTCTTCATGTTGTCTCTTTTTTACTTTTAGACTCAGTTATTAAAGAGGTTTATGACAAAAATATTCGTCTTATTTTCTTGCTTCTTTACTGGTTGAACCCTTGGTTTATGTTTGAAAACTTACTTTATAACCCATCGTACCTATTTCTTTTTGCGGCTATGCACTTCTATTCGGCGTATAATATGCGTAATAGAAGCTCTTTTTTCTTTACATTTATTCATATACTCTCGATCGGTATGGCTATGCAGTTACACTACTCATGGCCACTTTTAGCAGTTATATCAACTTACCTTTTTTACAGAGGTATTATAAAAGTAAATATTTTTGGAGCACTTTTTTCATTTGTTGTTATTGGACTCTCTCTTGTTCCTTACTTTCAAGAGTTAGCAGTAAATGAGAACATAGCAAAGAATTCAGACAAAGAAGCAAACGATCGCTACATAGGTTGGGGTGGAGTTCATGTTTACCCTGTTTTAAAAGCTTTCCTTTACTGGTTAAGATACGCATCGTTTATATTTACAAACAAGCTTATTATGGCGGCTTCATTTGAGTGGGTCTCGTCGGTTCAACTTATACAGACACTTGCAACTTATCTTTATAGAGCTGTTCTTTTCATCGTTGGAGCTATTAGTATTATTTTTGCACTTAAAGCAAATATATATGTTTATAAGCGTATTAAGAGTTCTCTTTTAAGAAGTAGCACAGAAGTTGATAGTCAGAAGTGGATCTTGCTTTATGTAGTGGGAACTCTTTTAGCTATTTTTACGAGTGCTGTTTTATCTCCGATCATATTTAGTTACTGGCATCTTATAATGATCTTTGCTTTTGCACTATTTCCACTTCTTACTTATTTACAAGCTGAGGTCTTAAACTCACAAAATATAGGGAAGTTAGTACTATTTTTAGTGATCTACTTTAGTGCCATAAACCTAATAGCTTCACATGATAGTGATAAATACTCATATAAAGCAGACTTTGAAGTTCAGACTTTAGAATATGTTAAAACATTGAATATAGAAAGAGAGTAGAGAAAATGAATATACCTTTTAGTAACGAGTACATAAGAAACTACATGCTTTTTTATGGTGCTGTTTTATCGATTGTAGTGCTTTTTTTTATACTTAACTCTCTTTATGGTGAGATACAGACACATGAAAAAAAAGAGTTTTCTAAAGAAAGTAGTAGTAAAGATCTAAAAGAGAGTGTCAAAGAGGTTAGTGTAGAAAAGAAGTATAAGTTACTAGGTAATGTTCACCAATAACTTTACTCTTTTGTAACTATGTAAAGCTGGTCTAGTTGTAGTTTTTTAAGTAGATCCATAACGCTTACAAAGTTTTGAAACTCTGCTTCTTTGTCACTTCTTAAAATTACTGTGTCCTCTTTTGAGATATCTTTTAACTTAGCTTCTAGTTGAGCTAGATTTACTCTATCTTTTGCTAAGTATAGGTCACCATTTTTTGTTATGTTGATCGTTATCTCTTTAACATCTTTGGCTTTTTTATCACTTTGTGCACTTGGAAGATCAACTGGTATGATACCTTGCTTTACGAAAGTAGTAGTTGTTAAGACCATTACAAGAAGTACAAGCATAATGTCTATAAATGGTATAACATTTACTTGATCAAACTTCTTCATCTTTTTCATAATTATTTAGCCTTACTCTGTTTTATGTCCCATTGAGTTGAGATTTTTTCCATTTTACGTACTAAGCCATTGTAAAATACGATCGAGGGAATAGCTACTATTAGACCCATAGCTGTTGCTTTAAGTGCCATGGCCAAACCGCTCATGATCTTTGCCGCGTCTACAGTTCCAACTTCACCCATAGTGTAAAATGTGATCATAATTCCAAGAACAGTTCCAAGTAGTCCAATGTATGGAGCGTTAGAACCGATTGTAGCGATCGTTGAGAGGTTGTCACTTAGATCTAACTCTAACTGGTCTTTGTTGTCATAGCTATCTAAATGAATAGAGCTGTAAAATAAAAGTCGCTCAACTGAAAGCCATAGTGCAACTATACTCATTAAAATTAGTGTACCCATGATCGCGTAGTCTAAGATCATCTCTGCATTATCTACCCACATTGCATTTTCCATTATGTTGTTACCTCTTTAAAGTTTAGTATTATTGTTGTGCCTATATCTTTTTTAGACTTTATGTGTAGTGCTACTTTAGAACTATCGCAAAAACTTTTTACCATCTTTAGACCTATTCCAAAACCTTTTTGTGTTTCGTCATTTTGGTAGTATTCATCAAAGATGTTTAAAAGCTCAAACTCATCCATTCCACAACCACTGTCTTCAAACTCCAAAACAGAGTTTGAGAGTCTTATGTTTATGTTTGAGTTTAGTGATGAGTACTTTATAGCGTTATCTAAAATATTGTCACAAACTTTTATAAAAGCGATTTTATCCATATTTACACTAACTTCTTCTAAAGTGAGAGAAAATTTAACATTTACATACAGAGCTTTAAAAACTTCAACTCTATTTTCTATAACTTCACTTAAGTCAAAATTTTCTAAATGACTCTTTTTCATCTGTTTTTTTATAAGGTAGTCAAGTTCATTGTAGCGATCTTGTAGAGAAGTTGTTGCTTCATCTATACGTTTTAGTCTTTTAAGTGATTTCTCATTAGTCTCGTTTTTACTTAACATTTGTAGGTTTGCTTTTATAGTACTTATGGGAATGTTAAGCTCGTGTAGTGTCTCTTTTGAGAAGCTCTCTAAGTTTTTTAAATGGTTGTTAAGTGGCTCGATCGCACTCTTGCTCACAAGAAGACCAGAGATAAGACTAAGTGAAATTATAAACAAAGAGATGGCCAAAATTGAAGTAACTCCAACAATAGCCATAGCGTAGTAAAGTGCTGAGGTTATGATCGCAACACTAAGAACATAAAAAAAGAAAATTTGGATCGCAATGTTACGCATTTAGTCTATAACCTAAACCTCTAATGTTCTCTAGATCTTGTGGAAAGTAACTCTTTAGTCTATTTATGTAGACCCTAATTGCTCCATCACTTACATCTTCATTTGCACTCCAAAGAGAAGTTATAATCATCTCTTTTGTAACATTTTTATTTATATTTTCTACAAGAAGTTCTAAAAGTAGGTACTCTTTGTTTGAGAGTTTTAACTCTTCATTTTTATAAAAAATAGTTTTGCGATCGCGATCTATTACAAAACCATTAACCTCTTTTGTCGTATTTACATGAACATTTATACGTACTAAAAGCTCATCAAGATCAAAAGGTTTTTTTAAAAAGTCGTTACACCCTTTTTTAAAACCCAAAAGAAGAGTCTCTTTGTCACTATAAGACGTAAGAAAAATAGCAGGAGTCTGATCTGAAGCTGATCGTAGCTCATCAAGTAGAGTAAGACCATCTATAAAAGGTGTGTTTATGTCAAGTAAGTAAAGATCAAACTTAGTGTTAAAAGTAGTGTCTAGCGCACTTTGACCATTGTTAACATGAGTAACATCAAACTCTTCATCTTCTAGGAAGTCTATTAATGTCTCTGCAAAAAGGGTATCGTCTTCAAGTAAAAGGAGTTTTATCATTTAGTATTATATCGAAAGAAAACTACTTATTTTTTTGCCATCATATGGATGAATTTATTTAGTAGTTCAATATCTAAATGGTTTGTATCATTTTTCATAAGTTTAAATGCATCAAATGTATTCATGGGTTCTTTATATGACTTCTTGTACTTAAAGCATCAAATACATCACATATAGCAATGATTTTTGGGAAAAGATTTATCTCCTCAGATATTAATTTATCTGGGTATCCACTTCCATCTGATTTCTCATGATGATGTCTTATTCCTGAGAGTATCTTATCACTTGTAATTCCAATTTTTTTAGCTAAAATGTAACCTTGTTCTGGATGATTTTTTATCTTATCGAACTCTTGAACTGTGACTTAATAGTAAATTCTATCTCGTAGAAGATAAATAACTATAAAACACCTACTTTACAGCTTTTAGCAACAAAAATTAACTACTTCTATATGGCTAATCATAGATATCTATAGCTCATTATTGGAACAATTTACATCACTTCTATAGCTCCTGATATTGGAGAATCTAAACAATACCAAAAATCACTGAAATAGCCACTTTTGACTCTCTCTTCTATCAAAAAAAGCTATTATAGGACATATGTTTAGCTATCAAGTAGCTAAAAATCAAGTGGACTTATCAATTTAGTTTTATTCATTTCAGAAACCACATGTGTATATATCATAGTTGTTTCAACTGATTTATGACCTAAAAGTTCTTGAATACTCCTTAAGTCTATGCCAGCTTGAAGTAGATGTGTAGCATAGGAGTGTCTAAAAATATGTGAAGTTACTCGTTTATTTAAATTTGCTTTTTTGGATGCTACTTTTATATTTCTACCGAGAGTTTGTGGATGTACATGATGACGTCTTTGCTCTTTGCTTCTAGGATCTGTTGATATGCCTTTCATAGGAAATAAAAATTGCCATTTAGTTTCAAGTTTTGAGCGTGGGTATTTCTTTTCTAAAGCGTATGGTATAAAAACACTCCCATATCCATCTTCTAGGTCTTGTTTATGTAAATTACTCACTATCTCAACTTGCTCTAAAAGTTTGGCTTTTAATTTTTGCGGTAACGGTATAGTCCTATCTTTTAAAGACTTACTATCCCAAATATAAATTTTATCAAATCCAAAATCAATATCTTTCAATCTAAGGTTTAAAGCCTCATTCATGCGAAGTCCACAGCCATACATAAGATAAACAAGTAAACTATACTCAGCAGGTATATTTTGTAAAAGACTAGTAACTTCATCTTTAGTTAATACAACTGGAATATGTTTTCTCTCTTGTGCTCTTAATGCCTGTATATTCCAATCACTAATATCTAAGCCTAACACTTCCTTATGTAAGCCTCCCCTTAAACCATACTAGTTCAAACGGAATAATTCATCTCTAAATGATACTTATCTAAATATTCAATAGGGCTTAATTTACCTAAAGTTGAGTGAGGTCTATAATTATTATAGTCA
>WTBY01000055.1 GCA_013138865.1 Helicobacteraceae bacterium | reverse complement strand
TATTGCCTGAAAAACTTGTATCTTGCACAAAAAGTACAAAATTTAATAGTGATGGAGTCAAAAATATGTAAAAAATGATTTGATAGCTTCTAAAGGTGCATCAGGATTAAAAAAAGATGGTTTTTTTATGAATTTAGGAGTAAGTGAAATATTATGGAATTATTTGGGGTAAAAGAAAAATTTAACCTCTCAAAAGTAAACTACTATATAAAAGATACAAATGTAGTAAATGCTTATGCACTGAAAAATGTGAGAGGTCAATATGTTATTTTAACAACCGGACTTATTAAACAAATGAGTACGGACTCAAAAACCACAGATGAGTTTGAGAGAAAAATAAAAGCTATTGTTGCTCATGAATTCTCACATCTTTTACATAACGACTACGCGCCATATATGCTCTACTCTAGCGGTTTAAAAGCACTTACATTTTTAGAAAATATTTTAACAATTATTTATAATTTTGCTCTATCAATTCCATTTATTGGTTCTCTTATAAGTATAATATTTATACCTATTAAAATGATCACCAATCTAGTTATTAAATTTATTTTGAACCCACTAGAACTACTTATTAAAATGTATTTATCACGTAAAAATGAGTTTAGGGCAGATAAAAATGCAGCACAAACAATGGGCTGGGAAAACACTTTTATAGCACTAGAAACTTTTTATGAAAATTATAAAGAGGGGTTTTTAGATACACACCCTGTTCCATATAAAAGGTTAGTTAACATCTATAAGCAAAAAAAAGTCACTAAAAAAGTGAGTAGATCATTCTTTGTTTATCTTATCAATACGCTTTGGTTAACTATTTATATATTTTTAATTATGTATTTGTTAAACAGCTTTCATATTTTTAAAAACATGCCATTACTAAAAGATACAATACCGACTTTTATAACAGAGTTCTACTCATTTATAAATTCTAATATAGTTCTTTTTGCTTCTAAAAGCAGGGAGTTTTATTTTAATGAGATAAAGTTTTTTATAGAATTAAACTATATAAAGATAGAGACATTTTATAATAAATATCTAAATTTAAATGTAGAGCAAATATTACTATATGGTACCGTTATATCTATAGCTTTACTATTTCTGTACTTATTAGTCTATAGAATAAGGCTAAACATTATTAAAAAATGTTCGAATAGTGTTGAAAACACTCTGTTAGATAACTATCTGTTTCATGCTATAAATATTAATAATAAAAAAATGTTTCTCTCATTAGTAAAAGCTGGTGCAAATACGAATAGTAAATTAAACGGAATGTCACTACTTGATTTTGCGAGTCATAATAATAAAAAATTTATGGGCTTATTGAAAAAAATAAAATAGTTCAAATAAAAAAATATGAGTTTTATTTTTATAGCCATTTGTAAATAAGCATTTGTTTACTACTCCTGAGAAACTAGAACTTATACTTAACACCTATTTTCATGTTATGAGTAAATGAGTGTTTAATTTCTGCACTTCCCGTATATGTCTCTATTCTTGTGAAGTGTTCCATTAGCCAATATTGGTATGCCATATAAAAAGAAAATTTGTCATTTAAATAGACATCAAATTCACTTTGAAGACCATTCATTAAAGAGCCACTTCCAATGTCAACATTAGTTGTAGTAGCAACTGGATTGTTAGACCATGTCATCATGCTCCATCCCGCTACATAACCAACACTCCATGTGCCAACACTTAGATCTAAAACGTCGTAATTAATAGAAGCATAGTAGTTGTTAAAGTCAACATCACTAAGACTCATTCTTTGGTAATTAAGAGTAGCAAAAAAGTTTTGAGATACATACATCCCGTACTCTGCTCCAAATGAGTTACCACTAGTTCCTAAAGTATGATTAAGTGTTACTGGCGCTCCACTATGGTTAGTAACTTCGCTTTGGACAGAACTTAAGCCAAAAGATAGTGCTACATATTTTTGGTATGTTGTTTTAGAGTCAGCTTTTTTACTAAAGTTAAAATTAAAGTCGAAAAATGGTGTATCTTCTGTTTGCTTATCTTTTTTAATGATAGTGACACTATCAGCATTTGAGTAATCTTTTACAATTCCAAGTTCATCAAGTAAACTATTTAACTCGTCTTGTGAAACTTTTTCTTGTGTCGAAGCAGTAGTCTTAGAGTTTTTTGCTCTATCTATCAATGCTTGCAGTTCATCAGTAGTTACAGTCTTATAGACTATTTTAGGGTTGCTACCATCTGCATAAAGATTAATATTTAACAGTAGTGATAGCGTTATAATAGTATATTTATATATTCTCATTGTCAAAATAGAGCATAAAGTGTGCCAAATAGTGTAAAATAGTGAAATAATTTAAAGGTTATCTATGCAATTTAATGGTTTTAAAAAAGATGGAATTAAATTTTTAAAAGATCTAGGCTCCAATAACTCTAAAGAGTGGTTCATAGATCATCGCCATCTTTGGCAAAAACATATACAAGATATAGATATACTTTTTATAGAAGAGATGGGTGAGCACCTTCAAGCACTTGTACCTACAATCCATTTTCGTCCAAAAGTTGGTGGATCGTTATTTAAGATCTATAGGGATGTCCGTTTTTCTAAAGATAAAACACCTATGAAGTCTAAAATTGGTTTGCTATTTTGGCAAGGTAGTGGACATAGAATGCAAAGTAGTAGTTTTTATATGCACTATGATAAAGATGAATATTTTATAGCAAGTGGTATAAGAAATTTCAAAACAGACTTATTAAAGATATATCGAGAATACATAAAAAATGATCTGCATAGAAACTCTTTACATTTAATAATGGAAGAGTTGAAAGATAAAGGTTATCTCTTCGGTGAGCCAAAATTTAAACGTTTACCTAAAGGATTAGATAAAAATTTGGATCATATACATTTAGCACTATATAGTTCTATGTTCGCATATAAAAGTTTTAAAATAGATGATGTTTTTTTTAGTGAAAAAATAGTAGATCGCTGTTTTAAAATTTATGATGATATGAGAGAGCTACAAGAGTGGGTATATAAAATGAGTATTAGTAATCAAAATTAATATATAAGCCCTTATTTAAGTGCTATAATTATGCAATTTAATAAAAGGGATCGTCTTTTGAGTAATACACAAGCTTATTTAACTGATATTAATGATTTCCCAATAAATATAGTAATTTATGAAATAAAAGATGATGAAATCTATTTTCATGATCTAAATAATAGTACTCAAACTACAGAAAACATAGAAAGAGATGACCTTATAGGTAAAAAACTTATTGATGTTTTTCCTGGTGTTAAAGAGTTTGGTTTATATGACAGAATATTAAAAGTTTATAAAACCGGAAAAAATGAAGATTTTGATCTTAAGTTTTATGAAGATGAACGTATTAGTGGTTGGAAAAAAAATAGAGTTGTTAAAATTGCAGGCTCTTTTGTTATGGTTATGTACGAAGATTTGACTGAGCTACATAATTTAAATAAGGCTTTAGAAGAGAAAACGCAAGAGCAAAGATTAATTTTCGATATTAATCCTAATATTATATTCACTACTAATGGTGTAAATATAATAGATGCAAACAAAAAGTTTTTAAAATTTACATGTTATGACACTTTAGAAGAGTTTAAAAAAGATTATAACTGTATATGTGATCTATTTGAAAGTAGAGTTGGTTACTTAAGTGCTGAAATTAATGGTGTTAATTGGGTTGAATATGTTAAAAACAATTCAAATACTATAAATAGAGCTATAATAAAAAAAGATGATATGGAATTTGTTTTTTCTGTGCATGCAGATAGTTATAGTGAAGGTAAAAGTCTAGTTGTATTAGAAGACATCTCTATGATACAACAGGCTGCGTCTACTGATTTTCTTACACAACTATATAATAGAGAAAAAATGAATGAACTCTTAGTAGATGCGGTAAACAACTTTAAACGTTATTCACGAGGTTTTTCTTTAATAATGGTGGATGTAGATTTTTTTAAGTCTGTAAATGATACATATGGGCATGGTGTTGGTGATCGTGTTTTAAAAGAGATATCTGAAATGCTTCAAAAACATACAAGAGTATCAGATTCTGTCTCTAGGTGGGGTGGTGAAGAGTTCTTAATTCTTTGTCCTGAAGCTACTCATGATGGAGCATATAATTTAGCAGAAAATATTAGAAAAGCTATTGGAGAGTATGATTTTAAAGATGTTGGTACTAAAACAGTTAGTTTAGGTGTTGCAACAATTAACAAAGAAGCATGTTTGGATCAACTTTTAATAGATGTAGATAGAGCACTATATAAAGCTAAAAATAGTGGTAGAAATAGAACAGAAATTTTATAGTTAAAAATTCAACAAAGTTAAAACGGTATAATCACAAATTAAATAATACAAGGAACTAATATATGAAATATGAAGCACTATTCGAAGACGAAGATAATATTTTTGGTGGAACACCACTGAGTAAATGGATGGATATTATAAATGTAGCAAATAAAAACTTGGTTGAACAAGAGTTAGAGCGTGTCTATATTCGTCATGCAGTTATGGAGAAGCTTCTTTTAGAAAAAATGAGTGAAGAGGAACTTGATCGTGAAGTTTATAACTACCAACATGTTAAATATGATGAGATCGAAAGTGATGTTAAAAGTCTCTATTTGGAATCAACTGGAAATGTAGTAACTAGAAACGAATAGTGAAATATATACTCTCTTTTTTACTTTTTACGTCGCTTCTTTTAGGCGCTGACTGGAAAATACATAAAACACTAATGTTAAAAAAAGATGAACTAGTTAAAATTATGATTTTAACACAGAGTGTAGATAAAGATAATCCAAATAGAGAACTATTTGAACTTCGATGGACACTTTTTCATAATGATATACTTACACTATTTAGCTCTTTTGCTGGTTTTATGAAGCAGAGTACTATACGTGAAGTTTACCCAAATAAAAGTTTTAGTGTTGAACTTATGGGTCGTGGAAGAAGTGTTTACCCTCCACCGACACTGCTTGTGCAGTTCAGTGAGTATGATTATGAGAACAAAAGAGCTGTAATTGAGCTTTTATTGAAAGATCCAAAAGAGTTAGTTGAACTTGACTTTTTAACAAAACATGAGGAAAAAAGATAGTGATAGAAAAAGTAGAATCCCAAATGAACTTACTTGTTGAAGAGGTTGGTTATAGTAGAGCAACTGAACTTTTCAAAACACTTAAAGGTGGTAAACGCCTTCGAGCAAAACTGATTTTTAAAATAGCCCCAAATGCTGAAAATGCTCCTAGACTCGGTGCTATTGTAGAGCTTATTCACGCTGCTTCACTACTTCATGATGATGTGATCGATGACGCTATGACTCGCCGTGGTGTTTCTTCTGTGAATGCAACACAAGGTAGTAAAACTTCTATAATGCTAGGCGATATTCTATACTCTAAAGCTTTTGCTACTTTAGTAGAGTTCGATGACTCTATAGCTTCACGTATTGCAAGTGCTGTAACTTCACTAAGTGTTGGAGAAATGATCGATGTTGAGATGGCAAGTAGTTTTAATAAAGATGAAGATAAATATTTAGAGATGATCTACCTTAAAACTGCTTCACTTATTGAAGCGTGTTCGGCTTGTGGTGCTATTCTAGCTGGAAAAGATCCTGAGAAATTTGCTCTTTATGGAAAAAATCTAGGTCTTGCTTTTCAGATTATAGATGATATCTTAGATATTACTTCAGATGAAGAGACTCTTGGTAAACCTGCTCTTAATGATTTTATAGAAGGAAAATGTACACTTCCATATATTTACCTTTATGAAGCGTTAGACCCTGTGGACAAAAAAAGACTCACTTCATGTCACAGTAGAAAAATATCTGATCTTGATTCTGAATGGATCAAAGAAGAGATGGTTAAGTTGAAAACTATAGAAAAATCATATATGTTAGCTCAAAAATTAACACAAGAAGCGATCGAAGCTGTAAAAGGTGAAAAAGAGCTTGTTAATATTTTAGAGAGTATGATGAAAAGAAACTTTTAATGCACTACTTAATAGTAAGCTTTACACATAAAAATACTACACTAGATGTAAGAGAGAGAGTGGCAACACCTAGAGACGATCTAAAGCACTCTTTGCTTAAAAAAATTAATGAAAATAGATTTATAAATGAGAGTCTAATTCTTTCAACTTGCAATAGAGTTGAAATTTTTTGTAGTGTAAGTTCGCCTACTGATGCTACTGCACACATATTTCAAACTTTGAGCAATTACTCTAGCCTCTCTTTAGAAGAGTTAGAAGGTTGTGCAGATATTTTTGAAGATCAAGGTGCTATTCACCATCTTTTTGCTGTTGCCTCATCATTAGACTCTATGGTTGTAGGTGAGACTCAAATTACAGGTCAGCTCAAAGATGCATATAAGTTTGCTAATGATAACAACTACTGTTCACAAAAAATTTCACGTGCTATGCATTATGCTTTTAAATGTGCAGCTGATGTTAGAAACTCTAGCTCGATCTCATCCAAACCAGTTTCAATAGCATCAGTTGCAGTTTTAAAAGCTGAACAAGAAGTTGGTAATATTAGTGGCAAAAAGGCTTTAATTATTGGAACTGGTGAAATGTCAGTTATTATAATTAAAAACCTTCTAAAACAGAAAGTAAAAATAACTCTTATGAATAGAACTAGGTCTAAAGCAGAAGATTTAGGATCTGAATTTGATGGTGTTGATGTGGTTGACTTCTCTGAACTGCCAACTCTAATTAATGAACATGAACTACTTTTTACGGCAACTAGCTCTCAAAAAGCGATCATAAGAGAAGAGATGCTAAGTGAGTGTAATTTCGATCGTCACTGGTTTGATATGGCTGTTCCTCGTGACATAGATGTTAAATGTTTTAGTGGAGTTTCACTTTTTCAAATTGATGACTTTAAAGCGATCGTAAATGAAAACATGAGTATGCGTCAAGACGAAGCTAGAGCTTCACACGCTGTTGTTGGACGCTATATACTCTCTTTTTATGAGTGGTTAAAGACTCTTTCAGTAGAGCCACTAATCAAAGAGATGTATACAAAAGGTTTTGAAGCAGCAAGAGCTGAAACTGAACGTGTTATAAATAAAGGTTTTTTACCTCGTCAGTACGAAGAAGAAGCACGCAAAATGAGTGAACAGACTATAAAGCGTTTTTTGCATGATTTAACTACAAAAATGCGTGATATGTCGGAAAACTCAAAATCAGACTCACTTACAGAGTCTATGATGTTTCTAATGGGTAACATGGACGAAAAACCTGCTGAAATACCTGCAAAATATAAACATATGATAAAGGACAAAAAATAATGAGATTTTCAAAAGCTTCTACTTTAGCTTCAAATGAAACTTAATAGTAAATTCTAGCTCATAAAGTATGAATAACTACAAAACACCATACAAACAGCTTTTAGCAAAGTTATAAACTATTTTAAATAGCTAAATACATATATTTATAGCGCATTTTTGGAACAAGTAACTATTAAAAACCTAAGAGGCTGATTTCCTTACTTTTATTCGCATAATTAAAACCTTTCACTTAAGGGACATAGTGTCCTTTTAATGCTTTTTTTAACAAATAAAGGAACACTTTTGTCCAAATAATGTATATTTACACCCTATGTAAGCCTCCCCTTAAACCATACTAGTTCAAACGGAATAATTCATCTCTAAATGATACTTATCTAAATATTCAATAGGGCTTAATTTACCTAAAGTTGAGTGAGGTCTATAATTATTATAGTCA
>WTBY01000046.1 GCA_013138865.1 Helicobacteraceae bacterium | reverse complement strand
ATATACGCTTCACTATTTATAAGTCCAAGTTGGTAACCATACTCACTTAAACGTGTATCTGCACTCTCTTCACGTAAAAGAAGTCTATACTCAGCGCGAGAAGTAAACATACGGTAGGGCTCTTTAGTACCCTTAGTTACAAGGTCATCTATAAGAACACCTATGTAAGACTCATCACGTCTTAAAATTAATGGTTCTTTTTCTTGAAGACTTAGAGTTGCATTTATTCCAGCCATAAGACCTTGTGCTGCTGCTTCTTCATAACCTGTTGTTCCATTGATCTGACCTGCTAGGTATAGGTTTTTAACTTTTTTAAGTTCTAGTGTATGAGTAAGCTCAGTAGGGTCAACATAGTCATACTCAATCGCATAACCATAACGAGTTATTTTTGCATTTTCCATACCTTTAACTGAGTGGATCATTTCACGTTGAACATCAACAGGGAGTGAAGTACTCATACCATTTATGTAGCACTCTGTATTTTCAAAGGTTTGTGGTTCTATGAAAAGATGGTGGCGATCTTTGTCTGCAAAACGGTTAATTTTGTCTTCTATACTTGGGCAATAGCGTGGACCAACTCCCTCGATCTGACCTGTAAAAAGTGGAGCTCTATCAAAGTTGTTACGAATAATATCGTGAGTATCTGTATTAGTGTAGGCTATAAAACATGGGATCTGTTTCTTCGTTTTTGCAAACTCGTCTCGATCAGTTCTAAAGCTAAAAGGTGCAGGTATCACATCACCACCCTGCTCTTCCATAACACTAAAGTCGATTGTTGAGCTGTCTATTCTTGCACAGGTTCCAGTTTTTAAGCGTCCTATATTTAGATCAAGTCCTCGAAGTGAGTCACTTAATTCATTTGCACTAAACTCACCAAAACGACCTGCTTCTTTTGAGCTTTCACCTATATGGATCATACCTTTCAAAAATGTACCAGCCGTTATGATCACTCTACTAGCTTCATAAATATCTCCAAGAGCAGTATTCACCCCTTCAACAACACCATCTTTGATAATTAAAGATGTTGCCTCTTCTTGTATAAGCTCTAAATTCTGAGTATTTAAGACTATGTTACGTGCGATCACACGGTAGCGATCCATATCTATCTGAGCACGACTTCCTCGAACAGCGGGACCTTTTGTAGCATTTAAAATACGAAACTGTATTCCTGCTTCATCAGTTATAAGACCCATCTCTCCACCAAGAGCATCAATCTCACGAACAAGGTGACCTTTTGCTAAACCGCCGATCGCAGGGTTACAACTTGTAGCACCAACATTTTCTGCGAGCATTGAAATTAAAAGAGTTTTCGAGCCCATTCTTGCACTTGCAAGTGAAGCTTCAACTCCAGCGTGACCTCCACCGATCACTATTACATCATATTTCACTTTTTACATCCACATATTTAAATTATTAAAATTATATCCATATTAACTGCACATTATATGTGTAAACTCTTAATATATTTATACTCTCTACTAAATTAGTGCTTTTTTTAAAGTCAGAAATGTTATATTGCACATTAAAAAATTAACTTAAATATTCTATATTTATAAAGCAGGGAGTTTTATTGCAAAAGTCAACATCTTATACAAAAATTACTATCAAAATAATATCTTTCACTCTTATAGTAACACTATTGACTTCTTACCTATATGGTGAATATATAAAGGAAAATGCTATTACTGAACTGGCTTATACAGATGCAAAAAAAACTTCTTTACTTGTATTTGAAAGCCTGTACTCATCTATGCAAAAAGGCTGGAGTAGAGATGATTTAAATGGAATTATCATAAGACTTAATAATGTAGATGAAAATATGAGAGTTGATGTATATAGAAGTGATATAGTCTCAAACCTATTTGGTAAAATTGCAACTGATAAAGAAAAATTTAAAAATGACCCTTTCATGAGTAGAGCTATTTTAGGTGAAGAAATATTAAATATTTCAGATGATGATTTAATAGACTACTACTACCCTGTAACGGCAGAAAAAGTTTGTTTAAAGTGTCATACAAATGCTACTATTGGTGATATGCTAGGTGTTATTAATATATCTTATCCGATTAAAAATTTAAAAATCTCGCTCACTGAAATGATAAACTTTTTTATTATCTTTATGGTTATGTTTTCAATAGTAATATTTTTAG
This sequence comes from Helicobacteraceae bacterium, assembly GCA_013138865.1. GTDB lineage: Bacteria > Campylobacterota > Campylobacteria > Campylobacterales > Sulfurimonadaceae > GLR69. The sequence continues at coordinate 53,114 of WTBY01000046.1, read as the reverse complement.
CTCTCTTTTTTGAACTTAATAAGTATTTAATAAAGCCTATCAAAAACTTCTCTAATGTTATTAAAAATATTACAAACTCAAATGATGTTACAAAAAGAGTTGAAGCCCTCGATCATATTGAAGAACTAGACTCTATTAAAGAGGTCTTTAATACTATGTTAGACTCTATTGAGTATCAATTTTATTATGATTCTTTAACTGGTTTACAAAATAGACGAAAATTAAGTGAAAAACTAGAAACAAGATCAAGATATTTTCTTATGCTTATTAATATAGACTACTTTCAAGAGATTAATGACCTATATGGAGAAGAGACAGGTGACTCAGTATTAAAAGAGTTTGCTCAATTTTTACAAGAGCTTGTACCAGAAAGAAAAACACTTTTTAGGCTCCATGCAGATGAGTTTGCACACCTATGTGAAATGGCTGTTGATATAGAAGAGTACACAAATTTAGTCAACCTTATTTATGAAAAAATATCTCAAAAAAGCTTTAAAATAAAAGGTCAAAAGACACTACAGATAAGTGCTACTATAGGCATAGCATATGGTTCTAGTAACCTTTTAGCTAATGCTGATATAGCTCTAAAAATTGCTAAAAAAGGTAAAAAAGACTTTCTATTTTATGATGATTCAATGACAATTATTGAAAAACAAGAGAAAAATTTTAAATGGACTAAAAGAATAAAAGATGCAATAACAAATGATAAGATAGTACCTCTATTTCAACCTATAGTAGATGCAAAAACAAATGAAGTAGTAAAATATGAGTCACTTATGAGAATGGTCGATGATGATGGATCATACATAGCACCGATACACTTTTTAGAACTAGCAAAAAAGAACAAGCTATATCATCAACTTACAAAAATAATGATAGAAAAAACATTTAAAAGGTTTGAAAATTCATCACTTAATGTCTCTATAAATATCTCTGTTGAAGATATTTTAAATAAAGATATATACGAATTTATATTAGACACTTTAGAGCAAAGCAGTATAAGTAAACAGATAGTTTTTGAAATTATAGAGTCTGAGGGAATAGAAAATTTTGATAGAGTTTTAGAGTTTATACAAGATGTTAAACACTATGGAGTAAAAATATCAATTGATGACTTTGGAACTGGTTATTCTAATTTTGAATACCTAATGAAACTAAAAGTAGACTATATAAAGATAGATGGTTCCATGATTAAAAATATAGATGTTGATGAAAGTGCACAAATGATCACTTCAACAATAGTTGATTTTGCAAAAAAATTAAATATTAAAACAGTTGCAGAGTTTGTACACTCAAAAGATGTATATGACAAAACAGTTGAGCTAGATGTTGATTATTTACAAGGTTACTATTTTGGAAAACCTAGTGATATTATCAAAAATTCTTAGTTATAATTCAATAAAACAATAAAAGGTGCAAACGTGTCACAAGAAAAAAAAATATCAGCAGAAGAACTTTTTAAAGACTATGTCCCTGAAGTTATAGAGTACGATCCTGAAGTTGATTCTGGTAATGACTACCTCTTTGAAAATGTTAAAAAGAGTAAAAAAGTTAAGAGTGTAAAAATTGAGGCAAAAGTTGCGACTCAAGAGAACAAAGTATCAGCAGAAGATCTTTTTAAAGATTATGTAGCTGAAGTTGTTGAGTATGATCCTGAGATAGATGGTGGTGATGAGCACCTCATCCGAGATGATCATTTAGATAAAAAAGAAGAAATTGTTTTAAGTGTAGTAGAAAAATTAAAGAACAAACAAAGAGCCACACGTGGAACAAGAGGCTAATATGAATATAGCAGAAGCTCACGAAGCTTACAATACAGGTGATTATAAAAGTGCTTTTGAGATCTATAAAGCTATAAGTGAAAGCGGAAATGCGGATGCGATCACATCTTTAGGTTTTATGTACCAAAATGCTCAAGGTTGTGAAAAAAATGAACTAAAAGCTTTAGAGTGTTATGAAAATGCTTCTGCTAAAAAACAACCACTTGCTCTATTTAACTTAGCTTCACTCTACTCTGCTGGATCTGGAGGAGTTGAGCAAAACTTTGAAAAGTCACATGAGCTTTTTTTAGAAGCGGCTGTTCGTGAAGTTCCTCAAGCTCAGTATGAAGTTGCAGTTATGTTTGAGAGCGGTATAGGGTGTGAAGAGAACTTAAGTGAAGCTTCTTTTTGGTATGAAGAAGCAGCTAAAAGAGGACACGCTGAAGCGTTTAACAACCTAGGTGTTCTTTACAAAGATGGTCACGGAGTAGAAGTTAATAACCAAAAAGCTTTTATCTGTTTTGAGCGAGCTGCAAATATGAATGTAGCTTCTGCCCAGTACAACTTAGGTCTACTTTACGATCAAGGTCTTGGTGTTGACGCTGATCACGAGAAGTCATTAGAGTGGTGTAGAAAAGCCTCTTTTAATGGTCATGAAAAAGCAAAAATGATCATGTCAGGTCTTCAAGATGCAGGAACTTTAGTCTTTTAAGACGAACAACTAAGTATTAAATTTTTTTTGCTTTTAGGTGTTGCTTTTGCATATCTCTCAAACCTTTCATGTTCATCATAAGGGTAATGCACAATATTTAAAAGATCATTTACAAGAGTAAAGTCACCACTATCTGCCTTTTCAATAGCCTCTTGTAATATATAATTTTTCAACACAAATTTTGGGTTAGTTTTTTTCATCTGTTGTGATCGTTTATTAAAATCACTCTTTTGTTCTTTTAGCTCAAAGCTATAGCTATCTAACCACTTGTCTAAACTTTCACTACTTTTACATAACTCTAAAAGAGCTTCTTTATCACCGTTAAAAGAGCTTAACTCTCTAAAAAATAGGGTGTAATCAAGTGACTGTTCTTGCAATATTTGAAATAACTCCCCAAGTAACTCTGTAGTTGAGTCTATATTTTTTAAGCCAAGTTTTTTTGACATAAGTGAATGAATATTTTTAGTGTAGATCGCTCCATAACTCTCTAGTGCTTTATTTAGCCTCTCTATATTCACAAGAGGAGATAAAGCCTTAGCTAACATTGAAAGGTTCCAGTGTCCTATGTGAGGTTGATGACCAAAACGGTAACGTCCTTGTTCATCTGTATGGTTACATATATAGTCTATATTATAGTCATCTAAAAAAGAGTATGGACCATAGTCTATTGTAAGTCCTGCTATTGACATGTTGTCTGTGTTCATAACACCATGGTTAAAACCAACAGCTTGCCACTGAGCCATTAAAGTTGCAGTACTCTCAACTACTCTCTCAAACATTAAATAGTAACGATCTTCTTTATCTTTAAGATCACTAAAACTCTCTTCGATTGTAAACTCAGCTAGTTGCTCTAACATAGCATGGTTATCGGAGTGGTAAAAGTATTCAAAACTTCCAAAACGGATCCAAGAGGGTGAGAGTCTCATAACTACAGATCCACTCTCCCACATCTGGCGAGCAACGTCAGTTTGTGAACCTATAATGCCTAATACCCTAGTTGTAGGTATGCCTAAAGCAAACATAGCTTCACTCATTAAGTATTCTCGAATGGAGCTTCTTAAAACTGCACGTCCATCGCCATTACGAGAGTAACGAGTAAGTCCTGAGCCTTTTAACTGCAAGTTCCAACCAGACTCTGTTTTACCTAAATTAATAGCACGACCATCACCAAGACGTGGAACAAAATGGCCAAACTGATGACCAGCGTAACACATAGCATATGGCTCACTACCACTAAAAGCAGATGAACCATTTATTAGTTTTACTAACTCTTCATCATTTACATCTATACCTAACTCTTTTAATAGTTCAGAGTTTTTAGAGATCAAAAATGGTTTTAAAAGAGGTGTTGGATCAACTTTATGGTAAAAAAGTTCTGGAAGTTTTAAATATGGTGAGGTTAGTTTTATAGTTTCTTTTTTCATAACACTATTTTTACACCAAAAGAGTTAAAGAACGCTAAGAGTTATAAAACTAACTCTTCATATTAAGAAAGTGACAAAGTTTGACATAATGTTTCACTATAGTTAGTTAAGCAAAATATACACAATAAAGGAAAATTATGAAAATAATAACATATTATCTATCTATGGTTATATTATTTATAGGTCTAAGTGGCTGTGGTGGTAATAATACAGCAAGTGGTGTAGCACATGATAATGTAAAAGTAGTTGATGTAAGTAGTATAATAACGCATGAGCATATAGTGCACTCAGGTTCTCTTGATAGGTATGAAGTTGTATATAAAAAAGATACAGTAAAAAGTATGCTCGTAACAAGTGCAGTAACTCAAAAAGCATCTGATATAAAAGTAGATGATATTATAGTTCATGGTATTGGAGTAAAAACTCCTAACGGTTCATTAATGAAAGTTATAGGCGTAACTGAATATACAGATCAAATTGTAGTTATTGGTGAACAAGCAACTTTAGTAGATCTTTTTAAAGATTTAAATTTGAATATGACGAAACGCTTAGCACCACCAGGAAATCCAAACTCAATTGTCTTTGCACAAGGTGTCACGGATGGTAAGGTAGTTGCAACAGGTAGTGTAGTTAGCGCAAGTGGTAATACTCTTAATTTTTCTGAAAATATATCTAAAACAATTACAGAAGGAGGTTCAAGTGCCACTATTACAGGTAATGTAAAATTTAACCTCGATATAAATTTGAATGCAAATATAAATTCACATTGGGAGTTCTGGGAAGATACTATTAATATGTCATTTACAGCGACACCAGATTTAACATATGAGCTATCTGCTGTTATGACTGGTACATTTTCACAGAAGAAAAAAGTAGAAATTGCATCATATACTTTAGATGCATTTGATGTACAAGTTGGACCAGTTCCAGTTGTGTTTGTTCCTCATGTAGTTGTAAACTTAATAATTAGTGAGAGTATTTCTGTAGAAGTCAGTACATCATATAGTGTTGAACATAAAAGATCATATACACTTGCTTATAGTAACAGTAACTGGTCTCATACTACAGGTGACGCCGTAAATACACACAATTTCACAGCACCTACTTTAAGTGGAAGTGAAAACTTTAATGCAGGAACAAATATAGAACTAGTGTTAGATGTATATGATGTAGCAGGTCCAAGTGTAGGTATTAATCCATTTATAGAACTTTCAGCAGATTCAAGTATTTGGGATTTTTATATGGGAATTGCAGCAGATATTGGTTTTGCACTAGATGTTTTTGGTGATGATATTTCAAATCCTACGATTGATATTCCAATTGAAAAAAGTAAACTGGCAAGTGGAACATTTTAATAAATACTGGTATAAATTTAAGTTACCACTCCAGAGACACCACTAACTAAAAATTAGGACTCTTGTTAGTATTTTCTCCTAGACAACCAGTAAATACGATCGTACTTATAATGCTAAATAAGTAGAACTTTAAATTCATTTTTTAGTAGCTATACCAATTTGAGTACCAACTTTTACTTCTTCCCAATCTTTGTCAATATCTTCAATAGAGAAGTTAACGGCATTAGGTTCAAAAACTAGTAAAATAGAAGATCCACCATAACCAAAACGACCAATTTTTTCGCCTTTAGTAATCTTGTAACCTTTTTTTATTTTTTTATCTGTAATAATTGATCCAACACCCCAAAAACCAACAGGTATCATGGCAACTAAACCAAACTCTTTAGTTTTAATAATGTAAGAAACACGCTTATGTTTAGCTAACGCTTTATACCAGTCAACATCTTGGAAGTTATAGTTGTATGAACCTGCATACTCACCAACATCCACGATCTCACCTGAAACTGGTGAGTGAAAATAGTGATAATCTGTAAACCATAAAAGAATATCAACCATTTTTCCACCAATAAACTTTTGTGAATATGCACTATTGTTAAGTGATTCTCTAATATTAAGTACATCTCTTTTGATCTTAAAGTTAGAGTCAAGAGTCTTAGAATATATTTGATGAATTTTTCCACTTGCTGGTGAAACTATGACTCTCTCATCATTTTCACCTGCAATATTAAACTCTTTTTTTGGAACTCTTAAAAATATATCTTCAAAAGAGTCATAACTACTTTGGTTATAAGGTGGTTTAAAAGTATCGAGCTTAACATCTGGAAAACTTTCCCAATTTTTAAGTACTCCACCTGAGAGGGACTCTGTTGTTCTTAAATATTCACCACGAGCATTTAAAAAATCTATAAACCACGAGCTGAAAATATTGTTGTTAAAAAGTATTTCACTACCTTCAGAGTTAGCAAGTGCATCCCATGGTTGTATATATTTTGGACCATTCCATGGTGTTGGGTTAAAGATAAGCCACTCTTTGAAGTAATTAACAAAATATTTAACATCTTTGTTATTCCAATAGTATGATCGGTTATTTTGTAGTTTCAACACTTTTTTTATGTCATTTTTTAAATTTGGTGTTGTCTTAATTAGACTCTCTAAGTTTGTTATAACACTTTCATAACTCTTCTTTGTCATATCTGCATAAATAGAACTCGTTATAAGAGTAGTAACGAATAGAACCTTTAGTAGCTTCATCCATATTTTCATTTTTTATCCTTTTTTATTTTTCATTTTTTATTTTATAACGGCTTAACTTTTTAAATATTACTTTTTTTGAAACTCCATAATAACACCAAACTCAACACTATTTAAGTATTTCTCATCATAAGGTTGTTTATGTGCATTTAGACTATTATAGATAGTTGTTGTAGTTGCACCGATCCAATGTGTACCATTATTAATTACAATCATATAGTAGCTATTAGGATTAGTGATTACTTCACTTACATTACTACTAACACTATAACTTTTAGTAGTAACTGAAGCAAACTTATCTATTAGTGTTATTTCAGTATCTACCATTGGAAACATTGTTTGGACTGCACTTTTATCAACATACAGGTTAACTAGTTTTAAACCTAGTGATGGTGCTATTTCTACAACACTACTAGGAAGTGATTCTGGTCCGCCGTTTACTGCAAGAACTGCTGTATGAGTATACACTGTTGGTACATCATAAGAGAAGTTAGCAGGTAAGCTACTTGCACTATAGTTAGTGAGTTGCGCTGTTCTCATCTGTGTCCATACTGGAAGTATGTCACCTCTATAAGAGTAGTTCTTATTTAAAACATCTTTACAAAAAAGAACTTGTCTAATACCACATGTATCGTCGTTGTCTGGTTGGTTAAATAGATCGTTTCCTAATGCGTCAAGGTTTGCTTTAGTATCACTATTTAGTTTGTCCGTGAGTATTGCTTGCGTTGCTAAATGTTTGTTTATAGCTGTTTCATCTTTAACCTGACCTCTAAAGTCTGAACCAACTGCAATTCCTACATATTGTACTAGATCAGCTAATGAACTACTGTTTGTAGGTACTGAAGTAGTTCCTTTTTTGTTAATAGCATCAATAACTTTTGGATCTATGCTAATTCCATTGCTAGAGTCATTGTCATGATCAAGAGAGTGTAACAACATAGCACTTTTTGTATCTTGAAGTTGGTAATAGGGTGCAGAAGAAGTCATAACTGGAATGGTTGGAAGAGTAATACCACCAACTTTACAGCTAGTAGTCTTTCCATCTTCATAAGTAAAAGCACCACTTGAGTCTGTTGTAGTTGTTGTAGTACCCGAAGTACACTTCAAACCACTTACCGCATTGTCTATATAGTAAGCAGTATTTTCAGTAGTAGAAGTAGAACTTCCACCACAACCACTTAGTGCGATCGTAACTACAACACTTAGAGTTATTAGCTTTTTATTAAGTTTCATATTATTTCCTTATGTATGTATTGTACTAAAATACTTTGTCAAAGTTTGTCATTATCGTTTTATGACAAAATGCAATATTTCTTAACAAAGAGCTTGTTGTTCTATGGTCTGTTAGTGAGCTTGTTGGTGGGTTGTAGTCGTCTCACTATCAAGACTTTTAAATGTTGTACCAACACTAACATCAGGTGCAAGATTAGGATCTAGGTAAATACCATCACCATGGTTGTCATACTTTGTCACTTTACTAATAAGTAAAAAAGAAATAAGTTTTTTATGTATAATACGACCTAAACAAGGAACTCTAAATATGAAAGTTTTTCAACAACTATTTTTACTTATGATGTTCACTTTAGCTCAAACAAAAGAGTTAGAAAAAGTGACACTACAGTTTCACTGGAAAAATCAGTTTGAATTTGCTGGTTTTTTTATGGCAAAAGAGTTAGGTTTTTATAAAGATGTTGGACTTGATGTTGATTTAGTTGAGTTTGAACTTGGTACTGATATAGTTAAAGATGTTCTTGAAGCTAAAAGTACTTTTGGGATCAACTACTCTAACCTTATTTTAGAAAAAGCCAACTCAAAAAATATAGTTTTACTAAGTGCTATTTTTCAATCTTCTCCTCATGTTCTAATATCGCTTAAAAGTTCAGGAATTCGATCTATTAAAGACTTTAAAAACAAAAAAATAATGATCAATACAAACGCAACTGGTTCATCTGTGTTTACCTCAATGTTACAAGCTAATGGTCTAAGTAAAGATGACATAACACGAGTAGAACACACTTTTGATATACAAGATCTTATAGATGGAAAAACTGATCTGTTCTCTGGTTATAGCTCAAATGAGCCTTACGCTTTAGTAGAAAAAGGGATCGAATATGATATTTGGGATCCTAAAGAGTATGGGTTTGACTTTTATGATCTGATCCTCTTTACGTCTGCAAAAGAGCTAAAAGATCACCCTCAAAGAGTTGAAGCATTTAGGTCTGCTTCGCTAAAAGGGTGGGAGTATGCACTCTCTCATATAGACGAGAGTGTAAAAGTTATTTTAAAGAAATACAATACACAAAATAGAACTTATGGTGCGTTGCTTTTTGAAGCGAACATAGAAAAAGAGTTAGCTTACTTGAATACAACTGAGTTGGGTTTAATAGAGAAGGATAGAGTAAAAAGTATTTATGGTGTTTACAACCTTATGGGGCTTACAAAGAACAGAATTGATTATGATGAGTTTATATATAAAGTTACTAAACAAGCATTTCTTACAAAAAAAGAGAGAGAGTACTTAAAGAAGAAAAAGTTCATAAGTATATGTGTGGATCCCGACTGGATGCCGTTTGAGAAAATAGAGAATGGTAAACATATAGGTATTTCACAAGAGTTAATACAATTAGTAAGCAACATTATAGATACTCCTGTAAAGCTAGTACAAACATCTAGTTGGAGTGAGTCTATAACAAAAGCGAAAAGTAGAGAGTGTGACATATTTTCACTTGCTTCAAAAACAGATCTGCGATCAGAATTTATGGACTTTAGTTCAGCTTATATAGTTACTCCTATAGTGATAGCTACAAAAATTGGTGTACCATTTATAGATTCTTTAGCTCAAGTTAGCCATAAAAAACTAGGTGTGGTTAAGGGCTACTCTTTACATGAAGAGTTGAAAAAAGATTATCCAAATATTAACTTGGTAGAGGTTGAGTCTATTCATGATGGTCTAAGAAAAGTTGAAAATGGTGAAATATGGGGTTATCTTGATAACTCGATCGTAATTAACTACAATATTCAAACTAATCACTTAGGTACAGTAGCGATCTCTGGAAAGTTTGATCATAGTGTGGAGTTAGCGATCGCAAGTCGAAGTGATGAACCTATTTTGGCAATAGTTTTAAATAAGGCAATACAGCAAATAAGTGAAAAAGAGAAACAAAATATTTTAGATAGATGGGTTAAAATAGATTTTGCTGAGATCGTAGACTATACGATCGCCATATATGTTGGACTCTTAATGTTAGGAGTTATTATTTTTCTTTTTTATAGAGAGTTTATATTAAGTAGGCTCAACAGACAACTAAACATATTAGTAGATAAAAAAACAAAAGATTTGCAAGAGATTAATGAAAAACTAGACGAGAAAGTAAGAGAGAGAACAAATGAGCTTTTAACACAGAAGTCAAAAATGCAAAATATGGGAGAGATGGTAGGCAATATTGCTCATCAATGGAGACAACCTCTCTCTGTTGTAAATTTATGTTTAGGTATTTTAAAACATAAGCGATTGCAAAATAGACTAAGTGAAGATGAGTTTAAAAAACAGATTGCAAATATACAAAGTAGTACACTATATATGTCGCAAACGATCGAAGACTTCTTGACATACTTTAGACCAAATAAGATAAAAGAGAAGTTTAATGTAAATGAAGCCGTAAATAAAGCACTCTCAATCGTAAATAACTTGCTTTATAAAAGTGCTATAAAAGTGAATGTTGATGTTGATAAAAGTTACACAATAGATGGTTTTAAAGATGAGTATGTGCAAGTTGTGATCTCTATTATCTCAAACTCAATCGCTATTTTAGAGTCTAAAAAGCTTAAAAAGATTGACATAAGTGCAACTAGAACAAACAAAATAGTTTTAAGTATTAGTGACACAGGTGGTGGAATAGATGAAAAAATCATAGATAGAATTTTCGAGCCATATTTTACAACAAAGCACCAAAGTGAAGGGACAGGTCTAGGACTATATATAGCAAAAATGATTATAGAAAACAATATGGAGGGTAAAATAGATGTGCAAAATACAAAAGATGGTGCACTTTTTACAATAAAAAGCTAAGTGACAAAGTTTGACAATATGTTTAAATACAATTCTATTATGAATAATTTCATAAAAATAAAAATTTTAATAGTAGAAGATGAGTCTGATATACAGTCAAAACTAGCAGAGTATGTATCTCTTTTTTGTGATGTAGTTTATAAAGCAGGTGATGGTAAAGAAGGTTATGAGCTCTATAAAAAATATAGCCCAAATATCATTTTAACAGATATTAACATGCCTCATGTAGATGGTTTTGAGTTTATTAAACAGATCCGATCAGGAGATAATGAGACACAGATTATAATACTTACAGCACACTCAAATATAGACTATCTAATTCAAGCAACAGAGCTTAATTTGCTGACATATCTACTAAAACCATTTAACATTGACAAACTAGACAGTGCGATCACAAAAGCTATACAAAGAGTAAAAGATAGTGATGTGACACTTTTAAAAAGTTCTTATTGTTGGGACTCTACAAATAAAACTCTGTATAATGAAGATAAAAAAGTTGTAAGCATGAGTAACTATGAGACTCTTTTAGTAGAGTGTTTATTTAAACAAACAAATGAATGTGTGCCTTATGAGGAGCTTCATAACTACATATACGATCTAGAAGAATTTTCACAAGATGCGATCACATCACTCGTAAAAAGACTTCGTAAAAAGACTACAAAAAAGTTTATAACTTCTTGCTACTCAGTTGGTTATAAAATAGTTTAAACTCTCTTTATCTTACAAGTACAAAAAGCATATAGTACATCCCTACTCCACTATAAGCGGTAAGTGTTAAGCCTATAAATACTAATTTTCCTGCTGGTGGGTGTATTTTAAAAAATTCATCTTTAAAACCATTAGTTTTAAAAGCATGATGACTCTTGAAAATAAGCCATACCCAACCTACTACACTAGCGATCGCGATCATTACATGAATAATTAAATATATAACAAAATAACTCTGAGAGACGCTACTATGTTCTAAAAATTCTTTAAAGCCACCTATAACTCTAACTCCAACTTCAAAGACTACGATCATCATCATAGTAAATATAAAAATAGCTAGTTGAGATTGCATGTGCAGTTTTAGTTTACCTTTTGCAGCAAAGTAAATAGATATTCCTAGTAAAAATGGTAGAAGAGCAAAATAGATAGTTACTACGTCCATAAATAGTGGTGCACGTGTTGAGAAAAAACCTGTTTCAAACATTTAAAATCCTTTTATAGTATAATAGCAAATGAATTTAAAAGAAGAGATAACAGAAGCAAACATTTTACTAGATGATAGTTTTTACGAGAATATAAAAGTTTATAAAGAACAACTTTTAAAGTGGAACAAAGTTCACAATATAACTGGTATTAAAAGCAAACAACAGCTGGACGAGTTTATTTATGATGCTCTCTTTCCAGTTAGTTTTTTACCTAAAGTAGAGACTCTTATGGACATAGGAACAGGAGCTGGTTTTCCAGGTATGATCTTAGCACTTGGACTCCCTAACACTCATGTTACATTAGTTGAGCCATTGAAAAAAAGAGCATCTTTTTTACAGTTTATAAAAGCAACACTAAAACTTAAAAATGTAACTGTGATCGCAAAGCGTGTAGAAGAGATAGATGATCAAAAGTTTGACATAGTAACTTCAAGAGCGGTTACTCAAACAGATATGTTAATGACTCTGTCTAAACCTTTTTTACATGAGAAGTCTCTACTGCTTTTTTATAAAGGTGAAAGAGTATTCGATGAAGTAAATGAAAAGTTAAACTATAAAATAATAGAAGATAGAAAAAGACACTACCTTCTAATTCAACCATAAAGAGAGAGTTAAAATGATAAACCAAATATTAGTAATTTTATTCGTGATCGCAATAGTTTGGTTCTTTTTTATAAAGAAAAAACCAACAGTTGCTCAAAAAAAAGCTAAAGCTGCAAAAAAGAGAAAAGAAAATATTGATGATGAGATGCTTGAATGTAGAGAGTGCGGAGTCTATGTTTCACAAGAAGAAGCTATTCTTAGTAATGGTTTGTACTACTGCTCAGATGAGTGCTTAAAGGCTTCATAATGCTACTTTTTGGCCACCCTTACATAAAAAGTGAAAGCTTCTACTCTATAACTAATATAGAAGAAATTAAAAAAACTCCCTCTAACGCTACTCTATTAATAGAGTGGAGTGAAAAAAACCTTGGACTAATTAAGCATATAAATGATAACAATTTATCGTATGCGATCGTAGTTACAAATATAAAAGAAGCTATTTTTGCAGAAAACTTAAATGCAAAATATATTTTAACCACTAAAGAGTTGTCAGCCTCGATCGCAAATATAGCGACAGAGTATCTTTTTGATGCAAAAATATTAACTCAAATTGAAAGTGACGTTCAAATAGAAGTAGAAGCACTAAAGAGTGTTGATGGAGTTATATTTTCTAAAATTAAAGAGCACATAATTTAACATGGCATATATAAAACTAAATAGAAATAATTTTGTAAACAACCTAGACACTATAACAACTAAAGTTGGAGATAAAAACAAGATAGCTCTAGTTTTAAAAGATAACGCTTATGGTCATGGAATAGAGCTTATAGCTTCATTAGCATGTGACTATGGTATAACTAAAGTCGTTGTTCGCTGTAACGTAGAAGCGCAAATAGTTAAAGAGTATTTTGATGAGATACTTATTTTAGCTGATAACCCAACAGAGCTTAATACATTTATATATGCAATCAACTCTTTAGAACAACTAAGGGATATGAAACATGGTACAAGAGTTGAGCTAAAAGTAGATAGCGGAATGCACCGTAATGGAATTGATTATAGTGAACTTGAAGAGGCTTATTTACTTATAAATGAAAAAGGTTTAGCACTTAAAGGTATTTTTACTCACCACTGCTGTGCAGATACTTTGAGTAGTGATTTTTTTACACAAGAGCAAATTTTTAAGCAGATCAAACAACGGACTCATATGCTAAATGAGAAGTATAACTTAGTAAATATTCGTTATCACTCACTAAACTCTGCGGGTCTGTTTAGAAGGTCTAACTTTGAAGAAGATGACTTAGTACGAGTTGGGATCGCAGCTTATGGTTGTTTAGAGATGGATAAAACACTAGAACAACCAAACCTAAAACCAGTTCTATCTCTTTACGCTTCAAAAAATTCTACCAGAAAATTGAAAAGTTCACTACGCCTTGGATATGGTGGAATTTTCAGCTCCAAAGAAAACACAGTAATAAGCAACTACGACCTTGGTTACGCAGATGGACTTTTACGATCAGCTTCAAACAACTACACAACACCTAGTGGTGCAAAACTATTAGGGCGTATCTCTATGGACAACACAACCTTTGAAAGTAGTAAGAATGAGCTTCTGATTTTTAATAATGCTTCATCATATGCCTCTTCGGCTGGTACGATCGCTTATGAGGTTTTAACTAGTTTAAAGCACTATATTAAAAGAGATTTTATTTAATGAAATATATCTATTTAACACTTTTTTTTCTAACAAATCTATACTCGAGTAAACTTAGTTATGTAAAAGATATTCAACCTATTTTAGATAAACGCTGTGTGGTATGCCACTCATGTTACAACTCTCCATGTCAAGCTAAATTTAGCTCCTTTGAGGGTGTTAGTCGTGGTGGAAGTAAAATAGTTGTTTACGATGCGTTTAGACTTAGAGCAATTGATCCTACAAGACTTTTTATAGATGCTGATTCAACATCTGAGTGGAGAAAAAAAGGCTTCTTTTCTTTAACAAAAAATAGAGACAACTCTATAATGGCTCAACTTTTAAATGACAAACAGAAAAATCCTAAAGTAGTTGGAAAATATACACCTGAATTAGATGAGCTTATATGCCCTAAAAATGATGATGAAATGTACAAATACTTCAAGGAAAAACCAAATCATGGCATGCCTTATGGTTTTCCAGAAATTTCAAAGAGTGAACACAAAACTCTCACTAAGTGGTTAAATGCTGGTGCATTTGGAGCTACAAAAGATGAACAAAAACTTTTAACTACACCTACTAAAATAGCAAGTGAAAAAATTAAAAAGTATGAGCAATTTTTAAATAAAAAGGATGCCAAGCATGTTGTGAGTGCAAGGTACTTATATGAGCACCTTTTTTTAGCACATATTAATTTTGAGCTATCTTCAAATGAGTTTTTTGAGTTAGTTCGTAGCTCAACTCCATCACCAAAACCTATTAATGTTATAGCGACTGTTCGTCCATTTGACAAACCAACAAGTAAAAAGTTTTATTATAGGTTTAGAAAAATTCACTCTACGATCGTAGATAAGACGCATATAGTTTTTACGCTTGATGAGAAAAAGTTTAACTACATTAATGAGCTTTTTATTAAACCTCAATGGAATGTAAAACCATACATAGCCTCTTACGACATAAAAACAAGTGCAAACCCATTTATAACTTACTCTCAAATACCCGCACTATCTCGTTATAAATTTTTACTTGATAATTCCAAATACATTATAGAGACTTTTATAAAAGGTCCTGTATGTCGTGGACAGATCGCATTAAATGTTATTCACGATCATTTTTGGATGATGTTTTTAGATCCTGAGTATGATCTCTCTCTTCGTGATAACTCTTTTATAAACTCACAAATTAAAAACTTATCACTACCCATAGAGTATAGCAATCAAAGTATTTTTAAAACTTTTAGTAATGAGTATCAAAATAGAGCTCAAAAATATATGAATGCAAAATATGAACTATATAACAAAGCTTACCCTAATGGTTTAGGAGTTGAATCTATATGGAGTGGAAATAATACTTTAGCCTCACCAATAGTAACAGTCTACCGCCACTTTGACAGTGCTACTGTTTTACGTGGAGTTGAAGGAAATCTAGCTCGAACTATGTGGGTTATAGACTACCCACTACTAGAGAGGATTTACTACGCTCTAGTTGCTGGTTATGATGTTTTTGGAAATGTCTCTGAACAGACTAATATACGGCGTTACATGGATTTTTTACGCTTTGAGGGTGAGCAAAACTTTATCTCTTATATGCCAAAAGAAAAACGTTTGAATATCTATAAATCATGGTACATAGGTGATAAAAAAGTTCAAAAATTAAAAACACTAAAAATTTTGAATCATGGTGATACTATTAAATACAGTAATAGTGATCCAAAAGAGCAATTTATGCAAAGTTTTGTAAATGATCGCATATTAAAAGGGAGTAATATAGAGTTTGATAATATCGATTATCTTCAAGATAAAGCAGTTACTCCAGCTAAATTCAGCCACTCTAAAGAGATGGAAAATATTTATTACAAAATGCGACAAGTTACTAAAGTTGGCTCTGGTTTTGTTAAATATATAACATCTAACAAAGTTAATAATGCAGTTATTTTGGTAAAAATGCCAAATGAGAGAGATTATGTATTCTCACTTCTTATCAATAGATGGCACAATAATGTAAACTCAATGTTTAAAGAGTCAAGTACCTTTGTACCTTCAAAAAATAGAATCAACTTTGTAGATGGTTCTGTTGGAAGCTATCCTAATGCTTTTGGTGTTTTGAAATATGAAGATCTAAATGACTTTTTTGATATGTTAGAGAATTATGATGGATCAAAAAAATATACTCAAAAAGTAAAGAAATATTTTATAAGCCGATCTGATAAAAATTTTTGGAATGTATACGACTGGTTTCAAAAAGATTTTATAGACTCAAAACCAGTAAAGTCTGGACTATATGATCTAAATCGTTACCATGAGAAAGCTTGGTAATGTAAAGTGTTTGGAGAAAAGTCATTACCTCGTCTTATTCTTATAACACCCCTTTTAACTATTTTTATACTTACTGCAATGATCACAACATTTTATGTTGATGAGCTAAAACTACGACTAAAAGAGGACCGTGAACGTTTTGTAAAAGAGTACCTACTTAGAGTACGTGAACAGAGTCTTGGTTTTGTAGATCTTGAGAGCCTAAATAGAAAAATCATAGATGACACAACTGCACTAGAGATCGAGATTGAGGGTAAAACTAGGATCGTAATAGGAAGCTCAATTATGCTTGCAATTTTTGCTTCTTTACTCTCTCTTTGGTTCTCAAGAAGAATAGCAGATATTTTTTTAGAGTATAAAAAAGAGGTAAAAGAGCGTGAAGAAGAACTTAATGTTCTAAATAGGCTACTTGAACGTCGTGTACAGGCTGCTGTAACACAGATGCAGGAGAAAGAGAGAATGTTAATTCAAAGCTCTAAGATGGCTGCTATGGGTGATATGATAAGTATGATCGCGCACCAATGGAGACAACCACTAAATCAACTCTCTTTTGTATTTATGAATATTCAAGGTGCTTATAACCATAAGGAATTGAGCCAAACATATATGGATACTAAAGTAAAAGAGGGAAGCCATCTTTTAGAGTTTATGTCACACACAATAAATGACTTTAGTAGCTTCTTTAAAGCAGATAAAGAGAAGTTAAGTGTAAATATAAATGATGTTATAGAAGAGACACTCTCACTTATTTTTAAAACTCTTCAAAACTCTAATATAGAAGTCAGTAGAGAGTACAATATAGACCAAGAGTCTCTTCTATATAAAAATGAGTTCAAACAAGTTGTACTAAATATTTTACAAAATGCTCAAGATATTTTAGTTGAGAATGATATAGAAGAGCCTCAAATAGCTATAAGAACTAAAATGGATGGAACCATTTTTGTAGTAACGATATGTGATAATGGTGGTGGAGTCAAAGATAGTATAAAGAGTAAAATTTATGAGCCATATTTTACAACTCGTGAGCACAAGCAAGGAAGTGGGTTAGGTCTTTATATGTCACGTGTAATTATAGAAGATCACCATAGTGGAAAACTAAGTTGTACAAATAGTGATATAGGTGCTTGTTTTAAAATTACTATTTAAGCTTAAAATCTTTGCCCCATAGTAAACTCAAAACCTGCTGTTTTGTCTCCAGGTTTCTCCATAAGAGGTTTAGCAAAAATAAGTTGCACTGGTCCAACTGGTGAGAACCACTCGAGTGCAATACCGTACCCAGCTCTCTCAATTTCACTTATATCTTCATCACCGATCATACCCCAATCGAAGAAACCAGTTAGTCTCATTTTAGCACTTGGTAAAAATGGTATGTTTGCCTCAATTGAGTTAGAGAAAGTCTGCTTACCACCTATACGTGTTTTTGTTCCATCAGCATTTTCAACTTCAGGTGATAGTGAGTAAGATTGGTACCCTCTAACACTTCCTAAACCACCCATATAAAACTTTTCACCAATTGGCAAATAACCTGTTTCTGCTGCTAAAAATAGTCTTGCTTTATATCTTAAAATAAGATCAAAATCTATATAGTCTTCTAGCCCTTTATATGCACCAAACTTTGTAGTAGACTTTAAAAAATCAGCTGTTCCACCTAAACCAGCTTTTTCTATAGACTGGTTAAATGTAACACCATTTCTTGGAAGGTAATAGTCATCAGTATCATTAAATGCAGCACTTACACTAACTGAGCTTTTATCATAACTGTCGTAGTTAATAGTGTAACCATCAGTTGTAACACTCGTAGTCTGTATATTATTATATGCATTATCAGAGTAACCATAAGTTAAGTAACCATTCCAATGTCTAGTAAACTGATGTCCAGTTCCTAGTGTTGTACCGACTGAGTCTACCGTGTAGTCATTGTACTCATTAGAACTTGTGTAAATAGAGTAGTTACCACTAAAGTCACTATCGTTTAGTTTAGGGTTGCTAATGTTAAAAGCGTAGTTTGAGTTTCTCTCAGATTTTTCTAACTGAACACCCATTGTTATACCCGATCCAAAAATATTACGATCATTAACACCAACACTAAACATAATACCACCATAACTACCATAACCACCACCAACTTGAATGTTACCAGTAGGTGCTTCTGAAACTTTTACTATGATGTCCACAAGGTCTTTACTAATTCTTTTTTCTTCTACTGTCGTATTTTCAAAATACCCTGTACGACTAAGTGCAGAACGTGAGTCTTTAAGGTCTGTTAAGTTATAAAGATCACCAGAAGCTAAAAATACTTGACGTCTAACTATACGATCAAGTGTACGGTTATTTCCAGAGATAATCACATTTCTTATGTAAACTTTGTCGCCTGGTATTACTCTATAATTAACATCAACAGTATGATTTTTCTCATCTTTATCTAAATCTGGTTGAACCTGTACAAAAGCGTAACCTTCATTAGCAATTTTTGTTTTTATAACTTCAGCGTCATCACGGAAAGTCTTTATGTTAAATGTTTCATGAAGCTCAAGATCTATATCTGCTTTAAGTGCAGACTCTTCTAAAATATGTTTTGCTTGTGAGATTGATATACTTTTTACTCTATAAACACCACCCTCTTTAATCTGGTAACTCATTTGAGATGTATAGTTATCAAAGTCAACACGAACAAAAGGAGTATCAACTTCAGCATCTAAAAACCCATGTTGCATATAAATGTCACGAATTCTAAGTGGATCGTACTGCATCTGATCAAGTTTCATAATACCGTTATTACGACCCCAAAACCAACCCATCCACTGGTGTTCTTTATTTGCTATAATACTATTAAAATCTTTCGCTCTTAAACCCTTAAGTCCACTATATTTAAGCGATTCAATAATAATCTCTTCTCCCTCATTAACAGTAAAAGTTAAAGCTACACTACCGTTCTCTTGCATCTCTTCTGTTACTTCAACAACAGAGTCTATTTTACCCTCAGAGTTAAGTGTTTTTATTATGTTCTCTTTTGCTTTTTCTATACGTTTTTTATTATATAGTGCACCTTTTTCAAGATTTAAAATAGTTTTATGAATATCAGCATCGTCATCGCCATTGTACCCCTTAACTTCAATCTTTGAAATAATAGGTTTCTCTATAAAGTAAAAAGTCAGTATGTCATCTTCATCTCTAACCCAAATATCTTCAAAATAACCCTGTTTAAAAAATGTTTTAATAGCCTGATCAATCTGTTCTGTAGTAATGTTTTCTTTAGCAGTAAACTTTAACATTCTGTTAGCAACATTTTCAGAAATATGTACAAGTCCATTAAATTCGATAGCTTTAACAGTGACAGCGTGTAGGTTTAAAGTAAAAATTGTTAGCAAAAGAGTAGTTAGTAGTTTCATATATATTAGCCTAATTATTAAAATGGGTTTAATAATACCTTTAAAACAATTAATAGTAGTTAAATTTGATATACTTTCGTAATTTTATACTCTTAAGGAAAAAAATTGAAAATAGGTATCATAGGCTTAGGCCTTATGGGAGGCTCTTTAGCACTCGCTTTTAAAAAATTAAATTATATTGATACTATTGTCGGCTACGATCGTAACGAAGAGCATAAAAAAGTAGCTTTAGAGTTAAATCTTGTAGATAAAACAGTACCTTTTGAGGAGATAAAAACTTGTGATGTCATTATTTTAGCTATTCCTGTTGATGGAATTATTGCACTCTTTAAAGAGTTTGAAAATATAGATGAAAACACAACAATTATAGATCTTGGAAGTACAAAAGAGTTTATAGTAAATAGTATTCCAACTAAAATTCGTAAAAATTTTGTGGCAGCACACCCTATGACTGGTAAAGAGAAGCATGGTCCAGAGGCAGCTTTAGAAGAGTTGTATAAAAATAAAGTTGTAGTTCTTTGTGACTTAGAAAATAGTGGTGAACATCAGCAACAACTAGCTGTAAGACTATTTAGCGGAATAGAGATGCAACTTAATTATATGACAGCTCATGAGCATGATCGTCATGCAGCATTTATTTCACACATGCCCCATGCGATCTCTTACTCTCTAGCAAACACTGTTTTAGCACAAGCTGACAAATACAACATTTTAGCGCTAGCTGCTGGTGGTTTTAGGTCTATGTCACGTTTAGCTAAAAGCTCACCAGCCATGTGGGAAGATATTTTTAGACAAAATAAAAAAAATCTGCTTGAGTCAATAGAGATATTTGAAACAGAGCTCTCTGCTATGAAAAAAAATATTCAAGAAGATGATTACAAGGCCATAAATGAAAAAATGCAAAATGCTAATAAACTACATGATATTTTATAAATACAAACAAAATAGAGTAAAATTACCTAAAAATCAAAGTTTAATTCACTAATTGTCGATATCTGTGTTAGAATCACAAACAAATAAAAGCTAAAGGAAATACAATTATGGAAGATCAAACAACATTAGAAAGATTAGGCTCTAAAGTATCAGAAATACTACAACAATTCAACTCACTAAAAGGTGAAAATGAGATGTTAAGAACAGAGATTACAACACTAAGAGCTGAAAGCGAAGCTAAAAATAGTGAAATAGAGCGTTTAGACGAACTAAACCAAATGAAAGATCTCGAAATTGAAGAGATAGTAACAAAAATAGAAACAATATTTAACTAGTTAACACAATATGTCAAAAAAAATCTCTCTTCTTATCGGTGGTAAAAATTTCGATATCGATGTAGAAGAACAGTTTGCAAATTTTTTAGAGTTTCAAATGGCAAAAGACTTTAATGCCGAGGGAAATACTGAAATAAAGCAACTACTACAAGCTTATGTCAGAAAGAACTATGAGCTTTTCTCACAAGATGTTGATCTTAAAAAACTAATACAAAAACTTCAAAACTAAACACTACATTTAAATTTTTATATAACTCTAAGCTAAATAGGTTCATAATACTTTCATGCTTAACAAGAGTTAGGTAAATTTCTTATTTTTAAAGGATCTGACATGAAACGTTCAGGTTTTACTATGATCGAATTGATCTTTGTTATCGTTATTTTAGGTATTTTAGCAGCTGTTGCTATTCCAAAACTTTCTGCTACACGTGATGATGCAAAAATTGCTAAGGGTGCTACAGAATTAGCTACTGCAATTTCTGACATGGGTTCATATTATACTTCTCAAGGTTCATTTGGTCCGGTTACTAGTATGACAAATGTAATTTTTGGTGGTGTTGAATTAAATGCAAGTGGTGGTGCAACTTATGAGGATTGTATTACAATAACTTCTTCTGGTGCAAATAATACTGATCTGAATGTAACTTATACAACTGGTCAGTCAGCTGTATGTACTGGAATTGCTATGGCTGCTGTTGGTATTACTGGTGCTACAAGTGATGCAACAATAAGTAAAGCACATTCATTTGGTGGGTCTAGTATTCAATATTAAAACTATTTATATAAATGAAGCTTCGGCTTCATTACATTTACTCTTAAACTTCTCAACTCAAAGAACTCACATGAAAAAATCAGCTTTTACTATGATCGAACTTATTTTTGTTATCGTTGTCTTAGGTATTTTAGCAGCAGTTGCGATCCCAAAACTTTCAGCAACTAGAACTGATGCTCAAATTTCTAAAACTAAAGCAGACATAGCAAGTCTAAGAAGTTCTATTATAAGTGAACGTCAAGGTCGTCTTTTGCAAGGTGAAAGTTCTTACATTGGTTCACTTGATTCAAACGTAAGTAATAATACAGCTGACGTACTTCTTTTCGATGCTTATGGAGGTGCTACACTTCTAATGTATGGTGTAACAACTAAAGATGCTAACGGTCACTGGTTAAAAACAGCTACAAATCAATACACTTATAAAGTTGATGGTAATTCAATACTTTTTACATATCTGCCTGCAAATGGTACTTTTGACTGCGATCACTCTAATAGTTACTGTAAAATTTTAACTCAATAGTGTACTATTTAGTCTCTATTTTAGGCTCACCACTTGGTGTGCTTACATACTCCTACGATCACTCATTAAACATTGGTACAAAAGTTCAAGTAACTCTAAACAACAGAGTTAAAAATGGTGTTATTACAAAGAGTTGCGATAAACCTACTTTTAAAACATTACCTATTAACGAAGTTGAAGAGCTGTTTTATAGCCAAACTCAACTCTCTTTTGCCTCTTTTATATCAACTTACTACTTCTGCTCACTAGGTGAAGCTCTAGCTATTTTTACACCATTTAATAGCTCTATCATAGAAGAGAGTCAAGAAAAACTTTATAACTCAACTAAAATAGTCTTAAGTGAGACTCAAAACAGTGCTTTTGACTTTTTACAGAAAAATAAAATTTCTCTTCTTTTTGGTGATACAGGTAGTGGTAAAACAGAAATTTACATGAAATATTTTGAGAAGATGATCGAGAGTGGAAAAAATTCTATATTCTTAATGCCTGAGATCTCCTTAACTCCACAGATGCAAATTCGTTTAGAAGAGCATTTTGGAGATAGTGTTGTAATGTGGCACTCAAAATTAACAAAAAAACTCAAAGAAAAAGCATTAGCCAAAATATATTCTAATGAAGCCACAATCATTGCAGGTGCGAGATCTGCACTCTTTTTACCTGTTAAAAATATAGGCTTAATAGTAGTAGATGAAGAACATGATGACAGTTATAAAGCCTCTTCACGTCCTCGTTACAACGCAAGAGACATGGCTATCTACATGGGTTCAAAGTTAGGTATTCAAGTTGTTTTAGGAAGTGCTACACCCTCTCTTAGCTCTTATGTTAAGTTCCCTCATACACGCCTTAAAGGTGGGCACTTTAGTAGTGAGAGAGAGTTTATTTATGAGAGAGAAGTTGAGTCTATTACTCCGTTGGTAGAGAGTATGGTCACTCAAACTCATGCTAACAACTCTCAGTCAATGCTTTTTATACCAACACGTGCTAATTTCAAATACCTCATTTGTGAGAGTTGTGGTTTTACATATGAGTGTCCTTACTGTAGTGTGGGAATGAGTCTGCACAAAAATAGTTCTACTCTTAAGTGTCACTACTGTAACTATAGTGAAAGAGTCGCACAAATTTGCCCGGAGTGTCACGCAGGAAAGCTAATTAACACTCGTATAGGAACAGCAGAAGCAGTTAAGTACTTTAAAGAGAAATATACAGACATAGTAGTAGATCAATTCGATCGTGATGTGATCACAACTCAAAAAAAGTTAAAAGATCTACTTAAACGTTTTAATGAAAATAAAATAGACCTACTTATTGGTACTCAGATGCTCTCAAAAGGTCATGACTATCACGATGTGTCACTCGCTATTATTTTCGGAATAGATAATATCTTAAATATGAGTGATTATAGATCTAGAGAAAAAGCGTTATCACTTTTAATTCAAATTGCAGGACGTAGTGGTAGAAAAAATAGTTCAAAAGTTTTAGTGCAAAGCTTTAATGAAAAGTTTTTCAACAACTATATAAGCAACTATGAAGACTTTTTAGAAGACGAAAAAAGTTTAAGAGCCCAGCTCTACCCTCCTTTTGTTAAACTAGCTAGAGTTCTATTTGCACATGCTAATGGTGCTAAAGCACAAGAATCTATGAGAGAGATGGAGAACTCATTAAGAGCTTGCAGTAAAGTTGAAATCGTTGGAAGTGGAAAAGCAGCCATAGAGAAAATAGCAAATAAATATCGTTTTGTAATTCTTATAAGATCTAAAAAAAGTACAGACCTACTTTCTGCTATAAAAGCTTGTAAAAACCCTTTAGCAGAGGTAGACATAGATCCAATAGAGTTTTCATAATTTAGTTTGAAGTAAAAAGAAGATATTATAATTACTTAAAATTTAAAAGGTAAATTAATATGTTTTACAACATGAGTATTATGAAGAAAATTTTTTTGCTTGTTCTGTCTATTTCTATTATTGTTATTAGTGTCATGCTTGTAATTACAAAAAAACTATCAAACGATATAGAAGTAGATACTTACCTAAAAACTAAAAAAGAACTTCAAAGCATAACTACTCAATATGTAGAAGAAAAATTTACTATTGCAAAAACTAATGCTATAGCTATTGCAAACAGCTCAGATGTAAAAATAGCACTATTAGAAAATAATAGATCAATTGCTATAAGTGCACTAAACTCACTTAGAAAATTATACAACAAAAATAGTTCATTCAAAAATGTAAAAATTCACATACATACAGCTGATGTGAAATCATTTGTAAGAATTTGGAAGTTAAAAAAACATGGTGATGATCTTAAAAGCTTTAGACATACTATAAATAGTGTAAAAAAGAGTAAAAAAGCACTCTCGGCTATAGAAGTTGGTAAAGCAGGACTTACCATAAGAGGCTTAGCAGCAGTTAATTATAAAAAGAAATATATAGGTTCAGTAGAGTTTATGCAAGGCTTTAACTCTATAGTAAAAGAACTATCTAATAAAAATATATCACTCTTAGTTTTAATGGATGAAAAATATTCCAAAATAACATTTAAAAAGAGTCAACAGCTACAAAATTATATAATTTCTCAAAAAGAGACACTTATTGATAAAAATTTTGAAACTGCCATGAAGAGTATAAATTTTTTTAAATTAAAAAAAGATGGCTTCTTACTACACAACGGCTACTTTGTAACAACAATTCCTATTTATGATTTTCAAAAAAATTGTGTAGGAGTATATTTAATTTCTAAAAAGATCACTACTATAAACTCAGTTATAGACCAAGCTCAGAGTATTATTGATATCTCTATTGTTATCTTAATATTAGTAATGCTTATAATAATAATATCACTCTATTTTGCTATGAACACGTTAGTCTTTAAACCACTTCACAACTTTACCAAATCTCTTTTAGGTTTTTTCAGTTACCTAAATCGTGAAGTAGACTCAGTTGAATTATCAGAAATTAAATCGATGGATGATATTGGTAAAATAATGCAATTAGTCAATGAAAATATCAAACGTATAAATAGTTCACAAGACAAAGAGAAAGACCTTATTAATGAGGCAAGAGTAGTTATACTAGAAGTTGGAAATGGTCACTTGCGCTCTCGTCTTAAACTAGATTCTAATCATGCAGGTTTAAATGACTTAAAAGACCTTATTAATGTTATGTTAGAAAAACTTGAAATGCAAATAGGTACAGATATCAACAAAATTAGTACACTCTTCAACGAGTTATCTGATATGAAATTTGGTGGGACTATTGAAAATGCTACTGGAGTTATTGAAAAAGTAGCAAACAAAGTTTCACTAGAGTCTGAAAAAACTATTCAAGATGTTTCAAATATTTTAAAAGAGCTATCACAAGGCAACTTGGACATTAAAATTACTAAAGAGTATCATGGCGATTTTTTTGATATAAAAAGTTCGCTAAATGAGTTAGTTTCAAAACTATCTTTAACAATGGAAGATATTAAACTCTCCGTTTCAAATATGCAACAAGCAGTTACAAATGTTAATAACTCTAGTCAATCTATTGCAAGCGGAGCTACAGAACAGTCAAGTTCACTTACTAAAACAAGTGCTGCAGTTGAGCAGATGGGGGCTGGTATTACTCAAAATGCAAAGAACTCAGCTCTGACAAATATGCTGGCAACTGACGCAGCAAAATTAGCTACTGATGGCGGCAGCGCAGTTAGTAAAACAGTTAAAAGCATGGAAGCTATTGCAGAAAAAATAATCATCATAGAAGATATAGTTTATCAAACAAACCTTCTTGCTCTTAATGCTGCGATCGAAGCAGCTCGCGCGGGTGAGCATGGTAAAGGTTTTGCTGTAGTTGCTTCAGAGGTTAGAAAGTTAGCAAAAAGAAGCCAAATTGCAGCTTCACAGATCTCAGATATAACAAGCCAAAGTGTAGATATTTCAAAAACTGCAGGAGAGTTAATAGATGAAGTAGTACCTAAAATTACTCATACTGCAGAGTTAATTAACGATATTTCTACCGCTTCTAGTGAACAAGATGTAGGAATTACACAAATTTCTCAGGCGATGCACGAGCTTGATGCTGTCACACATGCAAACAGTTTATCTTCAAAAGAGCTAGCAACAATAAGCACCTATTTAGAGAGTGAAGTAACTTCACTCTCCGAGTCCATATCATTTTTTAAAGTTCAAATGGATAACATACCAAATAACAACAGCGATGATAAAGATGAGCTATCTGATAAAAATATTAAAAGGGATAATAATGAAAAATAAAATATTAACAGCACTTGCAATTAGTGCAATGGCTACAAGCAGCCTTAGCGCACTTGAAACTGACAAAGTTAAACTTGCAAATAACATGATTCTAACATATAAAGAAGATGCTAAAAGAGTTAATAGCATAACAGATATGTTTAAAGAGGGACAGTTTTTTGGTCGCATGCGATTTAACTCATTCTACTGGGACTGGGCTGAAGAAGAAGGTACAAACAATAAAGATAACTCTATAGCAGCAGTTGGTGGTAGTTTAACTTATAGAACTGCACTGTACAACGGTTTTGGTGCAACAGTAGGTCTTTACAATGCTTCACCTCTTGCATCAACAAACTATACTAAGTTAAAAGCTGGTGCAGATGTATACTTTAAAGGTGCAGGTGAAGAGAACGCTGCAATAAATACATTAGCAATAGCTTTTTTAGAGTACAACAACTACAAAACTAGTGCTAAACTTGGTCGTCAAAAATTTGAGAGTACTCTTTTGAGATCTAATGACACTAAAATGGTTCCAAATACATTTCAAGGTTACTCAATTGACACTAAAATAGTGAGTAAAACAAGACTAAGAGCTGCCTATTTTGATAAGCAAAAGCTTCGTAACCATGAAGGTTTTGGAAGTATTATAGCGGTTGATGGAACTAATGGTAATGATGACAGTGCAAGACACAAAGGTTTAACTTTAGCAAAAATAAGTGCTGCTGAAGTAAATGCAAACCCTGGTATGGTAGTTCTAACTGCACAAAACAGAAGCATAAAGGGACTAAAACTTAACGCTGACTATATGTTTATAGACGGTTTTGTAAGTAGTATTATCCCAGAAGTTAACTATAAAATAGATATAGGAAATGGGTGGAGTGTAACTCCAGGTGCAAGATATATTTCTCAGATAGATGAAGGTGCTGGTGCTATTGGTGGCGCGGCACTTAGTGGAAAAGTATCAACAGCAACTCCAGGCGGGTATACAAATCCTAATAGTGTTGATGCTAGTGCTTGGATGACTAGAATTAAAGTTAAAAAAGGTGCTGGTAATATTATGTTAGGTTACTCATCTATAGATAATAAAGCAGATATCATTGCTCCTTGGCGTGGTTTCCCAACTGGTGGCTATACTCGTTCTATGGCTCAGTACAACTGGGAAGCTGGTACCAATTCTTGGATGCTTAAAGCAGGTTACAACTTTGGAAAAGCAGGTCTTGTTTCAGGTTTAAGAATGAACATAGATTATGCAGTTATGGATTATGACAGAGCTAAAGAGCTTGCTGGTAGTATCTCTAAAACTGACAGAAGTATAATACACTTAGATGTATGGAAAACTTTTAAAAGTTTACCTGATCTAGAGTTAAAATTTCGTGCAGCAAGTGTAAATGCTGATAAAAACATCGGTGAAGCAACTGATGATCAATCATACAACGAATACCGCTTAGAAGCTAACTACCTTTTTTAAGAGGTAGTTATTAATATAAATAATGAAAAATTTTAAATACTTTCTTCTTCTTTTTTTATTCACTGCTTTAAGCTATGGTTCTGATAACTATGAAGATACATTTAAAAGTTATCAATTAGGTGACTACAAAAATTCACTCATATCATTCTCTCGTCTTGCAGAAGGCGGAGATGAAAAATCAGCACATATGCTTGGTGTTATGTATAGCGACGCAAGAGGTTGTGATAAAGACTTACAAACTGCATTTAAGTACTTTACTATGGCAGCGAATAAGAACTATGCTCCCGCACAGTACGTCTTAGGTCGAATTTTTGAAGCTGGTGGCAAGTATGACAAAGCTGTAGCATACTTAATACTCTCTGCTAATGGCGATTATAACAAGTCAAAGCTACTATTGGCTGAGTTGTATGCAAATAAAACTCTTGAAATGTACTCACCTAAAAAAGCTTTTAAATATTTGAGTGAAGCACAAAGTGAAAAAGACAGTGTTGCACAGTATACTTTAGGGCAGTTCTACTACAATGGTTTTGGCGTTAAAAAAAGTACAAAAAAGGCTTATACATTATTTGTAAAAGCTGCAAGAAATGGTAGTCCAGAAGCACAATACTCATTAGCATATATGTATGAAAATAAAATTTGGGTAAATAGAGACCTGAAAAATTCACTATACTGGTATCGTCAATCAGCTAAAAGTGGTTTTGTAGATGCTATAAAAAAAGTTATATATATGTATGAAAAAGGCTTAGGAACTCCAAAAAATAGTCAAAAATCCTTAATGTGGAAAAATAAGCTAAAGTCTAAAAAGATATAATTCATTATGATAAAAAGATACCCAACTAAAAAAATATTTGTAGGAGATGTAGCCGTTGGTGGCGATGCACCTATAAGTGTTCAGTCTATGACTTACTCAAAAACTAAAAATATTAAAGAGACACTAGAGCAGATCAACCGTTTACACTTTGCAGGTTGTGACATAGTTCGTGTTGCAGTAGTAGATGAAGAAGACGCACACGCACTAAAGCAGATCAAAAAAGAGATCTCCATGCCTCTGATCGCAGATATTCATTTCAACCATCGTCTTGCATTGATCGCAGCTGAGAGTGTTGACTGTATTCGTATTAATCCTGGAAATATTGGTAGTCGCGATCGTGTAAAAGAGGTTGTTAAAGCATGTGCTGAGCACTCACTTCCGATCCGTATAGGTGTAAATTCAGGCTCACTAGAAAAAGAGTTTGACACTAAGTATGGTCAAACACCTGAGGGTATGGTGGCTTCGGCTGAATACAACATAAAGTATCTTGAAGATTTAGGTTTTGAAAATATTAAGATCTCTTTAAAAGCTAGCGATGTTCAAAGAACAGTTGCAGCATATAGAATGTTACGTCCAAAAAATAGTTACCCTTTTCACTTAGGTGTAACAGAAGCAGGAACGCTATTTCATTCAACTGTAAAAAGCTCGATCGCACTTGGTTCACTACTACTTGATGGCATAGGGGACACTATGCGTATTTCGATCACAGGCGAGCTAGAAGAGGAGATCAAAGTTGGACGTGCTATTTTAAAAGATAGTGGAGTCGCTAATGATGGAATAAATATTATTTCATGTCCAACTTGTGGACGCATTGAAGCTGATCTTGTTAAAGCAGTGGCTCAAGTAGAAGAGAGAACAAAACATATAACAAAACCTCTTAATGTCTCCGTAATGGGTTGTGTAGTAAATGCGATCGGAGAAGCAGCTCACGCAGATGTTGCGATCGCATTTGGAAAAGGTAGTGGTCTTATTATGGTTAGAGGTGAAGTTGTTGCAAAACTAAAAGAGGACGAACTTGTAGAGCGTTTTGTTAATGAAGTTGAAAAAATGGCGTTGGAGAACTAATGGAAGAACACCTATATAACCTAGCATTTGAGAGATCTGTTTTAAGCTCTATTATTTTTGAGCCGGAGCAGTTTGATGATATATCAAATATCTTAAGTAAAGATGACTTCTACCTTCCAGCACACGCTGAAATTTATGATAGCATGACTATTTTAACACTTCAAGAGCAACCTATTGCTGAAGAGTTTTTAAAAAAAGAGCTTGGCAAAAAAAATAAGTTTGATGAAGGAGTTATGCTTGAGATTTTAAGTGCTAACCCTATCTCAAATACAGCAGCTTACATAGAGGAACTAAAAGATAAGGCGATGAAACGCCATCTTTTAACACTTACAACAGAGATCAAACATTTTACGATCGAAGAGCAACTACCAAGTAGTGAAGTTATAGATCTTGTTGAGAAAAAACTGTTTGAAATAACACAAAGTGCTACAAAAAAAGAGTTTAGAGAAGCTCCTGAAGTTGCACAAGCTACACTAGAGTATATAGAAGAGATGAAAGCTCGTGGTGACACTGTTTTAGTTGGTGTAGATACTGGTTTTCATGAACTTAATAAAATGACAACAGGGTTTGGTAAAGGTGACTTGGTAATTATAGCGGCCAGACCAGCTATGGGGAAAACATCTTTCGTTTTAAATACAGTTTCAAACCTTTTAGATAAAGGTAAAGGTGTAGCTTTTTTCTCTCTAGAGATGCCAGCAGAACAGTTAATGTTAAGACTTTTAAGTATGAAAACATCTATTTACCTTACAAACTTACGTGTTGGAAATATTGATGCTAAACAACAAGCAGACCTTGACAGTGAGATCGCAAAAATGAAGACACGATCGCTCTTTATTGACGATCAAGGTAGTCTAAATATTAACCAACTAAAATCTCGTCTTAGAAAACTAAAACAACAACACCCAGAGATCGAAATGGCTGTAATTGACTATATTCAAATTATGAGTGAAACTGGTGGTGGACGTGGTCGTCAAGATGAAGTAAGTGCGATCAGTCGTGGTTTAAAAATGTTAGCTCGTGAATTAGAGATGCCTATTCTTGCACTTTCTCAACTAAACCGTGGTCTTGAAGGTCGTGCAGATAAACGTCCTATGCTTAGTGATATTCGTGAGTCTGGTGCAATCGAGCAAGATGCAGATATTATTATGTTTGTATATCGCGATGATGTTTACCTCTTTAAAGAGGAAAAAGAGCGTGAAAAACAGGCTAAGGCTGATGGTAAAGAGTTCATTAGTAACTATGTTGAACGAGAAGAAGAAGAGGCAGAGATCATTATAGGTAAACAGCGTAATGGACCTACTGGACACGTAAAACTGACTTTTCAAAAGAAATTTACTCGTTTTGTAAATGCAGAACCTAAAAAAGCTTTTGAAGTTGTTTATGAAAATGTAGACATGGGCGAAGCTCAAATGAATGTAGAAGAAGAAAGCATTTCGATGCCTATGGTTTAAATTTATTATGATACAACTTACAAATATATCAAAAAGTTACTCTTCTCAAGAACTTTTCAACTCACTTTCTTTCAAACTAAACTCTGGGAATAGAGTTGGTTTAGTTGGTCGTAATGGTAGTGGAAAGTCAACACTTTTTAAACTTATTTTAGCAGAAGAGAGTGCTGATAGTGGAGATGTAATAATCCCTAAGAACTATAAGATCGGAACTCTAAGACAGCACTTAACTTTTAATGAGCCTACACTAAGAGAAGAAGCTGCTCTTGCTCTTAGTGAAGATATGAAATATGACACTTATAGAGTTGAAAAGATCCTTTTTGGTTTGGGTTTTGTTGAGAGTGACTTAGACAAAGATCCACTCTCATTCTCAGGTGGTTACCAGATCCGTATTAACCTTGCTAAACTTCTTGTAACTGAGCCAAATCTACTACTATTAGATGAACCTACCAACTACCTAGACATTGTCTCTCTTAGATGGTTAAAGAGCTTTTTAAGAAGCTTTGAGGGTGAAGTTATTCTTATCACTCACGATCGCGACTTTATGGACTCTGTGTGTACTCATACTATGGGAATTATTAGAAAGTCGCTTACTTTAATAGAAGGTAACACTTATAAATTTTATGAGCAACTAGAAGCAAATGATGAACTTCATGCAAAGCATAAAATAGCTCAAGATAAAAAAGTAAAAGAGCTTGAAGATTTTATAGCTAAAAATAAAGCAAGAGCTTCAACAGCAACACGTGCACAGTCAAAAGTAAAAGAGTTAGAAAAAATGGATCTACTAGATGATCTAGGTTTTGATAATACTCTTAGTTTTGACTTTAACTTTAAAGATACTCCTGCAAAAGTTTTACTTGATGTAAAAGATCTTAGCTTTGGTTATAGTGCAGACAAAATTTTATTTAAAAATATATCTTTCACACTTGAAAAAGGTGAATGCTTAGGAATAATAGGTAAAAATGGTAAAGGGAAATCTACACTTTTAAATACGATCGCAAAAGAGTTAAAACAACTTAGTGGAGATATTGAGTACCATGGAACAACTTCATTTGCACACTTTGGACAGACTAATATAGCTCACTTGAACCCTAAAAATAGTGTTATGGATGAGATCTATGTGGGTAATCCAAAGCTTTCAGAGTCAAGTGTACGCTCAATTTGTGGCGGTATGATGTTCAGTGGAGATAGTGCCAAGAAGAAGATTGCTTTACTATCTGGTGGTGAAAAAAGTCGTGTAATGCTTGGACAAATTTTAGCTAAAAATGTAAACTTACTATTTCTCGATGAGCCAACTAATCACCTTGACATGGATTCTATAGATGCTCTAAGCAAGGCTATAAAAAACTTTAAAGGCTCAGTTATAATAGTTACTCACTCTGAAGAGCTATTGCGAAAAGTTTGTGATCGTCTTATTATATTTGCTTCAGATGAAGCTAAATATTTTGATGGTGGATATGATGACTTTTTAAGTAAGATTGGTTGGGATGAAGAAGAGAGCAATGAAAAAGTAAAAGTTGTACCTAAATCAAACAGCAAAGAGAACAAAAAATTACGTGCAGATCTTGTACGTGAGAGAAGCAAAACAACTGCTCCGCTAAAGAAAAAAGTTGAGAAGTTTGAGAATGAAATTATGGAGTTAGAAGATCAGATATCTGAGAACCATAAAGAACTTATTGAGGTTTCAAACAACGGTGATAGCTCACGCCTGATGGAACTCTCAAAAATTGTTTCAGATGATGAAAATAGAGTTGAAGAGTTGTTTGATCTATTTGAAGAGGCTCAGATAGAGTTAGATGAAATCAATGAAACTTATGAGACAAAAATAGAAGCTTTAAACTAAAAAGTTCGCAAGTCCTACCCTTTTATTCTTTTTAAAAACTCATCTCTACTAATCTCTTTTGCTCCTAATGAGTTTAAGTGATCAGTATAAACTTGTGCGTCAATAAAGTCAAAGTTCTCTTTTTTTAGCTTCTCCACTAAAAAATTGAAAGCAACTTTTGAAGCGTCACTAACTTTGCTAAACATAGACTCACCGCAAAAGACACGTCCTATTATTATGCCGTAAAGTCCACCTACTAGCTCTTTATTTTGATAGCTCTCAACACTTACTGCATACCCTAAAGTATGAAGTTCCTTGTAGGCTTTTACCATCTCTTCGTGTAGCCACTTTCCTTTTTGTCCAGGGCGATCAATTTTTGAACACTCTTCGATCACATCTTCAAAAGCTGTGTTATATTTAACTTCAAAGCTTGATAGTTTTTTACGAAGAGATTTTCTTAACTTAAACTCGTCTAGTTCTAAAATAAATCGAGGATCTGGCGACCACCAAATAAGTGGCTCTTCTTCAGAGTACCAAGGAAATATACCGCTCTTGTAAGCTAAAAGTAGTCGCTCAATTGAGAGATCTCCACCAATAGCAACAACGCCCTCTTTTATGGCTTTTGCTGGATCTGGAAAGCTTAGATCGCTACTTAGTAGAGGTATACTCAAAAACTAACTCATCTTTTTTATAATCAACTTTAACTTCTCCACCATTTTTAAGCGCACCAAAAAGAAGCTCATCGCTTATAGTATCTTCTAGCTTATCTTGAATAACACGAGCTAATGGACGAGCACCTAGATCTTTATCGTAGCCTATATCAGCTATATGAATAAGTGCTTTTTTACTAAGAGTAAGTATAACTTTTTTAGTTTTTAGTTTCTCATTTAACTCATCAATAAATTTCTGTGCAATTAACTCTACACTTTTAGGCTCTAACGCTTTAAACTCTACAATTTTGTCTATTCTATTTCTAAACTCTGGTGCAAAAAATGCTTTTAGAGCTTTGTCACGAGAGAGTTCCTGATCAGAATTAAAGCCCATAACTGGAGCTTCACTTGCACCTAAGTTTGAAGTCATGATCAAAATAATGTTTGAGAAGTTTGCTTTATAACCATTATTATCTGTTAGTGTCGCACTGTCCATCACTTGCAATAGAATATTTAGTAAGTCACTATGAGCTTTTTCAATCTCATCAAGAAGTAGAACCATATAAGGGTGCTTTCTAACACACTCTGTAAGAAGTCCACCTTGTTCAAATCCAACATAACCAGGAGGAGTTCCGATCAGACGTGAAATAGCGTGTTTTTCCATATATTCACTCATATCAAAACGCTCAAAGTAAATACCCAAAGTTGAAGCTAAGCTCTTAGCTAATTCTGTTTTACCTACACCTGTAGGTCCTGAAAAAAGAAAAGATGCAGTTGGTTTATCTGCTTTTGCTAAACCTGCACGTGAGCGTTTGATCGCAGCACTAACAACTTCGATCGCTGGGTCTTGATCTATGACAGTTGCTTTTAGCTCACTCTCTAACTTTTGAAGTTTTTCTATGTCATCTTCTTCTACACTTTGAGGTGGAATTTTAGCAATTTTAGAGATCACATTTTCAACATCTTTGATCGTTATACTTTTACGCTTACGTTTTTGAACATGAGTTGATGCTCCACATTCGTCTATAATGTCAATCGCAACGTCAGGTAAAAAACGATCATTTATATAACGCTTTGAGAGTTCCACAGCAGATCGTAGAGTTTTGTCAGCATAAGTTACACCATGGTGCTCTTCATACTTAGACTTTAAGCCTTTTAAAATAAGGAAACTATCATTAATACTTGGCTCATCAACATCGATCTTAGCAAAGCGACGTGAGAGTGCTCGATCTTTCTCAAAAGCATTTCGGTACTCACCATAAGTTGTTGCGCCCATACACTTCAACTCACCACTAGCTAGTGCTGGTTTTAGTAAGTTTGAAGCATCAAGACTCCCACCACCAACTGCGCCTGCACCTACTATCGTATGGATCTCATCGATAAATAAAATAGCGTTCTTATAACTTTTAAGCTCATCAATAACACCTTTTAAGCGTTTCTCAAAGTCACCTCTGTACTTAGTTCCTGCTAACATTGCACCAAGATCTAGTGCTAAAAGTTTAGCTCCACTAAGGATCTCTGGAACCTCATTAGCTTCAATTTTGAGTGCCAGTGCTTCTGCGATCGCAGTCTTACCTACTCCTGCTTCACCAACTAAAAGAGGATTATTCTTTTTACGACGGCATAGAGTTTGAAGTACACGCTCTAACTCAGAAGAGCGACCAATTACTGGGTCTATTTTTCCATCTCTTGCACTCTGAGTTAAATCAATAGTATATTTAGCTAAAAATTTATCTTTTAGCTGATCTTGAGACTCTTCACTTACTACTTCTTCAGTACTCTCTCCATGAGAGATAACATCTAAAATATCAACCTTATCAATTCCACTCTCTTGTAGAAGTAGTTGAGAGTAACAACCCTCTTGATCGTACATAGAAGCGAGTAAGTCTCCAATCTCAGCACTTGGCTTTTGAGCTGAGTGAATATGTTTCATCATCCTATCAATAACACTAGATAGTGCTTCTGTTTCGTATGGATCGGCTTGAATATCATTAGGAAGTGAAGCTATAAACTCTTTCATATAATCTTTAGTAGCGACCTTTAGCCCTTCAACATCTGCTCCACACTCCTCAATAATGTCAATTCCTTTTTGTGACTCTAACAAAGAGAGAAAAAGGTGTTCGACACTTAAGTACTCGTGACGTGCATGTTTGGCTATAAATATAGCATTTTTAAAAACATCATTTAGTTCATTTGAAACCATTAAAGCTCCTTCATAATGGCTTTAAGAGGAAAACCCTCATCTAGCGCACTTTTCTCTACTTGAGCAATTTTTGTTCTTGCTATGTCATAACTATAGGTTCCACAGTTTCCACTTCCATTTTTATGAACGTCCAGCATTATTTGATGTGCATCTTCTGCATTTTTTCTAAAAATATTCATTAAAACTTTTATTACAAACTCCATAGATGTATAGTCATCATTTAGTAGCAAAACACTAAACCTAGGAGGTTTTGAAAAAACAACTTCACTCTCATGTGAACTATCTAGTTGTGTACCCAAGGTTATTCCTTTGAAGCTGTTAAAATATCGTTTATTAAATCTTGTGGGTTTTCTAAACCAACTGAGATCCTTACAAGTCCTTCAGTAATACCTAAAAACTCTTTTTGTTCACTATTAAAGTCACTGTATATAGTAGATGCCATATGAAGCCCTAGTGTTCTACTATCTCCAATATTTGCCGTGATCGTTAATAGTTTAGAGTTATCTAAAAAGCTGTATGCACTCTGTTTTGATCCAAAGTCGATCGTGAATAACGTTCCACATCCTTGCGTGAAATTTGTGTTATAGCGATCATGATGTACATTAGTTGGTAATGATGGGTGATTTACATTTAAACCTTTTTCATTCAGAGCTTTTACTATAAACTCAACGCTACTGTTTATTCTCTCACTTCTAAGTGGTAGTGTCTCAAGTCCAAGCATAGCTTGATATGATGAGTGAGCTGAAGCACTCATACCAAAGTCTCTTAACGCTCTTTTTTTAGCATTTGCAACAAGAGCCATTTTGCCCATCTTATTTATTATTTTTTCTAACTCAGCATAACGAGTTGTTTTAAACTTGTCTTCATCTTCAATAGCTCTAAAAACTGCTATACCACCTAAGGCAGAAGAGTTACCGCTTATTATTTTTGTAGTTGAGTAGAGTACTATGTCTGCACCTAGTTGTAATGGAAGTACACCCATCGGTGTAATAGTATTGTCAACTACAAGTGCTACTTGATGCTTTGTAGTGATGTTTGCGATCGCTTCTATATCTGGTAGCCTCATGTTAGGGTTTCCAACACTCTCTAGGAAAACTATTTTTGTATTTTCATTTATAGCTGAGCTTATATTTTCAAGTTCATCAACATCAAAAAAGTGAGTTTTCACTCCGAAGCGTGAAAGTGTTTCACTGAAAAATGAGTAAGTTCCACCAAAAAGCCCACCTATACTTATGATCTCATCTCCGCTTTTAAGTAAAGACATACAGACCATTGCGATCGCACCCATACCTGAACTCGTTGCAACTGCACCAACTCCACCATCAAGCTCAGCCATAATAGACTCTAGTCTTGCTGAAGTAGGATTTCCCATACGAGAGTATAGTGGACGTTTTGCACGAGCGGCAAATATATCTTCCGCTATTTGTGCACTTCCATAAGCAAAAGATGCAGAATTAGCTATAGCAGGAGAGACAAGTCCATCTTTAGAACCGACTGATTGTGTAAGTTGTGTAGAGTAATCTTCAAAATTTTTCATATTTATAGTCTTTGTTTTTAAATAAGAAAGATTATAACTCATATATTGTTTATAAATTGTTATTTTTGTAAATATTACAAATTATAAACAGTAAAAATACTGCAACCCGTGCTATAATCACTCCATAGAAAAGGATCGTTATGCAACTTAGTAGTACATCTCGTTACTCAATACGAATTTTAAGTTATATTGCTAGTAAAGATAAAGATAAGCTTTATAGTGCAAAAGAGATCTCAGAAGCTTTGGTTATACCATACAAATATTTAACAAAAATAATGACTGATTTAGCTAAAGCAGATCTAATACTATCTATTAGAGGTCGTGAAGGTGGATATAAATTAGCTAGAGAAGCTTCGCAAATTGTAATTTCAGATATCTTAAATGTTTGTAATCAAAGTATAAGTGATACAGAGTGTATTTTAGGTGGTGTATGTGATAGCGAACATAAGTGCTCACTTCACGATCAATGGGTTGATCCAAAAGATATGATCAAAAAAATGTTTAATGAAACAACACTAGATAACCTAGAGGGACAGAACTTTAAAATGTAACCCTATCAACTTCTCTAAAACTTCTAAAACATCTTCCTCATCACTTAAAGACTCTACGATCGAGTGCATACAAGCATTATATGGGTCAAAGCCTTTTGTTATAAGTTTTGCAGCGTAAATAAGTAGTCTTGTTGAGACTGCTTCTTGTATATCAGTATCACTAAGTTGTCTGATCTCACCTGCGATCGTTACTAATTTTTTAGCAGTTTCACTATCAACTCCACTCTCTTTTATAACTATTTTCTCTTCAATATCTGCTTTAGGGTAATCGAATGAGAGTGAAATAAAACGCTGTTTTGTACTAGGCTTCATACCCTTAAGTACATTTTGATAACCTGGGTTATATGAGACAACTAACATAAAGTCTGGGTGTGCTTCGATCGTCTCACCAGTGCGATCGATTGGAAGAACTCGCCTGTAATCTGCAAGAGAGTGAAGAACAACGGTTGTATCTTTTCTAGCTTCTATGATCTCATCTAAGTAACATATACCACCATTTCGTACAGCTTTAGTAAGTGGTCCATCTTGCCAGTATGTTCCATTTTCGTCTATAAGGTGGCGACCAACAAGATCTGCCGCACTTAAGTCATCATGACAAACTACTGTGTAAACATCTCTTTTTAATTTCTCTCCCATATACTCAATAAAACGTGTTTTCCCACAACCTGTTGGACCTTTAATAAGTATCGGAAGGTTCATTTGAGCTGAGGCTTCAAAAAGCTCTATTTCATTTGCTTGTGCTTCATAATAAGTTTGTGACATAATTTTTCCTATTTTGTTAAATTTATATAGACTTCTGGTAGTACTTTTGGTAACTTTTTACCATCTCTTACAACAACATAGCCATTTTTACCAAAAAGGTAAGCTAAATACTCTTTTGCTTCAAGATCGATCGTTATACAAAAAGGTGTTATCCCTTTTTTCTTAACCTCTTCAATCGCTTTTTTAGTATCTTCAATTCCATAACGACCATCGTACCTGTCAACATCATTAGGTTTACCATCACTTACGATCAGAAGTAATTTATTTTGTGATTTTTGCATATCTAAGACTTTAGCACTCTCTCTGATCGCGGCACCTAATCTTGTATAATAACCAGGTTTTATAGTGTCTATTCGTCCACGAACTAGGTCTGTATACTTCTCTTTAAAATTTTTTATAATATGAAAACGGACATTTGTATTTTTTAATGACGAAAAGGCATAAATTGCAAACCTATCTTGAAGTTTTTGCAGTGACTCTGAAAAAACCATAAGGGAGTCTTTAATCATATCTATTACTCTGATCTCTTGCGTTATTCCAGCTTCAGTTGAGAGTGAAATATCTGCTAAAATAAGAGTAGCCATATCTCTAGTTTTTTTCTCAAAACTTTCATAAAATTTTTGTGGATGCATAGACTTATTTTGGTGTCCTTTATAGTCAATCCAACTATCTAAATTTATCTCATCACCATATGGTAGGTTATCATTTTTAATACGATCAAGTTGAAGTAGATCTAACTCATCTTGAATTTTTTTAATCATTTTTTTTAATCTTTTTGGAACTTCAATGGGTTCTATATTTGTAGTTATTAGTGGTTTTATACAGACATAGTTTTTTAAATATGTTTGACTTTTATAGTCCCATTCATCTATAAAGTGTCCCTTACCTAGAGGGTACTCTTCAGAACTATCAACCGCAAGGTCTAGATCCATCTTAAGTCTTGCGTTAAGGTTTGCTTTTTTTTGTCCTAATGTTATTTCATCAAGATCTTCTGCATTGTAAAGAGCGTCTTCATCAAAACTATCATCTTCACTCCTGTCAACATTTACCTGCTCCATTATGCTCATAAGTGAGTCTGGTAAAAAAGCTAAAAGACCATCAGTCTCTTTTTTATCATCGATCTGATTAGCCTGTTTTTTCATGTTTAGAGTGTCAGTTTTATCAGGTGTACTCTCATCTTTTTCTTCATCTTCTTCTTCATCACTAAGATCATTTACTCTATTCTTTGATGAAAGAGATGGATAGATCCATAAAGGAAAAGGATAGTTATCTGTTAACTCATTCTCTTCTGAAGAGTTAACAAATGAGTAAACTTCATTTCTAGATATTAAGTAGCCACTTGCCTCTTCATAAAAGTTTTTAAAACCTACATATTTTTCACAGAGTAATTTTACAGCTTTTGTATTTTCTAAAATAATGTTAGAAGATGTTATATCAACGTGAGTAAGCATAGCTACCAACCAAAAGTACATCATCTCATTTTGTTCATGTGAGGGAAAATATGCAAGTGATGCGGGTAGATAGATCCCTTTTTCATCTTGCCATGCAAGAAAAAAAGTCTTGCCTGAACCTGAAATTTTTTCTAATAGAGTTCTTTTGGTATTGATAAATCGTTTATCAGTAACTTGTAGCTCTTTAGCCTGCTCCCCGCCTAGAAGGTGGTAAAAGATCTTAAGAGCTTTGCTTTTTTTACTAAAGAGAACTTCACACTCTTTATGAGTAATAGTTGTTCTCTTTTTTAAGAACTTATCCCAAGCTTTACCAGTAGTCTCTTCAAACTCTAAAAAATTTTTAATCATTTGTTTCTCATTTTAACCATATCTCAAAGTAGTGAAGTATTCATTTTTCTTAATAAATTTATTTTATCTAACATAAATTTATTAAGAAAAAAATACTCATCACAATTAATGTGATAAGTATTTAGTGTAAAACTACGCTGTCTCTTCTTTAACGAAGAAACTGTAGAAGTAAGTAAAAAGACCAGCTAATACTAAAATACCAAATGCTAAACGTACTTTGTATACAGATACGATCTCATCTTGTGTAGCCATAAAGCTTAATGCTCCAACATCAGGAAGTCTTTGAAGTGAAACTTGAATGAAACCAGCAACAGTAAGTGCCGCTGTCAGTCCAAGCATACCAATAACCATCATCCAAAAACTTTTAAGCTCAACTGCTTGTGCTTTAGGACCATTCCCATGAGGACGACCACGCATAATAGGCATAGCGTAAGAGATGATCGTAAATAAGATCATAATGTACGCACCAAAAAATGCTAAATGACCATGAGCCGCAGTTAACTGAGTACCATGAGTATAGAAGTTAATAGGTGCTAATGTGTGTAAGAAACCCCAAACACCTGCTCCTAGAAATGCCATAACTGCAGTACCTTTAGCCCATGTAAGAGCCATTTTATTATCGTGATCAATACGGCGTTGCTTAGCCATGCTAAATGCGTAAAGGATCATTAAAAAGAATGGTAAAGGCTCAACAGCAGAAGCTATAGAACCAATCCATAACCAGTAATCAGGAGTTCCGATAAAGAAATAGTGATGACCAGTTCCTACAATTCCAGAGACAAGAGTCATAGCAATGATTAGGTATAACCACTTGTCAATATGTTCGCGATCAACACCAGTTACTTTAATAAGTACAAATGAAAGAATAGCTCCTAAAATAAGCTCCCAAACACCTTCAACCCATAAGTGAACAACATACCACCAGAAAAATTTGTCCATAACAAGGTTTTCAGGAACATAAAATGCAAATAGAAAGAAAACAGCAAGACCAACAAGTCCTGTTAAAAGAACAACTGTTATAACAGTTTTACGACCCTTAAGTACAGTCATACCAACATTTAAAATAAATGCTAGAACAACTATAACTATACCAATTTTAGTAATTGTAGGTTGTTCTAAAAACTCTCTACCCATAGTAGGCAGTAATTCATTCATAGTGATCTCTGCTAAAGTAGCATAAGGAACAAAAAGGTAACCTAAAATAGTAGCAACACCAGCAGCAGCAAATACCCAAAAAGTAATTTTAGCTAATAGTGGACTCCAAAGTTCTCTTTCACTCTCTTCAGGAACAAGGTAAAAAGTAGCACCCATGAAACCAAATAAAATTAGAACTATAAGTAAGTTAGTGTGAACCATACGTGCAACATTAAAAGGGATCTCTGGAAATAAGAAATCACCAGCGATGTACTGAGTACCCATTATTAAACCAAAAAGGATCTCTCCCGCAAGAAGAATCAGTGCAAAAATAAAATATGGTTTTGCGACCATTTGTGAACTATATTTCATACTCTACTATCCTTCAATATTTGGAGGCCATTCGTTATCGTCGATACGAGATGTCCATATTAAAAAGTCAGCTATATCATTAACTTGACTTTCACTTAGATTAAATTGAGGCATTTTTCTTCTACCTGGTTCTTGAAGTGGCTGCGCTGCCATCCAACCTTGTAAAAATGCTTTAAATGCAACTTCGTTTTTCATTCCACGACGATCAAATACATTAGCTAACTCTGGTGCATAGTAAGCACCCTCACCCATAATTGTATGGCAACCAACACAGTTGTTAACTTCCCATAAATTTTTTCCACGTGCTACAGATTCCGTAATTTTGTCATCGTTAGACAATTTAGGAACTTGTTGAACAGTGTCAAATGTAAGACCAACAAATACTAAAATAGCGAAGATACTTCCACCAAAATAGATATTTCTAGCCATATTTTTTGTAATACGTTCAGTCATATGTAACTCCTTTTTTAATTCTACCTCTTCGTAGTAAAAGGCATTATATCTATTTTTTATTAAACTTAACTTTTAATTTAATTACTAAAGCACTTTAAAATGCTATAATCTTCAAAATCAAAAGAGGTTATATGCAACTTAACAAGAGTTTAGAACTCGGAAGAAAAGCTACTTATCCACCTGGTGACATTGGTATTTGGATAGTTATATATATAGAGTTAATAACATTTGGTGCTCTCTTTTTAGGTTATGCTTTCGCAAGACGCTCTGATGTTGAACTTTTTAACAATTCACAACTTCTCCTTAACCAAAGTGCGGGTTTTGTAAATACTATAGTTTTACTTCTTAGCAGCTGGTTTGTAGTTCAAGCTGTTCAAACTATAAAGAATAGTGATAGACAAAAAGCTATTAAATTTACTTCAAGGTGGCTTCTTGCAGCTATGAGTTTTGGTGCTATTTTTATAATTATAAAAATAAGTGAACTTTCAGATAAGTTTGAACAAGGTATAAATTTAAGCACAAATACTTTTTTTATGTTTTATATTATGATGAGTGTTTTTCATTTTTTACATGTACTTTTAGGGATTTTCATCCTATTCATAATTAGAAAAAAAGTAAAAGCTAACGGTTATACAATTAAAGATCATAAAGGTTTAGAAACTGGCGCTTCTTACTGGCACATGGTAGATCTTTTGTGGATTATTTTATTTCCTTTAGTCTATATAATGAGGTAAGCTTTATAATTTTAATAATTATGGAGTTTATATTATTGAGGAGAGGTAGATGGATAAAATTATAGATATTTATAAGTATAAACAACAACTATTAGAGCTTGAAAAAATTAGTAATATAAAATTAAATAAAGAACAAAAGAAGATAAAAGAAGACCTCAAAAAAGTTTTAATGTTACCAGATAAATTTAATAAATATTTTTCTAGTAATTGTTGGATTGCTTACGATGGTTTTGTACCTGATATATTAGAAAAAGCAATTACTATTTATGAAGAAAATAAAAATATATATTATGTAGATAAATATTTATCTAGTATATATAATCAAAATTTTATAGATAGTTTTATTAATGAATTAATCCCATTTAAAAACTTATATTTAGATAATTTACCAAATATTGGTATTTTATTCATTAGATAT
Source organism: Helicobacteraceae bacterium (assembly GCA_013138865.1). Lineage (GTDB taxonomy): Bacteria > Campylobacterota > Campylobacteria > Campylobacterales > Sulfurimonadaceae > GLR69. The sequence goes on along the minus strand of WTBY01000046.1, from coordinate 9,395 downwards.
TTTTTAGACAGATTAGAACTTATTCAAATAGCAAAAGAAGATTATCTTAATGAAAGATATGCTTCATCTGTTCCATTACTTTTAACAATTATAGATGGTATCACAAATGATATTGACCATGAATATGGGTTTTTTAATTCTAATATTAATTTAATACTAAAAGATTCTATTGTAGGGCATAAAAGTGGACTTCAATCAATAAAAGATATTATTATTCAAAGTAGAAAACAAACAAATAAAGAACCTCTTACTATACCATTTAGAAATGGAATACTGCATGGTCGAGATATAAACTTTGATAATAAAATAGTTGCTTCAAAATGTTGGCATATCTTATTTGCATTAAAAGATTGGGCAAAGCAGAATACAGAGCCATTATTTAATGTTGACAATACAAAACCAATAACCAAAGAAGATATTGATGAAATCATATCTAGTAATTTTAAGGTATTTATTAAAAATCTATTTGAGAAATTAATAAATGGTAATAAGAATCATGAATTAATTTATTTTAATAAATATCCAACAACTATTTATAGTAAGCTTCATAGAATGAAAGAATTAGGTAGATTATTTAAATATATAAAATTTGTAAACTTCAAAATATTAAGTCAAGATAATTTACAAAATAAAGAAAACTTAAAAATTGTTAGTATCAATTTCAATTATAAATATAAAAACAAACAATATGCAAAAACTGATAATATAGTTTTTGAATATTCTAATATCGAAAATAAATTAGTTTCAATTAAAAATAAAGATGGTCATTGGAAATTTGACTTTTTACATTTATTTGCTTATTTAGATGTTGGGGAATAAAAATGAATATACAAAACTATAAAAAAGGCAAAATAAAATGAAGCAACTAAACCTTATCACTACAAAAGAGTATAAACATTTTATAGTAGAAATAAAAAAACAGATACAGATATCTCAAACAAGAGCTATAACTAAAGTAAATCAAGAGATGATAATACTATACTTTAATATAGGTGAAATTATACATCAAAAACAACAAAAACTCGGATGGGGTGCAAAGGTTATAGATAATCTTAGCAATGATATAAAAGTTGCATTTCCTGAACTTGGTGGATTTTCTACAAGAAATATTAAACTTATGGTTCAGTTTTATACTGAGTATTCTGATATTCAAATTGGGCAACCATCAGTTGCACAAATAAAAAGTGAAAATAAATCTGAACAAAATGTACAAATATTAGTTACACAAATACCTTGGACACATAATATACTATTAATACAAAAAATTAAAGATATCAATTTACGATATTGGTATATTACAAAAATAGTAGAACATGGTTGGAGTAAAAATATATTAGCACTTATGATTAAAAGTGAAGTGCATAAAAGAGAAGCAAAATTAACATCAAACTTTAAAGCTATACTACCATCAAATGATAGTGACTTAGTTCAGCAATCTTTTAAAGATCCTTATATATTTGATTTTTTAACTATTAGTGAACCATTTAGAGAAAAAGAGTTAGAATCAAACCTAATAGAACATATGGAAAAATTTCTTATAGAGCTTGGAAGTGGTTTTGCTTTTGTAGGAAGGCAGTATAAAGTAGAAGTTGGTGACAGTGACTTTTATATTGATTTACTTTTTTATCATTTAGAGCTTAGGTGCTATGTTGTAGTGGAACTTAAAAAAGGAAAGTTTAAACCAGAGTATTCTGGACAGGTAAATTTCTACTGTAGTGCAGTTGATGGAAAATTAGCTCATAAAGATGACAACCCTACTATTGGCTTGATCTTATGTCAAGAGAAAAATGAAATAATAGCAGAGTACTCACTAAAAAACATGGCTCAACCCATAGGTATATCAGAATACGAACTTACAGAAATTTTACCAAAAGAGTTTGAATCAAGTTTACCAACTATTGAGATGATAGAAGATGAACTAAAAAATAGTTTTAGAGGGTAATTAATATGAATTTTTTAGGCGTTTATAAAAAAATAATTATAATTTTACTTCTTTTAACACTCTTTACTTATACTTTAGGTTACTTAGGAGTTGTAAACTCACTATTTGTTGGAGTTATTTTAGTTACAACTTTCATTAAAGCTCAACTAGTAATTGAGTATTTTATGGGATTAAAAGATGTCTCCTTAAAGTATAGAATTATTCCCTCACTTTGGTTGTTTATTGTGATATCTTTAATCGCTTTTGCTTACTATCTTCCAATTAACAAGGCATAATTATGTATAAAACTCTTTTTATTACTGCGACAAATACTAATGTTGGTAAAACATACACTACTTTAAAACTTTTAGAGCTATATGCATCTAAGGGTTTGAGAGTTGGTGTTTTTAAACCATTTGAAACAGGTGTTGACCCTATAGCTGAAGATGCAACTAAACTTTTTGAAAAAGCCTTAGAGTTAAACCCTGTTCTTAGTGAATTGAGTCTTAGTGACATTACTCCATATCAGTTTAAACTTCCAGCAGCACCCTATATTGCCAATGACAAAAATATTGAAATAGATATAGAACTAATAAAAGAGAAGTTAAATAAAATAGGTTCTTTATGTGACATTGTTTTGATTGAGGGTGCTGGTGGACTTTTAGTTCCGATCACAAAAGATTTTTTTGTAATAGATCTAATTTTAGAACTAAATTTATTTACACTTCTTATAACTCATAGTAATTTAGGGTGCATAAATGATACATTGTTAAGTCTTGAGGCTCTAAAGAATAGGAATATTAAACATAATTTTGCAATCAATATTAAAGAAAATGAGGAGAGTTTTAGCAAAACATCGCTAAAATTTTTCCAAAATTATTGCGAAGATCTTTATATAGTCAATACAAATTTAGACAAGTTAGTTGAAAAAATAGACCTTTAGTTGGAGAGTTATGCGTTTAGTACTTATTTTATTTATTCTTTTTACATATTCATCAGCATTTAACTACAGAGAAAATATTCATTTTGAGAGGTTTTTAGAGCCTGAGCTAAATAAAATTAGTGATGTTCAACTAGAGATCACAAAACTTCAAAAAGAGAATAGTACTTATCATAAAGAGTTTTTAGAATCCCTAGATAGAGAGCGCGATAGATTAGTAAGTGAGTTCATTAACAAATTTATAAATAATGAATATAGTACGAATAGAATAAAGATTGACACAGCAAAAATTGCCAAGTTAAAAAATGAAAAATTAACTTCTGATCGTTATATACAGAGAGTAACTGAAGATATGCAAATAGCCTCTAACAAGTTAGAGATAGCTTTTGAAAAGATGCTAAAGAACTCAATAAAAGCACTTGAAGAGTATAAAAGTAATGAAGAAATAAGTTCTATTTTTGAAGACTTTAGAGAAGCATTAACAATTAATGTAAGAACTTATGACAGAGTATATGAAGATATTCAAATAGTAGAGGGAAAATCTTTTCATAATGTTGAAGAGCTTAATTTTTTGCCTAAATACTATATATTACATGACCAGTTCACTGTATACAATATTGTTTATCGTTATATGAAAGCCTATGCTGATAAAATTACAAGTACTGAAAAACTTGTCAATAAGCTTAAAATAGGTTCTTTAATAAACATAATTAATAAGAATTACACCTTTAAAACAATAGCTATAAACCCTTTTTATAACAATAAAATAAGCATTGGTGTTATTGGTGCACTTATAGCTACTATTATAATTCTTGGCTTAGGTTATTTTATACTTTTTCAGATTCTATATTTCCTAGCTTCAAAACAGTACGATAAAACTGATGAAAAATATTTGCAAAAGTACAAAGTGGCAAAACACTTTATACACAAAAGCTTAGGGATTCCTCTTAAAATACTTTTACTAATATTTATGTTAGATATTACACAACGTATTATTTTTTATCAAAGTAATAACCTTGATGCAATCTACTACGCTGATATGGTCTATGCTATTATACTAGTATGGACGTTATTTAGACTTATAGACAACTATGTTTTAACTTACTCTAATAATTTTTTACAGCAGTTTCCAACAGTGAGAGCGGAGGTTATAAACTTTATTATTATAGGTCTTCGTATATTTATAGTTATAGTTGCAGTTATTACTATTTTAGACAATATGAATATAGATGTAAAGACACTTTTAACATCTTTAGGAATAGGTGGTATTGCTTTAGCACTAGCTGCTAAAACATCTTTAGAAAACGTATTTGGTTCTGCTGCAATTATACTTGATGATATGTTTTCACAAGGTGACTGGATTGTTACCAAAAGAGGTCAAGGGACAGTTGTTGAAATAGGTCTTAGATCAACTAAAGTAAGAACATTTGATAATGCTCTTACATATTACCCTAACTCATACTTAGCAACTACTGAGGTTAAAAACTTTAGCAAAAGAAAATTAGGTCGTCGTATAAAGATGGAGATCGGTGTTGCGTACACAGCTAGGATCGATGATGTTATGAAAGCTGTAAATGATATAAAAGAGATGCTTATAAAGCATGAGGATGTAGCCGATGCAACAACAGAATTTGATAAAAATAAGTTGCAAACACGTTCAAGAGTTGAGAAGTTAGAAGATCTGTATGGGATCTCTAAAACACTACTTGTTTTTTTAAATGAGTATGGCGAAAGCTCTATAAATATTTTAGTCTACTGTTTTTCTAAAACTGTTGTTTGGGATGAGTGGTTAGTAGTAAAACAAGATGTCCTTTACAAAATAGCAGGTATTTTAAAAGAGAATAATTTAGAGTTTGCATTTCCTTCTGAGAGTGTTTACTTAAGCAATGCAGGTGATGAGCCCCTAAATATAAATATGACTAGCAAAGAGTTGAAAATATAATGAGAGAGTCAAACTGGCTAAGGCCTTGGAATGAGCACAATTTAAAAATTTTAGATTTTGTTGAGTATTCTGTGAAAGATGAGACTATATTTCTTCAAAAAATAAAGAGTGCTTTAAAAAGTAGAGAGTTTACTCTTGAAGACAATGAGTTTATAGGCTCTTTACTTAATGATGAAAAGTTACAATTTTTTGTAGTTTCACATATTAACTCTTCTAACCTAAATGGCTTTACACTCTCTTTGGGTAGAGAAACTTCACAAAAAAAGTTTGATAGAATTGATATAATTTTAGAAGAAAAGAGTAATAGACTAGACTCTATAACACTATTTATTAACCCTTATGATGTTTATACTAAAAATGAGTTTACTATGTTGTCACCAAAAACAACTCCACAAATGCAAGAGTTGTACGACTATAAAAATACCCTAGAAGGAGATATATAATGCGACACCTTATTCAAGAAAGTGACTTTAGTATTAGTGAAATAGAGGAGCTTATGAACCAAGCAGCCATCTATAATGATGGTAAATTTGATCGCCTTTTAAAAGATAAAATAGTGATCACACTATTTTTTGAAAACTCTACAAGAACTAAAAGCTCATTTGAAATTGCTACTAAACGTCTTGGTGCAGAAATAGTCCATCTTGACGCGGCTAAGAGCTCTACTAAAAAAGGAGAGACACTTGTTGACACTGCTATGAACTTAGACGCTATGAATCCAAATGCGATCATAGTGCGTCATAGTGCGTCAGGAGTACCTAAAATTTTAAGTGAAAATACAAGAGCCTCGATCATAAATGCAGGTGACGGTGCATACTCACACCCAACACAAGCACTACTTGACCTTTTTACTCTTCGTGAAAAGTTTGGTGAGCTGAAAGGTCTTAACTTAGCGATCGTAGGAGATATAAAAAATTCTCGTGTTGCAAACTCTAACATAAAATTACTTACACGTTTTGGAGTAAATGTAACTCTTGTAGCCCCACCTCAGTTTATGCCTCAAACAACACTTAAAAATACACATGACCTTAAAAGTATAGTTAATAGTGTAGATGCGATCATGAGTTTAAGAACACAAACAGAGCGTCATTCAACTCCAGCGTACGCTTCACTTAAAGACTATGCTAGTGACTTCTGCATTACTAGTGAGCTTATAGGCGATCGCGATATTTCTATTTTACACCCTGGACCAGTTCATAGAAATATAGACATAGATGATGCACTTTTAGAAGACAATCGCTCTCTAGTCTTAGAACAAGTAAAAAATGGTGTATCTATGAGGATGGCAGTTTTAAAAAAGTTAATTTATAACATTTAAATGTCATTTCAAAAAATAAACTCTTTAGCTTCAGCTAGAATACCTTTTTTAGTTATAACTGATTTTAAAGCTGAAAAAATAGAAGTTTTTACCCTTGATGAATTAAAAAAAGAGAATATAGAGTTCTCTTTTAATAGCTCTGTTAAAGCTAAGTTAAAAACTAAACTTGCAACTGATCCAATACCACTTAACGTCTATAAAGAAAAATTCGATCAAGTAATAGAGCAGATCAAAAATGGGAATACATACCTATTTAACTTAACCCAACCAACGCCAATCACAACTTCACACTCATTAAAAGAGATCTATAACAATTCATCAGCTCCTTTTAAACTACTATATAAAGACAAGTTTGTCTGCTTCTCGCCTGAAAAGTTTATTGATATAAATAACAGTACCATTTCAACCTACCCTATGAAAGGTACCATTGATGCTAGCGTTGAAAATGCAAAAGAGAAAATATTAGCAGATCAAAAAGAGATGGCGGAACACGTTATGATCACAGACCTTTTGAGAAATGATCTTGGTATTGTTGCAAAGAATATAAAAGTAGATAGTTTTAGATACGTTGAAAAAATAGATGCAGGTGACAAAGAACTACTACAAGTAAGCTCTAAAATCAGCGGAAAACTTCCTGATAATTGGAGAGAAAACTTTGGAGATATTTTAAGTTCACTTCTTCCAGCAGGAAGCATAAGTGGAACTCCAAAGAAAAAAACAGTAGAGCTAATAGAATCTATCGAAAACTACGATCGCAACTACTTTACTGGAGTATTTGGTTACTTCGATGGAAAGAGCTTTAAAAGTGCTGTTATGATACGTTTTATTCAAAAATATAACAACTCTTTAGTGTACAAAAGTGGTGGTGGTATTACAATAGACTCAAATGCTAAAAATGAGTATAGAGAGATGCTTGAAAAGGTCTATATTTAAGGCTTTAGGAATATAAAAGCTTAAAACAGTATAATTCTGCTCTCTATTACATATATGTCAAGGTAGCTCAGCTGGTTAGAGCACTGGTCTCATAAGCCGGGGGTCGTGGGTTCAAGTCCCACTCTTGACACCATTCACAAACTCCCTAAAACACGAACTTTACAGAGTATTTTTTAAATAAACAATAGTATACTTCTTTTGACAAAACATTACATAATGACAAGATCTTGACAAGAAAATGTCCGCATTATGTCCGCATAATTTTATATCCCTAGTAGGTATACTTAAATATATATTATGTGTTAAATTTAAAGTATGAAAAATTGCAATAAAGTCACACTAAGCTCATTTTATAGATTACAATATAACTATGAAAATTAAAGTAACAAATACTCAAAGTCTATCAGTAGTAATTGTAGCGGTAAACTAATACGCTGCAAGTTAAGTGTCCATTTATAAGATAGTCACACTGCTATCTAGCCTATTTAAAAGTATTTATTACTTATTTGTGCTTACAGCATAAGCTTTCATTATCTAAAACTTTAGTCATAATCATCAAAATCATCTTCATAGTCATAAATATCATCATATTCCTCAACATCATTCTCATCATCAGAAGAATTACCAAAAACTGAAAATAAGATAGCTATAAATCCAATACTAATAATAAGTTCAATCATTATAAATAGCGCCACACATCAATATTGTAAGTTGAAACATAAATTCTATTGAAAATCTTTCAATATTTCTTTTAACTTGCCAAATTAGTCTTTTGAGCTCAACTATGTATAAGTTCTGCTAAATCTCTATCGAGCATAACTTGTAAACCACGAATAGTATATATTTTTGATTCTATATCTTGAGTCTTATTTACAAGTTCCATATTTAAGTTCCTTTAATTATGTAATATTATACATTGTAAACTTTAATAGACTATTCTATGCAACGCTATCAAACTTAAATAATCTCCATTATCGGCTGATTTAAGTGCTTGTATATATTCATCTCTTTTAGGATTCTCTTTTGAGAGTAAATCTTCTTGCCATTTAACAGGCATAGAACCATTCTGTCTAAGATAAATATTTGCCAACATTCGTGACCAGCGACCATTTCCATTTTTATATGGATGAATTTGAACAGCTCTATGATGAACACGAGTAGCTATTTCATATATATCAAATATTTTATTTTTGTCCCAAAACTCTATATCATCTGCTAACTCTTTTAGAGCTGTTGGTACTTGATAAGCTTTTATCCCTATAGAAAGCTATACATGCCTAAACTTACCCGCCCAATCCCATACATTTCCTAACATCTCTTCATGTAGTGCAGATAACCATTCATAAGTAAACGGTGCTATTTTTTTAGATGGTGGTGCAGCTAAGTACTTTATGGTTGCAAGTGCTATATTATTTGCTTCTGCGACATAGACTTCTTTTAGGCTATAAACTTTATCAATTGGTAGTTTGATCAAGTGGAGTAGCATCATCTATAGGCTGTGTAGAGTGTATCATTTTAAGCTACCCAAAGAGTATCTTGATAGCTTCCGCTTAAAAATTCTTTCGTATACGAAGTTATAATCATATTTAAACTATCATCTTCTAAGCCTTGCATTTCTAGTGCTGATGTACCTTGAACTACAGAAGCTAAAAATATAGCTTTTTCATATGCTCTTTGTTTTTTTAGTACACTCAGAGTAACTTGTTCATTACCTGCAAAGTCTAAACCTAATAAGTTTGTCACAGATTCAATAGTACTTAATTTAACATCTTCATTTTTTAGGAGTCTGTTTATAGTTCTAATACTCACACCACTTAGTTTAGCAAGATTCTCAATCGTAATGTTTAGTTTATCTTTTCTGATAATTATTTGATTGATTAAGTCTAATCGTTTCATAAAAGCTCCTTTGAAAATATTATGCCATATATGACATTAAATTTTATTTATTTATTTTCTATTTCAATCTGTGAAAGAAGCTCATTCAGCGATTAAATATTATAAATAATAATTTACTTCTTGCTTGAAAATTTTATACTAATTCCCTATTCATAATTTATTAAATCTAAAAAATTATGAATATAAGTAGAGTACACAAAAAGGAGAAAACAGTGGAAACTACAAACATAGAACATACAGTAACAGTTTTACTGAAAAAAACTAATGAGGAACAGAAGCAAGTTTTAAGAACATTAGTAAAGCTTCCTCTTGAGAGCATATGTAAGCCTCCCCTTAAACCATACTAGTTCAAACGGAATAATTCATCTCTAAATGATACTTATCTAAATATTCAATAGGGCTTAATTTACCTAAAGTTGAGTGAGGTCTATAATTATTATAGTCA
>WTBY01000060.1 GCA_013138865.1 Helicobacteraceae bacterium | reverse complement strand
TGACTATAATAATTATAGACCTCACTCAACTTTAGGTAAATTAAGCCCTATTGAATATTTAGATAAGTATCATTTAGAGATGAATTATTCCGTTTGAACTAGTATGGTTTAAGGGGAGGCTTACATGATGAAGCACTTCATTTGAATATTACTATGGGGATTGCTTCATCTGATTCAGATATTATTCAAAAGGCATATATAGCACTAAATAGTGCTAAAACAACTAATAAAAAATTCCAATTTTTTAACACTGAGATAGATACAAGAGAAGCTAGCAAAAGAACTTTATCTATTGTAAAAGATATTAAATATGGTCTATCTCAAAATCGTTTTTTTCCAAAATTTCAACCTATTGTAAATAGAGATCAAAAAATTATAAAATATGAGTCTTTAATACGTTTTATGAATGATAATGATGAAGTTATAGCACCATTTGAATTTTTAGATGTTGCTACAAAGTCTAACCAGTATTGCACTATCTCAATGATGGTAATGGAAAAAACATTTATAAAAATGAGTAAGAAGAGCGTTGACTTCTCTATAAATATTGATATGCAAGATATTTACAACAAAGATACGACTAATTTTTTAAAAGAGCAACTAAGTAAATATGCACTTTACGAGAGAGTAGTGTTTGAAATTTTAGAAGATATTAATAATGAAGACTACTCAAAAATAATGAACTTTGTAAATACATTTAGAAGCTTAGGTGTAAGATTTGCTATAGATGATTTTGGATCAGGCTACTCAAACTTCTCAAATGTTATAGACCTTGATCCTGAATATGTAAAAATTGATGCTTCTTTTATAAAAAATATAGATACAAGTGTAAAGTCACAGATCATAGTAGGTTCAATAATAAATTTTGCAAAAAAGCTAGATATAAAAGTTATAGCAGAGTATGTAAGTTCTAAAGAGATCTTTGATATTTTATACGAGATGGGAGTAGATGAGTATCAGGGTTACTATTTTGGTAAACCTGAATTTGATCTACTATAGAGTTTTATAAACTTCTTCTAAGTTGTTATATAGTGACTCAGGCGTAAGGTTTGAGTCTTTCTCCCAAAAGCTTTTCATAACCATGTTGTCTTCCTTGTCATTCCAAACTTTAATGTAGGTACCCTCTTTATAACCATGGTCTTGTCTAAATTGGTTTAATATATTTTTTCCAACATATAGGCTATATAGTGAGTCTAAGTTAAGTCCACTCATACTTACTAACTCAAAAAAGTGATCTAGCATAGTGTTAATATCAAAGTTAGTACGTGTTAATGAGTCTAACATTAGCTCCTCAATTTTTATTAAAAGTGGGTCTATATCAGAATAAGTTTCATTATCATTTTCAATATTTTTATAGTTTGAGTTACTACCAATCCATAATTCTATATCTTTTATAGAGCCTAAGTTATTCATTTTGTACTCTTGGAGTGCTAAACTCATAACAAAATGCCAAACGTCAATAACTTCTATTTTGTGGTTATCCCAGTCACTATCAGCTGTAATAGCTTTCCAGTGCTTCCATGCAAAACTATCAACCATCTCAGCAGATTCCATATAAATACAGCGTTTCCAGTCTATTTTTTTACCATTCTTTGTAGTTCCGGCTTCCCAGTTTTCACCATTTGTAGAATCATTTAATTTTTGTTGTAGTTTTAACATTGTTAATATTTTTGACATCTATATCTCCAGATTAGTTTTTATCTTTTAGATAAAACTTTAGCAACTGCGTCAACTAAAAGTTCATATCTTACACGTTCTACTTCATACTCTTCTGTTATTTTATTTAAATCTAAACTCTCTCTATCAACAACTTTATGCCAATTTTCAAGCTCTACTTCATGTCTCAGTTGAAGGCTGTTTATAGCTGTTAGCGATGATCTTAAATACTGTTTTCGATCTTTACATATAGCCAACTCTTTTTTAGCTAACTCCATTTTTTCATCATGAGCTTTACTAGAGAAGAAACTTTTTTTATCCGCTAACTCTTCTACTCTAATCTCTGCGTTTTTTAAACGTTTCTTATTAGATGCAAGAAGCTCATGAATATCTTCCTCTTTTTTTGTATCTTCTTCAATTTTTTTCATTTTAGCATCTGTCTCATCGCCATGTGCTTGAGTCTTTTTCTCATATAGTTCTAAACGTTTTTGCACTTGACTTCTTTGACCTAATAGAGAGATGATATCTGCAAAACGGTAGACTTTTTTACTGTCATCTATAATACGATAAGTCACTTTTTTTCCAGAATCATTAATCATGGTGTTATCTATATAGTATTTTATAAATGTTTCAGCACTTGGGTTTCGTATTGTAACTACACTTAAGAGTTCTTCTGCACATTTTTGCAGTAGGTGAAAAAAGTATTTTCTCAAAATATAGTTAGAAAAAGCAGAGAACATTTCACTACTTTGGTCAAGCTCTTCTTCTAGTAAAATAGTGTCAATTATAGAAGTTAAAGTAGGAATGAAAATTTTTGCAAATTTTCTATTATTCATATGTTTAAAATCTAGCTTCTCTTCAAAAATATCTTCCAAGATAGTTTCAAACCTTGGTTTTGCACCATGTGGGAACATTTTGACATATAGCTCATCTAGGACTTTTTCTCCTATTCCTCCGTAACGTCTCTCAGAACCATCAGTTACTTTTGGTACCTCTTCGTAAAGTCTTATATAGATACTGTTAGCAAAAAACAGAACTATATCTCGATCTTGAAGTTTGAACACTAGGTTTACTTCATCTCTAAGGTTTGTTTTTGCATCCTCACTATTAGCACATAGTTTCTGCCATACGTTAAGAGACTTTTGGTTGATCTCTTCTGGTAGTACCCACATAAGTGGTATCTCTTTATATTTAGTTTCATTTCTAGCAGCTAAATAGAGCTCCATTCTAACTTTATGAGCTTCTCTATCCATCTTTTCACTAAAAGTTGGGTCTATAAAATATTTAACTAGTTGAAACTCATCACTTATAAGGTTTACTGTTACGTCTTGAAAATGTTCTTGAAAGTAGGACTGAATAGTTGTTCTCACTACTATAATATCATCTAAAGCAATTGTGCGATCAAGTCTATTTTGAAGTGAGTGAAGTAACTCTTGGTAACTATCTTTTGTAAAGTCTAGTGCATAGTAGTCATAAGGTAAAGTATTTTCTAATTGTTTTTGTGTTTCTTGAATTAGCAACTCATTAGGCATAAACATCTCTTTGGTAAAATTAATACTCTATTTTAGCTTATTTTTTGTAAAATACCCTTATGAAAAGAATAAACTGTAAAAAATGTGTCCACTACTATGTTACATGGGAAGCTCAGCATCCACATGGGTGTAGAGCTTTTGGTTTTAAATCACCAAGAATTCCTTCAATGGAAGTACAAAAAAATAGCGGATTACCTTGCGAATTGTTTGAAGAAAAAATATTTGCTAAAAAGTAAATTATTTTAAAATGTAGTGTTATACATCCTGTTAAACTCAGAGTAAAAGCTCATATTTAGTTGGTTTACTAGTTCTAATAAAGTACTATTTAATGGCATAGTCTCTATGTAAATTTTTGTTCCTATACTAAACTCTTTTGTTAGGTCGTTAAATAGAGTAAACAACTCATCTAAATTCTGCGTATTTAGTGTTATTTTGTAACCATCTGCATAGATAGACGAGAAAGCAAATGCTGAACTGTTGTGGTTAATAGATCTGTAATTAATAGATCTGTTTTTTACTAGACATGTTAAATAGTTATTTGTTTTCGAGATCTGATAATTACTGTTACTGTTAAGCGAACTCTTTTTTACTATTTTTCTAGTTACTGTATATTGGTAAGTGGTAAGTTGAAAATAAGTTTTAAAACCCACTCTTTGGTAAAGTTTTTCACTGCTCTGGGTACTATTCAGGGCTATTTGAAAACCATCTAAATATTTGAGTGCATGATCTAAAAGTTTAGCTCCAAAACCGCACGATCTAAACTCTTTTAAAACTAAAAGAGTACTAATAAAACCAAAATTTTCACTCTGTTTTAAGGCTATGACAAAACCTACTATATCACTATTTAAGTATGCAACAAAAAAGTCTTCAGCATAATTTTTAAATTGGCACTTTAAATGTTCCTCTTCTACAATCCAATTTTCTAATGCAGCATATTGAAATAGTAAAGGTAATTGGTCTAGTTTTAAAGTAGCAATATTTAAGGAGCTATTTTTCATATTTAATTCATCTTGAACTGCATACCAATAGCTCAAAAGAGTATTGGTATAAAAGTATAATTAAGCATAAATATCTAGTAATGAGTCTTCACTAATATATCTATTATCTTCTTTTTTTTGAGTGTTGTCATTAGACGAGCTTGAAAGCAGATCCATAATACTTTGTAATGTATCTGCAGAAGAAGATTCACTAACTTCCATGTTCTTCATATCGTCCATGAAAGTTTTCTTTTCATCTTTAGAGAGTGCTTGCATCTGATCGCGAACTGCCGTTCTATCTTCTTGAGATAGTGACTGCATTATGTCTTTCATCTGACCAAAGCCCTGAGACTCTCCGTAAATATTTCTCATTTGCATTTGTTGCATTTGTGATATGCCACTTGCTGAGTTTACATCCATTGTAATATTCCTCCTTTATATAAGGTTGAAATCCATTTCGCTACTTACAAGCAATAAAAGTTCCCTTAATGCTCTTTTTGATATAATTTTTCAACTATATATTAAGGAATTTTTTTGAAAACACATACTCTTTTAATGCCTCTTGACATGCACATACATTTTCGTGATGGAGTGATGTTACAGAGAGTTGCCCCTCTTACTTCTTACTGCTTCTCTGGTGCTGTTGTTATGCCAAACCTTGTTCCACCTGTTACTACACTTGAAGCGCTTAAAGCTTATAAACAGCGTATTAAAAATGCGATCGGCGATGGCGGTGAAGATTTAGATGAGATGAGTGTTGATGCATTTGAACCATTTATGACACTATTTTATAAGAACTATGACCGTGACTTTTTAGAGAGTGTAGCTGATGAAATTATAGCTATAAAACTTTACCCAGATGGAGCTACAACTAACTCAGATGGTGGAGTTAAAAACTTTGATATAGAAGTTATGAGAGAGACATTAGAGACTATGAGTGAGCTAGATATTCCTCTTTGTGTTCATGGTGAGAGTAATGGTTTTGTTATGGATCGTGAAGCTGAGTTTATGAGTGTTTATGAAACTCTTGCTCAAAACTTTCCTGATCTTAAAATTATTATGGAGCATATTACTACTAAAGATGCTGTAGATATGTTAGACAAATACCCAAATCTTTACGCTACGATCACAGTTCAACATCTACTGATAACTCTTGATGATGTAGCAGGTGGAATGTTAGCACCACATCTGTTTTGTAAACCGATCGCAAAACGCCCAGAAGATAGAGACGCACTTTTAAAAGTGGCACTAAATGCTCACCCTAAAGTTATGTTTGGTAGTGACTCTGCACCACATCCACAACATGCCAAAGAGAGTTGTGGTTGTGCTGCTGGAGTATTTACTGCTCCGATCGCACTTCAAGTTCTTTGTGAACTTTTTGACAAGCATGACAAGTTAGACAACTTACAATCATTCATAAGTGATAACGCACAAAGCATCTATTCAGTTTGTCCAGAGTTTAAAGAGGTTATTTTAGAGGAGAGTGACTTTGTTGTTCCAGCTAAGTATGGCGATGTTGTACCAATGTATGCAGGTAAAACACTTAAATGGTCTATTGAAGAGGTTTTATAGTTTAGAGTTTAAACTCTAAACTAACTGATGTCCTACAAATTTACTCATATTATTTAAAATTTTAGATCCTCTTCTAAAAGAGAGTCCACAACCCTCATAAGCAAAGAAAACACCTGCTTGGTATGAATTACCTTTAGAGTCAGTTACTAGTTCTGTGTATTCTTGGTATACTTTTTTATAGTTGTCATACTCTCCACCATTCTCTTCGATCACAGACCCACTATTATCAAATATTTTAACATTAGCACCCTCACGACCAAAAACAGTTTTTTCTACATAAGCACCATCAATTGGCTCGAATGATGTTTTTAGTAAGTAAGGTGAATTTGGAAAAAGATCACTTAATATTTTCATGATCCCTTTTGACTGAAAGAGTAGGGTATAAGCAGGGTTTAGTATGATCGCCTCCTGGTTCATCATAATAGTATTAAGAAGAATTGCTAACTCTGGTTCATCATGTCCTATATCTTCCCAAGGGTAAAGTTTAAACCAATACTCATATTTATTTTCATCTGCATCAAAAATTCCACCTTCATCAAAGTGAACATTTTGGAGGTATTCAAAGTGAGTATTAAAACCAGCGTCAGTTGCGATTTGCTGAAGTAGTTTAACAGTAACCTCTTCTTCATCATTCCCCTCAACAGAGCTAAAAAGAATTTTCCAGCCATCATAGTTCTCTTCAAAGCTATCTGTACTCTCATCGAGTGTAACTAAGCGTTTAAAGTTTTCAGCAATACCTTCGTAAATATCATTAAACTGAGCTTTCTCATCTATGTTATTCATTTTAAGCGTTGCCCACTGCAAAACAGCACTCTCGTAAAGTGAAGTAGGAGTATCAGCATTAAACTCTATTAGTTTAATAGGCTTACCATCAATACCACCAGCTAAGTCAAAGCGTCCATAAATATGCCAATGAACATCATTCTCCCAACTCTTTTTTATACTATCTACAATATTAAAAGGAATTCCAAGCTCAAAAAAGAGATCATTTTCAATTACATGCTCAGCTGCCTCTACATACATATCGTAAAGTTCATTTGAAGCTTTATAGTAAGCTTCTGCTTCATCATGTGTAACATTAACGATCTCATCACTTACATAAGAAGTTCCATCACTATCAGTATGCCAAGTGAAACCTAATTCATCTAGCTTCTCATTTGTGATCGGAGTTACACTTTTAAGACTTATCATGTTTAACTTCCATACGATCGAGAACCACTTCTAGAACTACCAGTTCGCGATCCTCCAAAGAAACTTTTTTTAGCACTTGAACCTCTTTTTGAAGCTGATCCACTTTTATTTCTTGAGTATGCAGATTTGTTTGAAGAGCTTGCACGTGACTGAAAGTTTTTGTTACCCATAAGAGAGTTTGCAATCATGTTACCCATCATAGCACCTGCTGCTGCTGCTAAAATAGTTCCACCAAGACCCATTCCACCGCTTCCACCTTGTTCAGCTGGAGAGTTAAGCTCACTATTTCCATTTTGCATATTAGAGTACTCTTGTTCTGCTAATTTTCTCATCTCATCTTCGTTCATAAAACGCTCACGAGTTACACCGTACTCATCTTTTTCACGAATAATAGCGCGTGATTTCCCCTCAGTTGGCATCTCTTCAACTACTATATATTTACCATCAGCTTGTTGCTCAATAACTAAAAATCTGTTTTGTGGGTCTTGTTGTTGTTGCGTACATCCTGTAAGAATTGCCATAGTAACAACTCCAATGCTTCCTAGCCCGATCGTATTTAAATGTCTCATTGTAATCCTTCTTCAATTTTATTTTTTGGTATTTTAAAAATCCCTTTTTCTATATTATCAGACATGAATATATTTTCAACTCCATCATAATAAATATTACCATTATATGTATATCTTTTAGTTACTATTTGCTGATCTTTTTTCATAAGTATTATCTCACCTGCACCTGCACCTACTGGACTTATTAGTAGTGTAGCTACTGGGTACAGAGCAAAAATAGTTAAAATACCAAGGGCTAGCTTTTGGCTTTTTATGTAGGTAATAATAGATCCAAAAAGTAAAGATAATGGTAGAAAAATTAATATATTCTGGTTATTTTTAAACATTACATTATAGAAAATATCTATCTCATTTGGTTTTATATAGTGTAAAAATATTCCTAAAAATATTAGGTAGTCAAAAATAAAAGCTATAAAAATACCGCTTAAAATCATCTGTATTGTTCTACTCATCGTAACCTCTTTATTGACTTTGTATTTACTTTAAATATTGAAGATGAAATACCCTCAAAAAAGCCATTTTTCTCTTCTATAATTAGATCAGCTTTATTATAGCAAAACTCTTCATCGTAACTTTTATCTCTCTCATTTGCAGAGGTTGAATATGCCCACTCTAGCTTTTTTAAAAGCTCTAAATGCTTCTCATCTTTCACAACTCTAAAAGCATTACTATTTACAATAAAGGTAGTTTTTTTAGATCTTCTAAGAGTATTTTTATATTTTTTTGGAAAGTTAGAACTTAGTTTTTTAAACGTTTTAAGAGAGTCTACAACACGTAAAAACTCTTTTTTTGTATCTCTATTTTTAATGTCGGAGAGTTTGGTTGCATTTTTAGAAATAAAACCGACAGTAGTGTCGGTTTGTGTAAGTGTTACGTAGTCTTTTAACATTTAGTCTGCTAAAAAGTCCTGAATAGCTTTAGGTGCATTCCAAGAATCTTTTTTCATCTCATCTAATGCTAAAATTGTAGCACGCGCCGCTGCAAGAGTAGTAAAGTAAGGTATAGCTTTACGTAGAACAACTTGACGAATTAGAACAGCATCTTTTTTTGCTGTGTCATTATCACTTGTATTGATAGCCATAGTAATCTCATCATTTTTCATAATGTCTTCTATATTTGGTCGACCTTCAGAAATTTTAAGAACACTCTCGCAAGCTATACCAGCCTCTTCAATGATACGCTGTGTTCCTTTAGTTGCTACTATACTAAAGCCAGACTCAACTAAACCTTTTGCAATTTCAGCGGCACTAGCTTTGTCTGTATCTGTAAAAGATAAGAAACATTTACCACTTGTAGGAATGATATTTCCTGCAGCCATTTGACTTTTTGCAAAACTAATACCAAAGTTTGAGCTAATTCCCATAACTTCACCAGTTGACTTCATTTCAGGGCTTAGAACTAAGTCTGCACCATAAAGTTTGTTAAATGGAAAAACTGCCTCTTTAACTGAAACATGATCTTTAAGGCGTGGTTTTAAAATACCATCTTCTTCCATTACAATGTTATAGTTATCGTAAAATTTAAGGGAGTCTCTTAAACTCTCACCAACCATAACACGAGTTGCAACTTTTGCTAGTGGCATACCAGTTGCTTTTGAAACAAAAGGAACAGTACGAGAAGCTCTAGGGTTTACTTCGATCAGATAAACTTCGTCTTGATAGATCGCGTATTGAATATTCATAAGCCCAATTACACCTAAACCAAATGCAATTTTTTTAGTCTGCTCTTCAACTGTTTTAATGATATTAGCTGAAAGGTTAACAGGTGGAAGTGAACAAGCACTATCTCCGCTATGAATTCCAGCTTCTTCAATATGTTGCATAATAGAACCGATGTAAAGGTCTTTTCCATCACAAATAGCATCAACATCAAGCTCGATCGCTTGGTCTAAAAATTTATCAACTAAAACAGGTGCGTCATTACTAACTGATACTGCTTCATCCATGTATTTTCTTAGCTCTTCTTCATTGTAAACAATACGCATAGCACGTCCACCAAGAACAAATGAAGGTCGAACAAGAACAGGATAAGTTAGACGTGTTGCTGCTTGAACTGCTTCCTCTTTAGTTGTAGCTAGTCCATTTTCAGGTTGTTTTAGTCCATTTTTAATGACAAAATCAGAGAATTTCTCACGATCTTCTGCTAGATCAATAACCTTAGCCGAAGTACCTGCAATTTTAGCTCCGATCGCAGTTAGTGGGTTAGCAAGTTTAAGAGGTGTTTGTCCACCAAAGTGAACAATAATTCCATCTGGTTGCTCGTTTTCTATAACTTCACGTACATGTTCAAAGTCAATTGGCTCAAAGTATAGAACGTCTGAAGTATCATAGTCAGTTGAGACTGTTTCAGGGTTACAGTTGTACATAATACACTCAATGTCCATCTCTTTAAGAGCAAATGCTGCGTGAACACAACAGTAATCAAACTCAATACCTTGACCAATTCTGTTAGGTCCACCACCTAAAATAAGAACTTTTCTTTTTTCACTTACTCTATTTTTAGTAGGAATTTTAGTTATGTTTGTAGTTGAGTATAAATATGGTGTAAGTGCTTTAAATTCAGCTGCACAAGTATCAACTTCATTGTACTCAAGTGATATACCTAGAGCTTTTCTAGCTGAGTATAGATCATTCTCACTATAAGTCATATTAGAATTTTTACTTATTAGCTCTGCTAGTTTTTTATCTGAAAAACCATCAGCTTTTAGTTTACGGAGTTTGTCTGCATTTTGTAGAAGTTCTACATCTACATTTTTCTCTTCAGCTACTAGTTCATCTAGTTGAGTTAAGAACCAAGGGTCGATCGAACAAAGATCAAACATCTCTTCTTTATCAATTCCACGTCTAAAACCTTCTGCAACGTAAAGCATTCTATCAGCATTTGATCGACGAATTTCATGTTTAATGAACTCCATATCGCCTTTCATCTCATCAAAACCACATAGGTCTGTTTCAAGTGAACAGAGTGCTTTTTGCATAGACTCTTTAAAAGTTCTACCAATTGCCATAACTTCACCAACTGACTTCATACCAGTACTTAAAGTACTATCAGCTTCAGGAAATTTTTCAAAAGTAAAACGAGGAAGTTTAGTAACAATATAGTCAATTACCGGCTCAAAAGATGCAGGTGTTCCTGTAATGTCATTTGTGATCTCATCAAGAGTAAAGCCAACTGCTAAAAGTGTTGCAACTTTTGCGATCGGATAACCTGTCGCTTTTGAAGCAAGTGCGGAAGAACGAGATACACGAGGATTCATCTCAATTACGATCATACGACCTGTTTTAGGATCAACCGAGAATTGAACATTAGATCCACCAGTGTCAACACCGATCTCTCTTAAAATATCAAAAGATGCGTTACGCATTCTTTGGTACTCTTTGTCTGTTAAAGTTAAAGAAGGTGCAACTGTGATCGAGTCACCAGTATGAACACCCATAGGATCAAAGTTTTCGATTGCACAAACTATAATACAGTTATCAGCTTTGTCACGAATAACTTCCATCTCGTACTCTTTCCAACCTAAGAGTGACTCTTCTATTAAAATTTGAGATATAGGAGAAGCATCAAGTCCACGTGCTGCTAAAGTCTGAAACTCGTCTATGTTATAAGCAACACCACTTCCTGCACCAGCAAGTGTAAAAGAAGCACGAATAATTATAGGAAAACCGATCGACTCAGCTGCCTCTTGTGCTTCATCCATATTGTGAGCATACATTGAGTTAGGAAGATCCATTCCAAGCTTGATCATAGCTTCTTTAAACTCTACTCTATCTTCGCCTTTTTTTATAGCAGAAGGGTTAGCTCCAAGAAATTCTATACCTTCTAGCATCCCTTTTTCATGCATACTCATAGCTGCATTTAGTGCAGTTTGACCACCCATTGTAGGTAAAATAGCATCTACATTTTCTTTTTTTATGATCTCATAAATTACGTCTTCTTTGATAGGCTCTATGTAAGTGCGATCAGCAAACTCTGGGTCTGTCATGATCGTTGCAGGATTTGAGTTAATTAGAACAACTCTATAACCTAGCTCTTTTAGTGTTTTAACTGCTTGTGTTCCTGAATAGTCAAATTCACATGCTTGACCTATTACGATAGGACCTGATCCAATAAGTAAAATAGTTTTAATGTCGGTACGCTTTGGCATTTCAACCCTTATATAAAAATTTGATTATTATACAAAAATTGCACTTAAAAGAGGATGATTTATCGAGGAAAGTGTGAAAACTATTTAACTTCTTTAATGATATGAAAATATTTATTTTGTATATGAGTGTAGTAAGGTTTAATTACAGCATTTTGATAACCTTGAGACTTACTTATAGAGAGTACTTTTCCAACTTTAAGACCCTCAAAAAATATGTTATCAAGTCCTGATGTTATTACTTCATCACCCTCTTTTATATTGATCCAAGCAGGTATGAACTCAACATAAAGTTCTTTGCTGTGTGTACCTTTTACTATTCCAGGTGCTAGCTTTTCACCAATGTAAACGGCGTAAGAACTTTTTGGATCACCATTTAAGAGCGCTAATGCTTGATCGTTTTTTGGAACTACAATACCTGCTGTATATTCGTTATAGACTAAACCATAAATTTTTGAACTGTTGTACTCATTAACATCTAACCAAAATTTATTATGATCGCCAAAAGTTGAATATGAAATAATACGAGCTAATTCAACTTTTGGTGATACATTTAATTTACTTTGTGAGAGTACAAACATATCGTTAAGTTCTGATGAAAGTTGATTTGAAATAAGGTGTTGTTCTTCATATTCTAATAGTTTAGAACGAAGCTTTTGGATATTTTCTTTTTGTCTAAAGTGTTCTTCTACCGTATTGTATGTATGATCTAAAAGTGAGTTATATTTTATTTTAACATCATTTAGTGCTATTATAAAAGGGGTTTGTAAAGATTTATTAAAGTATAAAGCCCCACTAAGTAGGGCTATTAGTAAAACAAGTAATTTAAAACTACCCTTAGTCATTTTCAAATAGTTCTTGAAGTAAGTCTATTTCATCTAGTGCACGACCAGTTCCCTTAGCAACAGCTAAAAGAGGCTCATCTGCTACATAAACTGGAATTTTAACTATATCAGATATATATTTGTCAAGACCACGAATAAGAGCTCCACCACCAGTTAAAATAATTCCGTGATTTACGATATCACCTGCTAAATCTGGTGGCATTTTTTCTAAAACATCACGAAGAGCTTCTGCGATCTCTTTAAGAGGTTCACTCATAGCTTGACGTGCATCTTCACTTGTTAACTCAACTGAGTTTAGAAGGCCCTCAACTTGATCGCGTCCATTGACGATCATAGTTAAAGGCTCATCAAGTGTAATAGCAGTTCCTACACTGATCTTAATATCTTCAGCAATTCTCTCACCAATAAGAAGGTTATATTTTCTTTTTACATAATCAACTAATGCACGATCTATTTTATCTCCTGCAACACGAATTGACTTAGAAAGAACAAGTCCACCAAGAGAAACAACACCGATCTCAGTTGTCCCACCACCTATGTCTACAACTAAGTTACCTTTAGGTTCTCGAATGTCTATACCAGCTCCGATTGCAGCTGCCATAGGCTCTTCTATAAGGAAAACTTCACGAGCACCTGCACTTAAAGCAGACTCTTTTACAGCTTTTCTCTCAACTTGAGTAAGACCATAAGGAACACAGATGATAATACGAGGTGATATTAAAGAGCTTCTTCCATGAGCTTTTTCTATGAATTTTCTGATCATTTTTTCAGTCATATCAAAGTCAGCAATTACACCATCTTTCATAGGTCGTATAGCTCTAATATTTCCAGGAGTTTTACCAACCATATCTTTAGCTTCATGACCTACTGCTAAAACGCGAGAACGTCCATATTTTTCCATCTTTACAGCAACAACAGATGGTTCATTGATAATAATTCCCTTATCTTTAGCAATAACAATAATATTTGCAGTCCCTAAATCGATCGCAAGATCGTTTGAGAATAGACCAATTATTTTATTTAAAATCATTTATTTTCCTTTTAAGATGCTATTTTTTTAGTTATTTTTTTAACATATACAGGTAGCTCATCATCTTCTATAACCTCTTTTGTTATAACAATTTCGTACCCTGCGTATTCCGGAAGTGTATACATAACATCGATCATACTCTCTTCTAAAATTGCACGCAGACCACGCGCTCCTGTTTTACGTTTTATAGCTTTTTGAGCAATCGCTATTAGTGCATCTTCATCAAATGTTAGTTCAACATCATCAATAGCAAAAAGTTTTTTATACTGCTTAACAAGAGAATTTTTTGGTTCTGTTAAGATAGAGATCATCGCTTCTTCATCTATCTCTTCAAGTGTAGCAATAATTGGTAAACGACCGATTAACTCAGGGATAAGACCATAGCTTATTAAATCATCTGGTTCGACTTTTTCAAAAGAGTTATCTATTTCATCTTTTGATTTTTTATCGTGTCCAAAACCTAAAATGTTATTTCCCTCTTTACGTTGAAGAATATCTTGTAGTCCATCAAATGCACCACCACATATAAAAAGAATACCAGCTGTATTAATAGTAGTAAAGTCTTGGTTAGGGTGTTTTCTTCCACCTTTTGGTGGGATGTTAACATCTGCACCCTCTATAATTTTAAGTAAAGCTTGTTGAACACCTTCACCTGAAACATCACGAGTAATAGATCTATTCTCACTCATGCGAGATACTTTATCGATCTCATCAATAAATACTATACCTCTTTGAGCTAGTTCAACATCACCATCAGCAGCTTGAAGTAGTTTTGTTAAGATGTTTTCAACATCTTCACCAACATAACCAGCTTCAGTTAAACTTGTAGCATCTGCGATCGCGATTGGAACATTAAGAACCCTAGCAATACTTTGAGCCATAAGTGTTTTACCGCTACCAGTTGGTCCAATTAACAGAACATTAGACTTCGCAATTTCTGTTTCATCTTCAACAACACTGTGTTTAAAAATACGTTTGTAATGGTTGTAAACAGCAACACTAAGAAGTTTTCTTGCTCTTTCTTGACCTATTACGTAACTACCTAAAAACTCATTTAACTCTTTTGGAGTCATGAGCTCACCTACAGCTTCAAGTAGGTTTTTTTTCTCTTCAGTTTGAACTTCATTTTCATCACCGAACATAATTTTATAAGCACTAAATACACAATTTTTACAAATATATATGTTATTTCCAGCTATTAACGGATTCTCATCACTCTCTACTGTTTCACAAAAACTACATTTTCTCTCAATCATACACTTTTCCTCTCGTATGGAATTCCTCTTTTTGTTTTTAGAACAAAATTACAAATTGCTTTTACATGGTGGTTTGAAGTTGTCTCTAATAACTCCAACGCTACATCCTTTAGCGGTTTTCCTGCTTCAAATAGTTCTTTATAGGCAGCTCTTAATTCATCTATCTCTTTGCGATCTAAGTTACGTCTAAGTCCTGTTAAATTTAGTCCACGTAAAACAGCACGATTACCCTCTGCCATACAGTATGGTGGTATATCTTGAGCTAGAGCAGATGCACCAGCGATCATTGCATAGTCTCCAATGTGAACAAATTGATGAACTGGTGTCATTCCACCAATTACAACATAATCACCCATCTCAACATGTCCTGCTAGAGTTGCCGCATTTGCTAAAATACAGTGGTTTCCTATTATTACATCGTGTCCGATATGAACGTAACCCATAAAAAGATTATGACTTCCAATGATAGTTTTAGCACCACCACCCTTAGTACCAGGGTTGAAAAGTGTATATTCACGTATAGTGTTGTCATCCCCAATAATTAGTTCAACATCTTCACCATTAAATTTTAAATCTTGTGGAATAGAGCCTATAACAGCGTAAGAAAAAATACGGTTATTTTTTCCGATCGTAGTTTTACCGTAAATACAAGCACCTTGCTCTATTTTTGTTCCATCACCGATCGTAGCTTTTGCGGAGATAAGACAGTATGGACCAATCTCTACATTTTCGCCTATAACTGCACCATCTTCGATGATAGCAAGAGGAGATATTTGACTCATCTCTTTACTTATCAACGATCATAGCTTTTAGTTCAGCTTCACAGACTAATTTGTCATCAACGTATGATTCACCTTTTAAAACCCAGATGTTACCTCTATTTTTTATTACGTTTATTCTATACTCAAGACGATCACCAGGTTTTACAGGAGAGCGAAATTTAGCACCGTCTATTCCCATGAAATATACAACTTTGTTAGCTATCTCTTCTTCTGTTACATCCATACTTTTAAATGCAAGAACACCACCTGCTTGTGCCATTCCTTCTAGAATCATAACACCAGGGTAGATAGGGTGACCTGGAAAATGACCTTCAAATACATGCTCGTTTACAGTTACATTTTTAAAAGCTACAAGTGACTCTTTCTCTTTAATTTGCGTAACTCTATCAACAAGCAAAAATGGAAATCTATGTGGTAATATTTTTTGAATTTCAACAACGTCTAACATATAAAAAGCCTTTTAAATTATAATAATTGAGCCTATTTTATCTAAATAAATGTTAATTTATAATGAGGAATCTCTCTTTTGTATCTTCATAAGTAGTTGATTCAATTTGTACAGTCATCTTTTGGGTAGGAATAGTCTCTAGAACTATGATAGGTGAAATAGTGTTCTTCTCGCCAGTTAAAGCTTCTCTTAACTCTATTTGATGGCTATATAGGGGAGGGTTGTAAATTATATCTTTAATATTTTGGTGTTTTTTATTAGCTATTGAATTGAAAAATTCAAGTGTAATAAACTTGATATTATTTCTGTTAAAATAGTGTATATTATTATGTTCAAATTCAACTCTACCTTGAGCTTTTTTTGACTTTAAAATAGAGTAATTAAAAAAGTAGGCGTCAATAACCTCTTTTTTAAAGGTTACTTTAGAGTTCAATTCTCTATAGTTTAAGAAGTTCTCTTTAATGATTTTGTACTCTAAATTTTGATCTTCTAGTTCTAAGCGTTTTTCATAAAGTTCTACTCTTTGCTCAATAGATCCCTCTAAAGTTTCTTTAGAAATATGTGAGACCATTTCACTTAAATATATATTCTGTTTATCTCTTTGAGGACGAAGTCCATAGATACAACCACAATAATCTTGACGATATAATTTTTGCTCTTTTGTTACACGAGACTGCTCTTGTGTGCCACCATTTGATCGGTAATCAATAGCAATAAACTCAACACCATAATTTTCTAAAAATTCAGCACCGACACTTTTGAGCTGTTCTTGTGACTTAAGTGGGCTTACAAGTAAAGTTGATGTGAAAGTTGTATGGTTTAACTCTTTTGCCTTTGATGCACTAACTTCAAAACGAGTGTCAAAACATAGTTCACATCTTTTACCTTTTTCAGGTTCATTTTCTAAACCTTTTACAGTTTTAAACCATGATTCAAAGTCATACTCTCCAACATGAAGCTCGACATTTAGAAGTTTACAACTTCTTTGAACATCTAAAAGACGTAGGTAGTACTCAGAGTAGGGGTGTATGTTTGGGTTATAAAAAAATGCAGTTAGTTTTTCATTTGGAAAATCTTGTTGTAGTCTCTCAAGAAAGAAATGAGAGTCTACACTACAACAGATATGTACTAACATAGGAAACCAACTACTTTTACGTTTTGCATAATTTCTTTTACCAAAATAATGATACAAAAGCTTTAGATAAAAAATAAAAAATTACTATAACTATAAAGGTACTCCCTAAAAGTTCCATATTATTTTTTTCCTTTTTTATTCATCTCTTCTAACTCACGATGTAACTCTTCTACTAATTCTTTTTCTGATGGCAAATAGAGTTGATATTTGCTTGCTAATACCGTTTTGTTATCTTGCGGTAGTGTATATTTTACAACAGCATCATTTTTATCTGCGCAAAGCAGTACACCAATAGTATCATTTTCAAAGTCTTGTTTTTCATTTCTATCATAATAGTTCACATACATTTGAAGTTGTCCTATATCTTGGTGGGTAAGTTTATGAGTTTTTATTTCAAAAATTACAAAACATTGTAAAAGTCTATTATAAAAAACTAAATCTACAAAAAAGTCGTCACCATCAATATGTACTCTTTTTTGTCTCGATACAAATGAAAAACCATTTCCAAGTTCAAGTAAAAAATCTTGAAGATTCGATATTATGGCTTGTTCTAAATCTTTTTCATAATAGTTACTTTTTTGCTCTAGTCCTAAAAATTCTAAAACCATAGGATCTTTTATGATCTCTTTTGCATCTACAGGAAACTTTTCACCTCTTGCAACTTCCAAAACTGATTTTTTGTCATTACTTAGTAGAATCCTTTCGTAAAGTGAAGAATTCATCTGTCTCTCCAAAGCTCTACTACTCCAACTATTTTTAGTAGACTCAGCTATGTAAAATTCTCTTTTATCACTCTCTTCTACTCTTATAAGCAGTTTATACTGACTCCAATTCAATTGCGAATGCAGTGCATTCGTATTTGGAAAAACTATGTAAAATTGTCTCATGAGTTCTAGTTGACGAATACTATATCCACTTCCATAAAAAGGTTCTAAATCAGATGATAATTTTTTGATAATTTGCTTACCATAGTCGGCTCTGTCTTTACCATCTTGTAACTCTTCAACTATCCTCTTACCAATATTCCAATATAAAATAACTCTCCCAGTATCTACAGCTCTTATTGCTGCTTCTTGGGAATTGCTGATAAGGTTTTTTATATCTTTTGTTAATGTTATTGCACTGTTGTTTTCTATATTCATATTAAATTATCCTCTAAAAAAACTAATTTTTACATGTCGTTCTAACTCTTGGTAGGAGTATTTTGATATCTTGCAACATATTCTTCTAGTTTTTGTTGAAACTCTTTTAAATCCTTGTCTTTAACTTTATTTATTGTTCTTTCAATTAAACTGTTTTTTTCTATTTCTATTTTATTAAGATTAGTTGTTAAATTATATAATAATGTTTCACTCGAGGTGTGATTGTGATTTAATATATCACTTAATTTTTCAAATGAATTATATTCTAAACCTAAATAAACATATCTTTGACTTGCAGTCCATTGAGAACCTAATCCAACATCGCAATTGGCATTGTAAAAATAATTGATGATAATATATCCTAACTCAATAGAAAATATATAAAAAGGATCTTTTTCGTTTTTAGTAGCTTTATTTTTTATGGATGTAGAAAGATTTCCTATCGCATAATCTGTTGCAATTGGATCTGCTAAAATTGAATAATCATCTTTAATAGAAAATGTTATTGCTAAATTAACTCTTGATGATTTATCATTTAACAAATCAACTAAATCACTAGGTACTTTTAGTTCTATGATTTTATCAACTATTTTCATATTATTTTATTATACTAAAAAACTAATAATAAGTAGATTGTTCGTTGTGAGAGTATTTTAATGGTGAAAATATTTCACCATTAAGAGTAAATATATATTAGTCGCGTTCTGCTAAAACTTCAACTTTTTCAATTGCATCTTGTCCTTCAACGCTATCAAGAACAGCCATTGAATCACTATCGTCTTCTTCTATTCCACCAAAAACAGTGTGAACACCATCTAAGTGACCACAAGGTACGAAACAGATAAAGAACTGAGATCCACCAGTGTTTGGTCCAGCGTGAGCCATAGATAGAGTTCCTTTTACGTGTCTGTGTTTTGCAAGAGCAGTTTCACATGCGATCGCCCAGTCAGGTCCGCCAGTTCCAGTTCCTAGAGGACATCCACCTTGAGCCATGAAACCAGGAATTACGCGGTGAAATGATAGTCCATCATAGAAACCATCTTTAATAAGTGAAGCAAAGTTTGCTACAGTATTTGGAGTCTCATCTCCATAAAGTTTGATCCATATAACACCTTTAGATGTTGTCATTTTAGCCCATTGAAAAGATGCCATCTCTTCTGCAGTATAGTCGTAAGTTTTTAAATCTTTTCCGAACATTTTAAACCTTTTTTGAATAATTTACGCAATTATAGTCAATGTTGATTATAATTACAACCATGAATATAAATAGTTGGTTAAATTTTATTACTAAAGAGCTGTCAGGTTTAATTGAAAACCCTAGGCGAGAAGCTGAACTTATTGTTATGCACTATTTAAATAGAGATCAACTTTGGCTTATTGGTAACTCAGCTTACGAGATAGAAGATGATAAAAAACTTTATGAATGGATACAAAGACGCTCTAAAAATGAGCCTTTAGAGTATATTACTAATAGTGTTAGTTTTTATTCACAAAACTTTTTTATTAAAGAGGGTGCTCTTATCCCACGTCCTGAAACTGAGATCTTAATTGATGAGGTTTGTAAATATATTGAGAGTAGCTTCAGTGGTCTTATTGTTGAAGTTGGCGTAGGAAGTGGAATAATTTCTATTTTACTCGCACAAAAACTTCCACTAGCTAAGATTATAGCTGTAGATATTAGTGAAGAAGCACTTGAAGTTGCAAAACAGAATATTGCTAATTTTGGTTTTAGCGATCGAATAGAGTTACGCAAAGGTTCGCTGCTTAGTGTTGTAGATGAAAAGGTAGATGTTTTAGTCTCTAACCCACCATATATAGCGAATGAAGCCCCACTTGAGAGTAACCTGTCTTACGAGCCTTCATTAGCACTCTTTGGTGGAAATATAGGTGATGAAATTGTAAATGAACTACTGAATATTGCCTTAGACAGAAATATTAAATACTTTTTTTGCGAGTTCGGTTATGATCAAAAGGATAAAGTGTCACAATATTTAAAAAACTATGAGTATAAAGAGCTTACCTTTTATAAGGATTGGAGTAATTTTGATCGAGGTTTTACTTTAAGGCTTTAAAATGAAAAAAAATTACTTTGATGCACTCTATTTAATTATTTTAGGCACAACTATAGGCGCAGTTATAGTGTTAGGTACTATTGTGGCACCTGTAATATTCCATACAAACTTATTGTACTCAGAGGAGCTGCTCTCTCACTATAATGAGGGTGTTATAATGAGTGAATTTTTCCGTCGTTTTAACTATTTAGCATATGTAGCACTTGCGGCTATAGTAGTTTATGAAGGTTATCTATTTAAAATATTTAAACGTGACAAAATTGCTTTTTTAAGTGCTTCAATATCAGCTTTTTCAATTTTACTTTTTACAGAAGTATACACTCCACGTATTATAACTTTACAAGGCTTAGGCGTTGAGGCAACAATGAGTGAAACATTTAAAAATTTACATATTGCAAGCGAAATAGATTTTAAAATTTTAGTTGTATCTTTAGCGGTGCTTTTTGTAAGAAGAGTAGTTATTTTAACTACAAAAGAGAAAGTTTAGGTTAAAAAACTAAAGAGAAATTAGTCTCTTTGGTTTCTCATGTAAGTTGGAACGTCTAAATAATCTTCACTCATATCACCATTAACAACCATCCTTGGTCTAATTATCTGCTTTGGGATTAATGACTCTTTTGTTTCAAATTCATGGTTATTTGCACCTTGGTTTAACTCTTTTTCAAAGCCAGTTGCAATAAGTGTAATTTTTACATAGTCTTCATCAAATGTCTCATTTGTAGATGTACCAAAAATAACTTCAGCATCTTCATCAACTGAGTCATCTATTACATTCATAGCTTCACTCATCTCCATCATTGGATAATCAGGATGAAATTCAAAGTGAACTAAAACACCCATCGCTCCATTTATAGACATATTGTCAAGTAGAGGTGATTCAATAGCACATTTAATAGCTTCATAAGCTGCATTTTCACCGTTATGCTCACCTACACCCATAAGTGCCATACCACGATGACTCATAACTGTTTTAAGGTCAGCAAAGTCAAGGTTGATGTCATTGTCACCACTTGAAAGGATAACTCCAGAAGTTCCACTAACAGCTTGAGCTAAAATACTGTCTACCATTTTAAAACTATCTTTCATACCAAGTTTACGATCTATTATAGATAGTAACTTATCATTAGGGATTACAATGATACTATCACTCTCTTTTTTTAACTCTTCTAAACCAGCTTCTGCTAGTTTCATGCGTTTACGGCCTTCAAACATAAAAGGTTTAGTAACAACTGCGATCGTTAATGCACCACACTCTTTAGCAATCTGTGCGATAATAGGAGCAGCACCAGTACCAGTTCCACCACCAAGTCCAGCAGCAATAAATACGATCTCAGCACCTTGAAGAACAGCTTTGATCTCATCATAGCTTTCTAATGCAGAGTCTTTACCGACCTCTGGCTTCATACCAGCACCAAGACCCTTAGTTAATTTTGTACCAATTTGAATTTTAGAAACTGCTTGGCTTTTTTCAAGAACTTGTGCATCAGTATTAGCTAATGCCATTTCAATACCAACAACACCTTCATTGATCATATGTCCGATCATGTTTCCACCACCGCCACCAACACCAACTGCTACTATTCTTGCACCTGTACTAGTTGTTGACTCTTCAATTGAAAATGGTTCCATAATTAACTCCTTAAAATAACTGTGTAGCCCAGTTCCAAAATTTTGAAATTGGACTGGTTTCGTCTTGATTTATCTTTTTATTCTCTTCGATATTCACCATTTTTGGCTCTTTGCTTGAGTGAGTATCGACATTCTCACTACTTTTTGTAGTAGCTATGTTCTCTAATGATCTAAATTCTGTTATAGATTTATCTTCATTAGCGTGACGCATATTCTTATTTACATCAATTTCGTATGGTGTATATGCACCTGCTGCATACTTTACAAGCCCAATAGCCGCTGAATATGATGGATCTTTCATTGTATCTATAAGACCCTTGACATTATTAGGACGTGCAAGTCTAACTGGCATATTTCCAAAAACTGCAATTGCTAAGTCTCTTATACCATCTATCTTAGTAAGTCCACCAGTTAAAACAACACCAGCACCCATACTCTCTTTTAATTTAGAGTTGTCTAATGACTGAGCAATAATCATTAATGTCTCTTCTATTCGAGCATATATTACGTTGTGAACAACTTCAAGTGATACTTCATGCTTCTCATTTTCATCACCAATAACTGGTATCTCTATTAAGTCATTTGTCGAAGTATGAAGTGTACCATGTGCTAATTTAACCTCTTCAGCAGTTGCTAAAGGTGTATGAAGTGCCATAGAAAGATCATTTGTAATATGGTTAGAACCTACACCTATGAAGTCATCATATTTTATAGATGTTCCCGCATGAATTACAATATTACTTGTGCTTCCACCAATATCAACAGAAGCTACTCCTAACTCTTTTTCATCTTCACTTAAAACAGCAATAGATGAAGCATAGGAGCTTAAAATAACACTTTGAACATCAACACCTGCAGCTTTTACCGCTTTTTTGAGATTACTTAAACTAGACCTTTGAACCATAATAATATGCGATGTTACATCTAGTCTAGCAGCATTCATTCCACGTGGATCTTCAACAAACTCTTGTTCGTCTACTTTAAAGTTAAAAGGTAGAGTGTGAAGCATTTCATACTCTGATGGAATACTTGCATTATATAAAGAGTTACTCATAGCACGGTAGATCTCTTTAGTAGTGATCTCTTTGTTTGGAATATTTACGAGTCCATTTGAATCAACACTTTTAGTATAAGCTCCAGAGAT
This sequence comes from Helicobacteraceae bacterium, assembly GCA_013138865.1. Classification (GTDB taxonomy): domain Bacteria; phylum Campylobacterota; class Campylobacteria; order Campylobacterales; family Sulfurimonadaceae; genus GLR69. The sequence goes on along the minus strand of WTBY01000060.1, from coordinate 15,475 downwards.
AGAAACAATAGCACTTTTGACATCAACTCCTGCAACGCGTGAAGCATCACTAAGTGCAGATTTTATAGACTTAGAAGCTAAGTCGATGTTTGTAATACTACCTTTTTTTAATCCCTGTGCTTTAGATATGCCAACACCAGAAATTTGTATCTCTTTATTTTCATCAATAGCTGCAATAATGGCGCATATTTTTGTAGAGCCTATATCTATAACTAAAACATGTTTACTCAAAATTTACTGTCCTTCCAAAAAAACTTCTATTTTATAGCGATTTTTAAGTACTTTTAATACTCCATTATCGACCATTGAGGCTTTAAGTTTAAGTACATCTTCAGTTTGAGCTAACTCTTTTGTCGATATTTTTTGTTCCACTATGTCAAATAGAACAATTTTTCCAGTTGCTAGTTTGATAAAACCATTCTTATTATCAGAGTTAAAAATAGATTTTAAAAATTCATTGCTCTCTTGCTCATTTAAGCCATTAAACTGAATATTTGAACTGCTACTAACGAACTCACTTAAAGTTCCATCAAATTTTTTGTAGCTACTTTCAGCTAATTCATTTAGTTTTATTGATTTTTGCTCAGTTATGTATATTGCTAATACATCTTTTTGTGCTTCATCAAAAGTTTTTACTTGAGAAGATATTTTTTTATCTAGCTTAATTACTATATAGTTTCCATTAATTTTACGTGGTTTCAAGTATGGTGAACTTGTAGTAAGTTGCTTTATCTCTTCAAGTACCTCAAATGGCATACTTTGTGATGAAGTATTAATTATCATACTCTCAACTACTATATCTTTATCTAACTTACTCTTTTTAAAAGCAATATATTTTTTAAGTGCTTCTTTACGAGTAACTTTTTGACTAATAGCTTCTAAAATATCTTTAGTTGCTTCATCTTGCGATAAAATAACTCCTTGGCTATCTTTGAAATCATGCTTATTTTCATTGTAGTATTTAGTTATTTCATCTTTTGTAGGCGTAGCCTTAATATTTAGTTGAGTTATGAAAGATAATTTAAATGCAGGTTCACTCATAAACTCATTTTTATGAATTTCCCAATACTCTTTTACCTTGTCATTTTTAATATTTAGTTTGATCGATTTATCAGTTAAAATTTTATATTTTATATTATCTTCTATATTCATTGCTATGTTTAGTGCTTCAAGCTCTAAAGGAAGTGCCTCAGGTTGAAATAGTTTCATTGTTTTTTGTATTGTTAAAGAGCGTTTCATATCATCTTCATATGTACTTGTAGCAATTTTGTTATCTGATAGAGTTTTTTTGTAAATATCTTTATCAAAAACACCATCACTAAAGAAAACTTTTTGTGCTGTAATAACATCAAAAACTTCTTTGTCACTAACTTGAAGATTATACTCATTTGCTAAGTTTAAAATTAGCGTTTGATCTATGATCTGGTTAAGTGCTTGTTTTTCTAAACCAAATGTTTTAGCTTTCTCTTGATCAAAATTTCCCTGAAAAATTTGGTTGTATTGATTGTAAAGGTTTGAGTAACTCTGTTGTAGTTCAGCCCCTGTGATTTTAAGTTCACCAACAGTTGCAATTGCATCTGATTTTTTACCGTATTGGTATTGACCCCAACCAACAAATCCTGCACCAACAAAAGCAAATGTTGAGATCCAAAGTGTTACTACTAAATATTTTCTGTGACGTTGCATCCAAGTTATCATTATAAAAAAGCCTTAATTAAATTAAATAGCACTCATTTTATTTAATTTTGTATTAAAATGTGATAAATTTTACAATATTTATAAATCTATACTCGCAGCTGTATTATCTAGCATTAATATTCTACAGCTTCTCTCAAGAATTGCTAATTTTTTTGCCATAGCGTGAATATCACGATTATAAGTATAAACACCATACCCTTTTATGACCATTATATTAGTTTTGTTCTGTATGAAATAGTGTGCGATTTCACTTGAAGCACGATCATACCAGTCATCAAACTCTTTTGGATCATAAATTACTATTTTTCCTAGCTCTTGATCACCAAAATAGTCTTTTGGGATAATTATGGAGTGTTCTAATGAATAAGATGTTGTAAAAGGAGGCATCGTAAAAGAGATGAATTTTGCATCAGAAATTTGCTCATAAATACTTAAATGAATTCCAGCATCAATACTAGCAATTTTCCACCTATAGTCTCTTCTATAATATAGTTCAATTAATTGTTCCTCATTTACAGCATCAAAAATTGCATCTTTTGTGTTAATAATAAAACGACTTGATTCAGTTTTAGAAGATATCGAACCGTGATAAATTCCAAAAAAATCTTTACGGAACATTGAGAGCGCTAGTTCAGATAGTTGTTTCTTTATGTACTTTTTGTTCATGAAAACATTTTATCATAATAGTGTATAATATTACATGAATAAGTACGAGCAGATAAGTAAATTTTTAATACTTTTTTTACAAAATGAAGTTTATAAAACAGGTCTGAAAAGAGTTGTGTTAGGTCTTAGTGGAGGTCTTGACTCAGCAGTTGTTGCTGTTTTAGCTAAAGCGGCATTTGGTGATGGGCTTTTATGTGTGAAAATGCCTTCTCACTACTCATCGAAAAGTAGTCTTGAAGATGCAGATGAGTTATGTGAAAAGTTTAATATAAACTCAGTTACAAAAAGTATTGAGCCATACTTAAAAGCTTTTGAGTTAAATGAAGAGAGCACGCCTTTGAGAAGTGGAAATTTTTCAGCACGTATGAGAATGTCTACTCTTTTTGATGTTTCAGCTGAACAGGGTGCTTTAGTTCTAGGAACAAGCAATAAGAGTGAAATAATGTTAGGTTATGGAACTATTTTTGGAGATCTCGCTTCTGCACTTAACCCGATAGGTGATCTTTATAAAACAGAGGTCTTTGAATTAGCACGTCATATAGGGGTAGTTGATTCTATTATAGACAAGCCCCCTTCAGCTGATCTTTGGGAAGGTCAAAGTGATGAGATAGAAATAGGGTATACTTACGCTAGATTAGATCATGTTCTTAAAAGACATATAGAAGATGGACTTACTCAAGAAGAACTAATCAAGAGCGGCGAAGATGAAGAACTTGTTAAAATGGTAATAAAAAGAATTTATCAAAACCATTTTAAAAGAAAAATGCCAGTGATCGCAAAATTAACATCAAGAACAGTTGGACACGACTTTAACTACCCAAGAGATATTGGGTTATAGGAGAGAATAATGAAAATACCTTTTTATAGAGCAAAAATTGACTCAGATGAGAAAGATAATATAAATGACCTTTTAAATGGAGAGTTTGACAACTGTATTGAAGAGTTAGAAGATGAGTTTAGTTCATATGTAGGTTCTAAATATGCTTTAGCTACAGCACATGGAACTTCTGCACTACATTTATCACTTTTAGCGTTAGAGCTTAAGCGTGGAGACAAGGTGCTATGTTCAGTGAACTCTTATCCAGCAGTACCTGAAGTTGTTCGTCATTTTGACGCTGAACCGATTTTTATAGATGTAGATGAAGATAGTTTTAATATCAATCTTGACAAATTAGAAGCTTACTTAATGGATAATAATTCACGTAAACTTAAGGCTGTGATCGCTTCTCATATAGCAGGAAATCCAATAGATTTAACAAGACTGTATTCAATTGCAAGTATATACAACATAAAAGTTATTGAAGATGCTTCAGATGCTTTAGGTGCATCATATAATGGTGAAAAAATAGGCTCACTTAAAGCAGATGCAACTTGCTTCTCATTTATGCCTCATCTTAAAAAAAGCATTTGTGGTGGCGGAATGCTAGTTACAGATGATGAAGCTCTTTATAATCGTGCAAAAAGTTTAAGAAACCATGCTATAACTGTTAATGACAGTGATCTAGAGTACATTTATGATGTTAACGATATAGGTAATAAATATGGCATGAGTGAATTAAGTGGAGTTTTTATTTTAGCACAACTAAAAAAACAAGAAGATGCACTCTCTCGTCACAAAGAGATAGCTTCTGTATATGACAAGGCTTTAGAGGGCGTTGCACATATATCTATACCTATTAATTATAGTGATCATTCATACTCTAACTATATAGTAAAAATAGATAAAAATCGTGACTCATTTGCACGTGAGCTTTTAAAGAAAGGAATTAAGTGCGGTCTTCACTATATTCCACTTAATTTTTTAAGTTACTACAAAGAAAAGTACTCACTTAAAATTAATGATTTTCCAGTAGCACTTAAAAATTATCAGCAAGTTCTTTCACTTCCAATTTTTGCTGATATGAGTGACGAAGAGGTTAAATATGTTTGTAAGTCACTTAAAGAAGTGAGTAAAACAAGAGTTTAATGTTCTCTCTCGTCAAACATAAAGTTACTTTATATGTAGAGAGTTATTTCTACTCTTCTACATTTTACCAAAAAATAATATCTTTTTTACTACTTCCATTAAGTGCGATCTACTGTGCGATCGTATATTTAAAATATAAAACTGCAAAAGTAGAATATTTTAATATACCTATAGTTTCTATAGGAAACCTTAGTGTAGGTGGAAGTGGAAAAACTCCACTTATTACAGAGTTAGCTTCATATTATGAAAACTCCGCAATCATACTTCGTGGTTATGGAAGAAAAAGTAGTGGTTTAATAGTTGTTCGCGATCGTGAAAATATTTTAGTTGATGTAGATAAAAGTGGTGATGAAGCTATGATTTATGCACAAAAACTTCCATCTACGATCGTAATAGTTAGTGAAAAAAGAGAAGATGCAATTTTAAGAGCTAAAGAGTTGGGAGCAAAAGTTATTTTTTTAGATGATGCTTTTAGACATCATCAGATTAAAAAATTAGATATTTTAATAGATGTTAAAACTTCAAATAATTTTTGTCTTCCAAGTGGAGCTTATAGAGAGAAGTTGTGGAGTGGAGTGAATGCGATTGTAATTAGTGAGGGTGTTGATTTTACTCGTGAGACAAGCTTACTTAACCCAACTAAGAAGATGTGTTTAGTGACCGCGATCGCACGACCTGAAAGACTTGATAAGTACTTGCCAACAGTTGTAGAAAAACACTATTTTAGTGATCACTACTATTTTAAAGAGGAAGAACTAAAAGAGATAATGGAAAAAAGTGGAGCTGACTCATTGTTAGTAACATATAAAGATTATGTAAAAATGTCTAACTTTGATATTAAACTTTCACTTTTAGAATTACGTCTAAAAGTAGACAAGTCACTATTTGAGAAGATAGATATGTATATAAAAGAGTCTTAAAGCTCTTTTAAAATTTTCTCAACGACTTCACTAGGATTTTGAGCCTTATAGATAGGGCGACCTACAACTATAAAGTCAACTCTCTCTTTGTGAGCCATTTCGATTGTAGCTACACGCTGTTGATCATCACTACTCTCTCCAAATGGTCTAATCCCAGGTGTAAGTGTTAAAAAATTATCTGAGGTAATATTTTTTATAGAGTTACTCTCAAAAACACTACTAACAACACCATCAAGTCCAGCTTCATATGCATCTTTTGCGAATTGATCAGCTTTTGTAGATATAGTTTCGCTATAAACCGCACTAAATTCATCTTCACTAAAAGAGGTTAGGGCAGTTACTGCTAAAACTATAGGTCTATCTTCATATTTTTCTAAGCGACTCATAACTTCACTCATAGCTCGTTTACCTGCACTTGCATGAATGTTAAACATATCTACATTAAGTTGCATTATAGACTCTGCAGAGTCAGCCATAGTATTTGGTATATCATATAGTTTTAGATCGAGAAATATTTTGAAACTACTGTTAATCTTTTTGATCTCATCTAGAAATGGTTTTCCATCACGAATGTAACTTCGCAAACCAACTTTTAGCCATAGTGGGTAATCTCTTAATTTTTTAACAAGCTCTAAATTTTCGCTCATTGAAGGCAGATCAAGTGCTACACATAGTTGCATTACAAATCCTTAAGTAATATAGTTTTAAACTTTTCAAATGAAGGTAAATTAAGAGTTGCTTCCTCTTTTTTTGCACCCCACATAGGTTCTGGAAAGTAACCATCATTTGTAAATCTTGCCATTATATGCCAGTGAACATGAGGTAACATATTTCCAAAAGAGGCTATGTTTATTTTTTCAGGTTCATAAAAAGAGATCATACTCTTCTCTATAATATCAAGCTTATTAAAAATATCAAGTTTGAGATCTTGGGGACACTCACTGAACTCTTTGTAAACTTTTTTTGTGAAAATTTTTAACCAAGGAATATGACTTTCGTGAACTTCTATGAAAAGCAGATCGTTTTCATAGATTTTACTGCTCATATGTCACTACTTACCTGCAAATGGAACTAAAGCACTTCCCCAAGTAAGACCACCACCAAAAGCATCAAGCAACATTAGTTCTCCATGTTTTAGTTTTCCAGATTCATAAATATCATTTATAGCCATAGGGATAGAAGCACCTGAAGTGTTACCATATTTTGCAACAGTTAGAACTACTTGTTCCTCTTTTAACTTCAACGCATCACCAACAGCTTTAATAATTCTATAGTTTGCTTGATGAGGAATAAAGTGATCTATTTTATCACTCTGAATTTTATTTGTCTCTAAAATTTCAACAACATCTTTAGTAAGTGTACGAACGGCAACTTTAAAAGTTTCATTACCCTTCATTTTCATAAAACAAGTTTCACTTGCTAACTCATCATGTTCTGAACCTGTACCACCATTTGGTGTCATTAGAAGATCTGCATAACTACCATCTGAACCAGTGTGAATATCTATAATAGCTTCTTCTTTATTTTCAGTTGCACTAATTACAGCACTACCGGCACCGTCACCAAAAAGAATACAAGTACCACGATCACTATAGTCCGTAATAGCACTTAGTTTTTCAGCACCAATAATAAGAACATTTTTTTTCATACCAGACTCTATAAAAGCACGAGCTACACTTAAAGCGTAAACAAAACCAGTACAAGCGGCTGAGATGTCAAAAGCTGTAATATTCCCAAGACCTAGTTTTGTAGCGATGATTGTGGCAGTTGAAGGCATACAAAAATAATCAGGAGAGATAGTTGCACAAACGATGAGGTCAATCTCTTCTTTTTTAAGACCTGAGCGCTCTATTGCTATTTCAGCTGCTTTAACACCCATATCAGAAGTGAACTCATTCTCATCTGCAATATGACGCTCTTTTATACCGGTACGTTTTAGGATCCACTCATCAGAAGTGTCTAAAATTGATTCAAAGTAGGAGTTGTCATATATTTTCTTAGGCGCATAAGCACCAATTGATCGAAAAGAAGCGTACATGTAGTTCCTTATTTTTTAGTTTCTACTTATTGTTTATATCTGCTAAGCATTTTTCAATATGATCATTTACACCAGTATCAACATAAGTGATCGCTTGAAATATTGCATTTTTAATAGCTTTAGGGTTACTTTTACCATGACTTACAATTGCACAGCCTTTAATACCAATAAGTGGAGCACCACCTATTTCAGCATAATCAATTTCCTGTTTTAGAAGTCTAAACACTTTACGCATAAGTAGAGCACCAGTAATTGCGATCGGAGATTTACGAATATACTCTTTTATAAAAAAGCTTATTGTAGAAGCTACACCCTCAGAGGCTTTAAGTACTAAGTTACCTACAAAACCATCACAGACAACAACATTACATGTACCATTGAAAATATCACTACCTTCAACATTACCAATAAAGCCTTCGTGACTTCCAAGTTGTATAAATGCCTCTTTTGTAAGCTCGTTTCCTTTTGAGTCTTCTTCGCCATTAGCTAAAAGACCAACTGTTGGAGTCTCTATTCCAAACATATCTTTGGCATAAAAACGACCCATAACAGCAAACTCAACTAAGTTGGATGCATTACAATCAACATTAGCACCAACATCTAATAAAATTGTACGTCTTCCACCTTTTGCAGGCATTAGAGCTACGAGTGCAGGGCGAGAAACGCCTTTTAGTCTTCCCATTCTTAATGTTGCAAGGCTCATTGTTGCACCGCTATGACCAGCGGAAACTACACCATCAGCTTCACCTTTACGAACAAGTTCAACTGCTTTGTAAATTGAACTTTCTCTACGTTTTAGTGCATCAGTAGCTGCGTCACTCATACCTATTACATCATCTGCATCTACTATAGAGATCTTATCTTTATAACGTTTTGGTAACAAAGGTAAAATCTCATCTTTTTTACCAACTAAAATAGGTTGAAACTTCTTTTTCTTAAGTGCTTCTATACAACCTTTAACAATTGGTTCGGGACCAAAGTCCCCACCCATTGCGTCTATCGCAATTCTAACCATTGACTATTTATACTCGCCAGTAGTTGGGTTAATATGATGTGGTAACTTATAAGTTCCATCTTTATCTTTAACAGGTCTTGCTAAAGAAATTTTGTAGTGAGTTCTACGTTTCGCTGAGCGTGAGTGAGAAACTCGTCTTTTAGGTACTGCCATTTCTTATCCTTTATTTAATTTTGTTTATACTTCGTAAGAAGTAAAGTCACTTTGTTGACATTTAGAACATTTGTAATATTCACTTTTATAAAGTTCTATTTCTGAGCTTAAAAGATCTTCTAAATTTATAGTAGAATCTTGTTCATCAGAGAATAGTTCCATTACATCAAGATTATCATCATCTTCTTGATATTCACCGTCGCAAAGTAGTATTTCTATATTTTCGTCAAGTATTATATCAAAAGCATTATTACAAGTTCCACAATCTAATGAAAGTTTACCTGAAATATCTGCTTTAAGTAAAATTAGGTTACGTTTATAGAACTCCAAAAAGCCTTTAAACGTAATATTGTCGCTCTTTAACTCGAAGTCAAGAGGAGTGCTTCCTATTTTACGAAATAATATTTTCATCTTTTAAACTTAAGAAATTTCTCTATCTGAAAAGAAAAACTTAATTTCGTTTGCTGCATTTTCAACAGAATCACTTCCGTGAACTGCGTTAGCATCAATGTTCTCAGCAAAATCTGCACGAATAGTACCAGCTTCAGCTTCTTTAGGGTTAGTAGCACCCATTAAATCACGGTTTATAGACATAGCGTTATCGCCTTCTAAAACTGTAACAACAACAGGACCACTGATCATAAATTCAACTAAATCGTTGAAAAAAGGACGCTCAGCGTGTACTGCATAAAATGCTTCCGCATCTTGACGAGATAATTGCATCTTTCTTGTAGCTGCAATTTTAAGACCAGCGTTTTCAAAACGAGCTAAAATTTGACCTATTACACCTTTTGCTACTGCATCAGGCTTAATAATTGATAGTGTGCGTTCCATTAGAACTCCATATTATAAAATAAAAACGCGATTATATCCTAATTATCTTGTTTTACACATTAAAGACAAAATTACACACTAAGAAGTGATTAATAGTGCTATTTTAGCTCCATTTAAATTTAGAGCAGATAGAATACTCACAAATAAATATTTAGGAGAAACCTATGGCAGTATTAATTAATGACACATGTATCAACTGTGGTGCTTGTATCGATGAGTGTCCAGTAGAAGCTATCGTTGATGAGGATGATAACCCAACAGATGAGGAAATCTATTACGTACACGGTGACAAATGTGTTGAGTGTGTAGGTCATCATGATGAACCAGCTTGTGCTACTGCATGTCCAACTGAAGGTTGTATTGTGTGGGATGCTATTGGTGAATCTCCAGAGCATAGAGACGATATCAGTGATGAAGATCGTACAAGTCAAGCTAACATTGTAGAGTAATCTACACTCTTTTATAACTCCTCTTTTTGGAGTTATACTTTTTAAAACTCCTCTTTTCTTTAATACATTAATCTTTTCAAAAATATTATAAGCTATAATCACAATAATTATTTACATACATAAGGTAAAAGAACTATGTCAAATCAAACTACTACAGATACAGCTGCAAAAGAGACCTATTCTCCCAAAGATATTGAAAATACTTTTTATAAAATTTGGGAAGATCGTGGCTATTTTGAAGTTGATGGTAACAAAGATATTCAAAAAGAGGGACAAAACTTCTCTTTAATGATGCCACCTCCCAATGTGACAGGTCGCTTACATATAGGACACTCACTAACTTTTACACTACAAGATATTATAACTCGTTATAAAAGAATGGATGGCTATAAAACTCTATGGCAACCTGGAACTGATCACGCAGGGATCGCAACTCAAAATGTAGTTGAGAAACAACTTCTTGCAGAGGGCACTACTAAAGAAGAGTTAGGACGCGAAAAGTTTTTAGAACGTGTTTGGGCTTGGAAAGAAGAGTCTGGTGGAATAATGGTCGATCAACTTCGTAAAATGGGCGTAAGTCCTGCATGGAGTCGTGAGCGTTTTACTATGGATGAAGGACTTAAAAGTTCTGTTAAAGAGGCTTTTGTAAACCTTTACAATAAAAATCAAATTGTTCGTGGAAACTATATGGTTAATTGGTGTACACATGATGGTGCATTGAGTGACATTGAGGTTGAACATGAAGAACATAAAGGTAAATTCTATCATGTTAAGTACTTTCTTTCAGATGGAAGTGGATCTATAACAGTAGCAACAACTCGTCCTGAGACATACTTTGGAGATAGTGCCGTAATGGTTCACCCAGAAGATGAACGTTATACTCATTTAGTAGGTAAAAAAATTAAACTTCCTCTACTTGATCGTGAAATTACTATTATTACAGATGAGCATGTTGACATGGAGTTTGGAACTGGACTCGTAAAAGTTACACCAGCTCATGATCAAAATGATTACGAAGTTGGAAAAAGACATAACCTAGAGTTTATAACTGTTTTTGATGAGAAGGGTATTTTAAATGATCATGCTGGAGAGTTTAAAGGGTTAGAGCGTCTTGAAGCTCGTGAGATAATAGTTAAACGCCTTGAAGAAGATGGTTATGTAGAGAAGATCGAAGAGCATACTAATCAAGTGGGGCACTGCTACAGATGTAAAAATATTGTTGAACCTTATATATCAAAACAGTGGTTTGTTGAACCAACTGTTGCTAAAGAATCAATTGAGAAGACAAATGAAGGTGAAGCTCAGTTTTTTCCACCACATTGGATTAACTCTTATAACTCTTGGATGGGTGAACTTCGTGGTTGGTGTATTTCACGTCAGTTATGGTGGGGACATAGAATTCCTGTTTTTTACTGTGATGAGTGTGATCATGAGTTCGCATCTTTAGAAGAGAGCCCGAGTGATTGTCCAAAATGTGCTAGTAAAAATTTAACACAAGACCCTGATGTTCTTGACACTTGGTTTAGCTCTGCTTTATGGCCTTTTTCAACTTTAGGTTGGGGTCAAGGTGAAAGCGATAAGTTTACTGAACAAGATCTGAAAGATTTTTACCCAAATACTCTACTTATAACTGGTTTTGACATTCTTTTCTTTTGGGTTGCTAGAATGATGATGATGGGTGAGAGTTTTATGGGTGAGTTACCATTTAACCACATTTACCTTCATGCACTTGTGCGTGACAAAGAGGGTAACAAAATGAGTAAATCAAAAGGAAATGTTATAGATCCTCTTGATATGGTTAATAAGTATAGTGCTGATGCTCTTCGCTTTACATTAGCGATCTCAGCTGCACAAGGTCGTGACATTCGTCTTTCAGATGAGAAACTTGAAATTAGCCGTAACTTTACTAACAAACTTTTTAATGCTTCTAAATTTTTACAGATGAATGAGAAAAACTTTCCTGATTTAGCAGGTTTTTGTATGAGTACAGAGCTTGGTAAATATATGTTGTCGCGTTTGAATGTTGCAACAGCAGAGGTAAGAGCTGCGATCGATGAGTATAAATTTAATGACGCAGCAACTGTTCTTTATAGATTTTTATGGAATGAATTTTGTGGTTGGGGAATTGAGCTTTCAAAAGCTTCTAAAGATTCGATCACAGAGTTAGGTGCGATCTTTAAAGAGGCTATGAAGCTTCTTCACCCTTTTATGCCTTTTATAACAGAACACCTCTACCATGAACTCTCAGGAACAACACTACAAAGTGGTGGATCTATTATGGTTATGAAGTACCCTTCTAAAACTAAAAGAAGAAAAGAAGAGAAAACTTTTGACGTTATTATGGACGTGATCGTATCAATTCGTCGTGCTAAAACCTTAGTTGATTTTGGTGAGAGAAAGATCGAATCTGCTTTTGTTAAACTTAATGTTGCAGAAAATGAAGAGCTAATGAAGCCATTTATAGAAAAACTAGCTAAAGTTGAAAATGTAACTTTTGTGAGTGAAGCACGAGATGGTATGAGTGATGTTGGAGAGAAGTGTGAAGTTTTCATACCAACTGATAGTATTGATCTTAGTCCAATCATAAAGCGTCTTAGTGGACAGTGTGAAAAACTTGATAAAGAGATAGGTAAACTAACGGGAATGTTATCAAATAAAAAGTTTGTTGATAATGCACCAGCTGAACAAGTTGAGAAGAACAAAACTGCTCTTCGTGATGCAAAAGATAAACAAGAGAAGATTAACGAGCAGTTATCCTCGTTAGAGAGTTAGTTTTACACTCTCCTCTCTTTCTATTTAGTGTTTTACTTTTAAAGTTTTTTGTTACTGTGAACATAACGGTTGTCGTGAGCCGTGATTTACTCTACTGTTAGCTTTTTTATAGACATCCATCTCTTCTCTTTTGCCAACTGCTACAATATAAATCATAATTTTATCCTCAATTATTTCATAGACTATTCTATGCTTTTTATTGTTGAAATATACTTTTTTAAAACCAGTCAATTTAAGATTATTTTTATTGCCTAATTTTATTCCTATCTCTGGTGCATTTAAAACTTGTTTTAATTTTTTTATAAATAAAATTTGAATTGAATTATTTAACTTTTTTAACTCTTCTTTTGCTTCTGGATGAAATTCAAAGTTATACATTAGTCATTCATAGATAAATTTAATTCTTTTAAAACATCATTACCATCAAGATATTCTTCTTTGGAAGTTTCTAACCTTTTTTCAATAGTTTTTAAAATTTCAATATCTTCTTTTTCATCAAGTAAATTTATCAAACTTTCATAAAGTGCTGTGGGTATCATTACCGCTTCTATTTTATTATTTTTTAAAATTGCTAATTTTTCAACTATTCCATTTGAAACATTTGAAAGATAGTGACCAAATTGTTTTGATATATCTGTTGATGATGCTAGTTCATTTTGTGAATATGCTACCATTTTAAAATCCTTTAAAATTATATGTATTATTATACGGATAATTATAACAGTTTAATGCTAATGATTTCTTAAGTGACTTTGACATAACGGTTGACTTGAACTATAAATTTCCGTTAGGTAAATTATTCGTTCCTCGTACTTGTTGTGTGTTTTATGTCACTTTCCATCTTTATTTAACTCTTGAAGTAATATGTCAAAATCGCTTTGATACGATTTATTTTCTATTATCTTGTATTTTTCAAATTCACTTATTGCAAACTCTTTAGCAAGTTGAGATGTGATTTTTCCTGCATTTTGTAAAATTTCTCTTTCATTAAATTGTAAAAAAGTATTTAATTTTTGACTCCAATCATTCATACTCATAGGTATATTTCGTTCTGCTTGATCTTCTGCGTAATCAAGATACATAGTTACAATCCTATTTAATGTTTTTAACTCTTTTTCTAGTAAATAATTTTTAGCTACTACAACATCAGTTTTTCTTATTCTTCCTATTGGTGCATTTTTCCAAGTGCTTAATCCCATATTGTTTTTTTCATGATTAGCTCTTGAATACATTATTTCTGATGCTGTTTGTTTTGTTATCGCCCAATGTAGTTTATTTTGAACTGTAGCAAAGAAGTCTTTTGTATATTGTGAATTTTTATCATAATCAATACTACATTCACTATAAATATCAGTTATCTGCTGATAAAATCTTCTCTCACTAGAACGGATATCTTTTATTCGTTCCAACTGCTCTCTAAAGTAATCTTTTCCAAATGGTTGCTCAGGGTTTTTAAGCCTTTCATCATCCATCGTAAAACCCTTAATAATATACTCTTGTAGCCTTTTAGTTGCCCATTGTCTAAATCTTACACCTTGGATAGATTTTACTCTATATCCAACAGATATAATAGTATCAAGGTTATAATAATTTGGTGCTTTTTGCTGAAATTCGGAATTTCCGAATTTCTGTATAACTTCGGATTCTATAAGCTCTTTATCTTTAAAAATATTTTTAATATGTTCATTTATGGTTGATTTTGCTTTTCCAAATAACTGTGCCATTTGCTCTTGTGTAAGCCAAATATTTTCATTATGTACTAGTACATCTACTTTTATATCTTGATTATCTGATTTGTAGATTAAAAATTGAGAAGTGATATTATTGTTCATTTTTAAGTTTCTTTAACTCTGGTAGCATATTTTCTAAATCTTTTGTAAAGTCAGGTAATGTGTCTTTTACTTCTTGTGTAGCTGTTGAAGATGGGAAGAAGACCATTCCTTTATCAATTAGTTTACTTGTTTCATCAATTACATGTTTTACTCTATTGAAATAATCATTATTTTCTTTTTTTGTTGTTCCAACTTTTGATAATATCTCTTCAGCTTGTTCATCTTTAATATTATTAATTTCTTGTTTTGCTAATTCTTGCATTTGAGATAAGATAGTTTCATAAGCATGATTTGTAATTGATTCTAATCTTACATTTTCTTGCATATCTTTGTTTTTAATATACTCTCTTTGCAATAAGATTACTGCATGAATTACCTTAGTAAAAAGCCATAATCCAGTTGCCGATGTAAAAAGAATTTCATACCATTCAGAACCTGTATCAAAATTTTGCAGTTTTGCTTCTGATGTCTCATAATCGTTTACAAGTAATTGATTAAATATTGTATCAAGTTTCATCGAAGTATCTACTAACTCTTTTAAATCATTAATTTTAGGTAGTTTTATACTTATAGAGTTTTCAGATTGAATTGGAATAATAGACGATATTCCTTCACCAAATGTAGTTAATTTAATTTTAAAACTATTTAATCTAGCAACAAATGTATTGGCTTCATTTGTTGGTAAAGAAATTGAGCTTTCATTTGTTAAAAAAATAGCTTCTGTCTCTCTTAATTCTTTTATGTCTTTTTCAAATATTTTTATATCTTCAATTTTTATAAAAGAGATTTTAAACTGACTTAAGCCATCAATTTTCAAATTTTGATTATCTTTGGTAATTGATTTTTTACCTACAATTAGATTATTTATATTTTCATTTATTCTATTTTGTATATCTCGTAATCTCATTAAAATTTCCCTTTTTCGTGTTAAAGTTATTTATATTTTATCCAAAATACAATTTGAAACTTATTTGTACACACAACGCAGTCGTGAGCAATAATTTCCCCGCTAGGGTAAATTATTGGTCTCCTCGAATTTGTTATACTTTTGTTAAGCCCATTTTAACTCAGGTTTTACATGTTTATGGGCACACTCAGTTAAATATGAATTCATTAAGTTTTGGTAAGAGAT
>WTBY01000023.1 GCA_013138865.1 Helicobacteraceae bacterium | reverse complement strand
ACTCTAAAAAATGGTAAAAATATAAAAAATTAGAGAAAAATATACTTCAAAATTGAAAGTGAATTTTTAAAATGCTAGAATACCTAAATCGTGAAAAATAATTGGACTTGTTCAGAGGGTTCAATTTTATTAAATTATTTTTTAGTTTTCAACTTAGTATAAAAAGTGAAAGTTTCGTTGATGGTCAATTTCATATTCAAAGAGAGACATCTGAACTTGATACTCCGACTATGTTAAGCAAATTGGACTTAATGATCGCTAAACGTAAAGATGACATTTATGTTAGTGATGTATCAGATAAAATAGATAGTATTGTTGACCAATTAAAAGTTTTTTATACTACTAGAAGTGAAGTAAATACAGATATTAAAAATCAAGAAAACTCAGTTGTAGAAGAGTTTATAGAAGAGCTATACTCAAAAGAGGCTATTGACTTTAAATCAACAATTATTAAAGATGAAATAGAGCAAAAAGTAAATGACTATGCTCAAATGATGTTAGAAGAGAGAAGTGACAACACTAGCTCAGATCTTGAGAACAAAAAACTACTAAACCAATACAAAAATGAGTTACTACAAGAGTATAGAGATAGTCTTGAAAACTCAAAAGAAAACAGTCTAAGTGCAGAACAACAAGCGATCATAAAAGTACTTTTAGATGAAAATGTAAAAGAGACAAGCTCATTAGAAGCACTTTTAGCTGCTAAAGCTGGTACTAGTAAAACAGAAGATCAAAATAAAATATACAGTATTGATGATTACAAAGTACCGACACTAGATGATGAAGCCAATGCAATTTTGAATGATCTATTAGCTGGTAAAAGTGATAGTGAAAAAACACATATAAAAATGTGGTTAGATTTTTTACTGATGCCAGATAATATGGCACACTTTGATAATGAGATGACTAACCATACATATGCTAAAGGAGACTCACTAGACGAAAAATTAGCTTTTATTGCAGACGAAGCAAAAAAAAATACTAGAGGAAGTCAACTGTTTTTAGAAATGATAACAAAGCTTTCTGAATCATATAAAGGTTAAATGAAAGTTAAAATAGTTAAACGATGAGTGATGGTGTTGTATTAATAGCTCTACATCTTTAAGTGTTCTTATTTTTCTATCTATATTTAAAGCTTTAAAATAAGCTTCTAACATGACTATAAAGACTCAATATAGTCGTTTATTACTTCAAAGCCATTGTGTAGATGTTTTAAAGAGTTATGTGCTTTAGCAGTACATATAATACCTTCGATTGATGAGATAATAAAAAGAGCTTGTTTGTCAGCGTCAAAGTTGCTATTTGTTTGCTTTAAGTCTATAGCTCTAATTAATGCTTCTTTAACAGATATCTGCCAGCGTTCATATACACTATGTAGGTATGTGAAAAATAGTTCATCTTTATCGCTCATATCTAGAACAAAGTTACTGAGAGGACATCCATGTTTTATGTCTAAAAAATAGTCTTTATTTTCGAATGCTTTATAAAATAAGTTTATTTGATTAATGATTGCTTTTTTAGGCTTCTCGCTATTTTCTAAAGGATCTACCCATTGAGAAATAAGAATTTCATCTAAATAGCATTTCATAGATGCCAAGACTAATTCATTTTTATTTTTAAAATGATAATACATTGCACCTTTAGTAAGTTTTGCTAATTCCAATATATCTATTAAACTAGTAGCACAATACCCTTTTTTATAAAGAAGTTCAAAAGTGATATCTATAAGTGTTTTAGGTGTTTTTTTCATAGTTCGATCTTAGTCAATTTGTACATATTTGTCAATATATAGAACAAATGATTGGGAGCTTGTGTTAAACGATCGCTTAAAAATATGCAACAAAACGTAACAAAGTTTCACTTCTTTAAAACTCTTTAAACTTTTAACTTATTCGAAAAGTTTATAGGCTATAATCACGGACTATATTTAACTTAATAATTTAAGGAAGTGTTATATGAGTATTCCTATTTATACTTACGATGCAGTTATTGTTGGAGCTGGACTAGCAGGTTGTGCTGCTGCTCGTGAGCTTAGACTTGCTGGTAAGTCTGTTCTAGTTTTAACTAAACTACATCCGTTACGTTCTCATTCAGGTGCTGCACAAGGTGGTGTTAATGCCGCTCTTAGTGAAGAAGATTCTAAATTCTTACACGAATTCGACACAGTAAAGGGAGCTGATTATTTAGCTGATCAAAATGTTGTTGAGTTCTTATGTGACAAAGCTCCAGAGACTGTTCGTTGGATAGAAAAAATGGGTGTTGCTTTTGGTCGTACTGAAGATGGTAAGATCAACCAGCGTCCATTTGGTGGTCAAACTAAGCCTCGTGCTTGTTTTGCTAAAGATCGTATTGGTCTGTCTATGCTACAAGCTATTTATGAGCAAGCACTACGCGAGGGTGTTGACTTTTGGGATGAGTGGTACGCAAGTGACATTATCTACAAAGATGGCAAAATAAGCGGTGTTACAGGTTTTAACATTGCTAACCATGAAGAGCGTGGTATTTTTAATGCTAAAACTGTAATGTTCGCTACTGGTGGATATGCAAGAAGTTTTAAAATTAACTCTAATGCTCATGCAAATACTGGTGATGGCCTATCTATAGTTGCTCGTCATGGTCTTCCTTTAGAAGATATGGAATTTGTACAATTTCATCCATCAGGACTAAGCGGTAATGGTGTTCTTATCTCTGAAGCTGCTCGTGGTGAGGGTGGACGTCTTATAAACTCAGAGGGTGAACGTTTTATGAGCAAATATGCTCCTAATAAAATGGAACTTGCTTCTCGTGACGTTGTAAGTCGTGCAATTATTCAAGAGATTCGTGAAGGTCGTGGAGTAGGTCCTCGTAAAGATGCTGTTTATATTGACTTAACACATCTTCCAAAAGAGATTATTATGGAGAGACTACCAGAACTTCGTGATCTTGGTATTACATTCTTAGGTCTTGATATGTTAAAAGAACCTCTGCTTATTAGTGCAACTGCTCACTACTCTATGGGTGGTATTCCTTGTGATATAACAGGTCGCGTTCGTAAAAACACTACAGAATTTGTAGATGGTTTTTATGCTGCTGGAGAGTGTGCTTGTGCTTCTGTCCATGGTGCTAACCGTCTTGGTGCAAACTCAGTTCTTGAAGCTGTACTTTTAGGTCGTCATGTTGGTTTTACAATGATTGATGATCTTAACAAAGGTGTTGAGCTTAGAGTTGCTACTCAAGCTGACGCTGACACTATGGTTTCAGAGATGGAAGGCATTCTAAAAAGTAGTGGTGCTGAGAGTGTTAGTGACTTAAGAGATCAACTACAGAGTGCAATGAGCCGAGATGTTGGACCATTTAGAATGGAAGCTGATCTTTTAAAAGCAGTTAAAACACTTAAAACTCTTCATAAAAAGTTTAAAAATATTAGAATTGAAGATAGCTCTAAAATATTTAATACAGATTTACAAGAAGCGATCGAGCTTGGTCATATGTTAGACTATTCTCAGTTTATAGTTGAGAGTGCACTAGCTCGTAAAGAGAGTCGTGGTGCTCACTTTAGAGAAGATTTTCCTAAACGTGATGACAAAAAATTTATGAAGCACACTATGGCATACATGGATGAAAAGGGTGAACTTTCTCTTGAGTACATGGATGTTATAGGTGGTAAACATGAACCTCAAGAAAGAACATACTAAGGAGCTATTATGAGTATAACAACACAAAAAATAAACTTTAAAGTATTTCGTTTCAATGCTGACACTGACTACTTGCCTCATTACAAAAATTATGAGATAGAAGTTACTTCAGAAGAGGTTGTTCTTGATATTTTAAATCGTATTAAATGGGAATTTGATGGCTCTTTTAGTTATAGAAGAAGTTGTCGTCATGGTATATGTGGAGCTTGTGCTATTAAAGTTAATGGCAAAGGTGTTTTAGCTTGTAAAGAGCGTATGAACTCTTTAATTGATCTTTTTGGTACTGAGTTAACACTAGAGCCACTTACGATCAAACGTGCTATTAAAGATATGATCGTAGATAAAACAGACTTCTGGGAAAAGCATGAAGCTGTAAAACCATATCTTTTAAATCACATAGAAGCATTTCCTGATGAGGAGCATATTGTAACAAATGATGAAGCAGAAGAGTTACTTGAAGCTGATTACTGTATTCAGTGTGGTCTTTGTCACTACTCTTGTCCTGTTGTAGATGTGAACGAGCACTTTATAGGGCCTGCTGCATTTGTTAAGGCTTATCGTTTTGAAGCAGATGTACGTGATGATGCACATATTGAACGCTTAGAAATTGTAAATGAAAGAGACTCTGGTGTTTGGGATTGTGTTAAATGTATGGAGTGTGCTGAAGTTTGTCCAAAAGAGATTAACCCAATTGAGAAAATCACTAAACTTCACAACATGTTATTTACAGAGGGTGTTGCAAAAAGTACAGTTGCTGTTCGTCACGCTGTTGGTTTTAAACACTCGATTGCAAAGCATGGTCTTCTTGACGAGGGTGAATTAGTTCGTTACTCTGAAGGAAATATAGGTGTTATTAAACACGTTCCAGTTGCTATAAAAATGTTCGTAAAAGGGAAAATTGTACTTCCTTGGAACATGCCAAAATCAGAAAAACTAGATGAGATTAAGACACTTGTTAAATCATCATCTACAGCGAAATTTTAGGAGAGAACATGAGTACATTAAGATATGCACTTTTTACAGGATGTACAGCTCGTGAAAGTACACCTGAACAGATGAAATCAACTATGGCTGTAGCTGATAAGTTAGGTATTGAACTTGAAGTTTTAAATGAAGCTTCTTGTTGTGGTGCTTCACACCTTCAAGATTATGATGAATTTTTATCATTAGTTCTTAATGCACGTAACATTTGTTACGCTGAGTCACGTGGTATGACAATGGTTACTATCTGTAATACTTGTCAATTAAATACTGTTATGACTAAACATAAGCTAGATAGCGATCCTGCTATGAAAGCAAAAGTTAATGAGAAATTAGCTGAAGTTGGTTTAGAGTACAAAGGTACTTCAGATATTAAACACTTTTTATATGCGATTATCGATGATTTTGGTCTTGATACTTTAAAAGCTAAAATAGTTGCACCATTAAGTAAGTTTAATATTGCACCATTCTATGGTTGTCACAACCTTAGACCATCAGAGTTAGGTGAGGGCGATAACGCTTATAACCCAACTTCACTTGATGATCTAATCGCTGCTTGTGGTGGTAAAAGTGTTGACTATGAAGAGAAGAATAAATGTTGTGGTTTCCACGCAGAACTTCAAGCTCCTCGTACAGCTGCACTTCTTACTGGTAAAGTAATTGCAGGTGCTATGGATGGTAATGCAGACTGGATGGTAACACCATGTCCTCTATGTCACCTAAAACTTGACACTCAACATGAACATGCTTCTGAAGCTATAGGACGTGAAGTTGCACTTCCAGTTCTTCATATGCAACAGATGGTAGGTTTAGCTCTTGGCTGTTCAGCTGAAGAAGTTGGTCTACAACATCACGTTACTGAAGTACCAGTTTAGTAACTACTAAAAGGAGTTTTACTCCTTTTAACTAAGATAACCTACTTTTATACTCTTCATATCCAAACTCTTTAACAATTTCTAAATCACCATTTTTTCTCAAAATTGCTAATGATGGCAGTTTAATACCATTAAATGTTGTACTTTTAACAAATGTGTAGTGGATCTGATCTTCAAATATAACTTTGTCTCCAACTTTTAAAGGTTGAGCAAAAGAGTAGTCACCCATAATATCACCTGCTAAACATGTATTTCCAGCTAGTTTATATGTATACTTTTTTTCATTAGCAACACCAGCTCCTCTAACCTCTGCTCGATATGGCATGGAAAGAGTGTCTGGCATATGTGCTTCTGCTGAAGTGTCGAGAATAGCTATATCCATGCCATTATTTACAATGTCAAGAATAGTACTCACTAAGTAACCACACTCCCAACCAATAGCTTCACCTGGTTCTAAATATACTTCTATATTTTTATGTCGTGAGCGGAATTCTTTTATAACTTCTATAAGTTTCTCAACATCGTAGCCATCTTTAGTTATATGGTGTCCACCACCAAAGTTAATGTGTGAAACTTTATCAATATATTTGCCGAAGTTCTTCTCAAATGCTTTTAAAACACTCTCTAGTGCATCAACATTTTGCTCACATAAAGCATGAAAATTTAGACCATTAATATCATCCAATAGGCTTTCATCAAAGTTTTTCAAAGTAGTTCCTAAACGACTATTTATGGCACATGGATCATAAAGGGCAACTTCTACTGTTGAGCACTCTGGGTTGACTCTAAGAGATAGGTTAATATTTGGGTTAATAGTTTTAGCTATTTTAGAGTATTTTTTAAATTGAGTAGGGGAGTTAAACACAATAGTGTCTGAGATCTTTGCTATCTCTTCTATCTCTTCATCTTTAAAAGCAGGTGCATAAGTATGAGTCTCTTTGTTCATAAACTCTTTTGAAAGAAGCGCTTCATGTAACCCACTAGCAGTACAACCATGTAAATATTCACCTACAAGATCAAAAGTAGAGTGCATAGCAAACCCTTTAAGTGCAAGTATGATTTTAGCACCACTTCTGTTTTGTACATATTCTAAAATTTTTAAATTTTTTTCTAAAAGTTTCTCTTCGCATATATAGACAGGTGTCTGCATAATTCACTCTTTGATTTATTTTATTAATCAAAACTATAACTAAACTATTCTACATTTATAATTAGGTATAGTATTAAGCATGAAGGTGAAAAATGAATATATTTATAAACGAAGAGTCTGAAACAATATCTTACCTTTTACAAGAGATTGTTTATGAGTGTATTGAAGAGTACAATATAGAAACCTTTAACATTGACGCTCATAATAATGCAGAAGATACATTAGATGCTATAAGAGAGTGTGGGGATTTTGATCTTCTTTTTACAGCTATCCATAATGGTAATTTAGATGAAGCTACAATGTTAGAGTTACTTTTAAGAGAACACCCAAAAAAAATAAGTAAAATTTTTGTAATAATTCGTGTTGATCAGATGCATTTAATGCAAGAATTTAAATCTTTAGGTGCTAAAAGGTTTATTAAAAAACCTATTAATATTGAGAATTTTAAACATCATGTTATTCCAGAAATAAGAAAAATTGTAAGATCTATGTGAGTTACTTTGTATATATGTTAGAGTGTAATGATAAAAGTCTATACACTGGAATTACGACTGATGTTCAAAGACGTTTTAAAGAGCATAGTAGTTCTGATAAAGGTGCAAAATATACAAAAGTAAAACGACCACTTAAGTTAGTTTATGTTGAGGAATCCTCAAACCGATCTATAGCTTCAAAACGTGAATATGCAATAAAAAAATTGCCACGTAAAAAAAAGTTAGAGTTAATAAAAAATAAGGAAAATAACATGAGTAAAAAAGAAGAATTTTTAGAACTAATGTCTTTTAGACACGCTTGTAAAATATTTGATGAAAATAGAAAAATAAGTGAAGAAGATATTAACTATATTTTAGAAGTTGCAAGAGAATCACCAAGCTCTTTTGGTATGGAAGCATGGAAGTTTTTAGTGATCACAAATAGTGAACTTCAAGAGAAGTTAAAACCTTTTTGTTGGGGACAAGCACAAATTACTACTTGTTCACATTTAGTTGTTGTTTTAGCAGGAATTGAGAACTTAAAAGTAGAGAGTGGAGTAGTGCGATCGCAGTTGGCTCGTAGAGATATGCCTAACGAAAAATTAGATGGTTATGTAGACTTATATGCTTCTCACTTAAGTGATACACTAAGTTCAGATGAAAACATATACCATTGGAGTGCAAAACAGACATATATAGCTTCTGCTAACATGATGAGTGCAGCAGCTTTCATAGGTATTGATTCTTGTGCGATCGAGGGTTTTGAAAAAGAGGCTGTAGAAAAAGTTTTAGAACTTGACACTACTAAATACCAAGTTGCTATGCTTCTACCTTTTGGCTATAGAGTAAAAGAACAACCTTCTCAAGTACGATCAGCATTTGATGATGTTGTAGAGTTTATAAAGTAGAAAATTTTAGTTAGTTTTATAGTGCTTTGTTAAAAAAGCGTTAAACTGATTTGCAAATTCATGGGCATTTTTTTGCCCATATGCTTTTGGACCACCAGTCATCTCACCAGTGTCACGAATTGTCTCCATTAGGTTTCTCATAGCTAAGTACTGTTTTATATTGTCTACACTGTAAAGCTCACCTCTATGATCGATAGCGTGTGCATTTTTAGTTATTATGCGATCAGCTAGTGGAATATCAGCCGTGATCACAAGGTCACCCTCTTCACACATATCAACTATCTTATGATCAGCTTCATCAGCACCTTGGTCTACTATGATGTACTCTATGTGTTTTGACTTACCTATGTTTATTTTTTTATTTGCGATCACAATAGTCTCTATACTTAGTCTCTCAATAGCTTTTAACACTATAGGCTTTAGTAGGTTGACAAAAGCATCGCCATCTATAAAAAGTTTCATTTACTCTCCTTAAAAAGGTAGTTTACCCATAATTACATCGTTGGAGTTTACATACTTTGCACAGCCAACTCCACCAAGTTTTACACAACTCTCTTGCCAAGCTTTGGAGTGCCCATCAGACCCTCTATATTTTCCCTGTTTAAAAATGAGAGCATGAGCGTACTCATGAGGTAAAACAGACTCAACTATATAGTCCATACTCTCTTTAAAACGTTTTTTATTTAAAAGTATTTTTATATTACCTTTAGAGTCACTTGAAGTTACTCCATAAAGATTACTTGGAATTTTATCTGTAACCTCTATTGGAAAGGCTACTTTATAACCATAGTTTTGTTGCATAAGAGTTAAAATTTCACGCTCTTTGTCATAAATACGATCTAGTAACTCTTGTGCTATAGGGTTGTGTTTAAACTGGTACTCATCATAGTAGTTTTTAGCCATAAAAAGTATGGCACTAAGAGCTATAAAGATAAAAACTAATTCTAGTTTTTTTTTAAACATTTACGCTTTTAAACTACTCTGAATACTTTGAGTAATCTCTTCTATACTTAATGTTGCATCGATTACACTATATTTTAACTCTAATAGCTCACAAGCCTCTATAAGAGCGTCTTGAATGCTCAGTAAGTAGTCTGAACCACGAGCCTCAATTTTGTCATGCTCTTTTTGTGAGAGTCTATATTCAAGCTCCTCTTTTGTAAGCTTTAAAATAATTATGTGATTAGGAAGCGTATTATCAGTTGCAAAGAGATTAAGTGAAACCAAACGTTCAGGTTCAAAGTTTTTTTGTATAAGTGCATAAGCTAAACCAGAGACAACCGAGCGATCGGAAATTATAGTTCCACTCAAGTTAGGTTTTATAACTCTTTGTATATGCTCAGCTCTATCAGCTAAAAAAAGAAACAGCTCTGTTGTTGGGCTTTGTACATCATCAAAAAGCACAAGTTCTCTTATTTTAACACCAAGTTCAGTTCCACCAGGTTCTTTTGTAAAAATTGCAGTAGGATAGAGTTTTTTTAGTTCTTGCATCTGCGTACTTTTACCAGCAGTATCGATCCCCTCTAGTGCAATGTACATATGTCTAGTTCCTTTATATGTTTCTCAACACTTTCAGGTAAAAGGTGTGAAGTTTTTCCATTAAACTGAAGAAGGTTTCTTATGATCGAAGAGCTTACAAAAGCGTGGTTTAGTTTTGGCATCATGTAGATAGTTTCGATCTTCTCATCAAGTGAGTTATTTAAGTAACTTAAGTTCAGTTCATACTCAAAGTCACTAACACTGCGAAGTCCACGAACAAGAATATTAGAGTTATGTTCATGTGCTAACTCAACAGTCAAGTTGTCAAAACCAACTACTTTTATATTTTGAAGATCTTTAATTGCACCATTAATAAGCTCTATTCTCTTTTCAAGTGAGAACATAGGTTTTTTACCCTCAGAGAGTGCAACAGCTACGATCACTTCATCAAAAAGTTTTGCACTTCGTTTTATAATGTCTAAGTGCCCATTTGTTATAGGATCAAAGGTACCAGGATAGAGTGCAATTTTTTTCATTACTGCTTACTTTTTGATCGTGCACTTTTGATAGCACTATATGCTTCATTTAGTGCTTGGGTTTTTTCCTTAGCTAGTTCTATCATTTTATCTGAAAGGTTTTGTGAAGCTATAGAGTCATAGTGGTACTCTTTTATAAGACGTCTATAGTTCTTTTTAATTACGTCCATTTCGTCTGTACTACTTGACTCTAGAGTTTTATAGTGATCATCTAGGTTATTGAAAACTTGAGAAAAACTATTGTTTTGAGAGTAGCTTCTACTTTGACCACTATATTTATACTCAAAGCGTCTTCCTTTCATAACACTAAGACCAAGAACTAAAAAGAAGTTAAATGGAAAAAATAGTATTCCAGGTGCAAAAATAAGTAAAATAATACCGATAACAACAGTCCCAAAACAGACACCAAGCCACATCACTTCTAGAAAAATACCTAGTGCTATTATTGCTATACCTAAGAGAGTTTTTGCGTTCAAATTTGATCCTATATTCTTTAATTTCAACATAATACTAAATGAGTCATAAATAAGCTCTGAAAATAAGCAAAAATAGTACTCTTATGCGATAATATTCTTTTATACTTAAATATGTTGGACAGAGTTATATGAACCTTGAATTAGAAGACTTTAGTTATGTAAATGAGATAGATAAAGAGTTAGTAGAACAGTTTATAGCATCAAAAAATGTTAAAAAGTACATTTTAGGTATTAACAAGTTAACTAAAAGTGTTCTAAAACACGTAGAAGTTGATGGTATCATAGATGACTTTACAAGAGTTCAGCGATCGCGAAAAAAAGAGATCTTACAAATAGAAGAAGTTGAAAAAGATGCGATCATACTTTGGACTTCAACAGGAAGTCCACTAGAAGTTAAGAAACGACTAGATCTTGAAGGCTTTAAAAATATAAGCTACTTGGCTTTTTATAGATATTGCCCTTTTGAGTTAGTTGATCCGCCTTTTATAGTTGACTTTAAAGAGGACTTTAGAGCTAATAGCTCTGAGTATTTTGAGACATATAAACTACTAGCAGATGAGAAGTCAAAAGAGATCTTTAAAAAGGTTTTAAACTTTAAAATGACGTTTGATTACTCTTTTATGGAGGGTTTTACAAACAGTTTTGAAGAGCAATATTTTGACTTCGAGATCATACCACGACTTAAAAATATTAGCTTTTTCGATGGTGGTGGTTATGTTGGTGACACAGCTATGCAAGTCATAAAACACTTTGCAGACTTTAAGAAAATTTACTTAGTAGAACCCATAGAAGCTAACATTAAAATAGCCAAACGAGAGTTGGCAGAGTTTAAAAACATAGAGTTCTTAGAGTGCGGTCTCTCAAATAAAAAGGCAACACTATCTTTTAACGAAGAGAAATCATTCTCAACCATTTATGGAAGCGGTAGCCAAAGCATAAAAGTTGACACAATTGACAACATACTTAACACTCAAAGTATTGACTTTATAAAACTAGACATAGAAGGTGCTGAACAAGATGCGATCGAGGGTGCGAAAAAGTGTATTGAAAAAGATACACCTATATTAGCAATCTGTATCTACCACAAAGCAGAAGACTGGTACAAAATACCTCAAAAAGTTTTGAGTATAAACAGTAACTACAAAATATACATCAGGCACTACATGGAAGGTATTTTTGAGACTGTTATGTACTTTATACCTAATAAATAGTGTATGATTATTAAGTTTTACTTACTTAAATTTAAAACTTGTTCTTTAGGCTAGTTTTTGTTGTTGTGTAAAATCTACTATATGTTTTTGTAATAAATCAAGAGCATCTAATACATTAAATGTTGTATCATTATTTGCAATACTATCCTTTATACTTTGTACTTCATATTCTAAATCAACTTGTTTTTTTGCTTCATTATACTCATTTACAAATTCACTATTTTGCATATAACTGCTTTTTAATTGTTCATAGTTAGTCATAAGACTTCCTTTTGTTGTATAGTTTTCTTAACTCTTTAGCCTTAGTTATTTCAGCATTTGGAGTTTTTTGACTTTTTTTTATAAACCCATGAGTGATAATAATTTTTTTACCACTTACATAATAGTAAAGGCTTCTGACTATTTTGTTTGGTAAGCTTACTCTAATTTCAAATATTCCATCATCAAGTGATTTAGATAAATTTTCTTTGACTGGAAGATTGTTGTTTTTCAAATCAATAAATTTATCAAAAGAAGCAAATACCTTTGCTGTTTCATTTATAGTAATACTATTAACAAACTTTTCAAATGGTACTAGATCGTCTAGCTCTACAAATTCAATTTGATACATAATAAAATTATATCTAAATTTGAGAGTTAATGAAAAATTATAGCATAGAGAGTAAACTTGAAGTGATTTTATAAAATCCTAAGAACAACCCCTCATTTGAGAAATTTAAAAACTTTTTTTTACTGTCAAGCAACGAGGGTATATCAAAAGATTTTAAAAGTTGTTGGATTAATTTAAATGCTGAAAAAATAGTATTTATTTAGTATATAAAAGGAAATAAAACAACTTAATTCCATTGCATTTTGTAATAGAGTTTGACAAATTTAATATTTTTGTTAATTTTAGGGATACATTATATTACTAGTGCCTGTAATAATGGAATTTAAGTCTTAGTTCACTATAATTTGAATGAATAAATAGTTATACAAAGGAAAATAAATGCCATTAAAACAAAATGAAATAGATACTGTAATAGATTATTGCAAAAGAGATTTACCACAAAGTCATGAATGGTTTACAAATGAATTTGACTTTATAAAAGATATAAGTTTACAAGAATCACTTGCAAGAGAATTTTATACTGCATGTAAGCCTCCCCTTAAACCATACTAGTTCAAACGGAATAATTCATCTCTAAATGATACTTATCTAAATATTCAATAGGGCTTAATTTACCTAAAGTTGAGTGAGGTCTATAATTATTATAGTCA
>WTBY01000056.1 GCA_013138865.1 Helicobacteraceae bacterium | reverse complement strand
TCTCTGATTGAGGATAAACTGCGTTGATTGCTTCATTAAAGCCATTAAGACCATCTATTGCAAAGATAAGTACATCTTGCACTCCACGCTTCTTAATATCATTTAAAACTGTTAGCCAATATTTAGATGTTTCATTTTCACCTATCCAAATACCTATAATCTCTTTCTTACCATCAAGGTTAATACCAAGCATTATGTAGGCTGCTATATTTTTAACAACTCTATCAACTCTGATCTTTAGAACTGTTGCATCCATAAATATAATTGGATAGATTGCATCAAGTGGACGGTTCTGCCATTCATTAGCTTTTTCAATAACCTTCTCTGTAATATTTGAGATGGTTTGAGTTGAGAGTTCATAGCCATATAGATCATCAAGATGAAGCTGTATATCTCTTAAACTCATACCTTTGGTATAGAGTGATAGGATTAGATCCTCACTGCCATCTAGAAGTACTTCTCGCTTTTTAACTAGTTGTGGTTCAAAGCTTGAATCTCTATCTCTTGGTATTGATACATCAAATTGACCATACTTTGATTTTATTGTTTTTTCGTTGTATCCATTACGAGAATTGGAAGTATTTGACTCTTGGTGTTTATCATAGCCTAAGTGAGAAGTTAGCTCTTCTTGTGATGCAGTCTGTATTACTTCTTTAAGTATATTTTTAAACTCTTTTGTAATATCATCTAGAGATGTTAACTCTCCTGATGCAAGTTGTTTTTTTAACTCTTCATGGTTGATTAAACTCATATGTAAATCCTTATAAATAATTTACTTGATCACTTTATCAAATAAATCTAATTTTTAAGGTTTACACAGTTATTTTTACACTCTCGAAAATAAATTTCAAAACAGACTAGTTATTTTTATTCTGCGTGCCTAATTGTAACGGTAGGTACTTTAGGAATACTAGGTATAGTTATTGTTGCTTGGTTTGTGTCATATTTTGTTTTATTATCATCTTTTGATGTCATTGTTGGCATACTCATACTCGGCATACTAAACATACCTGCATTTAGTGTAGCTGAACCCACTGATGTTAATAGTCCTAGTGTTACTAGTGCTGTAGTTGTTATTTTTTTCATTTTTATCCTTTTGAATTAGTAAAATGTAGTATACACTTAAATAGTGAAATAAGAGTTAATTATCTAAATATCATAACAAAAAGGTTGATAAGCCTGATCTAGTTCCGATAGTTTCAGTGAAAATAGGTTGCGTAGTTTATCTTGCATATCTGCCCAGAAAGCTTCTAGAACTACAGTTGCACCAACATTTTCATGAACACTAAAAAGCTCACCCTCTAATGCTTCTACAACTTCTAAAATGATGATCTTATTTGCTGGTCGTGATAGTTTATAACCACCTTTTGCACCTCTAGTACTTGTAACAAGTGATGATTTTTTTAGTTGAGATAGAATTTGTTCTAAATAGCCATGAGAGATCTGAGTCATAGCTGAGATCTCTTTAATTTGCATTGAACGGTTATTTGGAGAGTGTGAAAGTGCGTGCATGGCAGCTACTGCATAGATGCCTTTCGTTGATATATTTACCATTTATAAGACTAGTGCTTTTACTCTTTGTGCTAAAAAGTAAATTTTACAACCTAAGCAGTAATCAAATGCAACTTCTAAAAAGATACAAAAAAGTAAAATAGCAGAGATTATGTTAAGTATTGCATGTGCACCTATTCCATCTGCGATAGCTATAAGAGTGAAAAAAATTAAACCAAAATAACTTGCTAATTTTTTAGCTGCAGCGTCAGTTAAGTTAGGCTCTAGTTTAAGTAACACTTGAGTCTGTTTAGCAACTATATATGATAGTGAAAACTTTTTATTTAAAAATATAGAGAAAGCGAAGTCAACTACTAAAGTGTATAAGATAACTTGTAGTCCTGTTACTAAATAAGCTATTAGTGCTGAACCTATAAAAAAAGCTTTTATACGCATTGTAACTCCATCAACTCTATTAAATGATATTGGACATGCTTGTAACATTTTTTCTCCTTTTTTGTTTGTTGGCAGAAGTATATGAGTTTTTTAAATTAAAGTCAAGTAAACATAGTGATTTACTATGGTATAAGTTTTTCTATATCACTCTTAATAACAATAAAATCTTTTGAGTAAGCAAAGCAACTACCAATTTTACAGGCTAAAAATAGTCCACTATTTTCGACTTTAGTAACTATAAAAGGGTATTTAATCTTTGCTATTTTAATTCTATGCTTTAAAAGTTCATCTCTACTTTGCTTTAATGTTACTACACCTTTTTCTCTCATTAAATAAGCGATTGCACTTGCTGGTGCATCTGCTTGTTTACCTTGAAGTTGAGTATTTATAGACTTTAATGAGTTATTTGCTATTTTTTGTAGAGTAAGTGAAGCTGTTAGTGAACTGAGTCGTTGTAAGTTCTGAAGCATTTTTCCTAATGCTGAGGTGTAGTACTTATCTTTTAAATCAGCTACAATTTTTAGGTTGTCGTCTGATAGGTACCAAGTGTTATCTTGGTAAAATAACTCTATAGCTTTATTAGTTAAAGTTACTGCAAGTTCTAAGTATTTGTGTTTATAAGTAGCTTCATAAGCAGAAATAAGAGCTGATATTAAAAAAGCATAGTCTTCAAGCAGTGCATCTATAAATGGTAAATAACCATTTATGCTGTGATGATAGAGCTTACCTTTGATATAGTGAACTTGTAGTAGTTTATTGAGATGTATCTGAGCTAAATTTAGGTAATTACTATCTAAAATAGAGACCTGAAATAGAGTATCAATCATCATAGCATTCCATGCTGTTATGATCTTCTTATCTATAAATGGGTACTCCCTATTTATCCTTAGTTTTATAAGTGCTTCTCTAAAGTCCTTAAAACCTTTTGGTCTTTTTTCACTTAAATAAAAATTTATATGCTCACTATTATGTTCAAAATTTCCATCTTCGCTTAAGTTAAGAGCTTCTTTTAGTTCTGAAGTTTTTACTAATGGCACTATATCTTTAACACGATATACAAAAAAACCTCCCTCTTTGTGGTTACTGTCTGCATCAGATGCACTAAAAAATAGTTCTTCTTCAATAAATCGTTGTTTTAACATCTGAATAGTCTCAAAAATAATATTTTTATAGAGTATATCGTTAGTTATTTGGTAGGCTTTTAAGTAGAGTGGAAGAAGTTCTGCTTGGTTGTATAGCATTTTTTCAAAGTGAGGTATGATCCACTCTGCATCATTAGCATAACGAAAAAAGCCACCATCTACTTGATCATAAATTCCACCCAATGCCATAGTGCGAAGTACATCTAAAGCCATAGCAGTAGCCTTGTTGTTTCCTAGTTCACCCAATGTTAAAAGTAACTTGATTTTAGAAGCTTCTGGAAACTTTTTAATTTTTGAGAAACCAGAAAAAACATAATCATACTGCTTCTGTACAGAGCTAAAAAGAGTTATACCGTTTAGTTTTTTATTATCAAATTCACTAGGAACTTCTTTTTTACTCATAATAGAGGCTATTGCTTCAGCTTGTTTTTTAATTTTGCTTTTGTTATTTTTATATTTAGCGTGAATTTTGGGTAGTAACTCCATTAGCCCCTCTTGCATGGAGTCTGTAGTTTTAGGTATATATGTACCTACAAAAAATGGTTTTGCATCTTCAGTTAAAATAGAAGTTAGTGGCCAACCACCTGATCTATGTATTATTTTTTGGTGTAGTTCTTGGTAGTAACTATCAAGGTGAGGTAGCTCTTCTCGATCAACTTTTATAGGTATAAAGTAGTTGTTTAAAAGCTCAGCTACCTCTTCATCTTCAAAAGACTCTTTCGCCATTACATGGCACCAATGACAAGTACTGTAACCTATTGAAAGGAATATGGGCTTATGTTCTTTCTTCGCTCGCTCCAAGCTATCCTCATTCCAAGCTTCCCACTCAATTGGGTTATATGCATGTTGTTGAAGGTATGGTGAACTCTCATCTATAAGAGAGTTACTAAAAGCAAGTAGAGTAGTGAAGGATAAAAAAATTAGTATAATTGTTTTCATGAGTAAAGTGTAGCATCTAAATTTAAAAAATAGTTCAAAAGTTATAGTTAATTATTAGATATGTTAGAATTATAAGCTAATTTTAAAACAGACACCATTTTCACTATTAGTCGCACTTAACTTACCATGATGGTGCTCTTCAACTATAGTTTTTGACATATAAAGACCCAAGCCAGTTCCATTCTTCTCATGTTTAGTTGAGAAGTAAGGATCAAATATTTTTTCTATTATATTTTCTGGTATTCCTCCACCATTATCGCAAATTTCTATACTTTTATTTTTAGTAACTATTTTAATGTAAGGATTTTGTGTATTTTTTTCTTTAAAGTTATCTTGCGTATTTTTAAGTAAGTTTAAAATTACTTGCATCATTTCGCTCTCATAAAGTTCTATAGATTCAGTAGCGTTGTGCTCTTCTATGATTTCGATATTATCACTTATTAGTGATGCCTGAATTATATTTAATGATTTCTTGATAACCTCTTCTAATTTAATAGTTACAGAGTCTTTATTTGGTTTATAAAAGTTTCTAAAATCTTCTATAGTAGTAGTCAATATTTGAACAAAATTATTTATATCTTCTAATTTAGTATCAAAATAGGTCGCAAATTCAGCTACATCTTTTTTATCTTCTATTTGAGAAGATTCTAAAATAATTTTTGTTTGAAGATCTATAGAAGTAGAAGAGATAGCACTTAGTGGCTGTCTCCATTGGTGAGCTATCATACTTATCATTTCCCCCATTTGAGCTAAACGAGACTGTTGTAAAAGTTGATCTTCTTTGTCTTTAACCTCTCTTTTATATTTTAACTCATTTGTAATATTCTTTGAAGATAGAAGAATTGTCTTCTTGTCTAGCATTAGTAAAATATCCATTTTAACATCTATTATAGAGTTATTTTTATTAACACACTGTTTTACATAGCCTTCATAGCGACCACTTTCTAAAACTATCTTTAATATTTTTTTTGATTCTTCTATCATGTGAGGTGCAGTTAATCCAACACAAGATAGCTTATAAAGTTCTTGTTGAGAGAAACCTATCATTTTTGAGTAAGAATCATTTACTAGTAAAAAGTTAGACTCAAGGTCTACAACTGCTAGACCATCTTTTACAGTGTTGAAAATAGTCTCTATTAGCATTGTTGACTTTGTGATCTCATCAACTTGTATTTTTACTTGTTGTTCGAGAGAACTATTTAATTTTTCTAGTTCTTTCTCCGCTTTTTTACGATCTTGAACTTGAACTTGAAGGTCAATATTTATCTTTTCTACTTTAAGTCTATAGAAAAGTTCTTTGCGAAGAAAGTAGAGTAAAATAGTCATAAAAAGTAAAATAGCACTACTTATAGCATAAAAAGCAAGTGGAATATTTGCTACCTGATCACTTCTATATGTTAAAAATATAAAAAATATTGCTGAAACAACAGTTAATATGCTTAGTATTTTATATATTTTCAATGAGCTCATGTTTAGTGATTATTCCATTCTATTATTATAAATATTATTTTTGATTTAATTCTATCGAAAAAAAATTAAGAGTAGGATACCCTTAAAATATTTAATGAATAATAAGGCTTAGTGCTACTTTATCATTCTCGATCGACACTACTTCTATCTGAGGTAGATATTGGTTTAGTGAAAGAACTTCAAGAGGGTGTGAGATCCTTTTTTGGCTCATTTTAGAGATATGAATCATTCCATCATTTTTTAAACCAATATCAACAAAAGCACCAAAGTCAGCTATGTTTCGAACAACACCACTTACAAAGCTTCCCTCTTTTAACATCTTAATATCTGTAACTCCATCTTTAAAAGGGATAGGAGGCAACTCTTCTCTTGGGTCAAAGCCTGGTTTTTGAAGCTCTTCTATAATGTCTTTTAAAGTCTCAACACCAACATTTAACTCATTAGCTTTTTGCTCAATGTGTAAAGTACTAAGATCTAAACCATCTAGTTTAGTCGCAACAGCGTAGCTCTCAGGGTGAATACCACTATTTTCAAATGGTTTACTACTACCTTTTATACGTATAAAACCAGCAGCTTGTTCGTAAGCTTTTTTACCTAAACCCTTAACTTTTAGAAGCTGTGACTTTGCACTAAAGTTACCCTCACTCTCTCTAAAAGCTATAATATTTTGTGCTATTTTTGTGCCTATACCTGCAACATGAGATAAAAGTGAAGCAGAAGCAGAGTTTATGTCTACTCCTACACGGTTTACAAGATCACTTGTAACATCATTTAGTTTTTTCTCTAAAAGTTTTTGATCTACATCATGTTGATACTGTCCTATACCTAAAGACTTAGGATCGATCTTAACTAGAGTTGCCATAGGATCTCGAAGTCTTTGTGCGATCGATATTGCTCCTCTGATCGTAACGTCAAGCTCTGGGTACTCGGCTTGAGCAAGAGCAGAAGCAGAGTAGACTGAAGCACCAGCTTCTGAGACGACTGTATAGTTTAACTTTGCATTTTCATCTTTGTTAAGTCGTGCAAAAAACTCTTGTGTCTCACGAGACCCAGTACCATTACCGATCGCAACTGCATTTATGTGGTACTTTTTAGCAAGGTTTAAAACTTTTCTTTTAGAATTTTCATAATCTTTTTTAGGCTCAGTCGGGTAAATAACATCACTGTCTAAGTAGTTTCCATTCTCATCGATCACTGCTAGTTTACAACCACTTACAAAGGCTGGATCAACACCTAAGACAACCATCTTCTCGATCGGAGGAGTCATAAGAAGTTGGTTTAAATTTTTTCCAAAAACACCGATCGCAGCTAAGTCAGCTTTACTCTTTAACTCAGCATGAACTTCTCTCTCGATCGAAGGAAGAAGAAGTCTTTTTAAACCATCTTTGTAAGCTTCAAAAAGCAATTCTTTAGAACTTGAAGCGTTGCGAGGTATTTTGTACTCTTTTATGTTTTGTTCTATGCGATCGGTATCTGTCGCTATTTTTACTGAGAGTTCTTTCTCTTTAACACCACGCATAATAGCTAAGTACCTGTGTGATGGTATGTAAGCTATTTTTTCACTCTTAGGTGCTAAGTTTTTAAAAGTACCTCGATCGTTAAAAGTTTTAGTTTTTTTAGTCTCTAAAAGTGCAAAACGAAGCATAGAGTTACGAATGGCTTCACGCTCACGAGGTAATTCAGCGTAGCGATCAGCTAAAATGTCTTGTGCCCCTTTTATAGCTTCAGTTACTGTTTTAATCTCTGCTTTTAAAAACTTTTTTGCTTCTGCTTTAAACTCTGCACTACTTAGTCTCGCACTTTGAAGAGTGTTTGCTAGAGGTGTTAAACCATTCTTCATAGCAACAGTTGCTCTTGAGCTTTTCTTCTCTTTAAATGGTCTGTAAATATCTTCTAGGGCTACTAAAGTAGTAGCTTCTGCTATGCTCTTTTTAAGTGACTCACTCAGAGTTGCACGCTCACTTATAAGACGAGAGATCTCAACTTTACGCTCTAGTAGTTTTTTAGAACTTAAATAGATCTCTTCAAACTCACGAAGCGTCTCATCACTAGCACCACCAGTTAACTCTTTTCTATAACGAGCTATAAAAGGTATAGTTGAGCCATCATCAAGTAGTTTTAAAATATTTTGTATGTGCTCTTTTTTTAAAGATGTTCTTTGTGAGAGTATGGTTAATAAGTTTTGCATATCTTTCCTTTTACTTGTTTCTATTTAAAATTTTGTTCATCTCTTTATCAAAATCTGATTCTATTTTTTGTATTTTATTAAATTCTTCATATTCACTAAAAGCTTTTTGTTCTGCTTGGCTTCTTGATATAGTTCCACTGTTTTCAAGTATTTTGTACTCATTAAATTCAAGAAATTTATTTACTGAACTTGATAAACTTTCCATAGTAAAAGTAGTATGATTTTTTATGATTCTTTCAATGTAATCAAAATAACCACTTATCGCACTTTCTAAATCTTTTATATCATTCTCACTTAAATAGTTTTTTGCTACTACAGAGTCAGATTTTAAGACTCTTCCATCTGGAGAGTTTTTCCAAGTTTGAAGTCCCATAAATGGTTTTGTTTGATCAGCTTGTTCGTATATTATCTCTGCTGATGTTTGTCCACTTATAGCAAAATGAAATTTATTTTGAACTGTTGCATAAAAGTTTTTTGTAGTTTGCGAATTCTTGTCATAATCTATACTACACTCTGCAAACATATCTGTTACTTGTTGATATATTCTTCGCTCACTTGTACGTATTGAACGAACTCGTTCTAGGAGTTCTTTAAAATAATCTTTACCAAAATATTTACCATTTTTCATTCTATCATCATCCATAGCAAAGCCTTTGATGATGTACTCTCTTAATATTTTAGTAGCCCATATTCTAAATTGTGTAGCTTTCGAAGAGTTAACACGATAACCAACAGATAATATCGCATCAAGGTTGTAAAATTCTACTTGTCGTTTTACATCTCTATTGCCTTCTTTTTGAACTGTTTCCAAAATGGAAATTGTTGATGCTCTTTCTAATTCTCCATCGGCATATATATTATTTAGATGTTTTGAAATAGCAGGAACATTTACTTCAAAAAGTTCAGCTATTCTTTTTTGAGGCAACCATACTGTCTCATTATGCATATAAATTTCAACTTTAATATCACTGCTTGGTGTAGTAAATAGTAGAAATTCTGTTAGTTCGTCTTTAATTGTTAAATTATCTATCATGATATTACTCTTCGCATATTACTTCCAGATCTCTTGTTTTATAAGTACACTCTCTTCACCCTCAATAAGAGTTAGTTCATGATCGCATAAGTTTGCTTGAAGATCCATTCCTCTTTTTACAAGTTGTTCTATGTTACCCTCTATATTTAGGTAGATAATACTTAAGTTTGAAAAACGCTTAAGTACTTTTTGCATCTGCTTAAACCATGCGCTAGAGCTTCCATCTTGATACATATAAAGGATTACTTTGCTAGATTTACCACACGCTTTTTTAATACGTTTTTCATCTGGCTGACCTAAAATGATCCATAGCTCACTATCGCCACCTAAAGACTTTTGCCATAGATCTGGCTCATCTTCTTGTGCGATCCCTTTAGTAAATAGTAGTGACTCGTTTGCATTTAGTACATAAGCTACAAGTCTAACCATTAGGCGTAACTCATTTTCTGATGGATGTTTTGCTAATGTTAGAGCATTCTCAGCGTAGTAGTTACGATCCATGTCCGCTATATTTAGGTTTATTTTGTGAATTGTTGAAGAAGTAGCCATTTGAAGCCTTTGGTGTTTAGTAATGGAAGTATATCGCAAACTTTTACGCTAAAATTGCTTTTAAAAAATAATATTAATGAGAAACTATGAATAAAGAAGAGTACAAAGCCAACGTAGAACTACTTAATAAATACTCATACAACTACTATGTTTTAGACAATGCACTCACAACTGATGAGGTTTATGATAAGCTTTATGTAGAAGTTGAAGCTTATGAGTCTGAAAATGTTGATGATATTTTAATAGACTCTCCAACACAAAGAGTTGGTGATGTTATGAGTGATGGTTTTACTAAAGAGAGTCATGACCAGCGTATGTGGTCTTTAGAAGATATTTTTAATAATGAAGATCTTTTAAAATGGATCCAAAGGAGTAAAAAGTTAGTTGATAACCTATCTTTTTATTGTGAGCCTAAGTATGATGGGGCTAGTCTTAACCTTGTTTATGAGAATGGTATTTTAGTTAGTGCGATCACAAGGGGCGATGGTGAAGTAGGGGAGTTAATAACTCAAAATGCTAAAACTATAAAGAGTATTCCTCTTAAAATTGATCATTTAAAGCGTTTAGAGATCCGTGGTGAAGTTGTGATCTATAAAGATGAGTTTGAGAAAATTAATCTCCTAAGAGCAAAAGAGGGTGAACAACTTTTTGCAAACCCTAGAAATGCTGCAGCAGGAAGTTTAAGACAGCTAGACTCTAAAATAACTGCTTCAAGAAACTTAGTTTTTTTACCTTATGGAGTAGGGCAAAACTCACTCACTCAAAAACTACTCAGTAACAAAATGACATATATTTACACACTTGGCTTTATAGAGCCTATGATCCGTTCTACTTGTAAAAATGCTCAAGAGATTGAGAAGTTTTATAACTCTATGAACTCCATACGCGATCGCTTTGCTATGATGCTTGATGGAATGGTTATAAAAGTAGACTCGATCGCACAAGCGGAAGAGATGGGCTTTACAGTTAAAAACCCACGTGGAGCAGTTGCTTACAAGTTTCCTGCAGTAGAGAAGATCACAAAAGTTAAAGAGATAATTTTACAAGTTGGTAGAAGTGGAGTAGTAACACCTGTGGCGATCGTAGAACCAACTGCGATCGAGGGTGTGATCGTAGAGCGTGCTACACTACATAACTTTGATGAGATCGAGCGTAAAGATATACGTATAGGCGATAGTGTGATCATACTTAGAAGTGGTGACGTTATTCCTAAGATCATGAAAGTTTTAACTCACGAGAGAGATGGAAGTGAAGTAGAGTTTAAAAGAGTAACTTCTTGTCCAGTTTGTGAGAGTGAGCTATTAGATGAAGGCGCACTTATAAAGTGTCAAAACCTCTCATGTGCCGCTCGTGTTGTAAATGCGATCATATACTTTGCTTCAAAACCTTGTCTAAATATAGATGGATTAGGTGTTAAAATAGTTGAGGTTCTACATACTGAGGGTGTTATTCAAAATGTAACTGATCTATTTACTCTTAACAAAGAGAGACTTTTGGAGTTAGAGGGTTTTAAAGAGAAAAAAGCTCAAAACTTATTAGACTCAATCGAGAGTGCAAAAGGTTGTGAGTGTTGGCGTTTTATAAATGCTATGGGAATAGAGCACGTTGGAGAAGTGGGCTCAAAAGTTCTTTGTGAAAACTTTGGTGTAGAGTTTGTAACTGCTACAAAAGAGCAAATTTTAGCTCTTGATGGTTTTGGTGAAGAGATGGCAGAGTCTGTTGTAGAGTTTGTTAGAGTCAATAGTGAACATATAGAGCGTCTTAGAGAGTTTTTAAAACCTAACTCACCTGTAATTGTAGAAGCAGAAGAGAACCCTTTTAAAGCGAAAACTGTTGTTTTAACTGGCTCTATGAGTGAGTCTCGTGGTGATATTAAAAATATGTTAGAAGCATTAGGTGCAAAAGTGAGTGGAAGTGTCTCTAAAAAAACTGACTTTCTTATTTATGGAGAAGACGCAGGAAGTAAATATGACAAAGCTATTAAGTTAGGTGTTGAAGCTATAACTGAGAGTGTAATGAGAGAGATGATCCTTAATAATTCCATACCAAATTAGACAACAAGTCAAATCGTTCTATAATTAAGTACTTAGAAACGAAAAAATCACACTAAAATTATTGTTATTATAGTTTACCATAAACCAATTTTTTAAGTGTCTATTGTTTTCAATACTAGTATAAGCAATTTTAACTTTTTTTTACTACTAAAGAATTTAATTTTTCATAATTCTCTTTAGACTGTTTTATAGCTTCATCAAATGCAAAACCTTTCATAACAATTTCATATAAATTAGGCTTATCTTTTCTCCAGTTTCTGATAGTCACAGTTGTTACACCTAAGTAGCCTGCCATATCTCTTTGTGTCATATTTCTAGCCTTTTTTAAGTATAAAATTAACTAAAAAATGATGATGGAACAACTAGTTATATATTTACTATATATTGATTAAAACAGAAAAATATTAACTACAATAGAGTACAATAGTAAATAATTAACTCTAAATTAGTAAAAAGAGAAACTTTTGATAACAACATTTGATAATAAAATTAATCTCGTTGGTGATGATTTAAAATATTCGATTAAGAAAAATAGCAAAATAAGCATTGCGTCTTCTATCTTTTCAATATATGGTTTTGAGTGTCTGAAAAAAGAGTTAAGTAAAATTGATGAATTTAGGTTTATTTTTACAGAGCCTTCATTTATAGATCTTAAGAGCGATACTAAAGATATAAAATATTTTGAAATAAATGCTACTAATACTCAAAAAGCCATAGGTGGATCTCAGTTTGAGATAAATTTTAAAAATGAGCTTAAAGGTAAAAGTATTGCTAAAGAGTGTAGAAAGTGGTGTGAATCAAAAGTAAAGTTTAAAACAAATAGTAACAATAGTTCTATACAGCCCATGCTACTAGTAGATAATGATATAGAAGATCAGTTAGTATATGTAGGAATGGACGAGTTTAGTAGTGCTGGTTTAGGTTATGAGAAAGACAACTCTATTTTAAGAATAATTAATAAAATAGATGATGCAAGTACAGCTAAAGAATTTTTAACAAGTTTCAACACCGTATGGAATGATGAAACAATTTTAAAAGATGTAACAGATGAAGTTGTTACATATATAAACAACCTTTACGAAGAAAATTCACCTGAATTTATATATTATTTAACCCTATACAACATATTTAATGAGTTTTTAGAAGATATAAATGATGATGAACTAGCCAACGATAAAACAGGTTTTAAAAATAGTCTTATTTGGAATAAGTTGTACGATTTTCAAAAAGATGCAGTAGTAGGACTTATAAATAAACTTGAAAGATACAACGGTTGTATTTTAGCAGATAGCGTGGGACTTGGTAAAACATTTTCAGCTCTTGGTGTCATAAAATATTATCAAGAACGAAATAAATCAGTCTTAGTTTTATGTCCAAAAAAACTAGGTGAAAATTGGAAAACTTTTACATATAACTATGATGATAATCCACTTATAAAAGATAGGTTTAATTATGATGTTTTATATCACACAGATCTATTAAGAGAAACAGGTTTGTCAAGCGATCAGTTAAAATAAGCAGGTAGGAAGTAAAAAAAACTTCATAAAAAAATCTTAGACCTTAAAAAAACAAATTAGTTTGTTAAACTCTCTTTTTAGATAAAAAGAGGGAGTTAAGTGT
>WTBY01000011.1 GCA_013138865.1 Helicobacteraceae bacterium | reverse complement strand
TAACTTACTCTTTTTAATCACAACTTTTTTACTTTTATATTTAATTTACTTATCTTTTTTATCATTTTAACTATTATTATTACTATTCATTATTACTTTTAGCATAAAATTGTATAAAAATAACTATATCAAATCTTGATTTTATAATTATTTTTGTATAATGCACAAAATTTATAGAAACTCTATGTTTCTAACTATAAAAAAGGCAAATAATGGCATTAGATGTATATTATGATAAAGATTGTAATCAAGACTTAATTAAGAGTAAAACAGTTGCAATGATCGGTTTCGGATCACAAGGTCACGCTCACGCAGAAAACTTACGTGATAGTGGTGTTGAAGTAGTTGTAGGTCTTAGAAAAGATGGTAGTTCATGGGATAAAGCTGAAGCTAAAAACTTTAAAGTTATGACTGTTGCAGAAGCTTCAGGTGCTGCTGATATTGTTATGATTCTTCTTCCTGATGAAAATCAAGCTGAGATTTATGCTGAACAAATTGCTCCTAACCTAAAACCTGGTGCAACAATCGCATTTGGTCATGGTTTTTCTATTCACTATGGTCGTATTAAACCAGCTTCTAATATCAATGTTATGATGGTAGCTCCTAAAGCTCCAGGTCACACTGTAAGAAGTGAGTTTGTTCGTGGTGGTGGTATTCCAGACTTAATTGCTATTGGTTCTAATCCAAGTGGTAATACTAAAGAGATTGCTCTTTCTTATGCATCAGCAATTGGTGGTGGTAGAACTGCAATTATTGAGACAAGTTTCAAAGACGAAACTGAAACTGACCTTTTTGGTGAGCAAGCTGTACTTTGTGGTGGAGTTACTTCACTTGTTCAAGCTGGTTTTGAAACTTTAACTGAAGCTGGTTATGCACCAGAGTTAGCATATTTTGAGTGTCTTCACGAACTTAAATTAATTGTTGACTTAATGTTTGAGGGTGGTATTGCTGATATGCGTTACTCAATCTCTAACACTGCTGAGTATGGTGATTATGTTTCTGGTAAACGTGTTATTAATGACGAGTCAAAAGCTGCTATGAAAGAGATCTTAAAAGAGATTCAAGATGGTAGATTTGCGAAAGACTTTATTCTTGAAGGTCAATCAGGTTATCCTCGTATGAATGCTGAGCGTACAAATGCTAGAGCTTCATTAATTGAAAGAACTGGTGTTGATTTAAGAAAAATGATGCCTTGGATTCAAGCTAATAAAATAGTTCAACAAGACAAAAACTAGTAACGCTTTTGCGTTGCTTGCCCCTCATACAAAGCTTCACTTATGACTAAGCTGGAAGTACTACACAAATATTTTGGATTTAATACTTTTCGCTCTGTTCAAGAGGATGCTATTGACCGTATTTTAGACAAAAAAGATCTACTTACAATTTTACCTACTGGTAGTGGTAAATCACTTATTTTTCAACTTCCTTCTCTTATGATGCCTGGTGTTACGATCGTAATCTCTCCACTAATAGCTTTAATGCAAGACCAAGTAGCTTCACTTCAAGCAAATGGAATAAGTGCAGAAATGATGAGCTCCATCAATGCCAACGAAAAAAATGACTTTATATACACTCAGCTTTTAGAGGGGAGTTTAAAGTTTTTATATGTAGCACCTGAGCGTTTTACGCAAGCTTATTTTATAGATAAACTTTCATATATTAATATTAATTTTTTTGTTATTGATGAGGCGCACTGTGTTAGTGAGTGGGGACATGAATTTCGTGATGACTATAGAAAACTACAGTTTATAAGATCTAATTTTCCAC
The DNA here is from genome assembly GCA_013138865.1 of Helicobacteraceae bacterium. Lineage (GTDB taxonomy): Bacteria > Campylobacterota > Campylobacteria > Campylobacterales > Sulfurimonadaceae > GLR69. The sequence goes on along the minus strand of WTBY01000011.1, from coordinate 43,150 downwards.
ATACTCCTATAACTGCTTTTACAGCTACTGCTACAAGAAACGTGGAGAGTGATATTTTAAAAACTCTTACTATTCACCCAACTTCTGTTGTCAGATCTAAGATAATGCGTACAAATCTTATTATACGATCGCAAAAAAGAGTTGGCGGAGGAAAAGAACAAGCTATTGAATTTTTAAAAACTCATAAAGATGAGTGTGGAATTATCTACTGTTTTACTCGTAAAGAGACAGAACAGTTTTCTGAGTTTTTAAACTCAAAAGGCTTTGATACTTTAGCTTACCATGCAGGACTTCCAAGTAGCTCTCGTGAGCAGATATTTAAAAAGTTTAAAGAAGAAAGTGTAAAAATAATTGTAGCTACGATCGCATTTGGTATGGGTATTGACAAAGGTAATATTCGTTTTGTTCTACATACTTCTATGCCAAAGACACTTGAAAATTACTCACAAGAGATAGGTAGAGCAGGGCGTGATGGGCTTAATGCAGATGTTTTACTTCTCTATTCAAAAGCTGATGAAATAGGAAAAAAACGCTTTATTGATGATCTTCCTGATAGCTCTTATAAAGCTAACAACTACAAAAAACTAGAGCAGATGTATCGTTTTTGTATATCTCAGAAGTGCCGTCATAAAGCTATCGCCTCATACTTTGATGATGAAATAGATGAGTGTGGAGAAATTTGTGATAACTGTTTAACTACTGAGAGAGAGTATAAAGATATAACTCTTGAAGCTTTGAAGTTTATCTCTGCCATTTTAAGGGTTGATGAGAATTTTGGACAGACTTATATTATTGATGTTTTAAGAGGTTCAAAAATAAAACGTATTTTAGACTTTGGGCATGACAAAATTTCTGTTCATGGAATCGGTAAGGATTACACCAAGGAGCAATGGAGCTCAATTGCCGATACATTGTTAGATATAGAAGCTATTGAAATAGTTGGAGAGTTTAGAACACTTAAAATAACAGAAGTTGCAAAAGAGATCCTTCAAAAGAAACGTACCGTAATGATTGATGCTTCAAACTTGGTAGCCAAAAAGTCTTACGCTAATGAGTATAAAAAAGAGACACTAACGAGTGAGAGTTTTGAAGTTTTTAGAGAGTTACGTAAAGAGCTAGCAACAACTGAGGGAATACCTGCATATATGATCTTTAGTGATAAAACCATAAATGAAATTAGTAAAAAACTACCATCTAACAAAGAGGAGTTTTTAGCTATCTCTGGTGTTGGTGAGATGAAGTGTGAAAAGTATTCAGAAGTTTTTTTAGAGTTATGTGAGAGTATGCGATCGCAAGAGAGTACAGAAGTAAAAGAGCTTAGTAAAACATATATGCAAACACTTGAGCTTATTAATGACCAAAAAGATATTAATGAAATTTGTTCAGATCGAGAGTTGAAAGAACAGACTATTATAGGACATATCTCTGCACTTCAAGAGAGTGGACATATAGAAGTAGAAGAAAAGAATAAAATATTTAAACCTTTAATAGATGAGTTTGATCCTGAGTTAAAGAGTTGGATCGAAGATGGTTTAAAAAAAGGTGATTTAACAACTCTTAAATCAGCACTTAATAAATATAGTTATCTTTTTTAGACTAAAGTGACTTATTTATTTTATTTAGAAGTAAATAAAACATACTTTGTGTAGAAATTAAAATTTCTATGTTTTAAATAATCTGACATTCTGTCATATAAATAGTACCGAAGAAAAAAATAGACTATAATAACAACACTTAAGAGATAGGCAGAACTATGAAACTAGAAAATATTAAAAAAGTGGGTGTGGTTTTAAGACCATCTACACCAGAGCTAAAAGATACATTTTATGAAATTAAAGAGATCTTTGAGTCACATAACATAGAAGTTTTAATTGATCATATGAGTGCAGGTATGATCGGTGTTATGGGACAAGAGTTTGATATTTTGTGTAAAAATGCTGACTTTTTAGTAACAGTTGGTGGAGATGGAACTCTGATCTCAACAGTTAGACGTGCTTATGGTTCAAAAATACCTATACTTGCTATTCATGCAGGAAAGTTAGGCTTTTTAGCTGACTTGGGACTTGATGAGTTAGACACATTTATAGTAGATCTTAAAAATGACAAATATAGAGTAGATGAGAGAGCAGTGATAGAGGCAACAATAACGACTAAAGATAGTGTGAAAAAAATAGTCGCATTTAATGATGTTGTAGTTACAAGACCATCTATCGCTAAAATGATCACACTTGAAACTTTAGTTGATGCCAAAGCCTTTAACACATATTTTGGTGATGGAGTGATTGTTTCAACTCCTACTGGTTCAACTGCGTATAACCTCTCTTGCGGTGGACCTGTCCTTATACCTCAGACAAATGTGTTTGCATTAACACCGATCTCCCCTCATTCACTTACACAGCGTCCTGTTGTTCTTCCTGGACATTTTAAGATCGAAATTCGTACACCTGACAAGAGTGCTTTAGCGATCATTGATGGGCAAGATATTTATGAGTTTAGTGATGGTGATAGTATTGGTATTAAGTTAGCTGATGAGCCTGCTTATTTGATCCATAGAGAGGAGTTTAACTATTTTGACGTTTTAAAAGAGAAGTTAAACTGGGGTGAATAGATATGATTGAGCGATTTTACCTAAAAGATTATCTTAGTTTTAAAGAGGTTGAGTTAGAGTTTGAGAATGGTTTAGTAGTCTTTAGTGGACCGAGTGGTAGTGGTAAATCAATACTCATGAACTCTATTTTAGCGACACTTGGCTTTAGTGATGCCCATGCTGCTAGAAGTGAAGCGACCGTATCGTGGGACATAGATGAAAGTAGTACAGGTATAGAAAATGAAGAGTGTAATGTATTTACTCAAGTAAAAAAAGAGAAGGTACGTTACTTCATAAACACTCAAGCAGTCTCAAAAAAGTCTATTAAAAACATAGCATCAACAAAATTGCGTCATCTTTCACTTAAAGACTATAGTGATTTTGAGCAGAGCTCTTTAATAGAACTTATAGATGGTGTTTTAAAAAGCCAAAAAAAAGATATTTCAAAAGAGTTAGCTACATATAAAGAGAACTTTAAGAAGTTTAAAACTGTTCAAAAAGAGTTAAAACGCATAGAAGATGAGCGATCGAAGTTAGTTGAACTAAAAGAGTTTGCACAGTTTGAGATCTCTAAAATAGAAGATATTAACCCAATTAATGGTGAAGATGAAGAGCTAATAGAAGTTAAAAAATTACTTTCTTTACGAGAGAAAACTCAAGAAAAGATCCAAGAAGCAGAAGCTATTTATGAGTTAGAATACGCCGTAAGTAGTGCATTAAACTCTTTGGATATAGATAGTGGTTTTTTCGATGATGCTATGAATGAGCTTCGTACTATGTTTGATCTTAGTAGCGAAAAATTTAATGCTCTGGATGATGTAAATATAGAGGAAGTTTTAGATCGGATAGAGGCTCTGTCGTCACTTAAAAGACGTTACGGTTCGATCGAAGAAGCTCTAAAATACAAGGAAGAGAAAAAAGAAGAGTTAAAGAGGTATGAAAATATTGATGTTGCTAAGGATGACCTTGAAAAAGAGTATGAAGTCTTAAGTGAAGTTATAAACAGTAGTGCAGAACAGATCACCATAAAAAGAAAAGGTGTGTTAAAAGCTTGTGAAAATACTTTAAACAATTATTTAAAAGATCTATATATGCGACCCATTAACATAAGTCTTAAAGAGTGTGAACTATCAGAAAATGGAAAAGACGCAGTTGAACTTTTACTAAATGGAACTACACTTGACAAAATAAGTTCGGGCGAGTTTAATAGACTTCGCCTAGCTTTTCTAGCTTTAAAATCTGAGTCAATGAGTGAAAATGGTGGGCTACTAATGTTAGATGAAATAGATGCTAACTTAAGCGGTGAAGAGTCTATGAGTGTTGCAAGAGTTTTACGTAAATTATCTAAAAAGTTTCAAATCTTTGTAATCTCACACCAACCACAACTTACCTCGATGGGTGAACACCACTACTTAGTACATAGAAATGAAAACTCACAAGTTAAAAAACTAAATGAGAAAGAGAGAATTTCAGAGATCGCTCGAATGATTAGTGGAGAGAAAATAACAAATGAAGCTATGGCTTTTGCGACAGAGCTATTAAAGAAGTCATTATCTGTTTAGTTATATCGATCATTCTAGGTATTCTTTCTTACAACTTTTTTATAAATAATCAAGAAGCATTATCTATCGTAAGTATGATAGGAAGTCTAGCTTTTTTAATATTTCTTATTTTCAACATTAGACGTATTAAAAAAAGTATGAGCTTAAAAAGTTAATATTGAGTTATTTTTTGTATAATCATACTACTTAAAAATAGGAGATAGTGTGAAGTTATTTTTAGTTTTTCTTTTTACTTTTACTACTCTTGTTGCTTTTGAAGTAGAAGAGCCATCTGCTTTTGATGTTTTGATCGCGAAGATGGGAATTAAAGCACTTCAATCTGATCTAGATGGAATAAAAAGTAGTGATGAATTACAAACTTTACAAATACAGACTATGCAAAAAAGGATCGATGAAATTTATACGATCGTAAAAAGTTTAAAAGATAAACCTACATTAACAGTGAATGATGGTTATCGTGGTCCTCAAGGTTATAAAGTGGCTTTTAAAGCTATTCCTATTAATGAAGATCCTGAAAAATACGCAACGCTTATGTATATGGCTCCAAAAGGTGAAATTTTATATTTAACAACCTGTGATATTCATGGGTGGTGTAAACTAACTACTGGTGGTTATGCACAAAAGTTTCTACTACGAGCAGTTAATTAGTTGAGTGCTAAAGCTTTTACTCTTATAGAGCTTATTTTTGTAATCATAATCATGGGTGCTATCTCTCTTGTTGCTATTAATGTTATGAAAAAAAAAGACAGCTCATCTCAAAAAGATATATCTTTAACTAACCTATACACATATCTTCAAGATCATAGACTTAGTAATGCTAAAATAAGCTATGAGTGTATTGAAGACTCAAAAGAGTGTGGATTGTACTCTATGAATAAACTAATAAATAAAGAGCCAAATATTCTAACTAAAGAGTGCGAAATATATAAGTTTGATGAGTATTTGGAGTTACAAGAAGTTAAATTTAGTTCACGTTTTACACATGAGAATATAGAGCAAATAGTTACTTTTGCATATGAAGTTGATCAAAGTGGTGGTGTAAAGCAGAATGTTGTTAAGTGTGGTGATCGCTTTACACTTTTAGGTGATTACTTTAACACGGCTCATGAGTTCAGCTCACTAGATCTTTTAGTTGAGTATAAAGAGACTCTTTTAAATGAGGTACTCCAGTGATCTTTGCATACAAAGGCTACGATCATAATGGTAAGAAAGTATCAGACAAGTTAGAAGCTAACTCATTAGCAGAGGCAAAACTAAAACTAAGATCGAAAAAGATAATTTATAACTCAATAAAAGAGGAGGGTGACTCTCTGTTTGCTAACCTCTCACTAAAAAGAGAGTACATTATAAGTTCAAAAGAGTTAGCTAACCTTTCTCGTGAGTTGGCAATGTATATGAAGTCAGGTATGAGTATTGTTAATGCCATGCGTGTTGTAAAAACTCACTATGAAGATCACAAACACTTAAACCTATTTTTAACAACTATAAGTGTTCACCTTGATGAGGGAAAAGATTTTTATAGTGCGTTAGAAGCTCAACAGATTGTTAAGCTTCCTGAGTTCTTTAAACAGTCCATAAAGGTAAGTGAGCATAGTGGTATTCTTGATGAAGTGCTACTTGAACTATCTCGTTTTTTAAAAGAGCAAGACAAAATTAACAAAGAAGTTAAGGGTGCTTTTGCTTACCCATCTTTCATTTTAGTTGTATCTTTTCTAATGGTTGCTTTTATGCTTAGTTTTGTTGTTCCTCAAATAACATCAATTTTTGATAATATGAACCAAAAGCTACCTGACATGACTATTTTTGTAATCGCTTTAGGTGACTTTTTTGCAAATAACTATGTAAATATTTTTTTAGCAATTTTTGCACTTAGTACAACTTTTTCTTTGCTATTAAAGTTTAACTACCATTTTAAGTATTTAGTTCACTCTTTAGTTTTAAAAGTACCATTACTTGGGAGTATAGTACTTAAAAATGAGTTAGCACGTTTCAGCTATATAGGTTCACTTCTTGTAAGATCTGGTGTAAGTGTAGTCTCAACTATAAACCTCGGATCAAATATTTTAAACAATGTTGTGATTAAACAATACTTTAGTGAAGCTAGTAAAAAAGTTGTAGAGGGTAAAAAACTATCAACTGCACTTTTAGAGTCAGGTTTTAAACTAGACAAGCCATTTATTCAAGCTTTAGCACTAGGCGAAGAGACTTCACAAGTTGAAAGAGTACTAGCAAATGTTGCTGAACTCTATTTTGAAGAGAACCGCGATCGTATGACACTTATGTTAGCATTTTTAGAACCTGTTCTTATGTTACTAGTAGGCGGTGCGATCGGCTTTATAGTTATGGCTATTTTATTACCAATTTTTTCTATGAGTATTCAGTAAAGTATTTAATCTAGAAATTTGAATTTATGTTTGTTTGTGGAGTTAAGGCTTAATATATGGTACCAGCAGACGACATTAAAAAGGCTCTAAAACTACCTTGTACATAGGCTTAGTTTTCATTAACATAAAAAAAGGTAACATATAGGTAACACTTTTTATGACTCTAAAGAGCCTTGATAACTATGTCCTTATTGCGAACTTGTCTTGCATTAAGTTAAATTTAGTTCTTATTCATTTACTACTTGCTTCTTCTATGTAAAAAGTTTTACTAGCTTTTTTCTTTTTTTGGAGTATCTCTTTTGCTTCTTTAGTACTTAAAAGTAATTCTTCAAATAATTTATCATTCAAAATTCAGCCCTTTATAAAAGCTTTCTCAAATATTAAAAACTTTTCTAAACAACCCTCATTTATAGAAAACTTTTTTATATTTTTCATATTAAAATCATTTTGCTCTGCTACCCATATTGCTTGTTGTAATGACTGTTCATCATTCCAATGAAAGTAAGCTGCTAAACGATCTTTAATACAATCAGTTGGAGTTAATAGTCTTAAAACACCTGCTTCGGTATCTATTTCAGCTATCTCATCTACAGGTGCATCACCAACTCCAAGTGGACCAGATGGAAACTCTATAAATAACTTAGTGTCTTCATGTATAAAATATTTATTATGTTCTTTAAAACCAAGCTCTAGCATAGTACTAGTTATATTTTTAAATAGCTCATTGTATTCGTTAATAAGATCAAGGTCATATGATGTATATTCACCACGGCTATATATCTCAACACAAGAGCCACCAGACAACACAACGTGTATATCTTTTTTCTTAAGTGAACTACATATATAACCACCTAACTCAATCATACTCATATCTTTAATTTGTTTCATAATGGTTTTCCTACTCTACGTGGTCTTTGTCGTGTCATAACAAACTTTTCTTTTAGTTCTGGTTTATAATAACTTTTTGCCTTATCTAAGAGAGCTTTTAGTTCATCTAAAAAAGCATACCTAGGGTTTAAGTAATATATTTTTGTTCTACCAGACATTTTACTTAACAGTAAACCACCATCTTCAAATTTAGTAAGTTGATTTTGTACAGATGGTAATGCTATATCAAAATATCTTGATATTTCTCTTGCATACCCCTCATTAAATGTACAAACATATTGTAAGACTAATTCACGATTTTTTGTTCCAAATATTAACTCTAACATAACCTAGCACCTATGATATAAATTTTATTTCATTTGATACAAGAAGTATATCATAGATAGTATATAGATACAACACCCATTTATTACCATTATTTCCACTCATTACCCATGCCTTTACCCGCACCCTTAGCCATCAAAGTGTTCTTCACTATTCATTATTAGCTCCATAAAAAAGGTAACACTATCTCTAGAAAATAGGTAACATAGTAGTATTTTATTAAGTGTTTGTAACTGAATTAAACTGATTTTAGAGTACTTCAAAAGCGTGTAAGTGTAGGTTTAAATGATGTTAAGTAATAAGTCAAACGATGGTACCAGCAGCCGGACTCGAACCGGCACGCACAAAGTGCGGGGGATTTTGAATCCCCTAAGTCTACCATTCCATCATGCTGGCAATTTTGTTAAAGAGTTGTAATTATAATTAGTTTTACTTAAAAAAATGTGAGAGTGAAAGTAGTTAAGAGCCAAAAGAGACTCTTAACTTTTACTAACGTTTCATTTGATTTGTTTTTTGTAGCATTTGATCGGCTGTTGTAATGATCTTTGAATTAGCATCATACGCACGTTGACCGGTAATTAGGTCTGTTAATTCTACAACTAACTGAACATTACTAAGCTCAACAAAACCTTGTCTTAGTAGTCCTAAACCATTTGTACCAGGTGTGTCATCAAGTGGTTGTCCTGAACTATCTGTTTCTAAATAGAGGTTATCTCCCATTGCGTGAAGTCCTGCTGGATTTATAAAGTTTGTCAATAAAACTTGACCAACTTGCGTTGCTTGCGTTTGGTTTGCTTGAACAACACTAACTGTTCCATCAGTACCAATACTTACATTAACAGTATCTTCAGGAAGAACAATTTCAGGAATAAGTTTATAACCATCACTATTTACTAGTGTTCCATCTTGATCAACTTTATATGCCCCATTTCGTGAGTATACTTCGGTACCATCTGGAAGCTCCATTTTGAAAAATCCACGTCCTGTAATCGCCATATCTAGCTCATTTCCAGTCTCTTTTAAACTACCTTCAGTAAATGATCTCTTTGTGGCAACAACACGTGTACCAAGACCGACTTCTATACCAGTAGGTGACTTTGTAACATCACTAGTAGCTGATCCAGCGTATTGCATAACGTTATACATTAGGTCAGCGAATTCTGCACGACTCTGCTTAAAACCTATAGTGTTAACATTGGCAATATTATTCGCTGTTACATCAATTTGTGTCTCCATGGCATTCATACCAGTTGATGCGGTGTATAGGGCTTGTATCATCTTTTTTCCTTTATCTTATTCTACTGTTTTGCAGCAAGTTTAGTTATTGCTTCTTTATTCATATCATCCATTTGTGCTTGCATAACTTTAGTATACATTTCAAAACTTCTTTCAGCTTCTATAAGAGAGATCATTTCCATCATAGGGTTAACATTACTTTTTTCTATAAAACCTTGGCGTACAGAACCAACTTCAGTAAGTGGAATTAATGGGTCAGAAGCTTCTGGTATGTAAAAAGTATCACCCTCTTTTTTAAGTGCTTTTATATTTTGTGGCTCTACTATCATTAATTTTTTATCAGCTAAAAACCTATTGGTATTTGGAACATTAGTAGATATCTGTCCATTTTTATCTATTACTATCTCAGGACTGTTAGTACTAAACTCTATTCCACCCTTTGCAGTATAATAATCAGCTGGTAAAACTTTGTAACCCTCTTTAGTTATTAAAGTTCCTTTATCATCTAGTGAAAAGTTACCATTTCTTGTTAAGCGTATACCCTCAGGAGTTTCAACAGCAAAGAATAGTCCCTCCCGTGATAGAGCAAGGTCTAGCTTATTTCCAGTTTTTTCTAACGTACCAACTGATTGATCTGTATATTGTTCCACTATTTGAGGAACACGAGTAACGGATCTATTGTAAAACTTAGCTGCTTCTTTTGTATGATTTTCTAAAGGTAAATCATCTCTAGATTCTTTATACATACGCATAAAGTCACCAGTTATAAGACCATCTCTTTTAAAACCAGCAGTATTAGCATTAGCTATATTATTTGCAATAGTATCAAGCCTATTAAGCTGTGTAACCATTCCACCTGTTGCTGAGTAATACCCTGTTTCCATATATAAAAGCTCTCTTTTTTGTGTTATTAAGTCACTCTGAGCAAATAGTATTCCATTTTTTAATACTTTATTTTTCAGGTTTAATAAAAATTATTTGGGTATAATCCTTTTCTTATTTTAAATCTACAAATTTCTATTATTTTTGACGATAATAGAGAAAATTACAGTAGTTAGGGGTTATACCTATAATGACAGCAAAAGAGATTAATCAGGCAATAGAAGCTTTCTTTTCAGAGAAAAAAACTAAAGAGTGTGCAACATATGAGTCTATTGCAGACATATTTGAAAAACAGCCTAGTAGTGCTCAAGCAAAGAGTGTTTTAAAACTAGCTGTAAAACATAAAGTTTGTCTTCAAACATCATCAGAACAAGCAAAGCAACTAAATGAAAAAGAGGCTGCAGCACGTCGCGCAGCACAGAAGAAGCTTTTAGAAAACTCTAGTAACGAAGAGTTTGATATTTTAAAAGAACATGAACTTCTTGAGTGGTCACGTTCAGACTCTCCTGTTCGTATGTACTTACGTGAAATGGGACAAATTCCTCTTTTAACAAAAGATGAAGAGGTTGAAATATCTAAAAAAATCGAGTTAGGTGAAGGTATAATAATTGATGCTATCTGTTCTGTTCCTTACTTAATAGAGTTTATTTTAGACTACAAAGAACCACTTATAAACCGTGAGAGACGTGTAAAAGAGCTTTTTAAATCTTTTGAAGATGAAAAAGAAGAGAAAGATGAAAATGCAGAAGCAGTAGTTGAAGTTGAAGAAAAAGATGCTGCAGCAGAAGCTGTTGATTTAACTGCAAAAGATAAAAAACGTGTAGAAAAAGTATCTGGAAGTTTTAAATTACTTGAAAAAGCTAAAAAAGATTGGGTAAAAGCTATTGAAAAAGTTTCTGATCTTGTATTTGATGAATTAACTGAAACTATTGTTTATGAGTACCTAACTGTAAGCTTTAAAAAAGCAATGGTTAAAAGTGCACTTTTAGATCTTGGTCCAACATCAAAACTAATTAACGAACTAGTTAAGTCAATGGAGACAGCGCTAAGAAGTGATGAAGGTTATGAAAAAGAGCTTAAACGTCTTGAGTATAAACTTCCACTTTTTAATGATACATTAATTGAAAATCACAATAAAGTGTTATCACAAATTTGTGAATTAACTAAAGAAGATATCGCGAATATGGTTCCTGAAGCTACTATGGTTAATACTTATGTAGAGATCAAAAAACTTATTCAAACTATGGAAGCTTCAAAAGATAGTTTTGACATGGATCCTGACAAATTGTTTGATATTTTAGAACAAATTAAACGTGGTAAAGGCATCTCAGAGATTGCTAAAACTCGTATGGCTAAGAGTAACTTACGTCTTGTTGTCTCCATTGCTAAACGTTACACTAATCGTGGTCTTCCTTTCCTTGACCTTATCCAAGAGGGTAATATAGGACTTATGAAGGCTGTTGATAAGTTTGAATACAAAAAAGGGTATAAGTTCTCAACTTATGCAACATGGTGGATTCGTCAAGCTATTTCTCGTGCGATCGCTGATCAAGCTAGAACTATTCGTATACCTATTCATATGATTGAGACTATTAATCGTATTAACAAAATTATGCGTAAACACCTTCAAGAAAATGGTAAAGAGCCGGATGTAGATACAATTGCAGAAGAGATTGAACTTAGTGTTGAAAAAGTAAAAAATGTTCTTAAAATTACAAAAGAGCCTATCTCTCTTGAAGCACCAATAGGTAGTGAAGATGATGGACGTTTTGGAGACTTTATAGAGGATAAAACATCTATGTCACCTGCTGAGTCTATCCTAAATGATGACCTAAGAAGTCAAATTGACACTGTGTTAGAAAATTTAAATGAACGCGAAAAAGCAGTTATCAAAATGCGTTTTGGTATTATGGATGATGAGAGCGATCGTACTCTAGAAGAGATAGGAAAAGAGCTTAGCGTTACTCGTGAACGTGTGCGTCAGATCGAGTCTAGTGCTATTAAAAAACTTAAACACCCTAAAGTTGGTCGTCAACTTAAAAACTATATAGAAGAGTAATGAACTTTGAATCAGAGTGGATTGAACATGATATCAATCCATTCATACTCTTTAGCTCCAACTCTAAAGTAATAACTCTAAATACAGAGGCACAATACCTTTTAGGCTATACAGATAAATCAACTATTTTTGAATTAGCTACAACTTATGCACATACAACTTTTGGTTTCAAAACAACATTTTTAAACCTAGAATTTGGGCGTTTTAAATTTTATGGAATTACTGTTGGTTATGAAAATGAAGATGAAATAGGTATAAGACTCTATCAGCTACCATCTTTTAAATTTGCTGAAACTAAGCCAACTGGCGGTGATTTAGTAAATATTTACACATTAGTTGATCTATGTATTAGTTCAAGCTCTACAAGTAGTGTGGCAATATTTCATAAAGATTTTGATCCTAGTATCCCCGAAATTCGTATTATGACAAATATATTTGTAAAACTTTTAAATAAAATTTATAGCTCTTTAAAAAATGCAGAGTATATTAAGACAACTATTAAGTTAAAAGTAGGTGAGCATATCAAATATGATGATAAAAAGTACTCTATTTTTTCAATTATAGTAGAAGCGAATGAGTTTAGAGAAGATATATCTGATGCAATAGCCTCATTCTCTAAAAGTTGTTCTATTGCATATGATATTAAAAAGAGTTCTATAGAGTTACATATTCCTATGATAACAGTCTAAGACACTCTCTTAGAAAAAAACTTTTTCCCCACATAAAAACCAGCTACTATTCCAACAAATAGTCCGCCTAAGTAAGGTGGAAGTGAGAGTACCTTGTTATTATTTAGTCCAATAAAGCCTAGTACTAAAAAAGCATAAGGAACTACTCTAAATAGAGACACATTGGCAGTAGAGCTTTTTAGTACCTCTCTTTTACTTATTCCTTTAGAGCGAGCTTTCTCCTCTTTTATAACAGCTTTAAGATCTAATTTCTCATCATCTTCTATAACTTCTTGTTCACTATAAAGATCATAAGGGTCTTCTATTTTATCTATTACATCTGGGTCTATACTACCCTCGTAGCTTTCAACTCTTTTTGAAATCATCATTTTATAGCTATACATTGAGCCTAAAATAATAATAAATGAGCTAAAAAATGCTACCGCTAAATTAATAACTACGATCAACACCATCACCATCTACATCATCTTCGTCATCATCTTTATTTTTTTTCAAATACTGTTCATGGTTATAACGAGGAGACTTTGCTAACTCTTCAAACTCTTTGTACTGCTTTGAGTAAGCTTTATACACATTAAGAATTGCTGCACCAATTCCGATCGCAACACCAACCCATAGTAACCAACTTATTTCGAAAATTGATCTAAGTCCTAGACCAATTGCTACACCCATTAAAATAGCAACAACCATAGAGATCCCTAAAGAGAGACTCTCAGCTCCCTCTATGATCGGTTTTAGTTTTTTCTTCTCTTGCGACATTACAGTTCACCAAACACTTTATCAAAAGCTTTGATAGTATCTTCGATCATATCATCTGTGATCGCGGTACTGATAAAACCTGTTTCAAATGATGAACAAGCAAAGTAGTAACCCTCATCTAACATTTTAGAGTGAAATTTTGAGAAACGATCTTGATCATTTTTCATAGCATCATCAAAGTTTTTAACATCAATTTCACTAAAGAAAAAGCCGAACATGCTTCCTCTTACCGTAGTTTTTAGAGGTATATTATGTTTTGTAGCCATCTCTTGCATACCTGCCATAAGTCTATGGCTGCGATGTTCTAATACACTCATAACTCTAGCAAATGACTTTAGTTTTGTGATCGCAGCATTTCCAGCAGCCATAGCTACTGGGTTACCGCTTAGTGTTCCTGCTTGATAGACTGGACCATCAGGAGATAGTTTAGCCATTATTTCGCTACTTGCACCAAAGGCACCAACTGGCATACCACCACCAATAACTTTACCAAGAGTAATAATATCTGGTTTAGTACCAGTTAGCGTCTGTGCTCCATGAAGATTTGCACGAAAACCGCTCATTACTTCGTCAAAAATAAGAAGAGCATTATGTTTATCACATAATTTTCTAAGAGCTGCTAAAAAATCTTTATCAGCAGGAACTAGACCCATATTTCCAGCTATCGGCTCTATTATAATACAAGCTATGTCATCACTATCTTCAAAACATTTTTTAACACTATCTATGTCATTATATTTAGCAAGAAGTGTATGTTTTGTAAAGTCAGCAGGAACTCCCGGTGAACTGGGGTTTCCAAAAGTTGCTAAGCCTGATCCAGCTTGAACTAAAAGTGAGTCACTGTGTCCATGGTAGCAGCCCTCAAATTTTACTATGTCATCTTTACCTGTAAAACCACGTGCAAGTCTGATCGCACTCATAACGGCTTCCGTTCCACTACTAACAAAACGAACCTTTTCAATTGGCTCAAAAAGTGAAATTATATGTTCTGCTAACTCACTCTCAGCCGTAGTAGGAGCACCAAAGCTAAGACCATGTTTAACTGCATCGATCACAGCACTCTCAATCGCTTCATCACGATGACCAAAAATAAGTGGTCCCCAACTTTGAACAAAGTCAACATACTCATTTCCATCTACATCGATCAAGCGAGCACCTTTCCCCTCTTTTATAAACAGAGGAGTTCCTCCAACACTACTAAATGCACGAACTGGTGAGTTTACTCCACCTGGTATTAAGTTTTTTGCCTCTTCAAAAGCTTTTTGTGAACCTTGAGTATTCATTAGTTTTCCTTTATTGATTTTCTAGTTAGTTTTACATCACCAAACATTAAAATGTCTTTTAGTATTGCTTCTTGTATATACTCATTTTTATCAAAATTTACTAAAAGTTCCCCAGTAGAGTCTTTTGCAAATATATCTTGATTAATAACTACACCTACAAGTGTAGATAGCTTCTCATGAAATAGTTCTCTATCAGCTTGAGTTATTTTTTTATGTAAAATAAGTATTTTACCTTCATTGTTGTTACTTCCTATAACTCTTGTCTCTTTGCGATCGCCAACTGGAACACTCTTTAAAAAAGTTTTTAAGTTAAACATTAAACTTTGAAAGTCATTAGACGCATAAAAAGGAAGTTTTGTAATTGAAGAACTTTTTTCAACCTTAGTCTCAGGAACAATAGAAAGGCTCATAATGTCTACATGGTTTTGCGTAACAACTTTTGTTTCAGCTCTATGTTCATTAACATAATGTTCTTTATGATTAAAAATAAATAGAGAACTTGTATTTTTATCATTCCACGATCGCTCTATTAAGTACTTCATTGGAACTAAAACACCATTCTTTACAACTCCAGTACTTGTCAAACTCTCTTTACGATCATTTGCTAAAGAGTTTATAAACCCCTCACTCAAACGTACATCTATTTTTATTTTATATTTTGTAGAGTCATTTTTATAACTCATGTCTGCTTCCCCAATTTTGCCAAAGAAGCCAAAAGTAACATCATATTTAGCACTCATGGATGTTGCTTGTAATGATAGAGTAAGTAAGGTTAGAACTGTTAAAAGACGTATCATTAAGGGCTCCAAATTTAAAGTTAAAGATTATACTATAAAAAGTAAATTTTATGTATAATCAGCACCAAAATAAAAGGAACTCAATGAACCGCTCAGGTGCTGCTTTATTAATAGCTATTTTAGTACACTTAGTTTTACTGCTTGTAGTAATCAGAGTAGAAGAACTTTCCCCTAAAGTAGAGCCAAAAAAGCCTAAAGAGCAGAGAATTAAAGTCTCACTAAAAGAGAATCCTAAAGCTAAAAAAGATGCCTTAGTTAAAAATGATAAACCTGAAATAGAGCAAGCACCGCCACTTCCTAAGGGTGAACAGTTAAAAGAATTGACTCCAACGCCACAAGAGCACATAAAAAAACCACTTGAAAAACTAGATCCAAAAAAAGTAACACCTAAACCTAAACCAAAAGTGATCCCTCCACGTCCAAAAAAACCAAAACCTATAAAAAAGAAAAAGCCTGTTTCCAAACCTCTTCCACCTAAAAAAGTGCATATTAAAACAAAACCAAAGTTAGTTATAAAAGAACATAATGTAACAAAACATGAGCCTAAAGTTAAACCAGCGACTAAAGACTCCTCACTTTTTGACATACTCTCACAAGATACTAACCCTCAAAAAGAAGAGAAAAAAGAGCGTGTTCAAAGTAACTCAAGAGTTAACCAAGACATAAAAAAACTCTATGGTGACACTTTTGGTAAACTAAGTGCTGGAGAGCAGAAGTACATTTTAGACAACCAAGAGATCATGAGAAGGATTACTCAAGAGGTTTTAAACAGGGTAGGTCGGGTAAATATACCTAGAAATTTTGTTGCGAGTACTTCAAACACTATAGAGTTTTATCTACACACTAATGGAGATATTACAGGCATCAAGTTTATAAAAAAGAGTGGTTACTTTTTACTTGATGAGACAACAAAAGAGACTATTCAGTATGCATATAGTAAATACCCTAGACCTGAGCAAAAAACACTTATACGTTACCAAGTTGGGTACTACTTTAAGTAAAGTGGCTTGAAAATTATTATAAGAAATAAATATTAGTTAAGCTACTATTTTTTTAAGACAAGTATAATAAAAGATTAATTAATTAAAGTTATGGATTATAATGTTTAAACAGATGAAAATTGGTAAAAAATTATTAGTAACAGGCTCTTTGCCTGTTGTTATTATATTGAGTATGATGGCGATGCTCTATTATGATACTATGAACGAGATCAAAAATATTACAAAAAAAGATATCTCCTCTTTAGCTAATTCTATTGCTGATAATGTAAATTATATAGCGGAGCAAAATCCCGAAGCTTATAAAAGTAAAAAATTTAAAGATATGATTAAAAAAATCAAAATAGGTAAGTCAGGTTATGTCTATTTATTGGATTCATCAGGAACTATGGTTATTCATCCTGCTAAAGAGGGTAAAAGTTATGTTGGCAATAAATATATAGATCATATAAGAGCTAACAAGAAATCTGGTATTTATGAGTACAAATCATCTCTTAGCGGACAACATAAAATTGTTGCTTACAGATACATTCCAAAGTGGAACATGTGGATAGTCCCTGGTGTAAATAGCGCTGATTATGTTGAAGTTATAGAGAGTAAGTTTTTTATTAATATTGGTATTGCTTTAGTACTATTTTTATTTATAACACTTTTTGCTTTAAATATTTTAAAAGTAATTGTAGTCCAAACAGAGACTTTAGAAGTGGGAATTATTAATTTCTTCAAGTATTTAAATAAACAGAGTAAAGAGGTTGAGAGCATGCCTATTATCTCTACTGATGAAATAGGTCATATTACCGCTATAGTAAATGAAAATATTTTAATAGTAAAAGAGAATATTCAAAAAGAGTTAGCTTTAATTGCTCAAACATCAGAAGTTGTTGAAGCTGTTGGTGCAGGAGATTTTTCAAAAACTATAACTCATGAAGCTAGTGCAGAGTTAAATGAGTTAAGGGATTTAATAAACGATATGTTAAAAACTGTAAAAGGAAGTTTTGAAGAGATACAAAAAGTTATTTTTGATATCTCTAATGGTAAGTTATGCTCAAGAATTGACACAGAGTACAGAGGCTTATATTTAGAGTTGAAAAACTCTACTAATGGGATCGCTGAGACGCTACAGTCACTTTTTAAAGAGACAGGGGATGTCTTAGAAAATATGTCTAAAGGGGATCTTAATATAGATATTAAAAGTGAATATAAAGGTGACTATTCAACTGTAAAAGAGGAGATTAACTCTTTTTCTAAAACATTAAGTATGTTAATAGAGAAAATAAATGTAAGTGCAGCTTCAATGCAAATGAGTGCTTCAAATGTAAATGAGAGTGCACAACTTATATCTTCTGGTACTTCGGAGCAAAGAGTCTCGCTAGAAGCTATTACAAGTGAAGTTTCACATATGAATGCATCCATAAGCCAAACAGCAAAAAATAGTGAACTTACAGCTCTAAGTGCACATAGTGCTTCTTCTCTTGCAACAGATGGTGGAGTTGTAGTTAATGAAACAGTAAGTGCTATGGAGCAAATTGCTGAGAAAATAGTAGTCATAGAAGAGATTGTTTATCAGACAAATTTACTAGCTCTTAACGCTGCGATCGAAGCTGCACGTGCAGGTGAACACGGTAAAGGGTTTGCCGTTGTAGCTGCTGAGGTTAGAAAACTAGCTAAGCGATCACAAATAGCTTCATCTGAAATTTCTAATATTGCAAATGAGAGTGTGGATGTTTCTAAAGAAGCAGGTGCTTTGATAAGTAAAGTTGTTCCTAAAATAGAACAGACTGCTACTCTTGTTCAAGATATTTCAATAACTACACACGAACAAGATATTGGGATTAATCAAATAACAGTCTCTATAAATGAGCTTGACTCTATAACGAAAGTAAATAGCTCATCTTCGGCTCAACTAGCTGTAGCTTCAAGTGACTTAGATACTCAAGCTAAAACACTTTTAGAGCTTGTAAACTTTTTTAAAGTTCGTAATAAAGAGTAAATTATATAAATGGTATAATTCTAAAAAAATTATAATATTAAAAGTTATTCATGAAAAAACAAATTACTTTAGCACTACTCCCTTTTGCAATGACACTAAGTGCTATTGAACTACCTTCCATAATGGTAGAGTCTTCAAAACTTGAAGATACACTTCTTGAGAGTCCTAGTACTATAGACCTACTAGATAAAAAGAAAATTGAAATTTCTAATATTAAAAATATAAAAGATCTTTCAGCCGTTGTACCTAATACAAATATATCTGGTCTTGGAAATAGAACAGACAGAACTTTTTCAATAAGAGGTATAACCAATTATGTAGCCTATGAGTCAAGTGTTGCTATGTATATAGACGATACACCTGTACCATTTAGTTATGGCTTTGGGATGGTTGATATGAGTAATGTTGAATCCATAGAAGTTTTAAAAGGCGCACAAGGAACACTTTTTGGAAAAAATGCGGAGTCTGCTGTTATTAATATTTATACTAAAGCTCCTAGTAAAATATTTAAGAGTAAAGCTTCCGTTGATTATAGCTCATACAATACAAAAGAGTTTTATGGGGCTGTTTCCGGTCCTACTTCAAATGAAGAGATAACTTATGCTCTTTCAGTTACAAAAGGTAGTAGTGATGGTTTTAGTAAAAATGAGATTACAAATAGTAACTTTGATTATAAGAACTTTTTATCATTGAGTACGAAACTACGTTACAACCCTAACTCGCCACTTGATATTTCACTTAAGTACTCTAAAAGCAAAAGCGATGATGGTGCTTCTGCATATAAAATTAATACAAAAGATAACCCATTTTCAATAGATAATGATCCTCAAAATGGTTATGTAAAAATGGATGCAGATTTACTATCACTGATAGTAAAATATAAAGAGAGTGACTACACATTTACATCAGCAACAACATATGCAAAAGAGTCAGTATTAAAAGATATGTATGTTCCTATCATGGGAGGACTGAATCTCAATTTTGATATTGACATAACAGAAATCACACAAGAACTTAGACTTAAACAAAATTTTGACGATGGTGATTTGCTTGTAGGTGCATTTTATTCTGACAAGTTAAAGTTTGACTATAAAGAGGATCAAACACTTTTAGCTGTAAACCTTAACTCACTAAACTCTCTTGAAAATCCAGATAGGAATATGGCACTATTTAGCCAATATAGGTATTACTTTGATGATTATTACTCACTTATGGCAGGTTTGCGTTACCAAAAAACAGAGCGAAGTTTTAGTAGAGATCTTAACAATTTTGGTGCACCGACTACACATGTAAGTTCTGCTACTTCATGGACTCATATATTACCAACTATTTCACTCTCTTACTTGGGTGATGATAACTCCAACACTTACTTAACTTACTCACAAGGTTATAGACCAGGTGGTTATAACTATAGAACTTCTAGTGCCCTTGTTCCATTTGAGCCTGAAAAAACAGATAGTTTTGAGTTAGGTTACAAAAATGCTTATAATAAAACACTACTGTTAAATAGCGCAGTTTTTTATAATATTATTACAGATAATAGAATTAATACGTTTAATGATACTCTCTCAACTACTACACTTAACGCATCAAAAGCTGACTCGTATGGTTTAGAGTTTGACGTAAGTTATAAAAAAGATGCTTTAAATTTATACTCAACATTTGGACTTACAAGAGCTAAAATAAAAAACTTCAACTCAACAGGTCAGTACGATGGTAAAACACTTATAGATGTTCCTGATATGACTGCCTCTTTAGGAGCAAAATATAACCTTAATAAGAATTTTTATGTAAGGTCTGATCTAAAATATATGGGTGAGCGTTACTACAACATTCAAAACACAGCTAAAGAAGATGGGTACACACTTACAGCAATAGCAGCTGGTTTTGAAAAAAATAGTTGGAAGTATGAACTCTATGCAGACAATGTGTTTGATACAAGATATGTTGATTTTATGATCTATACACCAACTAATAACTACTACCACTTTGGCGCTCCAAGAGTTATAGGAGTAAAAGTGAGTGGAAGTTTTTAACTAATTTAATTCATATTAATTTTAAATAGTGTTATATCACTTTTTTTAGCTCTGTAATCTATTAAAAAACTACTAGCTTTTGTACTTTTATATATTTTAAAATTACTTACTTTTCCAAGTGAGTCAATACTAACACTTTTTTTGAGATCTTGAATTATAGGTACAGTTATAGCCTCAAGTGACTCTATCCTGTATAGTACATTTTTATTTACAGCATATGTAATATATGGGTTATAACGTCTATGTAGTGAGTGTGTACTTTGAAGTGTGATCGCATTAAACTCTTTGTCATCTTCTAAAATATTAAGTGAAGAGGGCTCACTTAGTTTTATATCTAAGAAGAGAGTTTTTACTATTTTCTCTCTGTTATCTATTTTAGTAGCACTACTTTTATAAGAGTTAGTTGTTAGTCTGAATTGTGAAAGTGTTTGGTAGAGAAATGTTGTGATCATACTTAAAAGTAAAACTGAGATAACCATCTCAATAAGTGTAAACCCTTCTTTACTCTGCATTTTTAAGCCTTATAAAAGAGCTTGACTCGCCGTTGATCTTATAGTAACTTTTACCTAACTCTAAAGAAGCATCTTCATATGTGCTCTCTTCATCTTCGTTATTTAGTATTATAGGCTCATAAATAACTTGTACTTTTTGATCTTTTAACTCTCTTAAAAGTTCATCATCTATTTTATAATCTTTTATAAAATCACTCAAGTACAAACCTGTCTGTTCTTGAGTTGTTGAGTTAGAGTCTATCAGAAGAGTTGAGACCCAGTTTAACTCTATTTTATTTGAAAAACGGTTAAAAATGAGGGTGCGATCACCCATAACTTGAAGAAGAGTTGCGATCACACCTAAAATGATCATAATGGAGACTAAAACTTCTATAAGAGTAAAAGCTTTTTTTTCACTCAAGCGTGTGCCAAACCTATTCGTATAGCCTCATCTAGTGAAGTTCTACCATCTTCTAGGAGTATTATTAGCTTGTCTGAAATAGTTTTCATACCCTTACGTTTTAGAAGCTTTTTTATAGTTAATTCATCTGTAGTTACTTTTAAAGCTTTTTTAATAAGGTTGTCCATGATCATGAGTTCGCCTACAGATTCACGTGAGCTATAACCACTAAAAGCACACTCTTTACAACCTTTAGATTTATAGATCTCAGCTGTTGTTTTAAAACTAAATTCATCTGCCATCTTAGTAGCAAAATAGTCTCTCTCTTTACACTTTGTACATAATATTCTTACAAGTCGTTGAGCTAAAACACCTAAAACTGCTGAAGAGATTAAAAAAGGCTCTATTTTCATGTCTGCTAAACGAGATATAGTAGCTGCTGCTGAGTTAGTGTGAAGAGTTGAGAAAACTAAGTGACCAGTAAGTGCTGCACGTATAGCTATATTTGCTGTCTCTTCATCTCTAATTTCTCCGATCATAATAGTGTCAGGATCTTGTCTTAAAATAGATCTGATCGCAGTTGCAAAGGTTAGTCCAACTTTTTCATTTACCTGTATTTGAGAAATAGTATCAGACTTGTACTCAACAGGATCTTCGATCGTAATTAAGTTTTTACCAGGTGTGTCTACCTCTTTTAAAAAGGCGTGAAGAGAAGTTGTTTTACCACTACCTGTAGGTCCTGTAACTAAGATCATACCATGAGAGTTTAAAAGTAGTTTTTTAACTTCACCTATTATATCATCTCCTAAACCTAGCTCATAAATAGTTGGAATATCATCATTTTGCATGAGTATTCTCATAACAACTCTCTCACCATGAAAGGTTGGTAAAATACTTACACGAACGTCTATAGTTTTTCCAGATATTTTGATCTGTGTACGTCCATCTTGTGGTATACGTTTTTCTGAAATATCAAGATTAGAGATAACTTTTATACGACTTATAATTAGACTAACTACCTTAAGCTCTAAGTCAACGTTTTTACTTAAAACACCATCTATACGAAAGCGTACTTCACCTCTGTTTTCATGAACTTCTATATGTATATCAGAAGCTCTTTTTTTGATTGCTTGAAAGAACAGAGCATTTACAAACTTAATGATCGGAGCTGACTCTTCTGAAGTTAAAATATCGCTTGAAGTTCTTAAGAACTCTGTTAAAGAGATATCTTCTTCTCCCTCACTCTCATCACTACCATCTTCTTCATTCATGCTCTCTATTGCTTTTTCACTACGAAGTTCTAAAAACTTGTTATAAAGTCTCTCGTAAGAGTCTTCATCTAGAACTTTAAGAGGCATATTAGTTGAGAGTTTAGAGTAGTAACTACTAGCTTCTGCTAAGTACTGCTCACTCATAAGTGCTGTAGTTTCATTCTCAACTACAGAAAATAGTAGGTAGTTTCTTAGGGCTAACTCTACATCTATATTTTCTGGTTCATATGCTTCTAGGTAAGGGTCGTGAAGAGCTGAGAGGTTTAACATCTAAAAGCCATTTCCTGAATTTAACATTTTCATAGCATTTTTATTTTCTTTCATTCCTCTTTTTGCTCTTTTTTCAATTTCTGGAAAGATCTCTGCATTATACTCACCTTGAAGGCGTTTAAGCTCTCCTAACTGTTTTTGTAAAACAGATAAGTTTTCACTTTTATCGATCACGTAAGGAGTTAATATAATTAATAAGTTATCTTGTGAAGTATCTTCTGTACTATGTCTAAAAAGAGCACCAATACCAGGTATATCACCTAAAAGTGGTATTTTGGATTCTGTTTCTTTAGAAGTAGATTTGACTAAACCACCAATTATTATATTCTCACCATGACGTAAAATAGTCTGCGTAACTACTTTTTGTTTTGAAGTGATCGGTTGGTTTGACGCCGGGTCTGTTCCTAGGTAGTTTTCTAAAGTTGCAGTTACATCAAGTGTAACTTTATCTTTACCCGATACTAATGGTTTTATTTTAAGTGTTAAACCTATTCTCTCACGAGAGTAACTATTTGTAGTTCCACCTTGTGAAAGTGTTGATGAACCAGTTTGGACAGGTATAACTGAACCAACTTCTATAGAAGACTCTTTATTATTAACACATAGCAGTGATGGTGTTGAGACAGTTTGTGAAGCACCTTTATTTTGCAAAAAGTCTAGTGTGGCACCAAGTGCTAAAGCACTTTTAGCACCACTTCCTATGGCACCTAAATAGCTTAAAATAGAAGCAGTTGAAGTACTAGTTATTTCACTAGATCCAAAGTCTGCACTAAGAGCGTATATGCCAGATGGTGTTAGTGCTCCTGTTGATAGACCATACTGAAGACCTATTTTTTCAGCAGCTTTGTCATTTATCTCTATGATCTGTGCTTGCACGTAAACTTGGTACTTCTCTTTGTCTAGTTCTGTAACTATTTTTTCAATTGCTTTAATTGAGTTTGGATCACCAACTATGATCAAAGAGTTAATCTCTTCACTTGCAGAAATATTTGGTTTAAGCGCGGGATCTGAATAGAATTGATTTGCAACAATTTGGTTCATTGTTGCCAAAACTTTTGTAGCAGATGAGTTTTTAAGTGGTATTATTTTTACTACTTCTGTAAAATCTTTTTCTATATCTAGTCTTAATATAAGCGCTTCTATTTTGTCTACATTTACTTTCTTACCAACAAGTATAATAGATCGAGTCTGAGCATTTTTAATCATTTTAACCTGTTGAGACTCTATCTTAGAGTTTATGATCCCTTTTGTGATCTCTAAAACATCTGCATAAACTTGTTTTATATCGGCGTAAGATACAGGAACAATTCTAACAATGTTCTCGTTTTTAGACTCTATAGTTTTTATGACACTTTTAATAGTCTCAACATTACTAGGGTAGTCAGATATTAAAATAGTATTTGACTCTTTCATAGTTACAAGCTTTGCAGACTTTGAGAGAAGGTGTCTAATTTTAGAAGCGATCGTGTCTACATTTTCATGTTTAATGACAATGCTTTGAGTAACCATAAAAGCACCCTTGGCTTTTTTCCAACTACTAACAACTTTTAAGTTAAACTTTACAGCATCACTCGATCGCACTAACTCATAAACTGAACCATTTTGAACTAGTGTATAACCTTTAGTATCTAAAACAGACATAAGAAGAGGAATAACTTCATCTTTATAGATCGGTGTAGTAGTTACTAGATTTATTTTTCCATTTATCTTGTAATTTAGTAAAATATTTTTATTAGTAATTTTTGATACAAGTTTAATAAAGTCAGGGATCGAGAGATCGTCAAAGGTCATATTAACCTTCTCACGTGCCTCAAGGGCGCTAATAAGTAGTAATGTAGAGATAAATATTTTAAGAAAATTCAAAATTGTTTTACTACCTTTTGCTATTAATATACTCTCCCTCATGCAAAAATAGTTCCAAGTTTGTCTAAAATAGGTAAATTTAGTAAAAGATGCATAGATAATCAATATAGTTGAAGTTAGGAATATATTTTAAATACTATAAAATAGATCTAAGATTAATATAGATTTTGTCATTGCGTTCCTATGTTCTGTTATCCTGCTTGTTTATCTACAAGTCGTCCTGTTATAAATTTATGAAGTACACTTGACATAAGTGTTTGATAAGGAAGCCCCTCTTCAACTGCAAAAGTTTTAATATCTTCTAAGTCTTTAGAAGACATACGTAGGTTCACTCTTTTATCTTTTTTAAGTGTATTTCTTGCAATAGTTTGATGAAAATTTATTTCATCTTTTAGATTTTCTACTGATCCCCATTCATCAGATTCAAGAGAATCTAAAAGTTCTACTTCTTCATCATTTAAATTAAACTGTTTCATTTTTAAGCTCCTAAATATTTTTTAGTTAGTTTACGACTTGGAATAATTGTTTTTAAAAATCTTTCTTTATCATTTTCAACAAAAGGTACTGCTATTACATAATCTTCTATTTTGACAATTAAGATTTTTTGATAAGCAAATTTTTCTTTATTTGGATGTTTAACTATATCAAGTAAGTCACCACTCCACATATGTATTCTCAATATTATTCAAAAGACTATCAAATAAGTCATTATATATTTCAATTATATTTGAACTGTTACTATTTTGAAAAGCATCTTTATCTAAACTTATATATGTTGTCTTAGCACCCTCAGTATATTCAAATTGGGTAAGAATATTTATATTATTAATTTTTTTCATTTCTTCTTCATTTTCGGAATAAACTTGTATTGTCAATGGACAATCAGCTTTTTCCCAAAGTTCAAAATCAACTCCAAACCAAACTTCCCAATCTTTAGGGATTCTACTGTCCTTTGATATATACCCATAATAATCTGCTTGCTGTTTATCATGTTTTTTATCTATTTTATCAACATTTTTTTCATAAAGACCATCTACTATTTTAAATAATTTATTTACTATTTTTGGTATATTCATATTTGATGACATTATTAGCTCCTCATTTTTATTAGTGTTATTAAAGATAATTGATATCTCAAAGTTAGAAAAGTTAATATCTTCACAATACAACCATCTATATTCCATGATTTTTACAAATTCATTTATAAATGGATTTAACTTATCTAGTTCTAGTTTTTTTATCTCATTTAAAATATCTTCCCAATATATGATATTGTGGTTTAGTATTTGTTTTTTTGTATAATCACTCCACCTTTTTGATATTTCTTCAATATGTCTATATCCTTTAGGGAGTATAAAAAAGAGTCTACTATTAACATCCGAGCCATCTTGCTTTCGCAAATAGTTCAAATACCCATTTGGTTGATTTTCTGTTATCTTAGTATATTTTTCAATTTTTAATTCAAAAATGTATTCTTTATTATCAAAATTAACTACTAAGTCACCTCTCCCAAATTTACTTTCTTCATATATCATGGCATCTATTTTATTGAAATTTATTTCAGTATCAAAATCATTAAAAGCAACATATGGAAAATCTTGTGATTTCTTTTTAACAACTTCTTGAAACATATTTAAAAATGGTTTTAATTGCATCAAATTACAAAAAAATTCTGTTAGTGAGGTTTCATTTCTTATGACGTTGTAAAATAAATTTCTTTCTCTAGTAGTAGTCAATGAATCTCCATAGTGTTAATTTGTAGGATAACTATTTATTCATGGAACACTATAGCGTAAATAAAGTCTATTCTAACAAATCTAGGAACGCTTAAAATGTCCCTTTAGTATCGCTTAAAATGAGAAAAATCCTAAATAATATGACAAAATGCAATATTTTTGCTGATTGTACTGTTTTTACTTTATTATCCTTAAATGAAAAGTGTCTTTTTTGTGAAGAGTACTTAACAAAACTTGCTACTAAAGATAATGTGTCGCCTAGTACACAAAACCAAGCTTTTAGTGCCATACTATTTTTGTATAAAGAGGTTTTAGGTGTAGATGTGAGTTTAATTTGTCAAGAATTGAGTTTAACTCATGTTTCTATATTTTATTTACTTTTCGATATACTCCACTTATAAAAATATTATAGATTTTCCCTCATCATAAAGGACACTAAAAGTGAAAAAATTAATTATTGCGACTCGTGCTAGTAAACTTGCACTATGGCAAAGTGAGCATATTAAAGCTGTTTTAGAAGAGCAAAATGTAGGCTTAGAAGTTGAGCTTCTTCCTATGAGTACAAAAGGTGATGAGATTCTTGATCGCTCTCTTGCTCAAATAGGTGGCAAAGGGTTGTTCTTAAAAGAGTTAGAGGAGGCTATGCTTCGTGGTGAAGCTCATATAGCTGTTCACTCTCTTAAAGATATGCCTACACAAATGCCAGCAGAACTTCCTTTAGCTGCTGTAACAGAGCGTGAAGATGTTCGTGATGCTATGCTTAGTGAAAAGTACCGTGATATAGATGAGCTCCCACGTAACGCAGTGATCGGAACTTCGTCTCTTCGTCGTTCAATGCAACTTCTTCGTCTTCGTCCAGATCTGATCATAAAAGATTTAAGAGGAAATGTAAACACTCGTATTAGAAAATTAAAAGAGGGCGATTACGACGCTATTATACTTGCAAGTGCTGGTATTAATAGACTTGAACTTATAAATGAAGTTGAGTTTATTTACAATATTTCACTTCACGAAATGATCCCTTCTATGGGACAAGCGGCACTTGGTATTCAATGTATAAATGATGAAAAAGTTTTAAAAATTGTTAAAGGTCTTGATGATGAGTACTCTCGTATAGAGACTACGATCGAGCGCGATTATGTTGATATGTTAGAGGGTGGTTGTCATGTTCCGATCGGAGTAAATGCAACCGCTATGGAAAATGGAGATGTAATCGTTAAAACTATATTAGGTCTTCCTGATGCAAGTGAACTTATGAGTGAGACAAAAATAGGTAAGAGTAGTGATTATAAAACTATAGGTAAAGAGCTAGCTCAAGTGATGATCGATCGTGGTGCTAAAGAGTTACTGAAGCGTTCTGAAATTATGGCAGACGAATCTAATTAATGAAACGTACTATTGAACTTTTAAAACGTAATAATATGTTACGTGTTATTGATGAGCCTGTCGACATATATTTAGAGATGGCTCATATAGCTTATGCTGAGGTAAAAAAAGAGGACTCAAAAGCACTTCTTTTTACACAACCTACTGATAGAAAGAGTGGTAGAGAGTTTAACTCACCAGTGCTTATGAACCTTTATGGAAGTTACGATCAGACTAAATTACTATTTGGTAAAGATGTTGAAGGCATAGCAGATGAGATAGAAAAACTTCTGCACATGAAACCACCCGCAAGTTTTGGTGGAAAATTATCAATGTTAGGTGACCTTTTCTCACTAAAAAATATTTTTCCTACAAAGTTAAAAGGTAAAGGTGAGTGTCATGAAGTTTTATATGAAGGTGATGATATCAACCTTTATGATATACCAACACTTACAACTTGGGAAGAAGATGGCGGTCCATTTATAACTATGGGTCAAGTATATACTCAAAGTTTAGATGGAGATATGGCTAACCTTGGAATGTATAGACTTCAAATATATGACAAGAACCATTTAGGTCTTCACTGGCAGATCCATAAAGACGCATCGCACTTTTTTGATCAGTACCAAGAGGCTGGTAAAAAAATGCCAGTTACGATCGCAGTTGGTGGAGATCCTCTTTATACGTGGTGTGCAACAGCTCCACTGCCTTATGGTGTAAATGAGTTACTTCTTTATGGTTTTATAAAAAAAGAGAGTGCTAAGTGTGTTAAGTCACTTACTAACAATATTTACATTCCTCGTGATGTTGACTATGTGATCGAGGGCTGGGTTGATACTGATAACTTTAGAGTTGAGGGACCATTTGGTGATCATACAGGTTACTACACTTTAGAAGAGCCTTACCCAGAGTTAGAAGTTTCACTTATTTCACATAAAAAGAATCCAGTATTTGTAGCGACTGTTGTTGGTAAACCACCATTAGAAGATAAGTACATGGGTTGGCCAACAGAGAGAATATTTTTACCACTTTTAAAAACTACAGTACCCGCGCTTATAGACTACCATATGCCTGAAAATGGGGTTTTTCATAACCTTATATTAGCGAAGATGAAACCTCACTATAAAGGTCATGCAAAACAGTTTATGCACGCTTTTTGGGGAGCAGGGCAGATGAGTTTTGTCAAACATGCTATTTTTGTTGATGATAAGGCACCTCGTTTAGATAATTACCTCTCTTTTGCAACTTACGTGCTAAACCGTCTAGATCCTAAAAAGATCTTTATAACTGATGGTATTACTGACGCGCTTGATCATAGTTCACCAGAAGCACTAGTGGGTGGTAAGCTTGGACTTGACGCAACGAGTGATCATAAGTGTGAAGAGCCAAATATTTTAGAAGATAATGACCTAGAAGCTAAACTTAAAGAGTTACTACCAGAGATGGTTGCATCTCGACAGCTTTTGAAACACACTAAAAACCCAGTAACAGTGATCACTATCAACAAAGTTAGACGAGTAAAAGAGTGTTTTGATGCACTTACTGATCTCTCACCATACTTAAGAGTTGTTGTTTTTATAGATGATGCTAAAAATGATATAGATAATCAGTATATGACTATTTGGCGTGTTGTAAATAATATGGATGCGCAAAGAGATGTCTTTATATCTGGACTTTGTATAGGACTAGATGGAACAAATAAAACTAAAATAGATGGCTTTACTCGTGAGTGGCCAGGTGATGTTGAATGTACACCTTCAGTTGTTGCTGAGTTGAAAAAAAGAGGTCTATGGGACCTTAGTGACGAACTATATAAAAAGTATCAACTCTCTTAGTTACGGAGGAATATTTTTTGCTTCTTATTATCTAATATAAAGGATTAAATTGCAAAAATTAATGAAATGTATTGAAAAAAATACAGTTGATAATACTGAGATAGCTCAAAAGTGTATATCGAATATGATATGTAAGAAGAGTGATCCTATACCATTAGAAGAAAATTTTTTAATTGAGGCATTAAGTATTGATGGAGAGTTTTTAGTTTTAAAACTTAACTATGAAGATTTTGATGATGAAGTTTTAAATGGAAAAATAAGATATAAAATGTCTCAATCACTTAGTGTTATTGTCTCATATGAAGATGATGGAAACTCATTTGAAAAAATTAATCATTTTGTAAAATACATATATGACCTTTCCGATCCAAAACAAAACTCTATTTTTGGAGTACAAAAAGTTGAAGAACTTTCAGAGTACCCAATAACAATACTCTTTAGTGGAATACTCCCTATAAATCAGTTGAAAATTACTATAGGCAAAAAAATAGATGAATTTATTCACTCTGATAATGAGTACTTTATACCAAGATTTGCAAAGCATAGAGATGAAATATCTAAAGAAATTGGTATTCCTATATTACCAGTTTTACCTGCTTTAGATAAAGATCTAGAAGATTATACTTTACGTCTTGTTGATATGGTTGATCAAAAAGTTATTAGTGAATTTAGAGTAGATGAAAATTTAACTAAAGAGAGTAGTGATATTTACTTACTAAAGTTATTTTATATTTATAAAGTTTTGGTTGATGAAAAAGGATGGAAGTATAACTAATATATTTATATATTATAAGTGTGTTATAATAAATTAGCATGAAATAGATAAAAGAAGGATATTATATGGAAATTTCAACTCAAACAAATAGTTATGAGCAAATGAGTATGTATCAACAAAAAGTTACAGCGCAAGAAGCATTGGTAGAAGTTGGTCTACCACCTAGTACTATGCCTATTAAAGAGGAAACTCCTGAAAAAGAGATACCTATTGAAGAGCAGATGAGACTTGATGCTGAGGCAGCTACAAAAAAAGAACAAGAAGATGCAGATGTACAAGCAAGTAAAGATGCTCAAAGAGAGTATGCTGCAGGATATGCCTCACACCAGTCTAAACAGTCTCAAGTTGAAATTTATCTTTCAGTTGCAACAGGAAGTGATATAGACTTAGGCAACGATACAGCTAATATTTTAGAGACACTTCGTGATGTTCAAAAGCAGAACAACCAAGTTACCGCTTATTCAACATATCAGGAAAATCAAAATAGTTTAATAGACTTTAGTTCATAGTGAAATTTTCATTGATAAATAAATTATTTACGACTCTTCTTTTTAGTGCTTCTTTATACTCTTACGAGCTTCCAAATGTAGAAATAAATACAGATAATAGACCAAAAATAGAATTTTTTAAGGCAACAAGTGCAGTTGTAAAAACTAAAAATTCTTATAAAATCGAATGGAAAACAGTAAATGCAACGGATGTTCAACTTACTTTTATTGGTAAAGTTAAAATGTCTGGCTCAATTATCATAACAGAAGATGAATACAACAGAGGACCAATAACCATAACCGCCTCAAGTAGAAATAACTCTTATTCTGATTCTAAAACTTTAAATATGAGTAAAAATAGTGATGTTCCAATTGTAATATTTAAAGAAAGAAAACAAAAAGTAGAAGTACATCAGTCTTACAACCCTATGCCATACCCAAGAAGGTATGACAATAGGTATAGAAGACGTTATTAGAACTTAGTAAGAGTAATCGAATGTAGCACCAAGAACACTTGATGAAGAGTCAACAGTTGCGCCTGCTTCTCGCATATTTAACAATTTCCCATTTAAAGTTAGTCCCATAGCTGGTGTGAAAGCATATCTTACGGCTAATGCTACGGCACCTTTTTTCTCATCAGCTAAATTATCAACTGAAAAACCACCATTTGTAACTGCGTAAACTTCTGAACCGGTCCATGTTGATAGTGTTGTTGTGAAGTCTCCATTATAGTTAATTACTTCCATGTGAAAACTATCATAAGATGACTTAAGATTATTTATAGTTGCAGTAGAAGGTTTTATATATTTATATGCACCTTGAACATGAAAGCTTCCTAGCATAGAGTTATAGTCACCAAAAACTCTTCCAACTGATGTTCTACCTTGAAGTACATTGAAACTATCTTTATAGCTACTATATGCAGCTTCAAGTGAAATATCTAGTTTTTTGCTTGGGTTTGTAGTGAAATTAAGTAAATAAATATTTCCACCGTCTGTAGCATCATCACTTGAACTAATTAGATGATAAGCACCTTTTAGGTTATACTTTTCAGTGAAATAGCGAGTATATGCTATGGTAAAATCTCTTTGAACTAGAGGTGTTATAGCTCTGTTCTTATATTGAAATGTAGTATATTCTGCACCTATCTCAAATTTATTAGTCCAAGAAGCATTGCTTGCATATAGTCCACTAAAATAACCATTGTCTCTAATTGACTCAGACGAGTAGTTTAATAGACCAGCGTATGGAACTACCGTTGTAATATCAGCTAATAGTGAAGCTGTCAGTAATGAAACTAGTGAAAGTTTTTTTAACATTATTTTCCTTTTGTATTAATTAAAACATTGTTTGGGTCTAGAGTTAAAATTTGATTTTCTAGATCTTTTATGTACTTACTACTTGTTGCTTTATATATAACATATAGCTGTTGTAAGAACTCAATATTTGTTGGATATAGAGTGAGCATTTTTTGCGCCATTTGTGCTGCTATCTCATACTTATGTTGTCTGATCAAAGAGCTGATCGTACAAAGATTTGCATAGTGGTTATAGTAATCAATTTTAATAATTTCATTACATATAATTTCAGATTTGTTATAGTCTCCTTTTGCTAAATATACTTGAGCTAATCCTACTCTAGGATTTAGTGCATAAGGTGCTACTAATGAAGCATTTTTATAGTATGTTGTTGCATTATTATAGTTTTTATTTAGGTAAAACAACCACCCAAAACGTAGGTTTAGTGTATAACCTTTTGGGTACTTCTTATATAGAGGTACAAGGACTTTTATAGCTTCATTATAGTTTCCGACTCTTTCATAATTATATGACTTTACATAAAGCTCTTTTATACTATCACTTGAGTACAAAAAATTTATGTAAAATAGAAGAAGTAGTACTACTTTCATGGATTGATCCTTTTTAGTTCTATATTTTCGTATTTAATAATCTCGAAGCCTTTTTGTAGTTGAGAAAGTTCTACCTTTCCATAATCACTACTAATCTTATTTTGGTTATAGCTATAGCTTTTTATAAGTTTGTAATATTTTTTATTTAGACTACTCAGTAGTTCAATCACAATAGTTTGTGCTTTGCTTTTAATTAAGTAAACAGGTAGAAAATCATTATACTTAAGGTTTATAGCATGTATAAAAGGTAGTCTAGGTAGCAAAATAAATAGTGCTTTTAGGTGAGAAGATTCTCCAACATAGTTATAAAAATAAAACTCACTTGCATCATTGAAAAAATAGAGTCTATTCTTTGCTTCATCTTCAAAATAAAACTCTGAGTTGTTGTCCATTTTAATTTTAAATGAGATATTTTTTATAAAATTGCTATTTTCAAAAAGTTCGTACTCAAAAGTATCATCTAGTATAAAAGTAAGACGAGAGTTTATAGTTGGATCTTTTAATGTAGAGTTTATATATTCATCTCTTTTAGGTAGTCCATTAAAGTGAAGCGTACTATTTTCTAAATAGCTTCTAAAGCAAAACTCTTTTGTAAATGCACCTAAAATAGCTAATTCTTGCACTTGTATATGTATATGTGGCTCAGGAGAGTAACCACTATTTCCACACATTGCAATAATTGTATTTAGTGTAATATAATCACCTGTTTTAACACTTATAGAGTACTGTAAAAGGTGACTAATTTCTACAAAGAAACCCTCGTCACTTCTTATAATTATGTAGTTACCCCAGTTGTTTACTCGGTCTACATCGCCTATGCAATTATCTATTAAGTCATCTTTAGTTTCAACAATGTAACCACTTACAGGTGCTAAAATTGGCTCACCAAAAGAGTAGTAATCATTTAAATGAACTCCTTCATTTTGAAAAGTTTTGCCACCCTCTCTTTTGACAAAGTCATAAGCAAATTTATACTCTCCCTTGTGAGTCCATTTATCGTTAAATGCTTGGTATACACTCCACTCACCTGAAAAAGGCAACTCTATTTTAATAGGAATTTCACCAAATCTAAAAATAGTACTTAAATAGTTAGAGAGTGATTTTTCAGGCGAAGCTTTGATCGAGTAGTTAAACTCTTTGTAGTACGTAGCAGATAGTATAAAAATAAAAGTAATAACTGTTATATTAAATGGAAGAGTAAAAACAGGAATAGCATAGTAGTTAAATAAAATTGCGATCGCATCTGTTAATATAACACTTATTGCAACCGCGATCAGAGCCAAAATAAAGTTTCGTATAGTTGGAAGTAAGAAGATCCCACACATTGCGATCGCAACTAATATATAGTTAAATGCATAAGGATCGTATAGTGCTTGAGTTAGTGATCCTATGAAAAAACTATGTATTAAAATTCCAAAGTAAAAACCAACTACTGCCATAATAAAAATAATACGTGAAAAGTATAGAACTACACTAAGAAGTAAAATTCCTGCTATATTATTTGGTAAAAAGAATATAGTCCCAAATGATTTAAAAAAAGAGCTTAGCATTATAGGCAGTGCTATATCATACATACTAGAGTTATTTACTAAAGTTGAAAGTAGTGCCGAGTATTTTAGTGAAGCTAAGTACACAAACATAGTAACGATCGAAAAAGGAAGAGATAAAATAGGTATTGTATAAGTAGCAAATAGTCTATTTAACATAAAAGATAGTGCAAATGTAAATGAAGCTGAAAATGCAATCAAAGCTACACTTGTAAGTGATGGCATAAATATAAAACCTATGCCCATACCAACTAAAAGAGAGTTGTATATGTAAAAACCTTGTGTTAAAAACTCTTCACTCATTCCTAAAAGTTTTGCAAAGCCTATCGTAAAACCTACCGCTAACATGCCACTAAAAGCAACTGATGGGTTTATAAGTGTGATCATTAAAATTAACGCTCCTGCTTGAGGACTGTTTAAAAATAGGATCGAACTATACGGTTTTAGTAGGTTTTTTATCATAAGTTTTATTTAGCTCTCTTTATGGTTTACAGTTGAAAGGTCATCAACCTCTTTTATTAGTTTTGCATTTGAATCTTTGTCTATTAAAACAACGGCTGGTTTATAACGAATGAACTGCATAGCTTGTGTATAGTTATATGCTCCAACAGGTGAAATTGTGATAACAGATCCACGATCAAGTGGTGGCAACATAATATGCTCTTCTATTATATCGATATTCATACATAGTGGACCATTTAACATTGAAGGCTCATTCTCACCTTCATAGCGTTTGTCTAACTCAATGTTAAAGTTGTACCACGTAGAAGTATAAAGTACATTTACACCAGCATCTAAAATATAGCCTTTTTTACCATCACCAAAACGCTTATATCCCCAAACTGATGTTAATAAAAAGCCAGCTTCATCAATTAAGTGACGACCAGTTTCAAGGTATAACTTAGGTAGTTTTTCACTCTTGTTGAACTCATATATAGCGTTTGTGATAGCTTCTGCGTATGCATCAGGTGTTGGAACGATCACATCAGCAGACTGATAGATCCCTTTTAAATTACTTTTTGAAGCAAAACCGCCACCTAGATCTATGTAAGCGATCTCAGCGTTAAAATCATTTTCAACTTGTGCTTTTAGGTGCATAATTGCTTTTGTAGCCATGTAGTAAGGGTTAGCATCAAGCATAAATGTACCTATATGTGAGTGAAGACCAACAAGGTAAACTTTTCCTCCATCATACATTCTCTTAATAGCGTCATACGCTTCACCGCTCTCAAAGTTAAAACCAAAACGGCTCCATGCAGGGTATACACCTGTATCCATGTTTATTCTGATCGCAACTGGTATTTTTACATTTAGCTCATCTGCAATCTCTTCTAAGTCATTAAGTTCAAAAAGGTTGTCAACATGAATTTTTGCACCCTCTTGAACAGCAATTTTAAGATCAGCTTTTGGCTTATAAGGACCATTAAAAATAATGTCTTTACCTTCAACACCATTTGCACGAGCTTTTTGGTATTCAAATTCACTTACAACTTCAGCAGTGGAGCCAAGTTTGTGAAAGATTTTACATATTTCATTAAGATAGTTTGTTTTGTAACTCCATGAGAACTCAACATCATTGTAGCGTGAGCTAAAAGCATTGTGAAGTGCATGGTATTTCTCTTCAATAGTTTTTTCAGAAAATACAAAAATAGGTGAACCAAATTTTTCAGTTAGTTCACTTATTTGAACACCATCGATCTCAGTACGAACTTTTTGTGTTTGTAGAGGAGAACCATATTTTGAAGCCATTGCAAAGTTGATGTAGTTAATTGTTGGTTTTTGGTATATTTTTTTACTCATAATTTACCTTTAAAGTTCTTTTGTAGAAAATAGTTTTGTAAAGTCATTAAAATCAGTTACTAATTCATCAACAAAACGGACATATAGCTTGTTTAGCGGGTACTCTAGCTGCGGTGTAATCTCTTTTTTTTGCATAATATCTACTACCATTTGAGGTAAATTAACACCTACTTCAGTAGCAAAATATACCCATGCTGGAAAACGAGGGTTAATCTCGATCATATAAACATTATTCATGTTCACTATACATTCTAATTCAAATGGGCCTCTCCAACCTGTCTGTTTAACAAATTTTTGTGCTATTTCCATTAGCTTCTCGTTTTGAATAGTTAAACCACTCCAAATTTTACCTATGTCAGTAGTGGTAAGTTTCTTGATCGCAACTGCACCTTTAAGTTCAACTCCGTCGCCAACACCTACAAGATTTACCTCTTCACCGCTTACAACATTTTGAACTAAAATAGGAAAACCCCACTCTAATGAGATAGAGTTGAATGCCTCGATCGCACCTGCTAAGTTATGAACCATGTAAGCTTTATAGTAACTTCCTTTTATCATTATAGGAAAGTTACTATTTAAACATATTCTCTCAAGCTCTATTAGGCTATTGACTTCATGTGTAGTAGGGTATGTTGTATTTAGTTCAGTTGAGAGCTTGTCAAGTCTATTCTTGTTTCTTAATTCAAAGTTTTCTTCGGAAGGAAGACAAAGAGCAATACCCATATCTTCGATCTCTTTTTGGTATTTTATATAAAGAGGAAGTTCAGCATCAAGGTTAGGTATTATCGCTTCAATATTTTGATCTTCTTTGATCTTCTTTAGTCGTGAAGAGAGTTCATCAAAACCTAATGATGGATAAGGCATAAGATAAGTTTTCTCAACTATGTTTTGAAAGTTACCCGGCTCATTTGGATCGTAACTAAAACCTATAAGTGTGTTCTTATCTTTTAAACTTTTTGCAACGGGTATACCTGGAGCTGGGTTGTCAGTATTATTTAACCCACTTATTGCTATTTTCAAGAGACTAAACCGTAGATCTTAAGTTTAGAGAAAAAGTCACCTAAGTCTATAAAAAGCTCTTCTTTTGAGATCTCATATTCAGCTGAAAGTTGCTCTAAAATTTCATCTTTTGTTTTGTCTTGTTTAACTAGTGTTAAAATATCTTTAGCGATATCATTAACTTGATAGCTATTTCCCCATATTGGGTGAAATGCTATGTTGTTTTCATCTAAAAGTAGTTGTGTTGCTTGTTGCATATGTCATCCTTAATTATAAGTAGTTCTAATTATACATAAAATAAATATTGAGATATCTGAACAAGTCAAATAACTCTTCTTTATTTAAATATTTTAGAATTAAAAAAATTCTCTGGGAGTATTGTATAGATTAATTGTAATGAAGTGTAATATAAAAAGTGATTTAATTAAAAATTCTTCAAATACATTTATTGATTTTTCTAGCTCTCTTATTAGATTGCTTTTTTTTAAATGTTGATATATCTCTAAAGTCTCTTTTAACTTTTTTCTTTTAGTCCCTACATAAGATAAATTAGATTTTATATCTACAAAAGCTTTTTCATTGTATTTGCTTAGTTGGTTGATTAGTTTATTTAATTGATTGTGCCTAATTGCATTTTGTCTACTCTTTTTTATTAACGGCTGACTTGAAAGACAAGTGAACTAACGGTTTAATTATTTGTTATTTAATTACACTTTATGCAACACTTAAAAGCTCGGTATTTTCGTAGTTTTAACTTGTTCTATCCTAGCATTTGTCATCTTTACTATTACTTACAAGTTTAATTTTATGTGATTTTGCTGTATTTCATTATGTAATAATTTATCTTTTGTATTAAAATTTACTATATCTATTTTATAGTCAAAATCAATTCTCATTAACATAGCTAAAAATAAAGATTTTTTCTTTCTAAACTCTTGTTTTGATACGTTTATATCTATAGCTAAATCAATATCTCCACCTTTTTTATTATCATTTGTTCGACTACCAAACAAATATATATTAACATTTCCAAAACTTTTTTTGATATTGACTTGTAATATACTTATTATTCTTTTTGAGAGTCTCATGAGTTATATTTTTTAAAGAAATTTAATGAATTTAAATAATAACTTTCAAGTTGCTCAAAATTATCTAAACAATATTTTAAATCATCTAAAGCTTCTTGCAATTCTTCGGGATAATCGTGTTCAAGTTCATTTCTCACTTCTCTTAGTTCTATCCAATTTTCAAGACTATCTATAATATTCTCTTTTTCAATATTTGATAAAACTTCACTCATTTTAGTGTTATTTATTCCAGCTATTTCTAAAAGAAGTGAAAATATTTTTGATCCTAAGAAGTATTGAATTGATGCAAATCTTTTAAGGTAAGCATCTAAGATAGCTCTTTTTTCGGGTTTTAAAGTATTAAAAGTAAATGGGTCATAAATATTACTTTGTTTTAATAAATCATCTATTAAAACTTTATATTCTTTTATTGCAATATAATGTTTTTCTAATTTATCAAATCGTTTTTTGAGTATCTCTTTTTTATTCATTACTTTATTTCTCCCATTTTAGATTATTTTCATTATTTACAATCATAGCTTTATTTATTTGATCTCCATAATATACACCATAACCTAAATTTGTTTTTATTTTAAAACAAGTAACTTGATTGTGTTCAATATGATTATCAACTATATCAGTTTTTATTGCAATTACAGGGGCATCTTTGACTTGTACAGATTCATATACTATAGCATCTGTATTTTTATCGTGTAATAACATTTTTGCTATAGATGAAGTTACATCATATAATCTATCATTACCTTTTCTTTTTAAAACATCTGCTAAAAATGCATTACATATTATGTATGAATCAAATAAATATTCTAGTTTTTTCTTGTCACAATTATCTTTAAGTATATTAAATGCTGTTTCATAAAAACTATCTACCCACCCAGGTAATTGTTGTTTTCGAACTAATAAATCAAAAGCTCCTATATGCATGACATTAAGACTTTTTTTAATTGTAGAACTTAATATGTTAATATATTCCATCTCTAAAGCATTTATTTCTGATAATGAAATATTATCTATAGGGGTGGCATCAGTTTCAATACTTGCATAATAGATAGCTTCTTTTGCTTGATTTAATCTTCCAAGTAGAATATATTCTTTTTTTTCTTCAGGTACATATAATAATTTACTTAATTCATCAAAACAATATGGATTTGCTAAGTTTTCTTCTTCAAATTTTCTTGAACGCTGAATTATTATATCTTCTTTTAACTCATAAATTAAAATAATAGTAAAATTTTTTATAAAGTGAGAAATCATAAAGTCAATTCTTGTTAAACTTAAATCTAACGTACCATCGATATAAGAATTTAATTGTTTTATCATGGTAGATAACTCTTGTAAATCTAATATAGATTTTTCTTCTGTAATATCAGTTTTTTCATCAAAATGTTTTTTATAATATTCAAGCTTTTCTTCATTATTTAAATCTTGCATTTATACATCCTTGTGGAATATTATTTTATCATAAAGTAGCTATGTAGTTTATAATCGAAGTTAATTTAAGGTTTGTAAGATAATGGTTTTGTTATATATCGTCAATGAATGGCCTCAATCTGCTATAAGCAACTTTTGCTTGTTCAATTTCATAGTCAATATTTTTTAGCAGCTGCTTCAATATGAATTGGAGCTAAAATTTTCATTAAGTCTAAATTGCATAAAAATTCTCTTGGAGTATTGTATACTTTAAAAGTAATGAAGTGTAATATTTAAATATTAAATTTAGTAATTCTGAAATAATTATAAAAGTGACATCATATAGGACATTTAAGCTTTATTTTCAGGATTGAGTTTTTATTTTTGGATATACTAAAAGCATAAATAAATGTTATTGGACTCGATATGAACTCAGTAAGAAAATTAACACTTTTATATGTACATAGTGAGCATGAGGTTTTTGAACTTCTTGTAAATGAGTTGAATAAATCTTTTGAATATGTTTTTACAACTAATAGTGCAGTTGAAGCTTTAAAACTATATAAAGATCAAAGAGCTGATTTAGTTATTTTTGATACTCATACTGCTGATCTAGAAGATATAAAAATATGTGAAGAGTTCCGGTTACTGAGCCCAGAACAAGATATTGTTATTTTTTCTGAAGTTGATGACGTAGAGTTGTTAAAAAAAATAATAGAACTCAAAGTCGAAAAATATATTGTAAAACCATACGAGAACATAGAGTTAGTTTTAGAAATACTTAAAAATATAGTAATAAAAATAAATATAAAGAAAGAGTTAACAACTAAAAATATTGAGTTAAAAAAGCAATATAATGAGCTTCTTAAGCAGAAGGCATTTATAGAGAAGCATATACTTCTTACATATTCAGATCTTGATGGTAATATAACTTATGTAAGCCAAGCATATCTTGATTTAACTGGTTATGAAAAAAGTGAGCTTATTGGTAAAAATCATAACGTATTTAAACATTATAATGCTAAAGAAGATGCTATTAATGAGCTATGGCATAGTGCACAATTAGACGAACCTTGGAGTGGTGAATTTAAAAATGTTAAAAAAGATGGAACACCTTTTTGGGTAAAAGTAATTATTGAGCCTATTTATGATGATCATAATATTAAAGTTGGATATAGCGCAGTAAAAGAAGATATAAGCCACCAAAAAAAAGCTGAAAAACTAT
Source organism: Helicobacteraceae bacterium (assembly GCA_013138865.1). Classification (GTDB taxonomy): domain Bacteria; phylum Campylobacterota; class Campylobacteria; order Campylobacterales; family Sulfurimonadaceae; genus GLR69. The sequence continues at coordinate 2,204 of WTBY01000011.1, read as the reverse complement.
CTATAACAGATCCTCTTACTGAAGTATATAATAGAAGACACTTTAATACTGTTTTAAATGAGGAGTTAACTCGCTCTAAAAGAAAGGGCTTAAACTTATGTCTAATTATTTTAGATATTGACTATTTTAAACAATACAATGAACATTATGGCCACGACTCAGGTGACGATGTTTTAAAATGGGTCTCAACTCAGCTTAAAGTATCTGCTGGACGAGGTAGTGATTACTTATTTAGAATAGGTGGTGAAGAGTTTGCTATTATTACTTCAAATATGAGTGATGATGATGTAAGAATTTACGCTGAAAATATAAGAAAAAGTATAGAAAATATTAAAATAACCCACAAATTTAGTAAAGTTTCTGATTTTATTACAGCTTCACTAGGCGTCATTAATGTAGATATAAAGAGTTCTAATCTATCAACTGATGATATTTATAATATAACAGAACATAACTTGTTTAATGCACAGCATAATGGTAAGAATAGAGTAATCTTTAATGCTAATCAGACTACTAAAACAGAAATTTGTAGTATAGATAAAACTACTAAACTACCAGATAGAATTGAACTCTTTAAGGCAGTTGAAAATCTAAAAAGTAATGCAATGCTTATGATAATTTCACTTAATCACTTCAAGCACTTACTTGATGAATATAGTGTAAAAGTTATTGATGCAATTCTAATTCAAAAGTCAAAAGACATAAGAAGAATTATTTTAGATAAGAGTACAACCCTTTATAAGCTAAACTTAAATGAGTTTGCAATTTTAATTACAGACAAGAGTCAGTTTCAGAAGTATTTATCTATTTTAGAGTATTCACTACTACAAAATAAAACTTGTGAGTTTGAGTTTGAAGGTGTGAATTATAATATTGTTATGAATTATACAGTTGGGGTAGCTTATGGAGAAGAAAAAATCTTAAATCACTCAGATATTGCACTGCAAAAAGCACATAGCACTCCTAAAAGTTTTTTTATTTACGAAGAGAGTGAAAATATAAAAGAGATACAAAATGTAAAAATTGATAAACTTCGAGTCTATAAAGAGGCTCTTGAAAACGATAACATTGTGCCATACTTTCAACCTATTGTAGATATCAATACAGGTAAAACTGTTAAGTATGAGGCGCTTGCAAGACTTATAGACTCGGATGGAAATGTAGTCTCTCCTTTCATGTTTTTAGACTCTTCTAAAGAGGACAAAACATATGAGTCCTTTACCCGACAGATGATGAATAAAGTTTTTGCAATTTACTCTAAAAATAGTGTAAATATATCTGTAAACTTAACATACGAGAATATAGCATCAAAAACCATGGTTGAGTATATTAAAAACCGTTTAGATAAGTTTGGTGGTGAACAAATTACATTTGAAATAGTTGAATCAGAAGATATTGATGATTATAAAATTTTAGAAGAGTTTATTATTATGGTTAAAAGTTATGGTTGTGAGATCGCTATTGACGACTTTGGAAGTGGTTACTCTAACTTTACTAACTTAATTAAATTGAATACAAACTTTTTAAAATTAGATGGAACTATTATAGAGAACTTATCAAAAGATAAAAATGTTGAAACTATGGCTAAAGCACTTATAAGCTTTGCAAAAGATACAGGGATTAAAACTATAGCAGAGTATGTTAGCTCAAAAGAGATAGCGCAACATGTTAAAGAGTTGGGAATTGATCTTGTTCAAGGTTATGAATATGGGAAGCCAGAGCCAGCAGACTTTTATGGATTAAATATATAGAAAGTAAATTGGTAGAATAACTAGTCAGTTCTGAAAATAAGAGAGCGTAAAATAAACTGTGTAAACCCACCTTATATATCTAAACTACCTAGTATATTTTGACATAATTTCACTAAAAAATATACTAAGTTGAGGAAATATCTCATACCAATTTCTAATACTGTTAGCCTTCCACTTTTCTTGTTGCTCTTGTGTAGCAAGATACATCACTTTAAAAGCAGATGCTTCTGTAGGAAATGAACCTTTAGATTTAGTCTTTCTTTTTATAGTGGCATTTAAAGATTCTATTGGATTTGTAGTATAGATTAGTTTTCTAACAGAATCTGGATATTTGAAAAAAGTTGAGAGTTCAGCCCAGTTTGTCTGCCAAGAGAGAGTAATATTAGGATATTTTTTACCCCAAATATCATTAAACTCAGTAAGTGCTAATTGAGCATCTTCTTCATTATGAGC
>WTBY01000061.1 GCA_013138865.1 Helicobacteraceae bacterium | reverse complement strand
AAGAAGAAGAGGAAGAAGAACTTGACCTTGGCGATCTTGAAGAAGAAGAGGAAGAAGAACTTGACCTTGGCGATCTTGAAGAAGAAGAGGAAGAAGAACTTGACCTTGGCGATCTTGAAGAAGATGCATCTTCTTCAGAGGAAGTAATAAAAAGTGATGATGAATTTAGTGAACTTAATGCACTAAACGTAAATGACATAAAAGCTGCATTAGGTGAAGAAGTTGATGAAATAGAAGTAGCACCTATTGAAGGGATTGAGGAACTAGCTGAAATACCAGAAGAACAAAATATAGATGCAAGTTCTGATGATGGAATTCAAGCTCTTCGATCACTACTTGACGTACTAGAGAGCAGTGATGCAAAAGAGAAATTAAAGGGAATGAGTGTTAATGTAAATATCTCATTTGGTGAATAATTTGAGTACAGAATATGGTGCTATTTTAGTAATATCTGGTCCAAGTGGTGCAGGAAAGAGCTCTTTAATAAATAAAGTTAAAGAACTTATAGGAGATTTTTATTTCTCTATCTCTACTACTACACGACCTATACGTACTGGAGAAGAAGAGAGTATTCACTATCACTATGTTTCCAAAGAAGAGTTTAAACAAGATATAGAAGATGATAATTTTCTTGAATATGCACTAGTCCATGGTAACTATTATGGTACATCTTTAAAACCAGTAAAAAAAGCTCTTAAAAAAGGCCAACTTGTTATATTTGATATTGATGTTCAAGGAAATGCCGCTGTACGAAATAGATTAGGTGATATATCAACTTCAGTTTTTGTAACAACACCATCACTTAAAATATTAAAAGAGCGTCTTACTAGTCGTGCAACTGACACGCAAGAAGTTATAAAAAACCGTATATCTATGGCTAAAATAGAAGTTCAACGTATTAATGAGTACGACTTTTTAATTATTAATGATGATTTAGATGTAGCAGCAGAAAAATTAATAAACATAGCAAAAGCGTCACGTGCTAAAATGCCAAGTGTCCAAATTAATGAGTTTGTTCATGAGTGGGAAGATAACGCATAAGCACTATTACAGCAAATAATAGTTAAACTCACGTCATAATAAAATTTAGCTATTTTTAGCTAAATAAATGTAAAAAAAAATAAAGGATCTATATGCCTCAAATACCAGGTGGTTTTGAACTAGTTTTAATATTAGCAGTAGTTTTACTACTATTCGGAGGAAAGAAAATTCCAGAGCTTGCAAAAGGTTTAGGCCAAGGTATCAAGAACTTTAAAAAATCACTAAAAGATGATGAAGGTGCTGTTGCTGATGATCTAGCTTCAACAGATGAGTTAAAAAAAGTAGATACAGCAGAAGCTGATGTAGTTGCAGAAGCTCCTAAAACAGCAGAAAAACAAGCATAATTTTTGAAACAAAGAGTACAAACGCTTCTGCGTGAAAAGTTTGAACGTGATGTTGTTTTAGAAAAGCCTAAAGATAGAAGCTTTGGGCATTTTGCTACTCCTATAGCCTTTTCATTAGCAAAAGAGCTACGTAAATCCCCTATGGTAATTGCAGAAGAGTTAGCCTCTTCATTTAATGAATCTGACGTTTTTGAAAGTGTTGACTCTCTAAAAGGTTACATTAATTTTAAACTATCAGAAAATTTCTTAAATGAATACGCTTCTTATGTGATCGAAAATCCTGCTGATTTTGCTAAAGGTAAACATAAAGAGAAAATTCTTTTAGAGTTTGTAAGTGCTAACCCTACCGGACCTCTTCATATTGGTCACGCTCGTGGCGCTGTTTATGGAGACACACTTTTACGACTTGGACGTCATTTAGGTTATGATATAACTGCTGAGTATTATGTTAATGATGCTGGCAACCAGATAGACTTACTTGGTCTTTCACTGCAACTTGAAGCTCAAAACACTCTTTTTGATATGAGTGTAGAATTACCTGAAAAGTACTACAGAGGTGAATATCTAACTGATTTATCAAAAATTGCTAATAGTGAATTTGGTAAAGATATTTTACTAGATAGTACACGTCAAAAAGAGTTAGCTCTTTGGGCAAAAGATCGTGTTATGGAACTTGTTGTTAGTGATCTTAAAGATGCAAATATAGAGTTTGACACTTTTGTAAAAGAGTCTTCACTATATAGCGACTGGGATCGTGTCATGGCTAAAATGGGCGATGGTATTTATGAGCAAGATGAAAAAAAGTGGATTAAATCAACTCAGTTTGATGATGATAACGATCGCGTTGTTGTTCGAGAAGATGGACGTCCTACATATTTAGCAGGTGACATTGTTTATCATAATAAAAAATATGAACAAGGTTTTGATCACTACATAAATATTTGGGGAGCAGACCACCACGGGTATATTGCCCGTGTAAAAGCTGCGATTGAGTTTTTAGGTTACGATAGTAAAAAACTAGAGATTCAACTCTCACAAATGGTCTCTCTTTTAAAAGATGGTGAACCATTTAAAATGAGTAAAAGAAGTGGTAATGTTATTTTAATGAGTGAAATAATTGAAGAGATTGGAAGTGATGCTCTTCGTTTTATTTTTGCTTCTAAAAAGTGTGACACACCACTAGAATTTGATGTTGAAGAGCTTAAAAAAGAGGACAATTCAAACCCTATTTACTATATTCAATATGCTCATGCTCGTATAAAAACAGTTCATAAGAAAAGTGAAAAAAGTGAAAAGGAAATTAGTGATGCTAAGTTAATAAATCTTAATGCAGATGCAGATGCTTTACTTTTTGATGCACTACTTTTACCAGAAATCGTAGAAGATGCTTTTAACTCTCGTCAAGTTCAAAAACTTCCAGAGTATCTAAAAACTTTATCAGCATCGCTTCATAAGTTTTACTACGATCATAGAATTATAGGCGAAGAGAATGAAACAAAATATCTTAAACTACTTAATATTGTTGCACTTTCACTAAAAACGGGTCTTGGACTTTTAGGTATTGAAGCTAAAGATAGTGTTTATAAAGATTAGAGTTTAACTCTACTCTTTAATAAATATTCCGTTCTCTTTAACCTCTATAAGATCTTTATCTTGTAGTGTTGTTAAAGATTTTTTAAAACTTTTTTTACTCATCTTGAAAATTTTGTTTATTAACGATGCATCACTTTTGTAGTTGTATGGTAAAGATCCATTACTCTCTTTCAAAAGTTCATACACTACATCTTTAGAGTGTGCTATTTTTCCATCACCTATTTTTTGAAGTGAAAGATCTAGCTTGTGATCGTCACGTATTAATTTTATATAAGCTTTAGCGCGAAAACCAACTCTTACTTTCTCAAAAACTTCATTTTTATATATAAGACCCTCATATTTATTATTTACGATCACTTTGTAACCAAGCTCTGTTGTAGCAAAAACTAAAATATTAACTTCTTGGTTTTTACTAAGTTTAGAAGTATCAGTTGTTAAGAATTTTTGTATTTTCTCTACACCATTCAGGCGTTCAGATTTTTCATCTTTTTCTATATAGACAATACGGCGATCGCCTTTTTTAAAAGGTACTTTTTGTTTTGAGTTGGGAATAAAAAGATCTTTTGGTAGTCCCCAGTCAGCAAATGCACCAAATTTCATAGTGTCAACAATATTTACATAAGCAAACTCATGTAGTTTTGCATAGGGCTTATCTGTAGTAGCTACAAGGCGATCTTCAGAGTCTGTATATACAAAAACATCTATAACGTCATCTACATACATGTCATCTATAACATATTGGTTTGGTAGTAAAATATCTTCTTCATCTTCAGCCATTAAATAGACACCCGGAGCTGTAAATCTGTCAATTCGTAGTGAGTTAATCTCACCTAATATAATATGTTTATTCATAAAAATTATTCCTTTTAATTAGCGTATTATAACTGATTAATAAAAAATTTACATTACTTTGGTTATAATCCGCTTCTATTTTGCTATTTTGGACAATTGAATTGAGTGTTTATATATGTTTTTCAATATATACAAGCATTGGAAATCCAATTGGTTTCCTACATAATAGTGAATAAGAAACAAGAATGAATGGAGAACAGATATGAAAGTACGTTCATCTGTAAAGAAAATGTGTGATAACTGTAAAGTTATTAAACGTAAAGGTGTTGTTAGAGTAATCTGCAAAACTGTTAAACATAAACAAAGACAAGGATAAACATGGCTCGTATAGCTGGTGTTGATTTACCTAAAAAGAAACGAATAGAGTACGGTCTAACGTACATCTATGGTATTGGTTTACATAGTTCAAGACTTATTTTAGAGGCGACAGGAGTTAATCCTGATAAACGTGTTCATGAATTAAGTGAAGAAGAGGCTGCTAAGTTAGCTATTGAAATTCGTGAAACTCACATGGTTGAGGGTGACCTTCGTAAGAAAGTTGCAATGGATATCAAAGCATTAATGGATATCGGTGCATACCGTGGTTTACGTCACCGTCGTGGTCTTCCATGTCGTGGTCAAAAAACGAAAACAAACGCGCGTACTCGTAAAGGTAAGCGTAAAACTGTTGGCGCAGCGTAAGGAATTATAGATGGCTAAAAGAAAAGTAACTAGAAAAAAAGTAGTTAAAAAGAACGTTGCACGTGGTATTGTTCACATAGCTGCATCATTTAACAACACATTGGTAACTGTAACTGATGAGATGGGTAATATGATCGCTTGGAGTTCAGCTGGTAGTCTTGGTTTCAAAGGTAGTAAAAAATCTACTCCTTTTGCAGCACAACAAGCAACTGAAGATGCAATTCAAAAAGCAATGGTTCATGGTATTAAAGAAGTTGGTATTAAAGTTCAAGGTCCAGGTTCTGGTCGTGAAACTGCAGTAAAAGCTATAGGTGCTATTGAAGGTATCCGTGTTACATTCTTAAAAGATGTTACACCATTACCACATAACGGTTGTCGTGCGCCTAAGCGCCGTAGAGTTTAGGGAGTTAAGATGGCTAGATATAGAGGTCCAGTAGAAAAAATTGAGAGAAGATTTGGTGTAAGCCTTAACTTAAAAGGCGAGCGTCGTCTTGCAGGTAAGTCTGCTTTAGAAAAACGTCCTTACGCACCTGGTCAACATGGTCAGCGTCGTAAGAAAGTTTCTGAGTATGGTTCTCAACTTAATGAGAAGCAAAAAGCTAAATTCATGTATGGTGTTTCTGAGAAACAATTCCGTGCATTATATAAAGAGGGTAATCGTCGTGATGGTAATGCAGGTCACAACCTTATTTCATTATTAGAGCAACGTCTTGACAATGTAGTTTACAGAATGGGATTTGCTTCAACTCGTCGTTTTTCTCGTCAACTAGTTAACCATGGTCATATTCTTGTAGATGGTAAGCGTGTTGATATTGCATCATTTCGTGTGAAGCCAGGTCAAAAAATTGAAGTTTGTGAAAAATCAAAAAAGAACGTTCAAGTTGTACGTGCTATTGAATTAACAAATCAAACTGGTATTGCACCTTGGGTTGATATTGATGCTGATAAAGTTTTTGGTATATTTACTCGTCTTCCAGAACGTGAAGAAGTAGTAATTCCTGTTGAAGAGCGTTTAATCGTTGAGCTTTACTCTAAATAATAACAAAAAGGCGTTGTAAATGAAAAAGATTAAAACATCTCCTCTTCTTCCTCAAGAGTTTGTTGTAGAACAAATCTCTGAGAATGAAGCAAACATTGTTGCACACCCTTTTGAAGTTGGTTACGCAGTATCACTTGCACACCCACTTCGCCGTTTTTTACTAAGTAGTTCTGTTGGATATGCTCCAGTAGCTATTAAAGTTGAAGGCGCTAAGCATGAGTTCGATTCTGTTCGTGGTATGCTAGAAGACCTGTCTGACTTTATTATCAACTTAAAAGGTATTCGTTTTAAAATTAAAGGCGATGAACCAGAAGTTGAAGTAGAATACAGCTTTAATGGTCCTAAAGAGATTAAAGGTAGTGATTTAAGTAATGATCAAGTAGAAGTTGTTACGCCTGATGCATTTTTAGCTACGCTAAATGAAGATGCTGAACTTAGCTTCTCTATTAAAGTTGCGCAGGGTATTGGATATGTTCCAAGCGAAGATCTGCGTGATGATTTAGATGATACTTATATTGCACTAGATGCTTTTTTTACACCTGTTAAGAGTGCAACTTACTCAATTGAGAATGTTCTTGTAGAAGACAATCCTAATTTTGAAAAAGTTGTATTAAACATCGTAACTGATGGTCAAATTTCTCCACTAGATGCTTTTAGAAATGCTCTAGAAGTAATGCACGCACAGCTTGCAGTATTTAGTAGCGAAATAAGTGTTAAAGAGCCTGTTACAATTGAACGTGCTCAAGAAGCACCGGAAATTAAAAAGATGATGGCTCGTATAGATGAACTTGGTTTATCTCCACGTAGCTTTAACTGTTTAGATAGATCAGAGTATAAATATATTGGCGAAATCGCTATTATGAGTCAAAATGATCTTAAAAATGTTAAAAATCTTGGTAAAAAATCTCTTGAAGAGATTATAGAAAAATTAGCTGAATATGGTTTTGGTGCTGATGTTACTCTATCTAACGATATAGTAGATGCATTCAAAAAGAAAATTTCAGAATAACAAAGGAAGTATATGAGACATCGTCACGGATATCGTAAACTTAATCGTACTAGTTCACATAGAGCTGCGTTACTGAAAAATTTAAGTATTGCGTTAATAACAAATGAAAAAATTGAGACTACTGTTCCTAAAGCAAAAGAGCTTCGTTCATACGTTGAAAAGCTTATAACTGCTGCAAGAGTTGGTGATGCAAATGCTCACCGTGTAGTATTTGCTTCTTTACAGTGTAAAGAGTCAACTAAAAAGTTAGTTAATGAAATTGCTCCTAGGTATAAAGAGCGTTCAGGTGGTTACACTTCAATCCATAGAACTCGTATTCGTCGCGGTGATGCAACGACTATGGCTTTTATCGAACTAGTATAGTTCACCCCTTTGTGGCTTTGTGCCACAAAACCCTCCTTTAAACACTCACAAATATCTATTTTAAAAAGAGAACCATGAAAACTAAAATAGCTTTTGGTACATATAGAATAAGTCTTCATAATGAACAGCATATAGCTGCACTAAAATTTGCACTAAACTCTGGTGTTGAATTAATAGATACTGCAACCACGTATATGGATACACTCTCGGAATCCGCTGTTGGTATTGCACTGAACAGTTTAGAAAAAGGTAAAAAAGAGAGAGTAGCAGTTGTAAGCAAATTTGGACTAATAAGTGGTTCGATTTTTCAAGAGATAGAGAATAAAACTTATGAGGATATTGTAGAGTATTCTGATGAGTTTCATTATTGTATATCAGCAGAGTTCATGAGAGATCAGCTAAGTAACTCACTTAGTAGACTTAGTCTTGATAACTTGGACTGTTATATGCTACATAATCCTGAAATATATCTGCAACATGCCCTTGCAAATAATATACCAAAAGCTCAAAGACTAGATGAGTTAAATAGACGTTTTTATAATGTTTTTATAGCTCTTGAAGAAGAGGTTAAAAATGGAAGAATTAACAGTTATGGTATAAGTTCAAATTCTTTTTCGCTTCTCTCAAATAGTAATGAGTTCTTTTCATATGAAGATCTACTTTTTATTGCTCAAAAAGCTGCCTCTTCTATTAATGTTGATAAACATAACTTTACTACTATTGAGTTACCAATTAATATTATAGAGCAAAATGGGCTTAAGTGTGCAGAGTGGGCAAAAAAGAATAACTTAAGAGTTCTAAGTAATAGAGCATTAATTGTTGTTAATAATAGTGAAAAATATACTTTAGCGGAGTATGATGAACCAAGGGATTATTTTTATACTCTTAATGAGATACTCTCTCTTTGTGAAATTGATGAACTTGAAAGTCTGTATAATTTAATAGAAGGACTTGATGTAAATCGTCATAAGTTTGAGACTTCGAATGATTATGATGCTTTTTTGATAAGTCAAATAATACCTCATATTAGATTGGTATTGGAAAAAATAGATCCAAGTATGAGAGAGCTACTATCAACTTCACTAAACCTATTTTTACTATCTTTAGCAAAAATGGTCACTTATGAGTGCTCTTTAAAAGTAAAAAGCAGATTTAAAGAAGAGTTTAGCAGCTGTGCAGAAAGTATGCAAAAGTGTTCTGTAAACTTTTTAAAAGAGTGTGGAAATATTGATTATATTTTACTCGGTATGCGACGTGAAAGCTATGTTGCAGACTTTAGTGATGATTTTTTATAACAACTTAAGTGCATAAATAGTACTCTATTCAAAATAATAATTTATAAAATATAAAATACTCAGTGGAGATATAAATGATACCTTTTAGCGATGAAGAGTTAATGGCACCAGTAGCAACAGTTATAGATAAAATACGTCCTTCTTTAGCACTAGATGGCGGTGACATAGATTTTTTAACAGTAAAAAATAGTGTTGTTTATGTTCAACTTAAAGGTGCATGTATAGGTTGTTCTAGTAGTGGTAGTACTTTAAAATATGGAGTAGAACGCGCGCTTAGAACAGATATACACCCAGAGCTAACGGTCATAAATGTACCACAAGGTATGGAAAACTCAATAGAGAGTTTGTAAATAGATGGAATTAGTTAGCAAATATCAAGTACTAGAACGTGCTAGTAAACACTTTTCAAAAGCAGAGTATGAACGTGCTTTAGAGAACTATGCGATCGTTCTTAAAGACTACCCTAACTCAAAAGAGGCACATAACTGTGCAATTTTAACAGAGATGGCTATGAGTGGTGAACTAGGTGCAGAAGCCCTATTTGATTACTATTCTGTTTTAAGAACTGATGATTCAGAATCAGCAGATACTATCATGGAAGAGATTATAGAGAGTATGGACGGCTCAATTGAACATTTGAGTGATCTTTTTAAAGAACCGCTAAATGAGCGTCTAATTTTAGAGAATGGTATTCTTTATGATGACTTTCAGCTATTGGTTCAAAAAAATGAAAACTTTAGCTTAACATTTGAAAATATTATGTTTTCAACTCGTGTTATTATCTCGGAAAAAGAGGACTTTATAGACTTTTTAACTAAATTAGTAGACCATAACTTTAATGATATGGCAATGAATTACTTAGAAAATGCACTGAACGTATTTCCAAATGAAGACAGACTTTTAAGACTATTAGCAAAACTTGCTGAAAAAAACTTATAGATGAAAATAGAATTCAACTCAGAAGAGTTTAAATATATTAGTGAGGACTCTAGTGAGTGTGACTCTCAAACAGCTTTCGTTTTAACTTCTCAAAATGAAAAATATCTTCAAAATGCAAAAGATAATGGTGCGCACTCTATTGTTGAGATTGAAGAGATAGGTAAACTTTTTGGAATTGATCGAGTTAAGATCATAGGTATAACAGGAACTAACGGTAAAACAACAACCGCTAGTGCTATCTACTCATTTTTACTAGATCTAGGGTTTAAAGTAGCTCTTCAAGGAACACGTGGTTTCTTTATGAATGATAAAGTAATTGAGTCCAAGTCACTTACAACTCCTAGTGTTTTAAACACATATAAACATATCTACCAAGCACTTAGTGATGGTTGTGAGTACTTTATAATGGAAGTCAGCTCTCACGCGATCGTACAAAAAAGAGTAGAAGGTCTTAACTTTGATCTTAAAATTTTAACAAATATTACTCAAGATCACCTAGACTATCATAACACCATAGAAGAGTATACAAATGTTAAAAATAGCTTTTTTCAAGATGAGAGTAAGAAGCTTATAAACAAAGATGAGCCTCGTGCTAAGTTTAACATTAAAAATACTTTTACTTATGGAGTAGAAAACCCTGCAACATATAAAGTTATGGCATATTCACTAAATGATGGCATTAGTGGCATTATGCAAAACTTTCAAAATACACAAACGTTTATATCACCAATGTACGGCTTTTTTAACCTATACAACTTAACATGCGCGATCGCAGCTGTCTCTATAGTTACTAAAAAACCATTAGAAGAGATTTGTGAAGAGGTAGGTAACTTTGCCGGAGTAGCAGGTAGAATGGAGATCGTGAGTGAAAAACCACTTGTGATCGTAGACTTTGCACATACTCCAGATGGAATGGCACAAGTTCTTAATGCACTTAGTAATAAAGAAATAAGAGTTGTTTTTGGGGCTGGCGGCGATCGTGATCGCAGTAAAAGAGCTCTAATGGGACAAGTGGCGATTAATTTAGCTAAACATGTTTATATTACAAGTGATAACCCACGTTTTGAAGACCCTGATGATATTATAAAAGATATTTTAGAGGGTATTGATGATGAGAGTAATGTTTATGTTAATCCTAATAGAAAAGAGACAATTACTAAAGCATTGAGCGACATGGTTGACGGAGAAATAGTTCTTATTTTAGGAAAAGGCGATGAAGTAGAGCAGGTTATATACGATCGCAAACTACCGTTTGACGATCGTGTTATAGTACGTAAGTTACTTAGCGAGCAAACATAACAGATAGTGAGTTGTGCTCTCACTATCTTCTTCAAATTTTTTAATTTTAATTGTAAACTCTTGTTTGTTGGCTGTGTTTAACACAAAATTACAACTCTCGTTATCTTGAAGATCTATAACTTCATCTTTCCAGTCAAGAATAGCGTTTACTAAATACTCAGACTCTTCATCTAAAATATCTGTAAACTTTAGACTCTTCTCATTTATTTTAAATATTGTCTCATTATCTTCAAACATATCAAAAATATTTAAAAATTCTTCATTAAAGTAGAGTGCATGATCTTCACTATCAAGTAAAACAGAAGGAATAGGTATAGAGTGTAATACTTTTTCAAATTTTATTTCGATTGCTTTATCAACTGAATTTTTCAAAGTATTAAACTGTAGTTCATCCAGTTTACGCTCAGCTAGTACACGTTTACAGACTCTAATAAGTGCTTCAAAAAGTTGAGTGTTATCGATAGGTTTTATTATAAAGTATTCCACACCAATTTCTATAGCTTTTAGTAGGTTCATGGAGTCAGAGTGAGCTGAAGCTATCATAAGGTGTTGGTTAGGGTTAATTGCTTTGATCAGCTCAGCCATATCCAAACCATTCATTTTTGGCATAGATATATCTGTTAGAACTATGTCAAAAGTCATACCATGATTTTGATACTTATCTAAACCATCTTCACCATCAACACCCACAACAACATTTTTAAAAAATTTCTTTAAAAGTTGATAAGCAACGTTACGTACTTCATCTTCGTCTTCTACATATAAAATATTTATATCTGCTGCAATAGCTTTTAGCTCTTTGATCATAAAAAACCTTTTTCTAAATTAAAGTATTATATAAAGAGTAGCGTTAAAACTCAATTAACTATTTACTAAGAGTTATAGTAAAAAGAGCACCACCATTGATATTGACAACTTCTATGCTACCATTTAACTTATTTGTAACAAGATCTCTAACCATACTAAGACCTATTCCTGTACCTATACCTTTTGGTTTAGTGGTGAAATAAGGATCGAATATTTTGTCTATTATAGCTTCAGGAACGCCACCTGCATTATCCTCAATATATATTTTTATAGTGTCACTCTCTTCACTCGTATAGATTTTGATCTCTTTATCTTCCATAGCTTTTTCACTAAGAACATCTTTTGCATTATTGACTATGTTAATTATAGTGTGCTCAAGTGGGTGTTTAAAGCTTGATATTTTAAGAGTGCTGTCAATATCAATAGAGAGTTTTATATTTTTAGAAAATAGTTGTGACTCTAACATTTTAGAAAGTGTTGTCATAACAGAGTGTATAAAAAACTCACTTTTTTCTTGTTCAGGACGTGAGAACTCCATAAAGTCAGTTATAATATTTGACATATCTTTAACTAGTGATATGATCGCATTTGTGTGATCAAGAAGTACTGTAGGAACTTCTTCTAGCTCAATATCTACCAACATGTTTGTAGCATGAAGGTTTATAGAGTTTAGAGGTTGTCTCCATTGATGTGCGATCGAGTTTATTAACTCACCCATAGCTGCTTGTGAAGACTGTTGTTGCATTATAAGGTCTTGGTTTCTATTCGCATCAAGTGCCTCTTCTATTTTTGCTTGTAGGTTTATTGTGTATTGCTCTAGTAGTTCATGCTCGTTTTTTGCGATCGCATATTTATCTAGTTTTAGCAGAAGTTTGAAGTTATTAATAGGCTTAATTACATACTCATCAAGATCAATACTAATACACTTTAAAAGATCATCACTACGATCGGGTTCAGTAATAGAGAATGTTATGATCTCTTTAAAAGTATCTTTTACATATTTAAAAAATTCAAGTGATTTTGTAGTATTTTTCTCATTAAGTGAGACTATAATAACATCTACTTTAACACTATCTAAAATTTCAAAAGCTTCACTACAATTTGTAATAGAATAAACATTGTCCACATGAGTGAGTAAAAGCCAGTTTAACTCACTTCTAAGCGGTTCATCTTCTTCTATATAAATAACAGTTGTTTTAGCAAGATCATCGCTAATGATCTGTAATTTTGAGTGTGCGTAAATATCCATAAATGTAGAGTAGTACAAAAATACTTAAAAAGCTAAATTTTTAATATATACAAGCGAGTTATAGGTTTTTAAAATATATAAGCTATAATATTTTCAACTAAATTTTAAAACTAAAGGTAGGTTTTATGTTCAATATGTCACATTTTACCTACCTACCTACCTACCTACCTACCTACCTACCTACCTACCTACCTACCTACTAAACTAAGCTTAAATACTACTTTTCGATCATCTTTTAAAGAGCGATCACCACCCTAACTAACACTTTTTACTCTCGATCGTATTAACTTAAATATTAAGTTAATACGAAACCCCCTGTTTCGTGTACGAATAACTACTAATCGTACACGATTAGCTAAATTTACTACACGATTTACTATTTTTCTTGAACGATTAGAAGCTAATTGTCACGATTTAGTCATTTTCGTGCAATAAAAACACTAAAAAAGGAAATAAAAATGTCAAACTACAAAATAAAAACAGATATGTCAAAGCTCACAAGTACGAGTGTAACGACGTTTGCACACGATGTTCTAAAACATATGAAAAATAATGATCACTTTAAAAAACCAACTCCAAGTCTAAAAGAGTTAGAAGATGCAACTCTATCTTATAAACAAGCATCGTCTGACGCTATAGAAGGTACAAAAGAGCAAACAGACATTAAAAACCAAAAGAAAAAAGAGCTTACTAATGTTCTCTCTAAATTAGCACAGTTCGTAAACTTTAGTGCAGATGGTGACAAAACAGCACTTGACAGCTCAGGTTTTACACTCGCTGAGTCCAAAAGCTCGATCGGTATTTTAGACGCACCAAGTTCAGTTCATGTAAAAGATGGATCAAACCATGGTGAGTTAGAAGTAAGCTACTCAAAAGTAGCCAAAGCAAAAAGTTACAAAATTATCTACACAATAGACCAAACTCAAGAAGAGTCAAAATGGCTCTCAAAACAGTCAAACTCAACTACACTCTTAGTAACTGGCTTAGAAAAAGCAAAAGAGTACTTCTTTAAAGTTGCCGCAGTAAGTAGTGAAGCTATAAAAAACGATCACTTTAACTACACAGACGTTGTTAGTCGTATAAGTCAATAATCTTATGTTAGAAGATAGTCCTTCAATAGAAGATATCCACAAATTTGAAGAAGAATTTAATCAAGCTATATTGAATTTTCAAAAATTTAATAGTGAGGAAACTAGGTTAATAATGAAAAGTAAGCAAAAGAAACTTGCTTACTTATTGTCGCAGTTGTCTAAAAAAATGGATATTGAATTTAGTAGTATTGAAAAAGATATTAACGATAGTGAACATGAAATTTTATTTGAAAAAATAAAAACTTCATTGAAAGAACAGTACAAGGAAAGTAAATAATATGAAAAATATAAAATTAATTATTAGTTTAGGTGTTGCTTTAGTGATGTTTTCGGGGTTTTGGAGTGGCAGTAGTAATGAAGAGCTTAAAAAAGAGAGAAACCACCAAAATAGTGAAATACTAACTGCATTGTATAAATATGCACCCAAATCAAGAGCTATGTTAAAGAGCTCTTATGGGTATGCAACATTTAGTAATGTAGGTGTAAATTTAATTTTACTATCTGCAGAAGGTGGCAAAGGCTTAGCACATAACAATAAAACTGGAAAAAATACTTACATGAACATGGCTTCTGGTGGTGTTGGTATAGGTCTTGGTGTTAAAAACTTTAGAGCTATTTTCTTATTTGAGAATAAAGAGGTATTTGATAGTTTTGTAAATTCTGGCTGGGAAGCTAATGCACAAGCTGATGCAGCCGCTAAAGTAGGAAAAGATGGTGGAGCACTAAATGCAGCCATTAGTGTAGCACCAGGAATTAGACTCTATAAGTTAACTGAAAATGGGTTAGCTCTTCAAGCAACAATTCAAGGTACCAAGTATTGGAAAGATAGTGATTTAAACTAAAAAGTAAAGCATAAAAATACGCATTCTTAGAGTTGTAAGTCGAAAAAGGATATTTAAAATGAAAAAAAGTAAGTTAGTATTAATGGTATTGACATTGTCTATTGTATTGTTTAGTGGATGTAGTCGTGTTCCATTAGAACCAAAAGGAGTTTCTGATGAAGCAAAATCTTTTAATCTTCCTCCTGAAGGGAAATCAGGACTTTATGTTTATAGAGATTCGTTTGTAGGTCAAGCATTAAAAAAAGATGTATGGATTAATAAAAAATGTCTTGGAGAAACTTCAAGTGATGTTTTCTTTTATGAAACGGTAAAAGGAAACCATGAATACAAGCTTTCAACAGAATCAGAGTTTTCTCCTAATGTCCTTGCTATAAAAATGAAGAGTGGAAAAAATTATTTTGTTAGACAATATATTAAAATGGGTCTATTTGTAGGTGGTGCTGGATTAGAAGAAATTGAAGAATCTAAAGCAAAAGAAGATATTGCCAAATTAGATATGGCAATAAAAGGTACATGTAGTAAATAATACATGTATTAGAAATAAATACGCATTCCATAGAGCTGTAAGTCGAAATTAAGGGTAAAAATGAAAAAAAGTTTAATCGTAGCTAGTTTATTAGCTGTAGTAGCAACGTCAGCAGTTGCAAGTGAACCAAGAGATAAATGGTTCGGTGGTTTAGAATTAGGTAATA
This sequence comes from Helicobacteraceae bacterium, assembly GCA_013138865.1. GTDB lineage: Bacteria > Campylobacterota > Campylobacteria > Campylobacterales > Sulfurimonadaceae > GLR69. Next base: position 7,468 of record WTBY01000061.1, on the reverse strand, counting down.
CATCAATTAATGTAGATATGACAGCAAGTGCAACTGGTACTAGTGCTGGAACAAGTACATCAATAAGTGGTGGTTTTCAAGCTATCAAAATAGGTAAATATTTTGAATATGGTCGTGTATATGTTACTTATGCTAACTATAACACAACTGGTAATACAGATATGAGTTCATTTGGTGCTGGATATGATTACCTAATTAATAATTCAACAAATTGGACTCCATTTATTGGAGCAAATATTGGTTCATTCAGTTATAAAGAATCAGGTGGTATAGCTTCAGCTTCATCTGCTGGTTTTACAACAACTAAAGACACTATTGACTTGTCTGGTGCATCATTTGGTGCTAATGCAGGAGTTTTATACAGTATAAATAGTAACTTTGATCTTGAAGCTGGCTTAAGAATTTCTACAACATCAGCTAGTGATAATATGACTTGGACTAAAAATGGTATTGATGTTAATCTTGAATCTAAGGTAAATACAATATCACAGATATATATAGGTGCTAACTATAACTTCTAGTATATAAATAGCTAATTTCATATACTCCTTATTCCCATCTTTCATGATGGGAATATATAACACTAAAAAAAACTCCAACCTTACTAAATACAACAATCTTAAAAAAAAAGAATTAAAATAAAACAAGAAAAAAAGTTATAAACAAGTAGTTAAAAATATTTTTGCTATAATTACACCAGTTGGGACAAAAACGAAGAGCTTCCAACTCTTCGTTTAGGCTTTTAATAGACTTTTACCTCGAGTAGAAGTAAAAGAATAACAATTATCATGATATTAGGCATGTTGTTATATCCTTTTAGTTAAAGGCTGACCCTGTCCCACCTTCTCCTTCGCAACATAACCAAATCACTCCAACCGCCAACTAGATAAAACAGTATAGATTAATTAAGACTTTTTGATTTGAAATATTGCAATTTGACATATTTTCTAAGTAAAAATAGCACCAAAAGCACCATCATAATCTTAAAAAAAAAACTTAAAAAGTAGTTTTATTTTTATTGCTAAGTAAAATTAGGTATAATTCGCGAAATTTATCAATTTAGGAATTAATATGGGTATGCCTCAACCAGCTTTTTATATGTTTAAATGTGAACAGAGTTCACCTCCAGGAATGCCAAAACCATCATGTGTTAGTCCACAAACTCAAGATCTTTTTCAACATTTAGCTCAAGGGCTTATGCAAAGAGGGATTATGGGAACTGTTCAACCAATTCGTTCGGCATGTCTTAACCGTTGTAGTTCAGGACCAGTTCTTCTAGTTGAACCAGGTCACACTATGTATGTAGGTCTTGACAAAGCTAAGATCGATCGTATTATTGAAGATCATATTATTGGTGGAAATGTAGTTGAAGAGTATGTAATCGATCCTGAGTTATGGGATGAGCCAATATCTGCTAAAGATATGATGGCACAAATGGCTAGATAAGGTAATAGTGATGACAATAGAAATGCTTTATAGTAAAATTCATCGTGCTACGGTAACTGATGCTAACTTAAACTATGTTGGCTCTATTACGATCGATGAAGAACTTTTAGAAGCTTCTAAAATGCGAGTAGGACAAAAAGTTGAGATCTTAAACATTAACAACGGAGAGAGATTTTCAACTTATATTATTCTAGGTGAGCGTGGTAAACGTGATATGTGTCTAAATGGTGCAGCAGCTAGAAAAGTTCACAAAGGTGACAAAATAATAGTTGTTGCTTACGCTACATATAATGATGAAGATCTTAAAACATATGAGCCAACAGTAGTTCTTGTAGACGATAACAACGACATTGAAGAGATCTTAACTTCAATATGAATTTAGGTGATCTTAACTTAGGTGATATGGGTAAAATGCTTGAAGGTATTCAAGAAAATGCCAAAAAAATGGAAGATGACTTAGCTTCCAAAGAGTTCAGTGTTAAAACTGGTGGTGGTATGATTAAAATTACGATCACAGGAAAAGGTGAAGTTAATAATATCGAAATAGATGATTCACTTTTAGAAGACAAAGACTCCTTGCAAATTTTACTTATAGCTGCTTTTAATGATGCAACTAAAATGGTAGAAGACAATAAAAAGCAGAATGCCATGGGAATGCTTGGTGGAATGAATCCATTTCAAAGTTAATGTTTAAATTAACTCTTCTTTTAACTCTTTTTATAACTCAACTTTTTGCAACAAGTGCAGGCTTTAAAGTATGCAACAAAAAATTTTCTGATTCTAACTCTATAGAAAACAACTACTTAAGCGTACCAATCTCTAAAGCTACAAGAGTAGGCTACTCAGCTTATTACAATAGCTCATTTATGAGTAAATATGATCCATTCTTAGGACTCTACACAGTAAAGAATCAAAAAAAGTTTGAGTTTCCTTTTGAGTTAGATGGTGTTTGCAACAAAGAAGTTGCTTTAATAGATGGAAAAGTTATACAAAGTGGTAAAGTACTTACTAAACAAGTTGGACTAAACTACTTAGCAACATTTTCAGTAAAGTTAAAAGCACCCTCTATAATCTCAACAGTTTGTTGTAACTTAAATGCTCTTGTTACATCAAGAGGCTTAATTCAAAAAGCATATTTAGAGAACTTTTTAAAGATGAAAAAAGTAGTTTATGCAGAGGCTGGTTTTCGTGTAAAAGATTATAAAAGTAAAGTTATAGTTACAAGCGTAACCCCATTTATGAAAAATTTAGATGTTAAAATAGACGATCACATCTTAACCTTAGACTCTTTAAAAATTTTAAATTCTAACACCTTAATGAAACAAATTTTATTTGCTAAAATTAACTCTACTCATACATTCAAAATTAAACGTAATAAAAAAATAAAAACTATTAAAATAAAATATGACAAAAGATACGGTGGTGGTCTTATTCCTGACACCTACTTTGAGAAGTTAGGAGTTTTGTTTAATAGAGATCTTAGTGTAAAAAAAGTTGGTTCTAACAAGCTTTTTACTGGTCTAGTGAAAGGCGATAAATTAAAAGAGATTAACTTTAAAAAAGTTTATACATTTAAAAATATTAGAGAAGAGATCGCAACTTCAAGTGAAATGATTAAACTCCTTTTTGATAGAAAAGGTTTTACTTTTTTCATTTCTATAGATTTAGATAAACTCTTAAACAAATAAATGCTAAACTTTCAAAAACAACTACAGAGTACATATGCAACAGTTTGAAACTTTTTTAAAAAACAACTATCCTAAAGCTGAAAGCTTTCATCCTTTTTATGAAAGCTCACTTTCTACTATGTTAGAAGCAGGTGGAAAGCGCTTTCGTCCAGCACTTCTTTTAGGTGTTGTAAAAGCATATAACCCTCTTCTAGTTGATGGTGCAATGCACGCAGCATTAGCGATTGAACTTTTACACACTTACTCTTTAATTCATGATGACTTACCATGTATGGATGACTCTGATCTTCGCCGTGGTAAACCAACACTGCATAAAGTTTATAATGAAGTTAGTGCAGTTTTAGCAGGAGACGCACTTAATACGTATGCATTTGAAGTTCTCACAAACGCACCTTTTAGCGATCAAGTAAGAGTAAAACTTATTCGTGAGTTAGCTGTAAATGGTGGACATAGTGGTATGGTTCTGGGTCAGGCTATTGACTGTGAGTTTGAAAACAGTCCACTCTCTATTGAACAAGTAAAAACTTTACACATAAATAAAACTGCAAAGCTGATTGCAGCTTCACTTAAAATGGGAGCAATCATAGTTGGTGATCAAAAATTAGCTGATAGCCTTTACGAGTTTGGTATAAAGTTAGGTCTTCTATTTCAAATACAAGATGATATTTTAGATGTAACTCAAACAAGTGAAGAAGCAGGTAAAACAACAAATAATGATGGTGATAAAAATAGCTTTGTAACTCTAGTTGGACTTGAAAATAGTCTAAACGAGGCAAATACGATCGCAAATGAGTTAAGTGAATCTCTTAAGAGTTTTGACAAACCTTTACGAGAGTCACTAGATGAACTCTTAACAAAATATATAAATAGACATATTTAATAGCTATTTAACAGTTATGAATTCATATTCATATTTTTACCTATAACCTTTTTTATATATTTCTATCTAAACCATAAAGAACTTACAACAGCAGGTAGATATTTTTTAGTATCTGATGTTGCGATAATCTAAATTTCAAAAATTATCTAAATAAAGCTATAATATTAATCAATAAAATATAAAGGACTTCAAAATGTATGCAGTTGAATTTCAAGCATCAATCGAAAATGGTATTGTTCATATACCAACAGAGTATAAAGATTTGCTTTCAAATAAAAAAGCAACTTTTGTAGCTATGTATGATAGCGTAAATAAACAGAATACTATTAAGAATAAAACACAAAAACAACTTGACGAATTTGATAGATTAGTTGCACAATCAGACAATAAGGTAATGGCAACAATGGAATTAGCTACAAACATAGATGATATGGTATTAGATGGAATACTTTGATACAAATATTTATATTTATGCTTTTTGTAATAATATAGATAATAAAAATCAAAAAGATATAGCTAAAAAATTAGTTAGAGAATCAGTTCAAAATAATACTATAGTTGTGTCAGAAATGATACTTTATGAATTTGCTTTTGCTTCAAAAAAATTAAAAGAAGATGATATTTTTATAGAGCAAAACTTAGATTTTTTATCACAGTTTGTAAAACCTACAAATTCTAATATAAATAAAAGAGTTGTAGAAATATTAAAAGAAAGCAAACAATACAATAGTTCATTTGATATATTTCATTTAGCATTTTGTGAATACAATAATTGTAAATTACTTACATTTGATAAGGGATTTAAAAAGCTTCAAAATATCTCTAAAATCGAACTTGTCATCAAACAATAAGGTTTAATAAGTGCTTTTTAACTCATATGAATTTATATTCGCATTTTTACCGATAACATTTTTTATATACTTCTATCTAAATCATAAACGACTTACAGAAGCATCAAAAGGCTTTTTAGTATTTAGTAGTTTATTCTTTTACAGTTGGTGGAACATAGCATACTTACCAATCATACTTTCATCAATGCTTTTTAACTATGTAGTTGGAAACTCTCTTAATAAAGAAAATGGGGGGGGGGAAATCTCATAAGTTTTCAAAGAAAACTCTCTTAACATTTGGTATAGTTTCAAACATAGCCTTGCTTGGCTATTTCAAATATACTGACTTTATGATAGACAATATGAACTATTGGATATTTACAGAAAGTATACCTAATATAAATCTTGCTCTACCTCTTGCTATTAGCTTCTTTACTTTTCAACAAATTGCATACCTTGTCGATAGCTATAGAAAAGAGACAGTAGAATATGATTTTTTGAACTATGCTTTATTCGTGACATTTTTTCCTCAACTTATAGCGGGACCTATAGTCCATCATAAAGAGATGATGCCACAGTTCTCTAAAGTAAGAAACAAAGTTAAAAATTATAGAAATATAGCGATGGGGCTTTTTATATTTTCTATTGGATTATTCAAAAAAGTTGTGATCGCAGATACTTTTGCTGTCTGGGCTACTGCTGGATTTGATACTGCTACAACTCTAAATCTATTTGAGGCTTGGGCTACATCATTATCATATACTTTTCAGCTCTACTTTGACTTTAGTGGTTACACAGATATGGCGATCGGAATAGCACTACTATTTAACATAAAGCTACCTATTAACTTTAACTCACCATATAAAGCAACTGATATACAAGACTTTTGGAGAAGGTGGCATATAACTCTTAGTAGGTTTTTAAAAGATTATGTATACATTCCTCTTGGTGGAAATAGAAAGGGAGAGTTTAGAACATATAACAATCTATTAGCTACTTTCATAATTGGTGGTATTTGGCACGGTGCTGGATGGACCTTTGTGTTTTGGGGTTTTTTACACGGTATAGCATTAGTTATACATAGGGCTTGGAGTAAATTAAGTTTCAAACTTTGGACTTGGTTAGCTTGGTTTATTACTTTTAACTTTGTAAATATTGCTTGGGTATTTTTTAGAGCGAAAGAGTGGGATGATGCTGTTAAGGTTTTAGGGAGTATGTTTAGTTTGGATAATATTGTATTGCCATACTTTTTAGCTTCAAAATTCGCATTTCTAAGTAATTATAATATTGTTTTTGGTAGATTTATAGCACATTTAAATCCGAATGAGAATTATTTAACAAGTCCTTATTTACCATTTATCCTTGTCTTTATATTTGTATTTATATTTTTAAATAATAGTATGACAATCGTATCAAATAAAGCACTTTATAGTAAAAAGATTGCTATTGCAATAGGTATAATCATTTATATTTCACTTTTAGTTATGATAGAGTCTGATAGTGAATTTTTATATTTTAATTTTTAGGAAATTTAATGAAACAATTTACAAAATATCTGTTAGCTACAATAATTTTATCTACGATAGGGAGTGTATTATTATATGTTATAGTTAATCCAAAAAATGAAAATAGTATTTTTAATCATACATTTACAGAGCAGTCATCTTTCATAACCTCAAAAATACTTTATGAGCAATTAAAAATAAATAAATACACTTTAATATTTGGCACATCTAGGAGTGCTAAAATAACTACTGAAGCATTTGGAAGCAATGTATTAAATTTTAGCAACTCTATTTATGGAAATCCAAATGATGTATTATATTTGTTAAATTCTTTAGATGATAAACAGTGGAATAATATAGATAATATATATTATTTGGTAGATAATCATACATTCAATCATAGATTACATTATGATTTAAATTATAAATCTTCTGTAATTTTTGAACAAATTAAAAATTTTAATATGAAGAACTTATTATTATCTCTAAAATTATTATACTTTAAGATACTAGACAAAAAACCACAACATGGAGTTAATTTTGATGGTTCTGGTTATAACTATAATGAACCAAAGGCTAGAAAAATAGACTTTGATAAAATCAAGTATATTAATGAATTAAGATTTAATACTTCTGAATTCAAAGTATTAAAGTCAATTAAAAACAAAGTAGTTAATAAAGGACTTAATATTATATTTTATACGGCTACAATGAATACATATTATTTAAAGTCAATAGATAAAAGTGATTTTTTAGAACATAGAAAATTGTTAGTTGAAAATTGTGGTGAAATAATAGACCTCTCATATATTGATAATATTTCAAATAAACTATATAACTTTACAGACCCAACACACTTAACATCAATTAAAACAAAGTATATTTTAGATAATTTTTTGAAAAATTCTAATTCTCAATATATTGTCAATATGAATAATTACAATATCTTCTACGATGATTACTTTAGGAGAATTGATACTATAAATATAAATTCCTCAACTTTCGCACATAAAACCTAACTCTTTTTGAGTGTAAGCACTGAGTATAGCGATAATCTGTAGTAAATCTTTATTCTCCTTGACAACATTTTGTATTTCAGAGATTTTTGTTAGTATTTGA
>WTBY01000020.1 GCA_013138865.1 Helicobacteraceae bacterium | reverse complement strand
TTCAAATACTAACAAAAATCTCTGAAATACAAAATGTTGTCAAGGAGAATAAAGATTTACTACAGATTATCGCTATACTCAGTGCTTACACTCAAAAAGAGTTAGGTTTTATGTGCGAAAGTTGAGTACATTTAGCTATTTAAAATATTTTATAACTTTACTAGAAGCCGTTTTTATGGTGTTTTGTAGTTGTTCATACTCTAAGAGTTAGAATTTTTCATTAACTCAAAATGGTACATATATACACCAAGAAATGACTTTGAAGTAAGTACAGACATACCTCGGCTTAGTAGTCTTGAGAGATATAAGAGCTTTTGGGTTTACTTAACAACAAAAAAGCTTTTAAACCTAGTAAGTAATATACGTTAATTAATATAGTATAATAATCACAAAATATAAAATTCTAGCTACAAGGTACATTTATGGGTGTTAATGAAATTGTTAAAAAGACCATTCAAAGATTAAAAAACGAACACAAACTAATGACACCAGAATTCTACACAAAAGCATTCTGTATAGAAGCAAAAAAAGCTGGTATGTTGAGTGATGACTGTACCCAACTTGAAAAAAGCATGAAAACATTAGATATTAAATACTTAAATGAACTTAAACAGTACAACATTAAAACTATAAATGATCTAACTCGCTATTTAGTTGCAAAACTAAACAGAATGGAGCCTAATAGATGCTCTAACTTACTAGAGCAACATATAGTTTTAACAAAGGCTATTTTAGATTCTCTTAAACTCCTCCATAATAAAGAAGCATCTGCAATGTCTATAAAGACAATTAACACAATTAATGACAATACAATTTCAGAGCAGTACCCATACCTTACTCAGCTATGGCAAAACTTTACAAAAAATTATGATGATACTTTTTTAGAGACTTTAAAAGATCATGGTAATATAACAAAAATTGACCTTAAAAAAAGTGTTAGTACACTTAAATTTGGAGAAGTCACAACTAAAGAAAATGATCCATTTAAAGAGTATGGAGCTATTTTAAAAATAATAACTTCTGCACTTGTACCTTCTATTGCTTCGTCAGTAAATACTGATATTTCAAAACTTACTGTAAAACTAAGAACAAATCCTAAACAGATCAAAGAGAGTGCAGTTCACAAAGAGATCAAACAAGCTATATCGTTACGTATAGCTCTTGATCGTCAAACTGTAAAAAGAATGATCTTATCTGTTGATAGTGTTCTTGACAAACTAAGTACAAAACTTATAGAACTTATAGAAAATAGCGATAGATCAAATAGTGATATTAAAAAAGTTAAAATAGAACTAGAAGATCTCAAAGAGGACAAAGTTAGTGACTTCAAAGAAACACATAAAAGACTCTTAAATATAGCAACAACACTCGAAGAAGAGACAGGAATTTTGAGTAAAGATCTAAAAGATCATCAAACTAGTGTAAATGCTATGAGTGAGAAAATAGAGCTTCTTGAAGAGCAGTTACGTGAAGCTGAACAAAATTCACGTGAAGACTTTTTAACAAAACTGTTTAACAAGAGAGCTTTAGATGAGTACATGAACAAGTCTGAAGAGGAGTACAAGCGAAATCAAATAAATTACACTTTAGTAATGTTTGACATAGATCACTTTAAAGCTGTTAATGACACCTACGGACATGATGCTGGTGACGCTATATTAACAGCATTTTCTCAACTACTTAAAAAAGATAATAGAGTAGTAGATGTTGTTGGTCGCTATGGCGGTGAAGAGTTTTTAGCAATTTTAAGTTCCACTGATCTTAAGGGTGCGCTTAAGTTTTCTAACACTATTCGTGAACATGTTCAAAAGACTAAGTTTATGTTTAAAAAACAGAGAATAGATATAACAGTAAGTGGTGGAGCCGCTCAAAGAATAGACTTTAACACTTTAGAGAATACACTTAAGGGAGCTGATTTAAAACTTTATGAAGCAAAACATGGCGGAAGAAATAAGATCTGCTCGTGAAACTAAATAATTTTTTAGAGAATAAGCCACTTTTTTATGACGTTATAGACTACGATCGTTTTCCTAGAATTTTCAACTCTATAAAAGACAAAGTGCAAACTAGCACGAAAGTTATACACTTAGTTGGAACAAATGGTAAAGGCAGTACTGGACGTTTTTTGGCGCAACTACTTAATTTAGCTGGTAAGAGTGTAACGCACTACAGCTCCCCACATATCCTAAAATTTAATGAACGTATTTGGATAAACGGAAATGACATTAGCGATCAAGAGTTAGAAAAGTATCATAAACAACTACAAAATATTTTAACACCTGAACAGAGTGATGAGTTGAGCTATTTTGAGTACACAACACTTCTTTGCGCTATGATCTCAAACAGTTCAGAATTTTTAATATTAGAAGCTGGTCTTGGTGGCGTTAGTGATGCTACAAATGCTTTTAAAAAAGAGTTGTCAATCTTTACTCCCATAGCACTTGATCATCAATCTTTTTTAGGCGACACTATAGAAGAAATAGCTACCTCAAAACTAGAGAGTATGAGTGATGTTGCACTTATTTCTAAGCAGACAAGTAAAATTGTTGAGATTGTAGCTACTAATATAGCAACCTCTTTTCATACAAAACTATATTTTAGTGAAAATATAACTCTTTCAAAAGAGGAAGAAAATTACATAAAACGAAGCAGCCACCCTGAGTATTTAAAAGAAAACTTACGTGTAGCTTTTTGTGCTATGAACTTACTAAATATTGAAATCTCAATAGAAAACATCAAAGAACTTGATGTTATGTTTGGTAGGTTAAGTAAAATTAGCAAAAATATTTATTTAGATGTTGGACACAATGAATTAGCAGCCCAAGCTATTGTAAAAAGCTTGAGCAATAAAAAAGTTATTTTAATTTTTAACAGTTTTGCCGATAAACCTATAGAGAATATTTTACAAACTTTAAAACCTATCATTAAACATCTTGAAATAATAGATATAGATGATAAACGAATAGTAAAAAAAGAGATCCTAATGCGATGTTTAAAAAAAGTGGGTATTGACTTTAAAGTATTTACTAAAATAGATACTCACGAGAACTACTTAGTTTTTGGATCGTTTAGTGTTGCAGAGAAATTTTTGGAGTTGTACAAAAGATGAATGAACGTTTTACTATAACTATACATGATACAAGTGGCTTTAGACAATTTAACCTCCACCAAATAGTCAAAAAAATAGGTTTTTATGTAGCTCTATTTTTAGTATTAATATTTGCAATAGGGGCGACAGTTATCATCTATCTAGATAACTCACTTGAAGAGCTAAATACAAAAAGAGACTCTTTAGTTCAAGAGAACAAAACACTACAAACATCAGTTAACTCAATTGAAAATACACTAAACTCAAAAAAAGAAGAACTTTTAGAAGTATCAGATAAACTAGATGACATAGAAGAGCTTATAGGCCTCACTCCTGCTAAAGAAGTTGCACTAAAAGAGCGTGTAGATACTGCGAAGCTTACTTCATCACAAATAGGTAGTATGTTACGTAATATTCCAAATGGCTCACCTGTTGCATTCAAAGGAATAACGTCTAAACGTGGAATGAGGGTTCATCCAACACTTAAAAGAAAAGAGTTCCATCGTGGTGTTGATATGAGAGCAAAAATGAAAACAAGAGTTTATGCTCCAGCAGATGGTGTAGTGGAGTATTCAGGTAAACATAAAAGTAGCGGTTTTGGTAATTTAGTTATAATTCGTCACAATTATGGTTTTAAAACTCTTTATGGTCACCTAAATAAGGTTGTCCATAAAAGTGGTACTTTTGTAAACAAAGGTGATCTCATCGCTTATACTGGTAACTCTGGTATGAGTAGTGGACCACATCTTCACTATGAAGTAAGGTTTGCAGAACATACAATTGATCCTCAGCAGTTTATTGATTGGGATCTAAAAAATTACAAAAATATATTTAAAGAAAAGGGAGTACCATGGCAATCTTTAGTAACGGCGATGACGCAAAAGTAGCAGGAGCAGACACAACAACAATTATAACAGAGGGCTCATCTATTCAAGGTGAGATGCAACTTACATGTGATCTATATGTTGATGGTAAATTTGACGGAAAAATCGACTCACAAAAAAGTATAACTGTTGGTAAAAATGGTTTTATACAAGGTGAAATTAATACTAAGCACTTAATAGTTCAAGGCGAAGTTAAGGGTACAGTTGATGCTGACCGCATAGAGATTAAAGAGTCTGGTAAAATTAGTGGAACTATGTCTTCATCAGAACTAATAATAGAAGCACAAGGTATTTTTGAGGGTGAAAGCAAAATTAAAACAACTTCATCTTCAGCTGCTCATACTTTTTTAAGTGAAGAGAGTAAACTAGAGGAAGTACTAGAGTCTTAATGCTAGAGTCACGTCTATTTGAGTATTTTAAAACTCACACTACAAAAGAGTTAGAACTTTTAGTTTGTGAAGATTCGCACGAGGCTAAAAAACTAGCTGATGTTGCTTCATTCTTTAAAATAGATGTGATCACTTTTCCAGATCTCAGATCTGCTTACTTAGACGATCTGCGATCGTTTACTACTGAGCTTCAAGAACTATTTTCTGCTCTTCGTTATTATAACAAAGCAAATAAAAAACCACTTATTATTTCACCAATAAAAACACTTCTTTTTAACTTTCCAAAAGCTTCTCTTTTAAATAGTGAAACTATTGAATTCGCACAAACTATAAATATAAAAGAGTTTAAAAATAGACTTTTACACTGGGGCTATAACTTTGTAGATATTGTTCAGGTAAAAGGTGAAGTTAGCTTTAGAGGTGACATAATAGACATCTTTTCACCAAATTTTAAAAACCCTATTCGTATATCTCTATTTGATGAAGAGATCGAGGATATTAAAGAGTTTGACAAAGAGAGTCAAAGAAGCATAGCTGGTGAACTTGACTCTATAGAGCTTCAAAGTGCTTACTTCTCTTTTAGTGAAGCAGAATATGAAAATGTTTTAAATAAAATAGATAACTCACAGAGCGATAGTTTTGTAAAAGATATAGCTTCACTTGGTTTTTGGTACCTTGAAAATAATGCAGAGGCTTTTATACAAAACAAAAAAACACTTTTTATAAAAGAGCTCGATACACTTATAGAAGAGAGCTACCTCTTAGCATCACCACAAGTTCAAAGAGATCTCTTTGAGTGTGATACGATCGCAGAAAATGAGACATACAAAAACCTACTTCCAACAGACTTTAAACTACTGATTGAGCTTCATAAAAATAAAAAAACTACCGTTATAGCTTCAAACAAATCTCAACTAAAACAAGCAGATCTTCACGAGCTAAAAAATATTGAAGTTATCTACTCCCCAATAATTTTAAATATTATAAGTGATAATGAACTAGTCATTTCACTAAATAAAACCGAGAAAAAAAGACGTACTAGAAAAAGTGCTATTTTGCTTGACGATCTTAAACCAGGTGACTATGTTGTTCATGAGGATTATGGTGTAGGAATTTTTGAGAAGATCGAACAGACTGAAATACTTGGCGGTATTAAAGACTTCATAGCTATTAGCTACCAAGGTGATGATCGCGTTCTTTTACCAGTTGAAAACTTAGACTTTATAGATCGCTATATAGCTTCAGGAAGTCTACCTATTTTAGATCGTCTTGGAAAAGGAAGTTTTGGTAAGTTAAAAGATAAAGTAAAAAAACGACTTCTTGAGATCGCTTCACAGATTGTAAATACAGCAGCCGCTAGATCACTTCTAAAAGCTCAACGTCTCAAAGTTAATAAAACAGAGCTATTGATATTTCAAAAGAGTGCAGGGTTTGAGTATACTCAAGATCAGAGTCAAAGTATAGAAGAGATAACAACTGAGATGAACTCTGGTCGTGTTATGGACAGACTTCTAAGTGGTGATGTTGGTTTTGGTAAAACAGAAGTTGCTATGAATGCTATGTATGCAACCTATAAAGCTGGTTTTCAATCAGCCATAATAGTTCCAACAACACTTCTAAGCTCACAACATTACAAGTCACTTAAAGAGCGCTTTGCAGAGTATGACATTAAAATTGCAAAACTAGATCGTTTTGTAACTGCTAAAGAAAAAAAAGCAGTAGTAGCCTCTTTAGAAGATGGCTCACTAGATATGATCATAGGAACTCACTCACTATTTGGTGTGAAATTTAAAAAACTTGGTCTTGTGATCATAGATGAAGAGCATAAGTTTGGTGTTAAGCAAAAAGAGAAATTAAAAGAGCTTTATAGTGAAGTTCACCTACTTTCCATGAGTGCTACACCTATACCAAGAAGTCTTAACCAAGCACTTAGTTCTATAAAAACGATGAGTCAGTTACTAAATGCTCCAAGTGAAAGAATAGGTGTAAGAACTTTTATAAAAGCCTATGAAGAGAAGATGGTTAAAGAGGTCATCTTAAGAGAGCTTCGCCGTGGTGGTCAAGTGTTTTATGTTCATAATAACATCGACTCAATGAGCATAAAAGAGGGTGAGTTAAAAGCCCTACTTCCAAACTTACGTATACTTATTTTACACTCAAAAATTTCAGCTGTAGTTTCAGAAAAAGAGCTTATGAGGTTTCAAAACAGAGAGTATGATCTTCTTCTTGCAACAAGTATTATTGAGTCAGGTATTCATATGCCAAATGTTAATACAATGCTTATAGATGGAGCTGATCGCTTTGGGATCGCAGACTTACACCAACTTCGTGGTCGTGTTGGACGTGGTCACGTTGAAGGTTTTGCTTATTTTATAGTAGAAGACAAAGATACTCTAACAGACGAAGCTAAAAAACGACTTGTTGCTTTAGAGTCTAACTCATTTTTAGGAAGTGGATCTGTTTTAGCATACCATGACCTTGAAATTCGTGGTGGTGGTAACTTAGTTGGCGATGCACAAAGTGGTCATATAAAAAATATAGGTTACTCACTATACTTGAGAATGTTAGAAGACTCTATAAAAGAGCTAACAAATAAAGAAGATACTAAAAAAGCTAAAGTTGATATCAAGCTAACTATTAGTGCTTATGTATCATCAGAAGTGATTACAGAAGATAGACTTCGTTTAGAGTTATATCGTCGTTTAAGCCACTGTGAAAGTCCTAAAGATATTTACGAAATAGAAGAAGAGATAATAGACAGATTTGGTAAACTAGACACACCTACAAAACAGTTCTTTGAACTTATGGCTATAAAAGTGATGGCTCTAAATAGAGATGTAAAAATAGTTAGCTCTTATGCTCAAAACATTACAATAGAGTTTAACGATGGGAAAAAAGAGTACTTAAAGTCACCATCAAAAGATGATGATGATATTTTAAATACTACATTAGCTTTTTTTAGAAAGCTTCTCTAGCTTATTAGTGTTTAGTCTTCGTCTTCATCTTCTATAGCTTCAACTTCTATAAGAAGTTTAACATCATCGCCAACCATTAGACCACCAAGCTCTAATGCTTTGTTCCATTTAAGATCAAAGTCACTTCTTTTTATAGCACCCTCTAGTGTAAAACCTACTCTAGTATCACCATCAAACTGAATAACACCATTTACAGTTGTGTCTAAAATTATCTCTTTAGTAACACCATGAATATTTAAATTACCATACATTTTACCAGCACTGTACTTAGTCATAATAAATGTAATCTCAGGATATTTTTCAACATTAAAGAAATCAGCACTTCTTAAGTGGTTATCTCTTTTTTCAATGCCAGTATCAATAGACGTAGTCTCTATATTTGCTTTAAAAGCAGTAAATACTTTTTTATTTACATCAAACTTTAGCTCAGCCTCATACGACTTAAACTCACCTTTTACATTTGAGATCATCATATGTTTAATTGAAAAACCAACATGAGTATGAGAATCATCAATCATAAAATTAGTAGCAAACAACTTTGAACTCAACAGTAGCATAACTACCAATACATAAACTTTTTTCATCACCGATCCTTTTTTATTTTACATAATGTTAGCACAAAGATATAAATATATGCTAATATTGCGCTATGAGAATAGCATTTATTGGCGACATAGTTGGTCGCCCTGGTCGTGAGATCATTAAAAAACATTTACGTTTGCAAAAGGAAGAGCATGGCATTGATTTTGTAATCGCAAACTATGAAAATGCAAGTCATGGTTTTGGTATAACTGCTAAAAATTCAACTGAACTTTTTAACGCTGAGATCGATGTTATGACTGGTGGAAACCACAGTTTTGACAAAAAAGATATTTTTCCTCTTTTTGATAATATGGAACTCTTACGTCCGCATAACTACCCAGAGGGTGTACCAGGAACTGGTTGTAAAGTCTATGATGTTAAAGGCGAGAAACTAGCGGTACTTAACCTTTTAGGTCACTATAGTATGCCAATGGTAGATAACCCTTTTAGATGTGCTAAAAACATAGTTGCACAGTTACATGAAGAGGGGATAAAAAATATATTCATAGACTTTCACGCAGAAGCGACAAGTGAAAAAAGGGCTATGATGAAGATTCTAGAAGGTCAAGTAAGTGCAATTATAGGAACACATACTCATGTTAGTACAGATGATTTACAGATCAGTAAAGGTACTCTATATTTAAGCGATATTGGTTTAACAGGTTGTCGTGACAACGTAATTGGAATGGATGAAAAAGTGCCTATTCAAAGGTTTCTAACTTCTATAAATTCTCATTTTGATGTTCCTAAAAAATGTAAAACTATTTTACAAATGGTTGTTATGGATATAGAAGATGGAGAGTGTAACAAAAGTTTTAAAATAAAACTATTTGATGATGGAAGAATTTTTAAGACTGACGCTTGGGTTGATTAAATATTTAATAAAAAAAGCAACACTATCAATCTAGCTATTTATATTTTCACTACTTCAAATAGAGTGCTAGTTCCATTCTATTTTTGATATTTAATTTTTTATATGTTGATGAGAGGTGCTTTTTTATAGTAATCTCTTGAAGGTTTACAAGCTTAGCTATCTCCTTGTTTGAGTTACCCTCTACGGCTAAAAGTGCACACTCTTTTTCATGCACACTCAACTGTTCTAGTTTATGCTCACTTATACTCTCTTCTCTTTTTAGGTTTCTTATAAGATGCATAGTTAATTCTGGGTATATCCATACATTACCACTCATAATGACTTCAACAGCTTGCGAGAGTAGTACAGAGTGCATATAAATATTTCCATAGCCTTTAACACCAGCTTGTAAAAACTTACTTCCTATTGGTATATTAACATTGTTTGTAAGTGCGAGTATATTTAACTCATTCATATCTTTTAATAGATACTCTACCAACTCTAATGAGTCACCATCATAAGAGTCAGTATGCAAAATTAGAAGTGAATCAATAGGTTCAATTTTAAAAAGTTCACTACTAACATCTACAAGTGTGATCTCATAGTTTTGTAGTGAGCTTACAACATACTTACTTATTTCTTTGCTATTAGAGTATAGATAGTAGATCTTCATAATAAGCTCCTATTTTTCTGTTAATGCATTCTGCTTAGCTTTTAGTATTGGTTTTAATATATAGTCCATAACACTTTTTTTACCATGAATAATATCTACATCAGCAACCATACCAACTTTTATTTTAAGTGGGTTTTCTTTAGTTCCTAAATAATCTTTTTGCATTTTTAGGTGTACCATGTAATACTCTTTATTATCATCAGGGCTCATGATCGTGTCAGCACTAATATAGTTTACTTTAGCTTTAATACCACCATATATGCTAAAGTCATATGAAGAAAATTTCATCATAGCTTCTTGGTCAAGTTTAATGTAAGCTATGTCTTCTGGTGCTATCTTAATCTCAGCAATTATGCTCTCATCAGATGGAACAATCTCTAAAAGAGGATTTCCTGCTTGTGCTACTTCACCTATTGTATTTACATACATTTTCTTAATCGTTCCATTGACTGGAGAGAGTATCTCTGCACGTGTTAGCTGATCGCTAAGCGATGTATGCATCTGATCTAGTCTTGCGATCTCTGAGAGAACTTCATGGTGCTCTTTTTTAGATCTATTTTTAAACTCAAGTTCTACTTCTTGAATATTTTTTCCTAACTCATTTACAACTGACTTTGCTCTTATGATCTCATTTTTAATCTTATTTAACTCTTGTGATAGATCATTTCTTTGACGCTTAAGTTGTATATACTCTATCTCTGAAATAATCTTCTCTTTAGCCATTTGCTCTTTTATGCTTAACTCCTGTTTTAACAGAGTAAAGTTATTTTTTAAATGTTGCTCTTTTTTTTGAGCTTCATCAAGTTCACTTCTTTTTTGTTTAATCTTCTCTCTCATAGCAGATGTTTTAAGGTTTA
The DNA here is from genome assembly GCA_013138865.1 of Helicobacteraceae bacterium. GTDB lineage: Bacteria > Campylobacterota > Campylobacteria > Campylobacterales > Sulfurimonadaceae > GLR69. The sequence continues at coordinate 16,181 of WTBY01000020.1, read as the reverse complement.
ATTGCAACATATCTGCACGATATAGAACTAATTCTTCATGCACTGCATCTGTTTGAATATCATTCAAAAACTTTGCATTCTCAGGTTGAACAAGGTTTGCCTCAAGCTCAAGTCTTCTAGCCTTTGCTTTTAACTCTTTAAGTCTAAGTGAGTTTTGTTTTAGTGTTGCGCTATTTTCAATGTTATTAAACCTTAGAAGTAACTGCCCTTTTTTTACAACATCACCTTCACGAACAAGGATCTCACTTACTCTAGCATTGTCAAAACTTTCAACTCTTTTAACTTGTTCAGATGGAAGTATTTTCCCACTGCCTCTTGTAAGTTCTTCAAGCTCTGCGTAGTTTGCCCAAACAATAGCCCATAGTATGGTAGCTGTAATAATCCAGAGTATGTAACTAAAACTATTAGATGTTCTTTGAAGTAGTGCTGAACTCTTACTTGACATAAATTCAAGCATACTTTGATCATATTTTTTCTTAGAAAGTTGTTTTGATTTTAGATCTTTTAGTTCTCTCTCTTGTGAAATATCTTCTGATATAAAAGTAAAACCATCAAGCTCACTCTCATCGTATACAGGTGTTATGATCGTCTCTGTCCAAATCACATGTTCAGATTTACTTTTAAACTTCAACTCACCATGCCAACGCTCTTTTGAAGCAACTACATCCTGAAGCTCAACCTCTATTTTCTCTAAATCATCTTTATCTATTAAAAATTCTAAACTCTTACCTATAATTTCTTTAGGTTTAAAACCAAAGTTATTTGAAAATGCTGTTGAAACAGTTGTGATTTTTTTATTTTTATCTGTACTAATGGCAATTACATGATCATCCATAACATCAATATATGTCTCAAGTTTTTCATTTAATTTCTCAAACTGTTTATGTTGTCTATCTCCTTGATCTGTGACACGCTCAAGTCGTTTTTTAACCTTATCGTTCTCTTTTCTAAGCTTAGCATTCTGTTTTATCAACTCATCAGTAGATAGTTCTTGTTCTTCTATATTTTCACTCATATTATTTACCACTCAATTTATTTAGTATTTCATCTTTTGAGCCATCTAGCATTTTCTTACCATCTTCAAAAAGTATCATTCTATTAACAAGCTTTAAGAGTGAACTTTTATGGGTTACTAATATAAGAGTTTTACCTATTAAGTACTCTCTTAAATTAGTTATTATTTTTTGCTCTGTTGCGTTATCCATTGCACTTGTAGGCTCATCTAGTATAACTATTGGACTATCAAGTAAAATAGCACGAGCGATCGCAATACTTTGTCTTTGTCCACCTGAGAGCATAGAACCACGCTCACCGACTTGCATATCAAACCCTCTAGGGTGTTTATTTACAAAGTCTAAAATACCACTAATTTTAGATGCCTTTAAAATCATCTCATCATCTGCGTGAGGCGCTCTATAAATAAGGTTCTCTTTTACTGTCCCACTAAAAAGAACAATATCTTGAGAAACATAAGCAATATTTTTTCTCAAATCGGCAGGATCTATCTGCTTAATATCGATACCATCGATTAAAATAGAACCCTCTTTTGCATGGTAAAGACCAAGTATTAGTTTTTGAATAGTAGACTTTCCTGAACCTATTTTACCTATAAGTCCAACATGTTCACCTTGTTCTATTTTGAAATTAATATCTTCTAAAGATGATTTTTCAGCAGCTGGATATGTAAACCAAACATCTTGAAATGCAACAATACCTCTGTACTCAGGTCTTTGGACAAAGCGTTTACCATCAGGATGTTCTACTGGTAAATTCATAATATCTTCAATAGCATTGTAAGCAGTTTTTGTATGTTCATAGTTTGCTAAAAGACTTGCTACTTGACCCATAGGTGCGATCGCTCTTGTAGATATAATAACTGTTGCTATAAGTCCACCAAGTGTCAGGCTCATATCTGCTATCATATATACACCAGCTATTATGATCATAACTGTATTTAACTGAACTAAAAAAGATGTAATAGTTGAAATAGAAGCTGATAAAAATTTAGTATGAATACTCTTATCTGCAATATCTCCAGTTGCTTCTTCCCACTTCCACTGTGCATACCCTAGAGCACCTAAAGTTTTTAGTGATTCTATAGCACCTAAACTCTCGATAAGAACACCATTTTTACTTCCAGCTGCTTTATATGTACTTTCAATACGCTGTTGAAGTTTTGTACGCATAGCAAGTGTATATAGTAAAATTATAACCATAATAATAATAGGAATTAGAACAATATTTCCTGCTATATAATAGATCGCAATAAGAAAGATGATCACAAAAGGCATATCAATAAGAAGAGATATTGTTGATGATGTTAAAAAGGCTCGAATACTCTCAAACTCTTTTAAAACATTTGCAAATGAACCGATTGACTTTGGCATAGATGATATACGAAGATCCATAACTCTCTCAAAAAGTATTGAGGACATAATAATATCTGTTTTCCTACCAGCAACTTCTAAAAAGTGCGATCGTATAAACTTTAATGTTATATCTATTGCATAAATTACAAGTATACCAATAGCAAGTGCCCACATAGTGCTTATGGCAGCATTTGGTACAACTCTATCATATACATTCATAGTAAAAAGTGGAGTTGCTAAAACAAATATATTTATAAGTAGTGAAGCTAAAATAACATCACGATAGATGTTTTTAACTTGTGCCATTGTTCCCCAAAACCAGTGCGACTCTTTTTTTTCTAAAACATCAAGTGTCTGCTCTTCATAATTAAGCTTCTTCTTTAAAAATATAGAAAGACCTTGATACTCATTTTTAAGAGTTTCTACTGAGACTTCATTTACAACTTCACCCATCTCAGGTAAGATGATCTTAGCATTCTCTTTTGTCTCATCGAAACTCTCTAGAATACATGCCTTTACACAATCTTTGCTCTCTGATTTGAGAAGTAATATACATGGCAAAATAAGGGGTGAAATTTCATCAAGTTCAACTTTTAAAATTTTGGACTTAAAACCTGCACGATTAGCTGCTCGAGAGAACAATGACTTTGAGCCACTTTTAGAAAATAGCTCTGGAGCGGGCTTGCCTTTTTCAACTGGTAAACCTGCTATAAGTGCTTCTGCACTGTATGGTCTACCATGGAGTTTGGTATACATTACTAATGTTTCTAGTAAAGGATCTTTTATAAATTTACTCTCTATTTCACTCATTTATCACTCTCTTTGATATATTTTAAATATGTTTTTGAGACCCATCCTAGATCGCTCTTAATCCAAATATCATCCATCTCTTCAGAACAAACTACATCACCAAATTTATAGCTACCTAATATCTTAGATGAGGTATCTTTTTTCTCTCTAATATTTAACTTAGTTGCACCAACACTGTAACAAGAAGTAGAAAGTTCTTCTACTTTGATCGCTTTAACCTCTTTTTTTATCTCTTTTTTAACCTCTTTAGGCTTTGTTACTATAACTTTTTTAACTATCTTTTTCTCGTATTCTATAATAGGTAATTGTCCCATAGCCTCTAGTATATTGTATTTGAGTATAAGTAGATCAACCTTTCCATTAAGCCTCATTTTTTTTGCTGTATATAGTGATTCTGTGGTATCTAATATATCACGCAGTTTCGCTTTTCCGATCGAGAACTGTGCATAATATGATTCTAAAGTAAGCTCTTTAAACTTTACATACTCATCAAGTAGTCCTATTTTGTCTCTTAACATAAGAAATGCATCAAACTGACTTCTCAATTTATGTGTAATATCTAACTTACTTTTTTGTATTAAGTCACTTTTTTGAGAAACTTTTTGTCTAATTTTACCGCTAGAATCAAGATCTTTACCACCACTATATAAGTTATATGAAAGTTCAAGAGAAACCTCATAATAATCTTTAAGATTATTATATATTCCATTTTCTCCACCATAGTAGTTTGTCTTAAAGTCTAAAGATGGATATAGATCTTTTTTTGTGTAAGTTAACTCATGCTCTGTCATCTGTTTATTTAACTTTGAGATTAGCATTGATGGATGAGACTTTAAAGCTATTTTAAGTGCATTGCTAAAACTATCAGGAACAACTACATTTTTATTTGGATAGCTTAGAGTTTGCATATCTACCTCTTCATCCATATACTTTTCAAATAATATTTTTGCTTGCGTAAGAGAGTTCTTTTGTTCAAAATAGTTTATTTTAGCAAGTGATAGACTTGTTTTAGAGAGTCTAAGTTCGAGTTGTGTACCCATACCTACATTATATTTTCTCTGTATTTTTTTTAAAATATTTTCATGGTTATCAATACTAGACTGTTGTATAGCTAGCATCTCTTGTTCGCGTAAAACATTTAGGTAAGAAGTAATTACACTTAACGAGAAGCTATTAACAAGTTCTTTTACTGTGTAGTATGCTGATTCGTATTTTGAAAGTTCTAGTTTATGTTTACTTATGTCACCAAAACCATTGAAAATATTTTCTTTAAACATAACTTCATAATCATAACTCTGTTCACCAGCTTTTGTGGTTGTTGAATTATATAGTAAGGAGTTTGAAAGAAGATCTACTTGAGGTAAATATCCAGATTTAGCAATTTTTACATCATAAAATATCTCTTTATATCTGTCTTCTTTCTCTTTAATTTGTGGATCTTTTGCTATTGAATGCTGTAGTGCATCATTAAGTGTAAGTGCATTAAGAGTACCAAATGCTAATAATAGTACTAAAATGAACTTTGTTTTAAGCATTTTTGAACTTAAGTATTTACTACTACTAAGTTAATACTTAACTCTTCAAAATCCTCTTGGAACTCTTCACCACTCTCTTCGGCGTTTTCATTATTCTCGTTATATTCCCAATTTACAGTTAGTTTACTTCCCTCACCATGTGCGTCTGAAAGAATATCAAATACATCATATATAGCTCGTGATGAGCTAGAGTTAAAGTAAGGAACATTAAAAGTAACGATCGCCTCTTTTGGCTCTGTAAAATATTCACCTAACCAGCTTTTTATAGGTTCAAAAAACTCAAATGTATTTTCAGGTGTTGACTTACCTACTATTTTTAAACTGTTTGTCTCAAAATTAAAATCAATTTTTGGTGTATATTTAGTCGCTTCTATATTTAAATTTTGCATCTATTTTCCTTTATATTGTTATTACTATAGAGTAATAACTTATATTCTCATCTATTTGATCAAAATTATATCTTATTTTTTGACTTGATCTCTTGGCAAATTCAAAAAATCCGAGACCAGCACCATTTGAATGAAGATACTTTTTACTTTTTCTAAGCTTTTTGTATCGTTCTTTTATATCTTTCTTATCAACTGAGTTAGCTTCTTCGATCCTAGTTTTTATAATCTTTGCATCATTATTAGTAACAAGGTTTTTGGATACTATACAAAATTCATCATTTTCATCGTTATGATATAGCTCTATAAGAGGAGATAAACAGAGGTTCTCTTCTACATTTTGTACACCATATTTTATGATATTTTGACCTAGTTCATAAAGGACTGTATATAGTTTTTCTTTCTTTTTACTCTTGTGAAATACTGTCTGATGGTTATTCTCTAGTTCGTCTTCTATTTCACCTAACTTATCTTGGTTGAGGTCCCCATTGTATTTAAAAAAGTGAGAAACATTTTCTTTAGATTCCTCACTCAATGAAAACGCAAAGAAAGTTACATCGTCATCTCTCTCATAATCACTTTGATAATCTAATAAAAATTTATGAAAAATCTCTTTTTGCTCTTCAAAACTTTTTGTATAGTTCTGCTCTATAAGTTTTTGGATCTTCTTTTTACCAAGAGGAAAGCCTTCATCTCCACCATTTTGATCTATAAACCCATCGGTAGTAAGGTAGAAGTATGAGTCACAATCTGCAACTATCTCAAAGTTAGTAAACTCAAAATCTGTGTTTGATTTTTTATATCCAATCGATTCTCTGTCACCTTTAAAACTTTTCAACTCACCATTTTGGATGTAAAAAAGTGGTGTTTTAGCTCCCGCATATTTTATCTTTTTGCTCTTTTTATTGTAGTGCAAAATTCCACCATCAAAACCTGCATCATTTTTACTGTTAGGGTTTTCTTGTTTTAGAGTTTTTTTAATATTTTTACTAAGCAGTTGAAGTATGAGTGCGGGGTTATCAAAGTTACTATCATCAACTATTGACTGTATTACAGTCTTTGTCACCATTGTCATAAACGCACCAGGAACACCATGACCTGTACAGTCTATAACAAATATAAGACAATCATCTTCTCTATCTAAAAATTGATAAATATCACCACCAACAATATCTTTTGGCTCCCATAAAACAAAAAAGTCACTTAAATATTTGCTAATAGTTTCATCCATGGGAAGAAGTGCATGCTGAATTAAAGAAGAGAATTTTATACTATCTGTAATTTTTTGTTTGGCTTCTAATAGTAACTTGCTTTGTTCCTCAACCTCTTTAGCCGCTGTAATATCTTGTCTTACAGCTCTATAACCTGTAACAATTTTCTCAGAATTAAAAATAGGCTCTATATGAGCATTTACCCAATAGTAACCACCATCTTTTTTTCTATTTTTAACTGTTCCACTCCACTTTTTTCCACTCTGTATAGTTTCCCATAACTCTTTAAAAATTTCTGATGGCATATCTGGATGACGCACAATGTTTTGTGGTTGCCCAATAAGCTCACTTTTGGTGTAGCCAGACACTTCACTAAAAGCATCACTTACTTGTCTAATAATTCCATTTACATCAGTTGTAGATGTTATAACATACTGTTCAATTGTTTTATTTATACTTTTTACTTCTTCAATAGTTTTTCTAAAATCTAGCTCTTTAAAAACTCTTGCGTTAAACTCCTCTTTCAAAATAGGTTTTGTAATAATCTCATTTGTACCGTATTTTATAAAAAGTGCTGACAAGGAGCTTTCATCTTTTGAAGTAAATGCAAAGATCATCTTTTGGTCACGAGTATACTTTCCTCTAATATACTGAATAAGTTTTAAACCCTCAGGCTCACTCATCTTATAAGATGTAGCTATTATGTCTATATCTTTTTCACTTTTAAGTAAATCTATTGCTATTGCTGTACTCTCAACATGTATGGGTTTTAGTAAAAGTTGTGTAAAAAGTGCACTTATCATAGTTTTGTCAGTTCTATTATCTGTAACAAGTAGTACTTTTTTATTTTCAAAATATAGCAGTGTATGAATAAGTTCAACTGCATAGTTAATATCGTTTTGTGTGTTCTTGGAAACATAATCTATAATAGGCTTTCTAGCCATTTTATCTCTTATATCTTCTCCTAGTGAACTTGTTAGAACTAAAGTAGGTATTTTATAAGATATAGATAGGTCAACCATCTGCCCATTTAGTGCATCTGGCAAGACTATACATACAACTGCTACAAAAAACTTTTCACCACTATCTAGTATATCAGAGGCTTCATTATAGCTTGAGGCAATCACAAGCTCAAGCTCATTACTTTGAGCAAAGAGCATTGCTATTATTTTTTGTATTAGTGAACTATCATCGACTAAAAGTACTTTTCTCAAACTTTACTCTTTTATTTTTATATGGTTATTATTCTATCTAATTACTCTTAAGTATGTTCCAAGTTCATACCACTAGTAAAGTCATCAAAATGAGAGTCAAGGTCGCTGTCACCATGTCTCATGTTATCAAAGTCTACTTCATTGTGTTGTTCTTCATCTTCGTCTTTACCTTTTTCTTCTTTTTGCTCTTTTCCTTTTGAACCTTTTGAGCCTTTATCATCTTCACTTCCTTGATCATCTTTTTCTTCTTTTAAACCTTTGTCATTTTCTTGCTCATCTTTTTCTTCATGAGAATCACTATTATTATCTTCATTATTCATATATTCAGAAAGTACATCACCCTCTTCATTAATATCAAATATATCACCTAAGACTATATTAGTTTCATCTTCTTGATCGTTCATACTCATGTCCATACTACCCTCTTCTGAAGAGTCGAAATTTTCTATTGGTATTGATTCACTATCTTCTGAAGAAAATAACGGTGCCTCATCTTCATCAGCTCTTCCACCTTTGTCATCATCACGAACATCTTTTCCTGATGCCTCTGATGCTTGTTCATTACCTACACCTCTTTCTAACTTGTCATCAGTATCATCATTTTCTTTATGATCAGACTTCTCTTTGGAACCTCTCTCTGATTTATCATCATCGTCTTTCTCTTTACGGTCTGACTTATCTTTCGAACCTTTGTTTGACTTGTCATCATTTGTTTCTTTATCAGAATCTTTTGACTTACTACCTCCAGATTTATCAGAATCTTTTGACTTACTACCTCCAGATTTATCTGAGCCTTTCGACTTACTTCCTCCAGATTTGTCTGAGCCTTTCGACTTATCAGTTGGCGCATCTGTTGGCGCGTCAGTCGGAGCGTCTGTTGGTGCGTCTGTTGGTGCATCTGTTGGAGCATCAGTCGGTGCGTCAGTCGGTGCATCTGTTGGTGCATCAGTCGGTGCGTCAGTCGGTGCATCTGTTGGAGCATCTGTTGGTGCATCTGTTGGAGCGTCAGTTGGAGCATCAGTCGGTGCGTCTGTTGGTGCATCAGTCGGTGCATCTGTTGGAGCATCAGTCGGTGCATCAGTCGGTGCATCAGTCGGTGCGTCAGTCGGAGCGTCAGTCGGAGCGTCAGTTGGAGCGTCAGTCGGTGCATCCGTTGGCGCGTCTGTTGGTGCGTCTGTTGGAGCATCAGTCGGCGCGTCAGTTGGAGCATCCGTTGGTGCGTCAGTTGGTGCGTCTGTTGGTGCATCAGTCGGTGCATCCGTTGGCGCATCAGTCGGAGCGTCTGTTGGTGCATCAGTCGGTGCATCAGTCGGTGCGTCAGTTGGTGCGTCCGTTGGAGCATCTGTTGGTGCATCAGTTGGTGCGTCCGTTGGAGCATCTGTTGGTGCGTCCGTTGGAGCATCAGTCGGTGCATCTGTTGGAGCATCAGTCGGTGCGTCAGTCGGTGCATCTGTTGGAGCATCAGTCGGTGCATCAGTTGGAGCATCCGTTGGCGCATCTGTTGGCGCATCAGTTGGCGCGTCTGTTGGTGCATCTGTTGGTACGTCAGTTGGCGCATCTGTTGGTGCATCAGTCGGTGCATCTGTTGGCGCGTCTGTCTCAGTATCTTGAGTTTGCGTTTCTTCAGTGTTGGGTGTAGCTGTAAAATTATCTATTTCAGTATCACTATCAGTATAAGTTTTATCTAGTTGTTCAGTTTCTACATTTCCAGAGGAGTCTGTTGCTCCATTATAAATATCATTAGAGTTAAACTCTTCATTATTAATATCATATTGATTTGAACTTACTTCTGTTACACTTTCTTGATCGTAGCTAATATCATTATTATCATATGTCTCATTTTCAAAAAAAGTTTCATCTAACGTTATTTGTTGGTTAGGACCTACTTCTACTTCTCTTCCATCATCAAATTTTAAAGTAATATTTGAAAACTCGGTTGTTGTCAACAACGCACCATTTTCAGATATAGGGTCTCTACTCTTTAATTCTCTAGCTTCACCATCTACATCTAATGTAACTAAACCTTTAATATCCGATACAGTTGCTATACTTTTTGCCATAATAGATCCTTGATTACTTTTAATTATTGTTATAATAACAATTTTGTGCAGCAGTAATCAATTATACTTTAGTATAAATGTTCCAAATTTGGACTAATAATAAAAATTGGCGCTATAAAGTCTGTATTTTAGGAGTTTTTTAGAGTTAAGTTAAAAGTGATTTTTTAGGATTTTTGGTTGCGGAAGCAAGATTTGAACTTGCGACCTTCGGGTTATGAGCCAGTTAAATATGGTTATCATTAACTTTCTTAAGCCGTCAAGAGCCTTTAAGTAGGACTTTTACAACTTCAACAAGAAGTCATTAATTGTCATTAAACATCAAAGTTGTAGTAAAAATGTAGTAAAAAAATGACTTTACTTTAAGCAAGTATTGCTTGATACGCAATTTATGATATAATGCTTATATGATAAAATCATTTACACATAAAGGACTACAAAAGTTCTTTGAAGATGGTACAACAAAAGGTATCCAATTTGAGCATTCTAAAAAAATAAAAATGCGACTGGTTGCGCTTGATACTGCAACAGTAATTGATGATTTAAAATTACCTAGTTTTAATCTTCACTCACTAAAAGGTGATAGGTCAGAAATATGGTCAATAAAAGTTAATGGAAATTGGAGAATTACATTTCGATTTGAAGATGGAGATGTTTATATAGTTAATTACGAGGATTATCATTGATGAAAATGCACAACCCACCACACCCTGGAGAATTTATTAAAGAGGTTTATCTTGATGAACTTGGTATTAGTGAAAGAGAAGTAGCTTTAAAATTAAAAGTTTCCCCTTCAACATTAAACCGATTAGTAAAAGGAACAAGTAGTTTGACACCTGAAATGGCATTAAGACTATCTATAACACTTGGAAGAACACCTGAGAGTTGGTTAGCTATGCAAGATAATTATAGTTTATGGGTTGCTTCTAAAGAACTAAATTTAGATGAAGTAGAAAAACTTCTAATATCTGCGTAGAAGCTAATGGCACTAAAACCAGCTTCAAAAAAATACGCAGGTGTTTGGACTAATGATCTCAAAAATGGAAACGTAGCCTATTACATCAATTACCGTGATGAGTTTGGAAAGCCAGTTAAAAAGAAAGTTGGAGTAAAAACTCAACAATCTAACTATACTGTAAAAGACGCTTACGATCGACTTATAGAAGTTAAGCACAAACTATCAACTGGTGATGAATTAACTCTAAAACCACAAAGAAAAAAGAAACTTCCATTTAGTGAAGTTTTTGAGCAATATATAGAAGCTGCTAAACTTACTAAAAAGACATGGAAAGACGATTTAAGTATTTACAACGTACACCTTTCTGTATTTGCTCAAAGAGATATCAAATCTCTCAAGCTAAAAGACTTTGAAGAGCTACAACAAGCCAAAGTAAAAGATGTATCAGAGAAAACAGTTAATAACATACTAGCTACAGCTCGTCAAATTATTAACTATGCAATTAAATATGAACTAGTTAATAACTATATTAACCCTATTTCAAGTGGTAAGTTAAAAATGTTCAAGCCTGATAACCAGCGAAACAATTTTTTTACTAAAGAGCAAGCTAAACAGTTACTTATTGACTTACAAGAACATACTAATATTAGTTTATACAGATTAACTGTACTACTATTATATACTGGAGCTAGATTTAGTGAGGTTACTGGTCTTAGATGGTCTGATATTAACTTAGATACAAAAATGGAGTGGTAACTTAAATTCATACACATTTTTTAATAATTCTAAGCAGCCATTTCAATTTGTAACATATTGTTAAGTTCTTCAAATTTAACAGGTGACAAGTTTCCAAGATAACTATGTGATCTAACTCTGTTATAATAGAATTCAATATATTCAAATATCTCTCTTTTTGCTTGTTTTTTAGTGTAAAAGTAGGTTTGATATACTAAGTCAGATTTCAAGGTTTTGAAGAAGCTCTCAGCAACTGCATTATCCCAGCAATTTCCTTTTCTTGACATACTTTGAACAATACCATGTTGTTGTAACAAATCCTTATGAGAGTAAGAAGCATATTGGCTTCCTCTATCGGTATGCCATAGAAGCCCTTTAGGAGGATTTCTATGCTTTATAGCCATATTTAAAGCATCATTTACAAGTGAAACTTTCATTGTATCATCCATAGACCAGCCGACAACTTTCCTTGAGTATAAATCTATCACAGTAGCGAGGTATAGCCATCCTTCACCTGTAAAGATATATGTAATATCACCTACATATTTTTCATCAGGATTAGATGCATAAAAATCTCTGTTTAAAATGTTAGGTGCTATTGGCAAGTTATGATTAGAGTCAGTAGTATTCTTGTATCGTATTTTCATTTTAACTTTGAGGTTTAACTCTTTCATGATAGTAGATATACGCTTTCTTGACACTATTAGTCCGTACAATTCTAAGAGTTTACCTTGAATTCGTCTAGTACCGTAGGTATTTTTACCTTGTATAAATATTGATTTAATAAGCTCGTTTAGTTGCTTATCAACCTTTATGACAATAGAACCAGCTTGTATCCAATGATAATAAGATGACTTATCAACTTTAAGAACCTTGCACATTAGTCTCACACTAAAACTCTTCTGTTGTTTATATATCCAAGCATACTTTATAGAGTTCACCCTCAAGGGGTACCGAGGTCTTTTGCAAAGTATGCTGTCGCCTTTTTTAAGATATCACGCTCTTGCTTTAGTAGCTTATTCTCACGCCTAAGGCGTTTATTCTCTTCATCTAGTGTCTCACTAGAAGAAGATGAATTATTATCTCTTGTTGTTATGTTATGTGCTTTTTTATATATACCAACCCAGTTATATAATGTACCCTCAAGGGGCATCTCATCTTTGGATTTATATCCAAATCTGCAGCTACTTTTGTTATGCTCTCATCATTATTGATTATTAATTGCACAGTTGAATCTCTAAACTCTTTACTATATTTACTTGTTCTCATTGTAACCCTTATTCATTTTTATTTTAACTTAGAATTGGTTAATTCTGAGTATGAATATATGTTACCACTCCATTAGATGTAGGAGTGTTTTCTCCTATGAAAAAACTGATGAAAGTACATGCTGGTTTTAATAAAAGTTTGAAGCTTAAATTGCTGATGAGTACTTAGTAAACTATAAGAAAAAGTGATTATTTAGACCACCGTATTTTGCATTAACTCAGAAAATCGAATAAGTCTATTAATCGCTGGTGTAGCCACTAACAATATTGAGTCATCCAAACTACTCCATAAAGTTGGTTTTAATAAAAACCTTAGTGAAGACAATGAAAAAGTTTTTTATGAGTATAGGTTGAGGAACTAATATTCTAATAAATAGCTGACATAAAATATATTATCTATTTCTTGAAAAAGTTGTTTTAAGTTCGTAATTTTCATTATTTGAAGTGATTTAAGAAATGCTATAATAAAATTTCAATAATTACTCGATACTGACACAGAATTTCTAACACTCCCAAACTGTGTCAGCATCGAGTAGTGTTTCAAAATAGATACCTTTTAAACTACTTCCCTGTTTCGCCCATATATTTAGTATGAACCATTGGTCTGAATTGCCATTTGGGTCTTTTAGATTGTATTTTTCAACAATTTGTTGTCTATTCCAGCAATCTTCAAAAGCGAACATAGAAAATAGTGTCTTACTCGTGTGGGTTCTACTGATTGTGCTATCAATATCTCCAAAAGGAAAACCTTTAAAATCATCATCATACTTAAAGGTAAATTTATTCTTTTTTTTGTCAAAAGATAATACTCCAATGCTTGTATCAGGCTTCTTGTATATTCTAATTTTACTCATAACATCTAATTTATCTAATCTCATCTTGCAATCCTTTTCTTTACATGTATAAATTTAATATATATAAGACTATAGGGCTTAATACAGTAAGCATATGTTAGTAAAAATTTTCAATACTCTTTAAATATCAACAATTTATATATTTACTCTTTCGCACGAACTCTCCTGATTTATTTTAACAAAATTATTCTGTTTTAGGCGGTACAGTTTTTGTGGAGGCTTACATAGTATACCAACATGTTGGCTTGAGTGGGTAGATTTTTTGGTTTTGACATAACTATCCTTATTTAATTAAATAACTTGTATAAATAAAAATATAATGTGTAATGAGCTATAATGTGAGCCGCAAGACACTTTTATCTTACTTAGGTGTATTTGTATTAGTAGTTCTCTTTTTTCGTTCTTCTCGCTCTGAATAAGAGTTCTACTACATATCTGCTGCGGAGCTTTTCCCTTCTATATAATCAGCAACATCCGTTAAATTATAATAACAAATACGCCCCTCTTGTCTAAAAATAGGTAATAAGTGCATTTCATTCGCTTTTTTACGTCTTAATATTGTGCTTTCACTTCCTATACCTAGCGTAGCTAACTCTTTTTGGTTAATTCTCATTTTGCCACTGAATAATTGCTTGATGCTTTCATATGTATTCATGTTTTTCCTTTCATTTTGTAGATCGTAAATGTATAGATATTAAATGTAGCTTAAATCGTAAACCTAGAAAAGTACTTGGATATAAAACTCCATATGAAGTGTTTTTTAGTGAAATGAGTAAAAAGTTAGCTAGTTAATTTTAGGTGAAAATTGCACTTGATATTAGAATTGCGGTGTAAAAAAAGTATGTTGTAGTAAAAATGTAGTAAAAAAAGATTTTAATTGAAAACTTAAGTTTTTAGAAAAGGTCTTAGAAAGTTCGTTGTTTAGGGAGTTTATGATTGGTTGCGGAAGCAAGATTTGAACTTGCGACCTTCGGGTTATGAGCCCGACGAGCTACCGAACTGCTCTATTCCGCGACATGAAGTTTAAAAGTCTAAGTTTGGATGGGGATATAGGATTCGAACCTATGAATGGTAGCACCAAAAGCTACTGCCTTACCACTTGGCGAATCCCCAATCTGTGTCTTAGTGGCGGAATTATAGACAAAAAGATCTTTTTTGTCAAGTCTTTTTTAAATTTTATTCAACTTTTTTAACACTTCTATTTAAGTGGCTAATTAAACTCAGTGAAACAATTTTAGCAATTACTACAGCAAAAAATATTTGCCCAAACATAACTTCTAAAATAACAAACGATCCTGCAATTGGTGATGTAGGATATATATCACCATAACCTAATGTTGTAATTGAAATAAAACTAAAATATATCATAGACTCAATTGCCTGAGCATCACCTATAGCGTATGCTGAACCAAAACTAGTAGGATCAACAATTTTTACAATAGCAAAGAGATAGCCCCATCCAAAAGCAACACTAATATATATAGACAGTGAGCCTAAAATTGTATTATTATTAAATACTTTACTTTCTAAAACTCTATGTGTAAGAACATAACTCAAATAAATATAAAATAGTAAATGTGAAAATGCATAGATTATGTCTGCTTCAGGTTCACTATAAAAAGAGCTAATCCACAGTAAAACAACAGAAGAGGAAGCAATAATTACTAGAATCTTAGTTACTGTTTTCTTTAGTATATTGTGGTACATAATTTCCACGATCATAAATGTAAAAATAATATTTATTAAATAGCGTAAATATTCGTTAGTATGTCCAATTGGTACTAAAATAAGTAGCAGTACTAAAGAGCTAAAAATATAAGTTAAGTCATTATTATTATGTAGTACAGTTTTCATTAGATCTCCGTTTATATTTGACTGTAAATATTAACACTATTTGTATTTATTTTTTCTTATGCATAGTCTGTATAACTCTATCCTTTAAGGATAGGGGAAGAAGTGACACTAACTTTATAAATATATAAAAACGTTTTGGAAATTTATACTCTTTTTTGCTACACTTTATAGCATTTACTATACGTTTAACTCCTTCACTTGTTTCAAGTAAAAAAGGCATTTTAAAGCTGTTTTTATCTGTCATTTCACTTTTAATAAAACCTGGCAAAATATTAATCACTTCAACACCATCAGGTGCAACTAAATTTCTAACACCCTCACAGTAGCTATTTAATGCTCGCTTAGATGTTGAGTATGCGATCGAACTTGGCATAGTAATAATTGAAGCTAATGAAGAAATGATAACGATCTTACCACTATGTTGTAGTTGCATTTTTGGAATAATAGGTGTCAAAAGTGCATGAATAGACAAGAAATTAATATCAAAAAGTTTTTTAAAATTCTCAAACTCACAAAATTCACTATTGTGTCCAAGTGATACACCAGCATTTGCAATAACCATATCTATATAATCAGAGTTTTTCACTATTGTTGTGATCGTCTTCTCTAAATTTTTAAAATCACTCACATCAACTACATAAATTTTTACTTCACATTTTAGTGAATTTTTAAGTTCAATTAGTCTATCTTTACGACGTGCTATTAAGTGAAGTGTAGTAGCTTCGTGTGAATAATATTTTGCCAACTCAGCACCTAAACCACTACTTGCACCTGTTATAATTATGTTCATTATTTCTCTTACTTAAATTGAACCCTCTGAACAAGTCCAATTATTTTTCACGATTTAGGTATTCTAGCATTTTAAAAATTCACTTTCAATTTTGAAGTATATTTTTCTCTAATTTTTTATATTTTTACCATTTTTTAGAG
>WTBY01000069.1 GCA_013138865.1 Helicobacteraceae bacterium | reverse complement strand
GTATCATTAATATTTTAGGTGATTCATATAGGTTAAAAGAGAAAAAAGAATCAGGTTTAATAGAGCAAGACTTATTTAAGTTTGAGAGCAAAAAATTAGGAAAAGGAGTAAAGTAACTTAGGTGGTTTAAGGTTACAAAAGCATCTTTTTTTTACTTTTTTCTGCTTATTTTAACTGATCGCTTGACATAAGTCACGCATTTGGTAAATGTGTTCATTAATTGCTCTTACCTCTTCATCATTTGCACAAACTATTCTTATCTCGATAATAGTTTCTTTTTCGATAACACCAAGTTGTGGATCGTTATAAGCAAGTATGTTAGAACTTCTAAACTTACAGCTATGAGAATAACTGTTACCGTTTACTTCGCCACTTCCACCACCTTGGATAGTTGTAGGTTGCAAAACTTCGATTTCCAGGTTAAAACCATGTTTTAATAATTTTTTTTCTTTTGACATTTTAAAGCCTTTATTACTAGATTTACCAAACAAGGGCAAAGGCTATTTTTCTACCCTTGCAACCTTTTGAGGTTGTGAAATTAAAGCGAGTTTTTTTGTCGAAATAGAGAACATAAGCTATATTTAAGCGGAAACATAGCCACATAAGCTATATTTAAGCTATTTTATATTCGTTTAAGCAACTTTTTTGATGTTTTTATTGTTAATAGAGGTATTTTTATAGTTATTTTAATTTAGGGGCTTACCCCAAGGGGTCAGGCTTGAATATTTTTTCAAAATATGGGTACACGATACCCACGCTAAGCGTTCTAATCCTTAAGCCAAGAGCCATTAAGCAAATAGAGACAATGGAAATAGATTTTTAACTGATTAAGTTTAATAAAAAGTTTTTTTCGTGTTCGTAGTTCCAACGGAAGCAAAAAAAGATAATCGTGTTTTAATGTCCGTAAACTTTTGATAACTTGACAAGGGCAACGAAAAAAGTTTGTCACTCGTACCTCGTTCCGCACAATTTTTCTTATGCTATGATTTATATGAGTGTAGTTTTTTTGTTCAATTGAACTAATTATGCACGAAAGAAAACTGTTATTAAAATTAAAAAGTTAAAATTAAATTTCTTTAGAAGAGTAGGGGATAAAATAGTGTTCGTCTTTTTTAGTAGCAAAAAAGAAGCAAAAAGCTAAACAAAAGCAAATGCAAGAGAGTAGGGTACATATTAGTTTAATATGTGATTATATTCTGGGGATTGTAAAATCATATTAGTTTAATATGAAGTTATCAAGCTGCAGCAGTTGCACATATATTATTTTAAAGCTTCGAAAGCATGAATAAAATTATTAACTTTACTTCTTTGTTCTTGCTCATCAACTTGTAATAGTGAAATTTTAGTCATTAAGTCCTCATTAGAAGACTTAAGACTTAAAATGATTTCTGCATATTTAGGTATTTTCTTATCAGAGTTCCATCTTGCAATACTTGGAACGGAAACACCAAAATAATTAGCTAATTGAACCTGAGTGTGATTTTCACAAAGGTTTATGAATTTATTAATCATCGTCATACTTATCTTTAAAATAACTAACTTTTTTACATACGTTTCGTGAGCTTATTTTAGGGGTAGGGTTCTTTTGCTGTTCTTTTAATTTTAAGAACTCTATTAAGTCCTTAACCTTTGGATCGTTAATATTCATAGCAATAGTTCTGAATAAGTCACTTGCATTAATGCCAACTTTTAAACTTTGATATCGTTTAAATTCTAATTCGTCTACACGGAAATATATTTTTTTGTCTCTAGTCATTTAAAACTCACTCATATTAAATTTATATTCTAGTTGTGCTATTGACTTGATGTTATGTACATTACCATCTAAAGAATGAACATCAAAAGTACCATCGGTATAAGAGATAATATTTTCAATATTTCTTAATCCTAACATAGCTTTAGGCTTATTTTCTAAATGTTCGTACGATGTTCGTACGATGTTCGTACTAACTTCGTAACGACTTCGTTACTACCTCTATCTATATCTATATCTCTATCTACTATCTTAATATCTTCTATCTTAATATCTGTATTCATCAAAGAATTTAAGTCATTAAGATTACTTCCTTTTGTTGAAAGGTGCAAATTAAGAGATTTTAATAGAATAGCTTTTTGCCAAATATAAATTAAGTCCTCACTTATTTCTTCGCTATAAGAAAGACTATTATTTTTAGAATTAAAACCAAAAGTAAGATAAATCTTATACTTAACAACTCTATGATTATAAGTTGTTGAGATTTGTACACCGCCACCAGTGAAGTTATGCACGTTGTACTTAGTCTTTTTAACAATAGTGTTGTTAATAAGGTTAAGTAGCTGTTCATCTGTAAAGCTAGATATATTATTCATCATAAGCCTTTAGTTTAGATTTAAGAGTAGGTAGCTCTTTTCTAATGTAAGCTTCAATATCAAAAGCTTGTTTATCTTCTTGTTTATCTTCTAGATAATTAAAATGTACTATTCCGTAAAAAATACAAGATTTAAGAGAAACTAAATTAGGTGTTATATGTTCTAAAGAAAATAAATAATCTTCTAATTTTAATAAATCCTCTTTAGAAAAACAGCAATGACTAGCTAAACCTGATAACTTGCAAACTTTCTTAAAACTATTAATCGGAAAACTTAAGTTTTGTAAAAGTTTGCTTCGAGATAATCTGTTCATGTAAACCCTTTAAAATGACAAAGACCGCTTATAAGGTAAACAAACACTTTTCAAGAGAATTTACATTATGTTAACCAACTAATGAAGCGAAACCCCTAGTTATAGGCTTTTGCTTTTTTATACATAGTGATAAAGTCACTCATAACACAACTTAATAAAATCTTAAAAATATTATAATCCGTTTAA
>WTBY01000063.1 GCA_013138865.1 Helicobacteraceae bacterium | reverse complement strand
TCGTAAAGCTGTTGCTAAAGATCTAAAATCAGTTTATTCAGCTCATAATGAAGAAGATGCTCAATTAGCACTTACTGAGTTTAATGATATTTGGGGTAAAAAATATCCTAATATTACTCTCTCTTGGATGAAGCACTGGACTGAGCTATCCACCTTTTTTAAATATCCAGACTCAGTTAGGAAGCTGATTTATACTACAAATCCTATAGAATCACTAAATGCAACTATTAAAAGAAAAACTAAAGCTAAAGGTTCATTTCCTACAGAAGCTTTTGCTTTTAAAGTTATGTATCTTGCCACACAGGAGCAACAAGAAAAATGGAAAGCTAACAGTATTCGAAGTTGGTATGAAATTTATCCTCAACTTAGTATATTTTTTAGTGAAATTATGTCAAAATACACTAGGTAGTTTAGAAATACAAGGTGGGTTTACACAGTTAGATTTACACTCTCATTTTTTTAAATAATCTTTATAGAAACTGCAATTTTAAAATCTTGTTTTGTGCGTTTGTTACATACATATCGGAAAAGAATAAACATAGTTCTTCTTAACTCTGTGTTAGATCGTTTATAACTTTGTTTAGACTCTCTTTAGTGTTGTTATTCTTCTCTATTAGAAAATGATCTCGTACTTTATGTTTTGTTGAGTGTATTTTGGCTGTTGCTATATTTATTTGCTCTTTGTCTAGTTGTGTTACTACATAAGCTAATAGTCCCAATTGGTTTTTTGTGTGAATAGTTACTTGTGCATATGCAAGAGAGTGTGCAAGGTCTAGATCTATCTCTTCTTTTTTAATAAGAGGTTTTTTTAAGTTAATTTCTTGTGACATATCAAAAGAGTCCTCTACAATACGCTCTATCTCAAATATTTCATCTTCATTTGGTGAGTTGAAAAACTTAAGACGAAAATATTTAACATTATCAAAGAGTGTGAAAACATCCATTGAAACTATGTTTAAATAGCTAAGACGTCCTAGTAAAAACCCAAGGTTAAGAGGAATTTTACGTAAAATCTCAATAGAGAAAGAACCATCTGTATCTATGTTAAAGTTATAGTCTTTAAGCTCTTTTGCTCGTGTTGCTATCTCTATAATCTCTAAAGGCGTATGTTTAAAAAAGAAGAGGTTGGACTCTACTTTTAGAACTTTTTTACTTAGAGTTTTTGGTAGTGCTTTAAACTCTTCTAAGTGCTCTATACGTTTCTCAATTTTAAGTCGTTTACTTGCGTCACTTATTCGTTCAGTTTGGTTAGATATAGTTAGTGCATTATGATAAAGTTTTTGTAGCAGATCACCTGTAAATGTAGTAAATAGCTCTTTATCAACTCCAACGATGTCCGCATAAGTTAGAATATATAACAGTTTTAAGTTCTGCTCTGTTTTGATCGCAGACATAAACTTATAGAGTACTTTTTCATTATATATATCTTCACGGTAGGCTATGTTGCTCATTAAAATGTGGTGTTTAACTAAAGTCGCAGCACTCTCTATTTCACTATCTTTTAGTTTTAAATTTTTACCAAAAGCTGTTATTAGTTTTGCACCAACTTCACCATGTTCTAGTTTTCTTCCTTTTCCACTATCGTGCAGTAGGGTACTTACTTTTAGTACTAATTTCTCATCATTTGAGAGTGATTTGTGAAGTTCATTTATATACTTATTTTCTATATTTTCTAACGCTTCAATAGATTTAAGTGAGTGAAGGACAACTGGGTATTTGTGGTAACCATCAAACTGAGGTAGATTAAGAACTTTTTTAAATGCACCAAATAGATGATGAATAATACCTGCATCATAAAAAAGTTTTAAAAAGCAATATGTTGTATTTCGTGAGAGTAACTGTTTTAAAAGAGAGTATGTTCTATCACTCAGTGGGTGTTTTATTTTGGAATAACTAAACTGATATAAAAAGCTAGGATCAAATTCCCATACTTGATCGTCAAGATCTATAAGAAGCTCTAAAAGTTCATTAATCTTATTATTACTGTTTGTGTAAGTACTGTATAAACGTCCCTCTATTAAGTAAAAACCTTTTTTAATTTGCCCTTTTTTAATGTCACTAAAACTATAAGAGTTATTTAAATATTTTCTGACCATCTTTTTTATAAAAATAGTTGCAAAGTTATTTAAACGCCACGATGCACTTAGGACTTTTGTTATTAAGTTACCTGCATCTTGAAAACCTAATAGAGAAGCTACTTGAGGCATATACTCTAAAATAAGTGTATCTTGTTGTTTGTTAGTAATAATGTGCAGTGCAGTTCTAACACGAAAAAGAAGCTCTAGTGCAACTCTGTACTCTTTGTACTCATCTTCTGAAAAAACTACACCTATGAGCTCTTTTAACTGAGTAACGTTGTAAGTTACGATCGCTACCCAGTAGAGAAGTTGAGTGTCACGAAGAGATCCACAACCCTCTTTTAGGTTAGGTTGCATAGAAGTAGGGTACTTAGTACGTCTTATATTAGCTTCTTCTATTTTTGCTAAAATATACTCTTTTGTATTGTCTTTTTTTACTTTATATAGAGCACGTTCAGTAGCGTTCCATGTAAAAGTTGATCCTATTACAAAACGAGACTCCATCATAGCAGTTTTGATCGTAATGTCTTCACGAGATGCTTTTAAAATATCGTTTATATTGTGTACTCTATGACCTAGTTTAAGTCCAGAGTCCCACGCTAAATAGACGAACTTTTCTATTATCTCTTTAGTGTTAAAACCATCTACATCTTCATAAGCGATCATGAGGTCTATGTCACTATGAACACAGAGCTGTTCACGTCCAAAACTACCAAGTGCAATGATCGCGATCGGAATAGAGCTTTTCATGGGTAAATATGTGTGAAACATTGTACGTAAAACAGTGTTGTACATAAGTTTTATGATATTGTCCATAGACTTAGTATGTTTAACTAAGAAGTCTTTACCTTGGTTCTTTTCAAAAAGGGTAGGGAGTGAGCTTTTGTACTCTTTTATGTAAGCTTTAAAGACTTTTGAAATTTCAAAGTCCGAACTATTTTTCTCTATTAAGTTTTCTATCTCTAATGTAATATTCATAATATGATTATAGCTTATTTTTCATTTACAGTTATATGGTATAATAATAGATTATGACTTAGGAGAAATTATGAGAAAATTATTTTTTACTTTTTTAACAATTTTTTTACTTTTTAGCTCAACGCTTTTTGCAGCAGAGTTAACCTTAAAAGCCAACGGTGGAGCTCTGCAGTTTGATGGAGATTTTTCAAACAAAGTAAACCTAGGTGACATTAGTGCTTTAAATAGTGTATCAGCTTTTACAATTGAGACATGGGTTAAAGCGAATACTTTAAATGCTGGTCATAACTATATATTTAATAAAATAGTTGGAGCTGATACTAACAATAGAATGGCGATCATAATTGATGATGCTAAAAATGTTCTCATTAACATTTCAAATGGTACGAATACTTACCATACTTCGACAGCTGGAAACTTAGGTGATAATGAGTGGCACCACCTATCGTTAGTTTATGATGGTAGTGGAGCAACTAATGATGACAAAGTAAAAGTTTATATAGATGGTAGTTTAACTAGTGCTGGTGCTAGTAGTGCAACTTTTCCTACTTCAACAGCTGATATGAATGGTAATGATGCCTATCTAGGAAGTGCTTATGATGGATCAGGTTCAAAAGTTTTAATAGATGACTTTAGAATTTGGAGTAGTGCAAGAACTCAATCAGATATTAGCTTAAATATGAACTATCAACTAGATGGAAATGAAACAAGCTTAGTAGCCTACTACAACTTCGATGAGAGAGTAGGAGACACAGTTTATGACATCACTTCAAATAACAACGACGCTACGATCGAGGGAAATGTAACACGTCTTAACTTTTTAGGAGATTCTCTTAGTTTTGATGGTGCTGATGATGGAGTTACAGTTGCTGATGCAGATCATTTAGATTTAGATGGAACAGACTTCTCTATAGCAAGTTGGGTTAAATTTGATACAGACAGTCCTAATTGGTCTCACATTCTTAGTAAAACTAATTATGAACTTATGCTTAATGGAACTACAGGACAACTACTAGTTAGATTAAGTGATGGTGCTAGTGAAGATTGTCAGTCAGATGGAACTAATTTAAAAGATAATACTTGGCACTACCTTAGTGCATCTTATAATTTATCAAGTAACTCTATCTCATTATTTATTGATGGTAATCTAGATAAAACATGTACAATGACTAAAGTCGTAAGTGCTAGTGTAGCTAACATAACGATAGGGGACGATGGTAGCACTGCTCTAAATGATGTGAAAGGAGATATATCTCAAGTATCTCTTTGGAATAAAGCACTTACACAAATAGAGTTCCAACATCTAATGGCTTCAGCACCAGATCTAACAGACTCAAACCTCGTAGGTTACTGGCCTTTAAATGAGGGAGCAGGAACAACAGCTTACGATCATAGTACAAATGCAAACAGTGGAGCGATCACAGGTGCTACTTGGGTAGATACTGCTCCTAAAATATTGGGTAATAATATCTACACATCTCAATACATGGCAGTTGAAAATAGACTTGTAGTTGATAATAATACAACAACTCCTACCTACTCTTATAATGGAAATGTACCATCAAGCATTTATGACTTTAATGGAACTACTGGTACATTTGCTTATTATAGTTCAACTGTTGGAAGTGAAACTTTAGACATTAATGCTAGTGACGGTGGAAATAGTTTAAGTGAGCAGTTTAATGTTACTGTTTATGAAAGTGATCTACTAAAACTATCTCTTGATTTGACTAATGTCTCACTAAGTGATCACAATATTACAAATATTCAAGTAATAGGAGTAGATGGGATTAGTGAAAACTTTGACATACCAGATATTATAGCGGGTAGTATTTATGATGGATCTAACTCTTATAGTGTTCCAGTTTATAATGAAGATCAAAACTTTACTGTACGTGTTGACACCAACAACAATGGAGTTTTACAAAGTTATTGGGTAAATTTTAGTGATGCTAAACTTTACCATATAAATGATCTATCTACCGACTTTAAAACAAACATAAACTCATCTAATAACTCTTTTTCACTTGACCTCTCAACTGAAAATTGGGTATATGAGATCGAAGATTTAACAGCAGGTGGGTATCACTCTATCTACCTAGACAATGATGGTGATCTTTTTAGTTGGGGTAGTGGTAGTTATGGTCAGCTTGGACTCAATGATGAGAACTCATCTAAATCAACTCCACAATATGTATCAAGCTTAAGTAATATTATTGCAGTAGGTACAGGGACTTATACATCTTTTGCTATTGATTCTTCATACAAACTATGGTCTTGGGGAAATAGTGGACAGGGTCAATTGGGCTTAGGAGATACTGTGAGCAGAAATGCTCCTACTGACACAGGTTTAACAAATGCAAAAGCTGTTGATGCTGGTTCTTATATTAGTGTAGTATTGAAAAATGATGGTACAGTATGGACTACTGGTGGCGATGGTTCAGGTTATTTAGGTGATGGAACTGCTGATCCTAGTACAAGTTTTATTCAAGTTAAAACAGACTCTTCTACATATTTAACTGACGTAGTTGGTGTTGCGGCTGGTAATAGACATTTTGTAGCTGTAAAGTCTGATGGTACAGTATGGACATGGGGTAGTAACTACTATGGCGCATTAGGTTCTGATCTGATCTATCCTCAGCAAGTATCAAATATCTCAAATGCAATTAGTGTCGAAGCTGGTGACGCACACTCTGTAGTATTAACTTTAGATGGTAAAGTGTACGCATTCGGATTAAACAACAATGGTGAATCAGGAGGAGGAACTATAACTTCTCCGTATGAAGTAGTTGCGTCAAATGCGACTAAAATTAGTGCTGGTGGTAGAACAACTATGTATATGCTAGCCGATGGAAGTGTAAAATTGATCGGAGCGAATACAAATGGTCAAGGTGGTAGTGGTAGTACGGCTACACCAACAACAGCATCTAGTACATTTTTTGAAGCTAAAGCATTTTCAACTGGTGTCAACTATGCACTGATACTTAATAGTTCGGACGAACTTTATGCTTCAGGAATAAATGCAAATGGTGAGCATGCTGATGGTACAACTACAGCTTCATCAGTTTTTGAGAACTCCAATGCAAGTTTTATTCCTCCTAACTTTACTTTAGACATAACAAACATAAGTGCTTCTATTGATGAAATTTATGTTTTAGACGAGAATGGAACACAGACACTATTGAGCTCTTCTATTTCAACTCCTACTGAAAGCATAAGTACTAATGTTGAAGATTCTCACAACTTCGCTATTAAAGTAGTTTTATCTGATAGCTCGATCTACTGGTACAACTTTAGTGATCAAAAGCTATACTCAGAATATACAGCAGACGCAAACTTTTTTCAACCACTTAGTACTCTTAGTAGTATAAGTATAGACGCTAGTACTCCAAACTGGCTAAGTACTTTTGATACATCTTTTTATAAACTCATCTCTAATGGAGAGGGTTTTGCATTAGCTATAAAAAATGATGGAACTCTTTGGGCTTGGGGCGATAACTACTATGGTCAATTAGGTGATGGAACAACAAGCTCTACAGAACTTCCAATACAGATAGGTTCTGATAATGACTGGCACTCTATTTCAGCAAGCAGATCACACGTTTTAGCAACTAAAACAGATGGTACTCTTTTGGCATGGGGAAGAAACAACTACTCTCAACTAGGAGATGGAACAACAACCAATAGAACTATACCTACACAAATAGGCTCTGATACTACTTGGGTACATGTTAGTGTTGGTACTTACCACTCTACGGCAATTAAGAGTGATGGTACTCTTTGGACCTGGGGAAGTGATAGTGATTACCAACTAGGTAGTGGATCAAATAGTGATCAAAGCACTCCATCACAAATAGGAAGTGATACAAATTGGGCAAAAACTTTTGCTTATGCTGATCACACTTTAGCTATTAAAACAGATGGAACACTCTACGCTTGGGGTGATAACTACTATGGTGTCCTTGGTGATGGAACTGAGGATACAATACAAACTCCTGCTTTAATTGACAATAACACAACATGGGTAAGTGTTGCAACTGGTTATGCTCATACAGTAGCACTAAGATCTGATGGAACTATTTACTCTTGGGGAGCTAACTACAGTGGACAACTAGGAGATGGCTCAACAACCAATAATTTTAGTCCAACTCAAATAGGCACTGACACAGACTGGTACTCTATTGCTTCTGGAGAAGCTTACTCTAGTGCACTAAAAAGTGATGGAACACTTTGGAGTTGGGGCGACAACAACTTTGCTACTCTAGGTGATGGTACAACAACAAACAGATCAACTCCTACTCAAATAGGTAGTGATACTAGCTGGGTAGCACTCTACTCTGGAAGTTACAATAGTTTTGCAGCAAAAAATGACAACACTCTTTTTGCTTGGGGTAAAAGTGATGATGGACAATATGGCGATGGATCAGATGCATATATAAGTCTGCCAACTTCAGTAACAACCTCAAATACATATACAAAAGTTGTCGCAGGGTATGGTAACTCTATTGCTATTAAGGATGATGGAACACTTTGGGGTTGGGGAGATAATGATGCTGGACTACTAAATGGAGATAAAAATAATCAAACTTTAGCTGTTCAAATTGATAACAATACAACTTGGAGTGATGTATCTCTTGGCTTCTATCATGCTCTTGCACTAAGAAGTGATGGAACACTTTGGAGTTGGGGTGAAGACACTCTAGAGAGACTTGGTAATGGTGCTTCTTCAGATGTTTATACACCAACTCAGATAGATCTCTCTAACACATATCAAGCAATTTCTGCTTCAGGTTTTCATAACTTAGCTATACATACAGATGGAACTCTCTACTCTTGGGGTAACAATGCAGACTATCAAGTAGGAGATGGTACAACAACTACTATTGATGTTCCAACACAAATAGATGTAAACACTAACTGGGTTGCTGTGGCTGCCGGAAGAAAACACTCTTTAGCACTTGAAGCTGATGGTACTCTTTGGGCATGGGGTGATAATACTAGTGGTCAACTAGGAGATGCAACAAATACAGCGATAACAATGCCAACACAAGTAGGCTCTGGTTATAGTGATATTGTTGCCGCATCATACAGCTCTTATGGAATAAAAACAGATGGTACACTTTGGGAATGGGGTAATGGTACAAACATTCAAACACAAGTAGAAAGTGAGACTACTTGGAGTGCTATCTCTTATGATGGTGGTTCTATGTTAGCTATGAAAGACGATGGAACACTTTGGAAGTCTGGTACTTCACAAATAGTTATAGATGGGACTATTTCATCATTTTCTGCTGGTGTAGATCACAACTTTGTTTTAAAAAGTGATGGTACTCTTTTAGGTTGGGGAGGTAATGACTTTGGTCAATTAGGTTTTGGAGTACTCGCACCTCTTCAAGTTTACCCAGGTACGATCAATATTTCTCTTTTAGGAGTCGATCTCTCTACTTATAATATAACTTCTCTTTACGCTATTAAAAGTGATAGCTCTTCGGTTTTAATAAGTGACTCTATTGACACTGGTGACAACTACTTAAGTGCAAACGTCGATTACAATGAAGAGTACTCTTTACAAATAAATGTTGATGGTTCAGCTTGGTACTACAACTTTGCAGATGGCAAACTATACGATGAAATAGACAGCTCGGAGCCTAGCTTTTTTGCAACTATTGATGGTAGTAATAATAGCTATTCACCTCTAATTACCAATAGTGCTAACTGGATCATAATAGACACAACACCACCAACCATAAGCACTATCTACGATCAATTCATCCCAATGAACTCAAGCTTTACTCTAGCGTTTACGATCGATGATGATAAGCAACAAGACTTAACTATTGCAATCAACACAACTGCAAGTATAGTAACATACACTGCACCAAGTTCTGTTCAGTACGCTACATACTCAACAACTCCAGTTACTCTAACAATTACACCAGTTAGTTCTGATGCAAATGGAACTCAAAGCTTTGAGCTAGTTGTAACTGACATCAACGGAAATGAAACTTCTAAAGACTTCAATGTTAATATCCAACCACAACAATACCACACCATAATAGCCAAAGAAGCAGACTCAACTAACTACAACAGTGCAACACAGACAGTTACAGAGGATCTATACTCACTAAATACAAGAGTTGATTATAACAGTAGTGGTCACTCAAGCAGTGTTGTTGAGTACGATCGCCATAAAATAGTAGCTAATGAAGTTCTAATAGATTACTATATAAAAGATATAGATGGTGTAGTAGATGAAGTTAAATCAGCTACCTCTACTATACCTAATACCCTTCACTTTGATACTCAAAATGACTACTCAACAACTTCAAGTCACTTTAGTGCAGCTGGCATGAACTTTAGTTTCTCAGACACCAATTCTACTTCTCAAAAAGTATATGTTAAATATATAGATGAAGAGCTAAGAGTAGATGATTACTCATCTAGCGATCAAAGTGTTGCGTCACTCGAATACTTTATGAACGCAGTAGCAAATAACTATTTATCATATGGTCTTCTAAGAAGTATAAATAACAAAAAAGTTATTACACTAGAGTACACAGCTAATATAAGTAGTGATATAACAGGTAACCTAATAGAATACGATCAAAATGGAACTATAGTTAATGACTCAACAGCAGGAACATGGAGTAAAAGAGTAGTAGGTAGTTATACAGCTCTAACACTACACCCAACTAACCCAGAGTTTAGACAAAATGCTGCTTTTGTATGGGAGGCTAACTACATAAAATACGCAGAGTACCATGCAGCTAATGATATATACTCATACCTTCTACTAAACAAAGAAGCAAAAGAGGAGCTATACAAAAGCCTATCTCCTAACCCAAAAATAAGAACAAAACTCGATTATGGTTATACATATATTTCACTACCACACTCTAAAACTCTATGTGATGAAGGTGTGTATCAAATTAATAGTACATACCAAAACTTCTGTGATCAAGATAATACTCTAAATAGTGTATTTGGAGTAAACTCTAATGTAGATATGGTTCTAAAATTTGGTGACTCATGGACATACTGGGATAGTAACTCCACAGCTAACCCAGCCTACAACATAAGTAAAACAACAACAATGAACCCACTAGATGGACTACTAATAAAAACAAGTGCAGCCACAACAGTAGATCTACCATTTGATGAAGATGCAGTTGCAGTAAATGACTTCACAAGCCTCTTTCAAGAAGGCTGGACACTAATGTCAAATAATGATGATCAGAGTGTAAGCGAAATAAGTGATGCACTTACAGCACAAAGTAAAACATTAGTCTACATTTTACTTCTAAGAGATGACACATGGTACATATACGCACCAACAAATGATGCTGATGTAAGTACAGATATAGCTCGTCTTAGTACTGTTAAAAGGTATGAAAGTTTTTGGGTTTATTTTAAGTAAACTCAATTGATAGCCAAAGGCTACAATTAGAGTTTACTTACTTCTAATTTTGAAGAAATTACGAAGTCACTTTAACCCCGTAGGGAAATACTCAATTGATAGCCAAAGGCTACAATTAGAGTTT